>JALFSI010000055.1:0-28452 GCA_022779365.1 Clostridiales bacterium
GATTAAATTATTGAATCAAGAATCCCGTGTGCTATGCACACTCGCATCGTGCGAATGCACGCTGCGCCGTCTCATGCAGAATCTGACGCGCCGTTGGCGCTATAAAAAGCTCTTCAAGCTTTTTAACAGATTCTAGTATAAATCTCCAGGGAAGCCGGGACTCTGTATCAGTATACCGCGGAAAACTATGAAATGAACAAAAAAGCTGCCGGCGTAAGCCGGCAGCTTTCAGTCTGTCGAAAAAGCCTCGCAGAGTTTTGCGCCCGCAGGCGCAAAAATGATTCGGATCATTTTCTGCGGCGGCGTGTACGTCGCAGAAAATACAATACAGGCTGCAAGTGTGGAATTTGTGTGCCAGCGGCACACAAATTATGCGCGCAGCAGACTGCAAGCCCATTCAAACGAAAACCCAGCAAAGCGGTTTTCGTTTGAGAGCGTGTCAAAAATACTTTTTTGACACGCTCAAAGCTGCCGGCGTAAGCCGGCAGCTTTTGCTGTACTGTGTGAAAAACTATTCGGATATGCTTTGCTGCGCATCGAGCCAGCGGCAGGCGGCAAGCGCGGCGGCTGCGCCGTCTGAGACGGCAGTTGTAAGCTGACGCACCTGCTTTTTGCGTCCGTCTCCGGCTGCAAATACGCCGGGGTGACAGGTATTGGTGTCCTCTCCTGCCAGATAGTATCCGTTTTCGGTCGCAACGGCATCTTCAAAAGGCGCGCTCTGCGGCGTCTGACCGACCGCAACAAAAAGACCTTCTACATAGATCCGCTCTGTTTCTCCGGTTTTGCCGTTCAGAAGCTCTGCGCCCTGTAAGCTGTCATCCGACAGCAGAAGCCTCTGAACCGTGCAGCTTCGCAAGATCCGAATGTTTTCCTGCGCCTGTGCGCGGCGAACCAGCTGGGCGCTTGCCCGGAAAGTGTCTCTGCGGTGGATCAGCGTGACGCTGCGGCAGGTGTTTGCCAGAAACAGCGCGTCCTGCAGTGCCGTATCGCCGCCGCCCACGACAGCCACATCCGCGCCTTCATAAAACGCACCGTCGCAGACTGCGCAATACGATATGCCGCAGCCGGTAAGCGCCGTTTCCCCCGGAAGACCAAGCTGTCGGTGCGCCGCGCCAGTCGCAAGGATCACCGTTTTTGCCTCTCGAACGCCGTCTGTGCAGCTGACGCGGAAGCCAGCCGATGTTTTCTCAAGCCCTGCCGCCTCTGTATAGACGATCTCCGCGCCGAACGCTCGTGCCTGCTCGGTCATCTGCCGGGCAAGCTCTGCCCCGGAGATTGACAAAATCCCGGGATAGTTTTCGACCAGCGGCGCAGAGGCGATCTGCCCGCCAAACGCTTCTTTCTCCAAAATGGCGGTGCATTTTCCGGCGCGGGCGGCATAAATCGCCGCCGTCAGACCGGCAGGACCGCCGCCGACGATCAAAATGTCATACATTTGCCTGCTCCCTTGCCGCAAGGAACTCCCGCACGCCGCTCACGCCGACCCACTTCTGCCCGCCGGATACCAGTGTCGGCGCCTGACGGATGCCGAGTGTGCGCACGGCGTCGCGGTTTTCTTCTGCAAACCGCACCGTGTAGCAGACGCCCGCCGCGTCGAGAAGCTGCTCGGCCTGCTTGCAGTTCGGGCACGTCTTCGTCGCAAAGAGCTCGGTCGCTTCGCTCTTCTGTACGGCGCTTTCTTCGGTTTCCGGCTTCTGCGCCGGAGCGCCGCAGTGCGTCAGCTTCGATGCAGCTACATCATATGTTCTTCGGTCTTTGAATTCCTGCGCCTTTCCGTCGTTCCAGTTCTGCACGGGGCGGTAATAGCCGGTGATGCGGCTGTAGACCTCGGCTTTTTCTCCGCAGATGGGGCAGACCGGCTGCTCACCCGCCAGATACCCATGGTTCTTGCAGACAGAGTAGGTCGGCGACAGCGTGTAATACGGCAGGCGGTAATTCTCCGCGATCTTCCGAACGAGACTTGCCGCCGCCTTCCAGTCTGGAAGCTTTTCGCCCAAAAACGCATGGAAGACTGTGCCGGAGGTGTAGAGCGTTTGCAGCTCGTCCTGCACATCGAGGGCGGAGAAAATATCCTCGGTGTATCCGACCGGAAGATGACTGGAGTTTGTATAGTACGGCGTGCCGTTTTCGTTCGCCGTAATGATGTCGGGATAGAGCTTCTTGTCGTGCTTTGCAAGGCGATAGGCGGTAGACTCGGCAGGCGTAGCCTCCAGATTGTACAGGTCGCCGTATTGCTCCTGATAGTCGCTCAGGCGCTGGCGCATATGGTTCAGCACATCTTTCGCAAACGCCTGCGTCTCTGGGTGGGTCAGATCCTTTCGAAGCCATTTCGCGTTCAGCCCTGCCTCATTCATACCGACAAGACCGATGGTTGAAAAATGGTTCTCAAACGTGCCGAGATAGCGTCTGGTATAGGGGTAGAGCCCGCCTTCAAGCAGCTTCGTGATGACCGTGCGCTTGGTTTTGAGCGAACGCGCAGCAATGTCCATGAGCTTATCCAGTCTTGCATAGAAGTCCGCCTCGTCCGCCGCAAGATAGGCAATTCTCGGCAGGTTGATCGTCACCACGCCGACCGAGCCGGTCGACTCGCCGGAGCCGAAGAAGCCGCCGGACTTTTTGCGCAGCTCCCGCAGGTCAAGCCGCAGGCGGCAGCACATCGAGCGCACGTCGTTCGGCTCCATGTCGGAGTTGATGTAGTTGGAGAAATACGGCGTGCCGTATTTTGCCGTCATTTCAAACAGAAGCTTGTTGTTTTCCGTGTCCCCCCAGTCAAAATCCTTGGTGATGGAATAGGTCGGGATGGGATACTGGAAGCCGCGTCCGTTTGCATCGCCCTCGATCATCAGCTCGATGAAGGCTTTGTTTACCATGTCCATTTCCTTCTGGCATGCGCCATAGGTAAACGGCTGCTCCCGCCCGCCGATGATGGCAGGCTGGTTTGCCATATCCTTCGGAACCGTCCAGTCGAGCGTGATATTGGAAAACGGCGCCTGCGTGCCCCAGCGCGACGGCGTATTGACGCCGTAAACGAACGACTGCACACATTGCTTGACCTCGCGCTGCGTCAGCTTATCCACGCGGACGAACGGCGCGAGATAGGTGTCAAACGAGGAAAATGCCTGTGCGCCTGCCCATTCGTTCTGCATGATGCCAAGAAAGTTCACCATCTGGTTGCAGAGCGTGGAAAGGTGGGACGCCGGAGAGGAACTGATCTTTCCCGGCACAC
Source organism: Clostridiales bacterium (assembly GCA_022779365.1). Classification (GTDB taxonomy): domain Bacteria; phylum Bacillota; class Clostridia; order Oscillospirales; family Oscillospiraceae; genus CAG-170. Next base: position 3,227 of record JALFSI010000055.1, read on the forward strand.
CGCCGAGCCCCTCTTTAATGAGCTGCTTGAGACTCCATCCGGCACAGTAGCCGGTGAGCATACTCAGGTCATGCAGATGCAGCTCAGCGCTGCGGTGCGCCTGCGCGATCTCCGCATCGTAAATTTCGCTCAGCCAGTAGTTTGCCGTGATCGCGCCGGAGTTGGACAAAATCAGACCGCCGACAGAATAGGTGACCGTGGAATTCTCCTTTACGCGCCAGTCGTTGATCCGAAGATAGTTGTCGACCAGCTCCTTGTAATTGAGCAGTGTGCTTCCGACATTGCGCAGCTTTTCCCGCTGCTTGCGGTAGAGAATGTAGGCCTTTGCCACATCCGAATAGCCCGCTTCGCTCAGAACGCGCTCGACGCAGTCTTGAATATCTTCGACCGAGATCTGGTCATTCCGGATCTTCGGCTCAAATTCCGCCGTGACACGCAGAGCCAGCAGCTCGATCACGCTCGGATGCTGCTGCCTGCCAACAGCCTCAAAGGCTCTTGTGATGGCATTGCCGATCTTGGCAATGTGAAACTCCACCAAGCTCCCGTCTCTCTTCATTACTCGGTACATAACAGGTCCTCCTTCTTCATGTGCCGCTGATATGCAAATGGGATGCCGCGCTTTGCGCTGCATCCCATTCTAACCTGAAAGCTTGTGCTTTGTCAATAGTTTTACACAATATATTGTGTGTATTCGAAATATTGATAACAATATATTGCTATTCATATACCTCGGATCTCCACAGCGTGGATCTTGGGCCGTACCAGCTCCGCCCAGCAATGCAGCTGCATTTCAGATGGAGCGCTGAGCCCCGCCCGCAGGACCGTATCGCGCGGCTGGAAGCGCTGGATGAAATATCGCCTTGCGCCTGCGAGCCAGTCTGCAAGGCTTAGAAACGAGGCATCATCGTGAAGCTCTGCTACGGCAGTTGTCCGAAATTCGTAGTCTACGATGCCGCGCAGCAAAAATGAGACGCTTTGATCAATGGGCGCAAGGTCAAGCTCCACCGCGCCAACGGTTTGTGCGTAGCGCACGGGGCTGTTTTTGACGTCCATGGCGACATAGTCTGCAAGCCCTGCGCGCACGATCTGCTCCAGACGCTCCGGGAAGGTTCCGTTTGTGTCCAGCTTGACGGCATAGCCCAGCGCCTTGATCTTTTCCAGCAGCGCGGGAAGCTCCGGGCGCAAAAGCGGCTCTCCGCCGGTAACGGCAACGCCGTCGAGAAGCCCCTGCCGGTTTTTCAAAAATGCCAGCAGTTCCTCTTCGCCCATTCCGTCTGCCGCATTCGCTGTGAGCAGGGGTGCATTGTGGCAGAAGGGGCAGCGGAAATTGCAGCCGGATAAAAAGATCGTACAGGCAGTCCTGCCCGGATAATCGAGCAGGGTCAGCTTTTGCAGGCCCTGGATCTGCATGGTTTTTCCTCCTCTTCTGCCTTTGATACCGTATTTACCAGTCCTGACAGGCGTCTTCTGCTGCGCTTGGCGAGAACGGAGCAACAGCCTGGCAGTACATCTGCTCTACAAATTGGATCACGGTCTGTCGGTCAAATCGGTCATATCCGTCCAATACGACGTTCAACAGACCGTTTGACAGGCACAGATACAGCATTTCAAGCTCATCGGAAGATGCTTTTTTCAGCGTCTTCTGCCATGCGACAATGCTCAGATCATGTGCGTAATCGATCATTCGGTGGATCAGCGCTGCGCTGTGCCGCCCGAACAGCAGGACACGGCAGACCGTCTCGTTTTCCTGAACGATCCGATAAAGCCCATCCACAAGCCCCGCAATATCAAACGAGCGTATATAGCTCTGCATAGATCGTTCAAACTGCCCAAACAGCTCCTCCTCGATGCTCTCCAGCAGGTCAAAGCAGTCGGAATAATGGGCGTAAAAGGTCGCGCGGTTCAGTTCTGCTCGTTCGCAAAGCTCCTTGACCGTGATCTTGTTGACCGGCTTGTGCTGCATCAGATCTAAAAGCGCCTGCTTCAGCACCATTTTTGTGTATCTCACTCTTGCGTCCGTTTTCATAAGAGCCTCCACAAAAAATTTACAAAATAAGCCGACAGTTCCGAAAAAATTGTTGCCGTTCTTTCAGCTTGGGTCAAATTGTCGATGGTGTTTCCCGTTGCTTATATTATACTATAATTATGAAAGATAATCAACATCTGTATGATCAGCAAAGGAGGGCGTGCAATGTATCAAAATTACCTGATCACCGGTGCCACCGGCTTCCTCGGAAGGGCCGTGCTTCAGCTTCTGCTTTTGCACGGCTGCCGTGTTGCAGCGCTTGTTACGGAAAAAGATCCGCTCTGCGATACGCTGCCGGAAGAAGTGGTTCGGTATCGCGGAGATCTGACAGACAAAGCCTCCATGTGCGATTTTTTTGCTGGCGGCGGCAGCAGCTTTTGCGTGCTGCACTGCGCCGGCATGGTATCCATTGCCTCCAGGCCGGGAGAGATCGTTTACCGTGTCAACGTGGACGGCACGCAGAATATCATTGACCTCTGCTGCGAATTTGGCGCGGAGAAGCTGGTCTATGTCAGCTCTGTGCACGCGATCGCGGAAAAGCCTGCGCCGCAGACGATCACAGAACCAAATCGCTTTTCGCCGGATGGCATTCTCGGCGATTACGGAAAAAGCAAGGCAATGGCAACAGCGCTTGTTCTGAAGGCAGCGCAAAGCGGGCTGAATGCAAGCGTCGTTCTTCCTTCCGGCATTCTGGGACCCGGCGATCTGAGCTGCGGCAATATGACGCGGATGCTGCTTGCCTTCTGCCGCGGCCGGCTGCCGCTCGGCGTCAAAGGAGGCTATGACTTTGTTGACGTGCGCGATGCTGCGGTCGGGATCGTTTCGTGCACAGAGCGGGGAAGAAGCGGCGAGTGCTATATTCTTTCCGGGCATTATGTAAGCATTCAGGATATTCTTACAAAGACGGCATCCCTGCTCGGCAGAACGCCGCCAAAGCTCTATGTACCCGCCTCGTTGGCAAGCTGCGCTGCGTCCATTTTTGAGAAAATCGGTCAGCTCCGTGGGAAGCGTCCCTTTTTCACGCCTTATTCCATTGCTGTGCTCCGTGCCAACGGACATTTTTCAAATGCAAAAGCGATCGCTGCGCTCGGCTTCCATGCCCGCCCGCTCAGAGAAACACTTCAAAGCACGATCCTCTGGTTTCAGAGGCAGAATCTGATTCCTCCTGCTCTCTAAACGCCATGCGCCCGGTCTTCGCTCTTGCTCTCCCCTGTTTGTAAAGAAATGGGCTGCGCGATCAAACTCACGCAGCCCGTTCACAAACAATCCTGTTGCAATATTTCAGTGTCCCCGTGATTGCCTTTTCCGCCGCTGTCCCCTATAATGAAAAGGAAAACGGTATGCAAGCTGCAAGCTCGGAAGCGAAAGGCGCGCAGCGATATACCGTGCTCACCGCCAACTTCCTTTAAATCAATAGCGACCTACCTGAGGAATATACGCATTGGGAGCTTGCGGCGTGGGTTGAAGAACTTGAACTATGAGAAGAGTATAAATCGGAGGTTAACAACCAAAAAGGAGAGGATGAACGCATGAAAATCCTATATGAACTATCTTGGCTATGGGAAACGCTGGGCATTGCACTTGTGGCTGCGGCTGTCTGCGTGGCTTGCGCCGCGCTGATCGGCAAGGCAGCAAAGAAGAAACTCAGCAAAAAGGTGTTGGCTGTCATAGGGTCTGCGGCATTTGTGGGTGCGATCCTGGCGGTCATTCTGATCGCCCGGACACCGATGCCGCTTTGACAGAATAGGAGAAGCGGATACTGGCTGTTCTTACAGAGCAGATCGAGATCCCGGCGTCCTATGAGAAGCTGGAGGCATGGACTGCAAGCTTTGAGGAAGCGTTTGTAAAATGGAGTCCCTGCCACATCGAATGCGATCTCTATAACGGGAACGATCCCGCAGGAAGCAAGGTCCGCTTCCGCGAGATCGTCATGGTCGATAGCGCGCCAGAGGCGCAGGTCTGCGCCGCAGACAGCCGCCAGCATCAGAAGCCTTTTTCCTGATCTATTGATACTAGAATCTGTTAAAAAGCTTGAAGAGCTTTTTATAGCGCCAACGGCGCGTCAGATTCTGCATGAGACGGCGCAGCGTGCATTCGCACGATGCGAGTGTGCGTAGCACACAGGATTCTTGATTAAATATTTTAATCAAGAATCAGTATGATTGAATTTTCGCCGGTAGGCCGCAAAGGCCTCCCGGATCACCGCGACGGCCTCAGCCCGGTCATGGACACTGTCGACCTCCGCGTTGGTATCCGGCTCCAGATGCTTGTAGACGCTGAAAAAATGGCTGATCTCATTGGAGATATGTGCCGGCAGATCGGACAGGGCAGAATATCCGTTGAACATCGGATCGCCAAACGGGATCGCGAGAATTTTGTCGTCCATCGCACCGTTGTCGCGCATGGTAAAATATCCGACCGGATAGACCCGCACCAAGCTCATCGGGCGAATTGGCTCGCTGCACAAAACCAGCACGTCCAGCGGATCGCCGTCATCGGCATAGGTGCGCGGGATAAAGCCGTAATTGGCGGGGTAGTGCGTCGAGGTGTAGAGGATTCGGTCCAGCCGCAGCGCGCCGGTCTGCTTGTCCAGCTCATATTTGTTTTTTGAGCCCTTTTCAATTTCGATCACCACCAGAAAATCCTCCGGCTGCATCCGCTCTGGGCTGATGTCGTGCCATAAGTTCATCGGTCGACCTCCTTTTTCCTGTGCGTTCTTTTTTTGCATTTATTGTATCGAAGACAGCCCTTTTTGTCAAATAGCGACCGCCTCGCATATAGATGAGAAGCCTGACTCGCCCTGAGACCCGTTATTTCATCGCCGCAGCGAGCTTTTTGAGCAGATCGTCGCCGTATTTGTACGCGGCGAGATAGCTGATCGTGCTGTCGGTCAGACCGGCTTTTGCCCGGATGGTCGCCTTGGCTGCCTCCGCCGCCGCATCGGTACGTTTGGTGTCGTATTCGACCCACGGCAGCTTTCCGTGCTTTGTCCATTTGCGGGCATTGCAGCCGGATTTGGACGCGATATTGCCGACCGCCGTGATCTGTACGCCGTTGCTCCATGCGGATGTGCACTCGACGGCAAGCCCGTCGCCGATGTACAGCCCCCAGTGTCCGGGCATCCACAGCCCTTCTCCGGGCAGCAGCTTGTCCCACCCTGTGGCAGAGACGTCTCTGCAGTTGACGATCATACTGTCGGCAGAGACGTCCGGCACGCCGTTCGAGGCATATTTTGCACCGCCGTAGTACGCACTTTTATCGCCGCACCAGCCCCAGAGGATGCCCTTTGTGAGATTTACGCAGTCAAAGCCGTAGACATTTTTGCCGATAAGGCTGCGCAGGTGCTTGAGGCGCGCGGCGGTGTACCAGTGCGGGTACTGTGCCGCTTTCTCGCGGATGATCGCCTCCGTGATCGGCGCGCCAAAGCAGCCCCACATATAAACCGTGTTGTACTTCTGCGCGACCTCAAGGTGTCGGCGCACAAGCTCGGACGCTTTCATCATGCCTGCGTCCCTCCGTCCTTGTCCACGGCGTCCTGCATCTTCTGGCTCTGCGTGCCGAAGTAGAACGCGATGATGACCGCATAGATGGTCATAAAGTCCTGACTGATCTTCCCGACGATCGCCATGTACGCGAACACCGCCGTCAGCACCAGCGTCACCAGCGACTTGACGCTCAGAAGATTCCCCAGCCGTTTCTTGATGACTTCCATTTAATTTTCCTCCTCTACATCCTGTTTTTTTGCAAAAATGCGCTTAAACGCCAGCGAGATCAGCTCCACGCCAAACGCGCCGCCTGCGTAGACGAGCACGTCGCTGACATCCGTCGCGCCCCATTTGATGATTGCATACGTTTTTGCGGCGACCGCCCAGATGAGCACCAGTGTCAGCACCCGCAGGCAGTACAGCACGATCGTGCGCGCCATCTCCCCCTTGCGCCAGCGGCGCTTGTTGCGGAGCATCAGCCTACCCCCAGCCGCAGCAGCGCCGCGGCGATCAAAGCGCCTACGATCGCCGACAAGCCCGTTTTGATGAGCGTGTCCCACCACTTGGCAGGGCGCTCATTGACCCGCTGCATCGAGCCGTCCAGCCGTGCGATCCGCTCATTGATCTGCTTGAGCTGCTCCGCCATCACCTGTACGGAGGTCGCCAGATCGTGCAAAACCTTGTTGTCCTCCTCCAAGTCTTCAATGCGCCGTTTATTTCCTTCGCTGAGTTTTTCCACCCGCGTCATGCGGTGCTCCAGATTCACTTCATCCATCTTTTGTCCCCTTTCTCAGGTCTCAAATTTATTCTTTATTTTCAAAATTGGGTCCTCTATAAATCCCCCGCGCAAAACCGCCCGGTTGCACCCGCCAAAGCAACAAACGTACACATTTTCACTTCACACCCAAGCCCGCGTGTACTCCGCCGAAGCATTCCCTGCAGCGCCGCCAAAGAAAATACCCGCTCCTGTTGGAGCGGGCTTCTTATTGGACCTCTTCTGTTCATTTCACGGCAAACGGGAGGGGCAAGCCCCTCCCCTACGTCACGACTAAAAACGTACTTCTTCACTATTCACTATTACTTATTACCTACCGCCAAAAAAGCAGCCTGTCCAAATGGACAGGCTGCTTTTTTGGCGGAGTGGGTGGGATTTACCCTTCGGGCATAAACTTCGAATCCCGCCCGCTCCGTGGTCACGATCCAAATAAAAAGCCCACCCGGATGGGTGGGCTTTTTACTTGGCGGAGTGGGTGGGATTCGAACCCACGGTACCGTTGCCGGTACACCTGATTTCGAGTCAGGGCCGTTATAACCACTTCGATACCACTCCGTGTGCCGAATTATTATAACAGGCGCGGGGCAGAAAATCAAGCGGCGGTTTTGCCAGCGGGAAAATTTTTCAGCATTTTCCGTTTTTTCGCAACCGGCGGCAGATTTTTTTCGTCTGGAAAGGCAGCGGCAGAAATTCTTAAAGAATTCTGAAAACGGCACAGAAGGCTTTCCATTTTGCCGCCTTCATGGTAAAATGGACTGAACGATTAGACCCATCACAGACAGATCGGAGGAATATGGAATGAAAAAACGCATACTCGCGGGGCTGCTCGCGCTCGTAATGCTGCTGGGCGTGCTTGCCGGATGCAGCAAAAAGGGCAGCGACACCGCAACCCCCGGCAGCACGGACGCCGTGACTCCGTCCGGCGGCAAGCCGACCGCGCAGACCACACTCAAATACGGCTGGAAGATCGACACCGTCGATCTCGATCTTGACGAAGGCATCAGCTATATGTCGTCGGCGCTGCTGAGTACCGACGCGCTGTACTTCACCAGCGACATCATGACCGACCCCGGCAGCGGCGATGACTTCCTGGAATACTCCGAGTCGGAGCAGTACGCCCGCGAGGCGGCGGCCGTCGCAGCGGACGCGCCGGCGGATCAGGTCGCGGACGTGCTGGAGGACGCAGCCGCCGCAGACGAGGTCTCGGATACGCCCGTTGCGGAAGAGCCGATGCCTGACCGGGAATATATCCCGCCCACATACGAAACGCGGCTGTTCAAGATCGACCTCGCCACCGGCAAGTCCGAGCATCTGGAATGGTTCAAGGCGCCCACCGTCCCCGACGGCTACGAGGGCTGGACGAACATCACGCTCCTGCGCGTAGAAGACGACGGCTCGCTGTGGGTGGCAGACCGCACCGGCACCTACAAATACGACCTGCCGGAGAATTTTGACCCGAACACGCAGAACCAGTACGACTACTATGTCCAAGGTCCGACGACGCGGCATCTGTTCCACTACGCCGCCGACGGCACGGTCATTCACGAAGTCCCGCTGCCCGCCGAGGCAACGGAGGGCGACGGCAGCTCCATGGACATCATGCTCGTCGATGAGCTGGGGCAGGTCTATCTGACGGATTACACCACCGTCACCATCATGGACGCCGACGGCAAAACGCTCAAGACGCTTGAGGCAGACGGCAACAGCAGCCCCATGGCGTTCTGCGGCAAATTTGCGATGCAGAGCTGGGGGGAGAATGCTCAGACCATGCGCATCCTTGACTCCAAGACGCTGGAGCTGGGCGACGCGATCACGATGCCCTACAACGCATGGAACTACTACGCCTCCTACGATCCCGCGTTTGATTTCTATTACATGAACGCCGGCGTGCTCTACGGCTACCGCACACAGGAGCAGCAGTCGGAAAAGGTGCTGGACTGGATGGACTACGACATCGACTTCAGCACCATCAACCAGACCGAGCCGCTCGCCGACGGGCGCATCCTCGGCATTTTGCAGACCTATAACGACGATTATACCCAGACGTCCTACTCCCTGCTGCTGTGCTCGCCGGTCGATCCTGCCACGCTCCAGCAGCGCAAAACGCTCAGCATCGCCTGCCTGTACATGGACTATGACCTGCGGCAGGAAATTCTGAAATTCAACAAGAGCCAGCAGGACGTGCGCATCACCATCAACGACTATTCGCAGTACATGGACGAGAATGGCTATCAGTCGGCGCTGACGAAGCTCAACACCGAGATCCTCTCCGGCAAGGTGCCCGATCTGTTTATGACCAACGGTCTGCCGATCGAGCAATACGCCGCGCAGGGCATTCTGGTCGATCTCAAGCCGATGCTCGACAGCGACCCCGAGCTGAGCTATGACCAGCTCATGACCAACGTCGTGGACGCCGCCAGCGTGGACGGCAAGCTCTATCAGGCGTTTTCCGAGTTCTCCATCGCGACGGTGGTGGCGCTGAGCAAGGTGGCGGACAATTTCCAGAGCTGGACGCTCGCCGATGTGCACAGCGCAATGGATATGCTCCAGCCGGGCGCGACGGTGTTCGGCACGGGCTATACGCGCGACAGTGTGCTGCAGTCCTGCGTGGGCAGCGCCATGGCGAAATTTGTGGACTGGGACACCGGCAAGTGCTCGTTCGATTCGCAGGAGTTTAAGGATCTGCTGGCGTTTGCCAACGAGTTCCCGGAGACCTTTGACTGGCAGAATTACGACTACTCCAGTGAAACCGACAGCTACACCGCCATGCGCAACGGGCTGCAGCTCATGCTGCCGACCAGCGTCTACTCGCTGGAGGATCACCTCTGGACGCTGGCGGCGCTGAACGCGGATGCTTCGTTCGTCGGCTATCCCAGCCAGGACGGCAGCGGCAGCACGTTCGCGCTGACGGGCGGCGTTGCCATCTCCGCCGCGTGCAGGGAGCAGGACGCCGCATGGTCGTTCGTGCGCAAGCTCTTCACGGCGGACTATCAGCGCAATCGGATGTATTACGGTCTGCCGTCCAACGCCGCGGTCTTCAACGAGCGGCTGAAGGACGTGATGACCGTGAGCTATCAGACGGATGAGAACGGTCAGCCGCTGCTGGACGAAAACGGCGAGAAGATCATCGAGCCGAAGGCGACCTATTGGGGCAACGACGGCGAGCAGTACACCATCGACGTCATGACGCAGGCGCAGGCGGATCAGGTGATGGCGCTGTACAACAGCATCCATGAGCTGAACGGCAGCAACGACGCCATCTACAACATCGTCACCGAGGAAGCCGGCGCATACTTCGCCGGACAGCGCTCGCTGGACGATGTGGCAGCCATCATCCAGAACCGCGTCGGTCTGTACGTCGCGGAGCAGAAGTAAAGAATAAGAAGAACCCCCGCCCGTGTTTGTCACGGACGGGGGTTTGCACTGCAGCCACTGCCTTCCCGTTGTGGGGAAGCCCGCAGGAGGTTTCCCGCAGGCGCTTCCGTTTACGAAAACAGTTCCGTGTCTTTTTTGCCCTCTATGTACCAGCCATCGTAACCCCGCTGCTTTTCCAACTCCAGCGTGCCCTGCACGCCGCTTTCGGTCTCAAAATCCGCCATGGTCTCGCGGTCGCTGCCGGTGAGGTGGAGCTTTGTGCCGGCAGGGAGGGTCTGCTGCGTGCCGTCGCGCAGGGTGACGGGGAGCGCCGTGCGCAGGGTCAGCTCCTCGCCGCCCTCCAGTGTCCAGTAGCCGTCGAGCGCCGCAAATTCGCCGCCCACGCCGTAGAACATCGCGCGCGCCATGTATGTGCCGCCGGGGAGCGCGGCGCTGTCCGTCATGTAGACGATGCCGTCCTCGTCGATCTGCTCGACCCTGCCTGCGACGCACACGCTGCCGTCGGCATCCTGCGTACAGATCTCCTCCGCGATCGGGATGCTTTCCAGCCCCGCGCCGCCTAGCCGCCAGCCGTAGGTCAGCGCGCCGCCGGAAACGGTGTCGCCGCTGACATACAGCTCCGCTACGTTGCCGTCCAGATCGGCGATCCAGCAGCACGCGTCCAGCAGCGTCATATTCGCCTCATACACGGCGTTCGCCTGCGTCACGCGCAGCTTCGCCACGGGCGTTACGGCGAGCGCGCCGGTCTGCTGCAAAAATGTGATGGTCTCCTTCTGCCCGTTGCCGCTCAGATCGTAGTGATACGCCGTCCCGGCGGTCAGCTCCGCCGCGCGCAGCGGCACGGCGTAGTGCAAAAGCTGCACCGATTCCTCCGACTTGCCCTGACGGAAAATGCGCACGGGCACGATCAGGCGGCGCTCGCGCTCGCCAAATTCATCCGCCCAGCTCAGCTCCAGCTCCGCCTGCTCCACCGGCGCGCGCATCACCAGCAGCAGCGGCGTGTCCGTGTCCCACTGCTCCATCCACCACACGCGCTCGGTGCGCACATAGTCCTTTGCCGCCTCGTCATACGCTACGCGGCTGATCCACACCTTGGACAGCGCGCGTGTCGTGCGCAGCACGAGCTCCTCGCCGTCCGCGTCCACGCTCACGCGCATTGCCCCGGCGGGCGCTTCCGTGACCCACTCGCCGCTGAGAAAATCCGTGTCCGGCGCGGTCGTCTCCGCCGTGTCATCCGTAGTCGGCTCGTCATCCGGCTCGGTCTGCTCGGTATCCTGCGGCGTATCCGCCGGGTCTGTCTGCTCTACAGTCGGTGGCTTTACGGCATCGAGCATTTCCTTCGACAGCTTTTTGCTGCACGCGCCGAGCGCCAGCAGCGCCAGCGCCAGCGCGAGAATGATCCACCTGCGCATCGTCTGCTCCTTTCCGCCCGCGCACAGCGCGGGTAGTTTGTTTTTTCCCAGAATAGCGAATGCGCGGTGTTATGTCAATCGAATCGGGCGGAAATTCAGAAAAAGTTCAGAATTTCGGCGCGCGGAAATATTTCCGTTTTCCTATTGAAAACCGTAAAAAAACCGCTATAATGACCTATACACGCTATAAAAGGGGGCAGAAGAATGCGCACAGCAAGATCGCAGGCGGTATCCCTGACCGAGGGCTCGGTCTGGCGCGGGATGCTGCGCTTTTTCCTGCCCATCATGCTCGGCACGGTGTTCCAGCAGCTCTATTCGATGGTGGACGCCGTTATCCTGGGGCAGTATGTCGGCAAAACGGCGCTCGCCGCCGTAGGCGGGTCGGATTTTGTCATCATCAACCTCATCGTCGGCTTTTTTGTCGGGCTGTCGTCCGGCGCGGCAGTCGTCATCTCGCAGCACGCGGGTGCGGGCGAGGCGGACGCTGTGTCGCGCGCGGTGCGCACGGCGATGCTGCTGTCGTTCTGGATCGGCGCGCTCGTCACGGTACTCGGCATCGCGCTGGCAGAGCCGCTGCTGCGCGCGCTGGGCACGCCCGAGGAGGCGATGCAGTACTCCATGGACTACCTGCAATGGTACTTTGCGGGCATGATCCCGTCCATGATCTACAATATGGGCAGCAGTGTCCTGCGCGCGTTTGGCGACGCGAAGCGCCCGCTCTATTTCCTGCTGGTCTGCGCCGCCGTCAACACGGGGCTGGACCTGCTGTTTGTCATCACGTTCAAAATGGAGGTCGCCGGGGCGGCGATCGCCACGAGCATTTCGCAGCTCGTATGCGCGGTGCTTGTGCTCGCAACGCTCCTGCGCCTGCCCGACCCCCAGCGCCTGCGGTTGAGCTCGCTGCGCATGGACCGCAGACTTCTCGGGCGGATGCTCACCATCGGGCTGCCGGCGGGCATCCAGTCGATGCTTTACTGCGTGACGAATCTGTTCGTCCAACGCGCGACGAATATGCTCGACACCGACACCGTCGCCGCCTGGGCGGCGTTCTGGAAGCTCGACGGCGTGTACTGGCCGATCTCCAACGCGCTCGGCATCTCCGTGATGACGTTCGTGGGGCAGAATTACGGCGCGCACCGGCGCGAACGCATTTTCCAGTCCATCCACGCGGGGCTGGCGCTGCATCTGCTGATCTCGGCGGTGTTCGGCGCGCTGATCTTTGTGTTCCGCCGCCCGATCATCGCGCTTTTCTGTGAGGATGAGGCGGTGATCGCGTGCGGCCTGCAGATCGCGGAGTATCTTGCGTTCTGCTACCCGCTGTTCTCGCTGACGGAGGTATTCTCCTCTGCCATGCGCGGCGCGGGCAATGCCGTAAAGCCCACCGTCATCACGCTGCTCGGCGTGTGCGTTTTGCGCATGGCGATGCTGTTTTTCATCACCTTCCCCCACCCGAGCAACCTCACCATCGCCATCTGCTATCCCGTCACCTGGGCGGTCTCGTCGCTGATGTTCCTGATCTACTACAAATTCGGTAACTGGCTGCCCGCGTGGAAGGAAAAAGCGTAAAAATATAAGTGCCCACACCTAGTGCGGGCACTTGACAATCCGGCGAAAACCGCCTATACTGTTTTTAGTTAGGGGCGCCGCTGACAAGCGGTTGACCTAAAAGAGGATCAACAAGAAAGAGTGACCGCTATCTTTTGGACGAGAGGGCGGTCATTTCTTTTTGCAAATCTGAAGGATCAGACTGGCAAAGCTGATGAGCACGATAGAGTAAGTAAAGATCTCCGACCATGCGATCATCCGCACCACCTCCCTTCCGGGAAGTGTCAACCGCCTGCCGCTGCGCAGCGCCCGGTGCAATGCACCATAGTCAAATTATCACATTTTTTGACAAAATGCAAGCATCGCACTAAGGAAAAATCGCGCGCGACCGGGTTCGGTCGCGCGCGATACTTTTGAATTACCGCACCGCGTCGGCCTCGGCATTTTTGCCAAGCCTGCGGAGCATGGTCTTTTTAACGGCGCGGAAGATGTTCTGGTAGCCGGTGCAGCGGCACAGATGCCCGGAGAGGAGCTTGCGCAGCTCCTCGTCGGTGTATTCCACGCCCGCGTTCACGATCTCGGTGGCGGTGAGGATAAAGCCCGGGATGCAGAAGCCGCACTGGATGGCGGTCTCGTCCATGAACGCGCGCTGCACATCAGAGATCGAGCCGTCAGGATTCATCAGCCCCTCCAGCGTGATGATGTGCTTGCCCTCCGCCCACACAGCGAGATACAGGCAGGTGTTGATCGCTTCGCCGTCGATGAGCGCGGTGCACGCGCCGCATTCGCCAACCTCGCAGCCCTTTTTGACCGACGTGAGCCGGAAGTCGTTGCGCAGCATATCCGTCAGGCTGGCGCGCACGTCCACGATCTGCTCGACGTCCTTGCCGTTGATGTTGCATTTTACAAGCTGATACTGTGCCATTACACGTCACCTCCGCAGCGTTTGACTGACTCGATCAGGCAGCGCTTCGCCATTTCCACCGCGATGTGCAGGCGGAAGGCTTTGCTGGCGCGCCACGAATCACGCGGGTTGATGTTCTCCAGCACCTTGCGGGAAAATTCCTCGATGTTTTCCATCGTGATGGGCTTTCCGTTTATAAATTCCTCCGCCGCCGGGGCGCGCATCGGCACAGGACCGGCGACGCCGTAGGCGATGCGCACACGGTCGAACGCCGTTTTGTCCGCGGACAGGCGGCAGTTGACCGAGCAGCCCGTCGTGGCGATCTCCATGGCGTTTCGCATACCGTACTTGAGGTAGCAGCCCTTCGTGCCTTCATACGACGCCTTCGGGATGAGGATGGCGGTCTGAATTTCACCCTCGGCGACGTTGATGTCCACCGTGCCCGCCTTGATGTAGAAGTCCTGGATGGGCAGGTAGCGCTTGCCGTTTTTGCCTGTCAGCTCGATGATCGCGTCCCACGCAAAGAGCGTGGAGGCGGAATCCGCCGACGTCACGCCGTTGCAGGTGTTGCCGCCGATCGTACCGGCGTTGCGGATCTGCGGTCCGCCGACCATATCGACCGCCTCGCCGAGGACGTTGATCTTTTCGATGATGATGGGGTCATGCGTGATGTGCGAGAATGTGGTGAGCGAGCCGATGCGGATATTCTCCTGCTCGTCGATCGTCACGCCGCGCATGGAGCTTATCTTCTGGATGGAGATCAGCTCCTTGCCCGCGCGGCGACCCTCGCGCATCTGCACCAGCACGTCCGTGCCGCCGGCGATGATCTGTGCCTCGGGATGCTCCAGCCGCAGCTTGACGGCTTCCTCCACGCTGTATGCCTCGTAGAGGGCTTTCATATCATACATGGCGCATTCCTCCTTCAGTCCTTGATAAGTCCGGCTTTGGTGAACTCCGCAAACAGAACGTGCGGCGTGATCGGGCAGCGGTCGATGCCGACGCCCGTCGCCTGATAGATCGCATTGCGGATGGCGGGCGCGGGCGAGCACGCGGGCGGCTCACCGAGCGCCTTGGTGCCGTAAGCCGAGGTCGGCTCGTAGTTTTCCACAAACTCCGCGTCCAGATCCGGGTGATCCATAAACGTGGAGAGCTTGTAGTCCAGCAGGTTGTTGTTGAGCGGGCGGCCGGTCTTGGCATCGAACAGAAGCTGCTCCGACAGCCCGAAGCCGATGCCCATCGACATACCGCCGTGCACCTGCGCCTCAGCAAGAGCGGGGTTGATGAGCCTGCCGCAGTCGTGGACGTTGACGATATTCAGCAGCTTCACCTTGCACATCGGGATGTCCACCTCGACCTCGGCAAACGTGCAGCCGAAGGAGTAGGCGTTGTTGCGGATGGTGTACGTCGATTCCGCCGTCAGATGCTCGGAATGGACAGGGTTATACTGCGCGGTCATCGACAGCTCCGAAAGGCTCATCAGCACGCGGCCGTCGGTCGTGCGCACGATGTTGGAGTCGATGATGTCCATATTGTACGTCGCCTGCCGCGTGACCTCGCAGGCGTAGTCCAAAATTTTCTTTTTCAGCAGCTCCGCCGTCTGCCGGATGGAGAAGCCCGCCGTAAATGTCTGGCGGGAGGCGTATGCGCCCAGACCCGTGGGGGTCACGTCGGTGTCCTGGCAGGACAGGACGTGCACCTTTTTGTAGTCCGACAGCCCCATCACCTCGGCGCACATCTGCGCATAGGCGGTGTCAGCGCCCTGACCGATCTCCGTTTCGCCGACCTGTAAATTGATCGTGCCGTCCAGATTGAGCTGCAGGCGGCAGGACGAGGTCTCCAGCGAAATGGGGTACACGGCGGTGTTATACCAGAACGTCGCCATGCCGATGCCGCGGCGGATAGCTCCTGTCTGGTTCTGATATTTTTTGAGCTTTTCCTCGTAGCCGATCGCCTGCATTCCCTTTTCCAGACACTCGCGGAACGAATCGGTGTACAGCTCATTGTGCGAGAAGCCGTCCACATAGCCCTTTTTCATCAGGTTCTGCCAGCGGTACGCCAGCGGCGTCATGCCGACCGCCGCCGCACATTCCTCGGCGTGCGATTCATCGGCAAACGACGCCTGCGGCATTCCGTAGCCGCGCATCGCGCCCGCCGCAGGGCGGCAGGTGAACACGGTGTAGGCGTCGCCCTCAAAGTTCGGGCAGGGATAATGCTGGTTGAACGAGCCCAGCGCCTTGGCGACGATCGAATGACCGTGCGAGGCGTAAGCGCCCTGATTGGAGAAGCATTCGACCTTTTTCGCGGCGATCGTACCGTCCTTGCGCAGCCACGAAATAATGTGGATGCGGATGGCGTGGCGTACACGGTTGGAGACGAACGTCTCCTCGCGTGAGCAGTCGAGCTTGACCAGCCGACCGCCAACCTGCGTGCAGCACCATGCGCACAGCGGCTCATACAGTGCGTCCTGCTTATTGCCGAAGCCGCCGCCGATGTAGGGCTTGATGATGCGGATGTCGCCCCACGGACGACCCAGCGCCTGCCCGACGATGCGGCGGATGATATGCGGGATCTGCGTGGACGACGTGACGACCAGCCGCCCGTTTTCCTCCTGACAGAAGCAGCCGTGGTTTTCAATGTGGCAATGCTGCACGGTGGGCGTGTCGTACCAGCCCTCAACGCGGATCAGCCCCGGCTCTTGGATCGCCTCGGCATAGCTGCCGGCTGCCATCGTGGTGTGGTTGAGGATGTTGTTGGGGTACTTTTCATGGAGTTGCGGCGCGCCGGGCTGCATCGCCTCCTGCACGTCCAGCACGAACGGAAGTTCTTCATATTCCACCTGAATGGCGCGGATCGCCTGATTGGCGGCGACCTCATTTTCCGCGATGACGGCGCACACATCGTCGCCGTAGTAGCGGACGTGCCGGTTGAGCAGATGACGGTCACGCACGTCCTGATGGTGCGGGTCCATGGACCACGGGTGACCGGCGGTGGGGAACGGGATGTCCGGCACGTCAAAGCAGGTAAGGATCTTCACGACGCCCGGAATTTTTTCCGCCTCGGTCTTGTCGATGGATTTTACAAAGCCATGCGCGATCGTCGAATGCTTGATGCGCACGAGCAGCGCCTCCTTCGGCGCAAGATCGTCATAGTATTTTGTCCGCCCGGTCGCCTTGTCAAAAGCGTCAACGCGCACTTCGCTGCTGCCTACGATGCCCATGTCTGCTACCTCCTGTTTTGGGGAAGCCCTCCCGCTGTGATTTCCGGCGAATTGTAAAATTCGGAGCATAAAACCCGCCGATTTTCTGTGAGTTTGTATCATTATACCACCGTGAAAATCAAAGGGAAAGAAAAAGCATGATACTACTTTCAGGATAACGAATGTTTTCGGAACTGTCGAACGCTTTTGCGGGCGTTTGGTTATTTCTCCAAAAATCGGGTATCCTGTTTGGAGAAAATGACAGGAGGCATGACCCTATGGACCGCAAAAATTCCCCGCGCATCGGCTGCGTCGTGATGGCGGCGGGCACGGAGCAGGCGCGGCTGCTGCGCCCGTATAACGGCAAGGCGCTCATCGCCCGCGCGCTCGACGCCGTGCCGCCGGAGCTGGCGGGCGATACCGTCGTCGTCGCGTCGGGCGAGGGCGTGGCGGAGCTAGCGCGTGCGCGCGGCTTTGCCGTCCTGCCGAATGAGCAGCCCGCGCGCGGCATCAGCCGCACCATCCGCCTCGGCACGCAGGCGCTGTCCGGCTGCGACGGCATTTTGTACCTCGTCGCCGACCAGCCGCGCCTGACGCGCGCGTCGCTTCAAAAGATCGCCGACGCGTGGCGCGCCCACCCCGACCGCATCGCCGCCGCGATGTGCGGCGAGCGCCGCGGCAACCCGAACCTCTTCCCGGCAAAATATTTCCCCGAGCTGTGCGCCCTCGAGGGCGCGCGCGGCGGCACGCGCGTCATCCGCGCCCACCCCGCCTCCCTCCTCCCCGTCCAGCTCCCCGAGCGGGAGCTGGCTGACCGCGACGGATGAAAAAACGCCCCGAAACCACTTGGTTTCGGGGCGTTTTGAGCGGGTCAAAAAAGTATTTTTGACACGCTCTCAAACGAAAACCGCTGTGCTGGGTTTTCGTTTGAATGGGCTTGCAGTCTGCTGCGCGCATAATTTGTGTGCCGTTGGCGCACAAATTCCACACTTGCAGGCTGTATTGTATTTTCTGCGACGTACACGCCGCCGCAGAAAATGATCTGAATCATTTTTGCGCCTGC
Source organism: Clostridiales bacterium (assembly GCA_022779365.1). Taxonomy (GTDB): domain Bacteria; phylum Bacillota; class Clostridia; order Oscillospirales; family Oscillospiraceae; genus CAG-170. The sequence continues at coordinate 21,008 of JALFSI010000055.1, forward strand.
GGGCGCAAAACTCTGCGAGGCTTTTTCGACAGGCTGAAAACGCCCCGAAACCACTTGGTTTCGGAGCGTTTTTTATCGTTACGGAAGATTCGGAACAGGCGTGCCGCAGGATTGGCAGAAACGGTCGGCGGGGGCGAACTCGTGACCGCAGGTCGGGCAGAAACGGGCGCGCGGGGCTTCGGGGGCAACCTCCGCAGGGGCTTCCTCTGCCGGCGTTTCGGCGGGAGCGGTCTCCGTCGGAGCTTCGGCGGGTGCTCCCTCCGCAGGAGCGGGTGCTTCCTCCGCCGGGGCTTCCGTCACGGGCGCTTCGGGGGCTGCCGGAGCGGTCGGAGCGACCGGGGCGGGGATGGTCGGCGGGGTCGGCTGTGCGGGCGCGGCAGGCGCGGACTTGGTCTCCACATAGAACGCCGCCTGCACGATGCCGAGGAACAGCGGTGCAAACAGGCTGAACGCGATGCTCAGCAGGGTATTTACAACGCGGAACAGCACGCCGATAAACGGAATGAGCGAGAAGATGAGCAGCACGAGCGCCGCCGCCAGATACAGCAGGACGATCAGCATATCCGCCCAGAACATCTTGCCCTTGTAGCCCATCGTCTCCTGCTTGGAGAGCTTGATGGCGTCGGTCGCCTTCACGTCGTCGCGCGTCATGAGGATATACGGCGTAAAGCGGTATTCATACGCGCGGATGACGGCAAACACGATGCCCACGATCGGGATCAGCGCCCACAGGAAGATCCACAGCTCCATCCACGCAAGACCGCCGACGACGCGCCAGAAGCGGTCTTTTTTGAACGCAGCAAAGAGGTAGGTGCTCTTGGGCTTGAGACCCGTGCGGTAGCTGTTGAGATAGATCATCGCCATGCCCGCCTCCAGCGCCCACGCCACGATGAACGCGCCGACAGGCACTGCGCCAAAGCCGATGAACGCCAGAAGCTCCAGCAGCCCGCACAGCAGCGAGATGCCCCATAGCGTGACCGGCTTCTGCCGGAGCACGGCAAACGCCTTTTTGTAGATGGATGTAACCATAGTATCTCCTCCTTTTTTTACTAGTTCTTATTAAAAATCTTGAAAAGATTTTTATAGCACCGCAGGTGCGTTAAGAACTGTATGAGACGGGGAATTGCACAATTGTGCAATTCCAGCGTGCAAAGCACGCGGGTTTCTTGATTCAATATTTGAATCAAGAAACAGTATTAATTCTCTAATTGCAGTATACGGCGGAAAAATCGGGAAGTCAACGGCATTTGTGTAAAAAATCGGGCTGCTTTTGAGCAGCCCGATCTTACATTATTCTGCGCCGTCCAGCAGGGCGATCAGTTCCGTGCCGGAGCACGGGGTCACGCTGTAGCGCCCCATGGCGTACAGGCACTGCCCCAGCCCGCGCACGAGCGTATTGCCATGCACATCGCTTGAAAACGTGGCGAGCAGCCCCGCCTCGCGGCACAGCGCCTGCGAGAGCGTGGTGTACACGCCCTGGGGATACGCCAGCGCCGTGACGCGCTGCGTCGTATGTTCCTCGATCTCCCGCACCGACTGCGCCAGATCGCCGGAGAATACGGCGGCGTAAGCTGCCTGCCCCTCGCCCGGCAAAATGTCCGCCGTTTCGCGCACGGGCGCGGGGTCGAGCTGCGGCGACTGGTGGAGGTCATAGGTGTGGCTGCCGATGGAGATCAGCCCGGACGCGATCATCTCCCGCGCCTCGTCATAGGAAAAATGCGGCGTGATGGAAACACCGGTGTCCTTATAGGTGTCCTGCCCGACCGACACGCCGATGACGAACATCGCCGCCTTCATGCCGTAGTTCTGCAAAATGGGGTAGGCAAGCTCGTAATTGCTGCGGTAGCCGTCGTCAAACGTGATGAGGATGGGCTTTTCGGGAAGCATCGCGCCGTGATAGACATAGTCGTAGACCTCGTCCAGGCTCACGGTCGTGTAGCCCGCGCTTTGCAGCGAGCGCATCTGCTCGTCAAAAATTTCGGCAGTCATCGCGCCCGTGCCGTCGTCCTGCGCCAGCAGATCGTGATACATGAGGACAGGCAGGTCCTTCGTATACGCCGCCTCGTCAGCGGCGGCTTCGTGCGCGCAGAGCTTCCGCGCGTGTGCGTCCGCGTTCTTCTGCGTCACATACACGCCGAAATCGTCGGGAATGTAGGCAGACTCATCGCCGAATATCCGCGCCAGCGCCATGCGCCCGACGTCATTGCGGAAATGCGTCGCGTCGTAAAAATAGCGCGCATCACAGCTCACGGAGCTGTAGGAAAAATCCCAATAATCCGTCACGGCGGCGAGCTTTGTGTAGAAATCCGTCACCGCCTCGGCGCTGTACCCCTCAAAATAGTCGCGATAGACCGGCGCGCAGACCACATACAGCCGCACGCCCGCGTCCCGGCACAGCTCCACGATCGCCGCCACGTCCTGCATACACGCGTCCGTGTAGCCGAGCTGCGACGGTCCCTGCGGGTAATTCGTGAACACGGGGTAGTGCTCGTAATAGCGGTCGAGCGAGCCGATATTCTCCACATCCCGCGCGCGCTTGTCATACGCGCCGCTTTGTTCGTCAAAGACGTTGTAGCTCTGCGGCAGCAGCAGCTCATCCCGCTGCGCCTTGAGCTTATCCAGCGCGTACTGCGGGCTTGCCAGCAGGTAGCCGCCGTAAAAGCCGAGCTTCCCCGCGCCGCTCACCGCCTCGTGCAGCTTGTAGCTGAGAGAGTCCTCGCCCGTGGCGTAGGTCAGACCGTTGTCGATGTAGACGTTCAGGACGATATTTTTGACGGTGCAGTGTTCCAGCAGCCACGCGACCGTCAGGCGCGTGTCCTGCATATCCGCGCCGTAGACGATGGTGTTGTAAAATTTCGCGTCCAGATACTCGTTCAGCTCCTCCGCCGGGTACGAGCTGGTGGACGAGCAGCCGACGAGGTAGGAATCATACTCGTCCGCGTGCTCCATCAGGTACGCGGTCTTTCCCACGCGGGGGTTGAGTGTTTCGGCGTAGGAATACCAGACGTTCTGACCGAACACGCCGAACGGATCGACAAAAAAGTTCAGCGCCGCCACCGCCAGAACCAGCGCCAGCGCCAGCAGCAGGCACATCACGACCCAGCTTTTTGCCTTCATCCCGATATGCCCCCTCTCAATACTGCGCGTAGATAAAGCCAGCGCCGGTGTAGCCGCCCAGCGCGCCGAGCAGCAGCAGAGCCGCCAGCCAAAGGAGCGTCACAAGCCCCTGCACGGCAGGCTTTTGCCGCGCGAGAAGCGCGCGCGCCCTGCCGCCGCGCTCCTGATATACCTCCACCGCCAGCAGCACGAAGAGCCCTGCCAGCACGACGAGCCAGTCAAGCCTCGTCATGCCGAGTGAGAAGATCGCGCCGCCGCGAAGCTGTGAAAGCGAAAAGTCCGTCACCGACCGCCGCAGCATGGAAAGCGCCGTCGTCAGCCGCGGCGCGCGGGTGATATAGCGTCCGATGAACACGATCACGCCCGTGCGCAGCATCTGCACGCCGTGCCACAGCCAGCCGTCCCAGCGGATGGGGAGCTTTTCGCGCACGCGCACAAAAAGCGGCTCTAAAAGCAGCGCCGCCGTGATGAGCACGCCGTTATACAGTCCGAACGCAAGGTAGCGGAAATTTGCCCCGTGCCAGACGCCGATGATGAAATACACCACGAACGTCGCCATGGACGTGGCGAAAATTTTGCTCAGCATCCCGCGAAAGCGCTTGCGGGCGAACGATCCGAGCGCGCGGAACGGGCGCGAGAGCGCCAGCGGATAGAACACATAGTCGCGCATCCAGCTCCCGAGCGAGATGTGCCAGCGCCGCCAGTATTCCGTCAGGCTGCGGGCAAAGATCGGGCGCTGGAAATTTTCCGCCATGGTGATGCCGAGCATCTGCGCCGCGCCGCGCGAGATGTCGATGCCGCCGGAAAAATCGCAGTAGAGCTGCACGCAGTAGCCGAACACGCCCAGCACCAGCACCGCGCCGCCGTAATTTTCAGGAGCGGAAAACACCGTATTCACCAGCGCCGCCGTGCGCTCGGCGAGCAGCAGCTTCTTAAAATAGCCCCACAGGGCGAGCTGCAAGCCGCCGCGGATATTCTCCCAGTCGAGCGTGTGCTCCGCCAGAAGCTGCGGCGCGAGCGCGTCGTAGCGTCCGATCGGTCCCTGCACGATCTGCGGGAAAAACGACACGAACAGCGCGTATTTCGCAAAATTTTTCTGCGGCTGCACCTTGCCGCGGTAGCAGTCCACCACATAGCCGATGGACTGGAACGTATAAAACGACACGCCCACGGGCATTAAAAGCTCCGGCGCAAAGATGGAAAGCCCCGTCCGGCGCGAGAGCGCCCCGGCGAGGAACGCCCAGTATTTGAGCGCGAACAGCACGCCGAAATTCAAAAGGCACACCAGCCACACAGCGCCCTTGCGCCGCCGGTCGTGCGCGCGCTTCTGCTGCTTTTTCTCCTGCGCGTCCAGCGTCTTCCAGTGCGCGTTCAAAGCGCCCAAGCGCCGCCCGGCGGCATAGGTCGTCAGGGCGGTAAAGGCAAGGTAGCCGATCGTTTTCGCGCCGCCGCACAGGTAAAACGCGCAGCTTGCCGCAAGCAGCAGCATCCACTGGAGCTTTCGCGGCAGAACGTAGTATAAAACGATCAGCCCCGCTAAAAACGCGAGGAACGTCAGCGACGTAAAGGACATACCTTAGCCCCTTGCGCGCTCAACGAGGTCATAGATCGCCTGCACGGAGTTGAAATTCTCCGGCACGAGATCATCGACCGAAATTTCCACGTCGTACTCGTCCATCAGCACGGTCACGAGCGTGACGAGGTCGAGCGAGTCGATGATGCCGTCGTCGATCAGACGGTCGGACGCGGTAAAGTCGATGCCGGGGCACGTCTGCTGCAAAATATTCAAAAGCTGTTCCATGTCAGTGCTTCCTTTCTATCCGCCAGACCTGCGCCATGCGTCCGTCCGGCAAAAATCCGTTTTGTTCGTAAATGCGCCGCGCGGCGGCATTGTCCTGTGCCGCCCACACGCGGCAGGTCTGCGCGCCGAAGCGCGCGCAAAATTCCCGCACCAGTGCGGAGGCAAGCCCGCGCCCGCGCGCGTCGGGCAGCACGGCGAGATGCCGCAGCTCCATCGCGCCGCGATCGGGTCTTGCGTGCAGTACGGCGGCGGGCGCGCCGTCTTGCACCGCGCCCAGCAGCCGCTCCTCCCGCGCCGCCAGCTCCAATTCAGGCAGCGACGGGATGCAGCCGGTATCGCGCAGGAAGCAGGCGCTTAAAATCTCCAGCGCCGCCTGCGCGGAAATTCCTTCGCACGGCAATGGTTCTGCGGGTGCTTCACCCGCAGGACGCGTCCGGCGCTCCCGCGTGAGCACGCGCCCAAAGCCGAGCGCGGCAAACCAGTTCTCCGGCAGCGCGGGGGCATTCGCGTAGGGATATTCGCACACCGTCCCCTCCGGCAGCGCGAGGCGCGGCGCGGCTGTGGAGTCGGTGACGTAAAAATACAGCCTGTCAACTGTTCCGCGCGCCAGCAGGAACAGCCCGCCGTCCGCGCGTTCTGCGAATAATCGCCCGCTCTCGCACAGCTCGTGCAGTGCCTGCGCGGGCAGCACGCAGTTGGTGACGAGCCCTGGGCGCAGGCACGCGCTCTGCGCCGCGCGCAGGGCGGCAAAATCGGTGATCTTATCCATTGAGACAGTCCTTTTTGAGCGCCGCGCGGTCGATCTTGCCGTTTTGGTTATGCGGCAGGCACTCGCGCGCGCAGAACACGTTCGGGAACATATATTTCGGCACGAGCGTGCGCAGGTGTGCCAGGATCTGCGCGGGCGTCGCCGCGCCCGCGTAGCAGCAGACGATGGCGTCCTTGTTCGCGTCAAACAGGCACGCCGCGTCGGAAATTCCGGGGCAGGACGCGAGCGCGCGTTCAATTTCGCCCAGCTCGATGCGGTAACCCATGTGCTTGACCTGCCCGTCCTGCCGGGACTGGAAAATGAACAGCCCGTTTTCATCCTGCACGGCAATATCGCCCGTGCAGTAGATGCGCTCCGGGTAATTTTTTTGCAGCGGGTTCTGGATGAACGCGGCGGCGGTCTTTTCCGGGTCGTTGTAATAGCCCAGCGCCAGCCCCGTGCCGCGGATACAAATTTCGCCCGTCTGACCCGGCTTGACCGGCTGTCGGCGCTCGTCCAGCAGGAATACGTCTTTATTCGCGCAGGGTCTGCCCGCGGGGATGGCTTCGTGGTCGGCAAATTCGCGGTCCACACGATACCACAGCGCGTCCACCGTCGCCTCGGTCGGTCCATAAAGATTATAGTACTGCGCGCCGGGCAGCGCCGCGCGCCAGAGATTCACATCGCGCGCCAGCAGCGCCTCGCCGCCGAGCAGGACCTTGCGAATTTTTTCGGGGCGGTATTTTTCCAGCACGCCCGACGCGGCAACCAGGTGGAACGCCGACGTCGCCCATTGCAGCGCCGTCACGCCGTGCGCGTTCAGGTATTCGATGAGTAATTTGGGGAACAAGAAGAGCTTTTTCGGCAGGATATGACACGTCAGCCCGCACGAAACGCAGATATACAGATCCTTGACCGAGCCGTCGAAATAAAACGGCGCTTGGTTTCCCAGCACATCGTCCGGCGAAAACTCCGCCGCACCCGCCAGCCAGTCGGCAAGGTCGATCACGCCCCGGTGGTGGCAGGCGATGCCCTTGGGCACGCCCGTCGAGCCGGAGGTGAAGATGATATACACCGGGTCGGTATCCAGCACCGCCTCGCGCCGCGCCGCTAAAAGTGCGCCGTCAACATCCGCCGTCAGATCATCCTCAATACTGAGGGTGGGGCAGCCGAGCTGCGCGGCGATTTTCGCGCTTTCCTGCGTGTACAAAACGACCGCGGGGTCGAGCTGGCGCAGGATCGCGTCCAGCCGCGCGGAGGGCATCTGCGGGTCGAGCGGGACATAGCAGCAGCCGGCTTGCAGCGCCGCGAAAAAGCCCAGCGGCGTATAGGCATCGCGCCCGACGAGCACGCCCACGGGGCGGCTTTTTTCGGCGCGCCGCGCCACGAGCGTCCCCACCGCGCGCGAGCCCGTGAGAAGCTGCGCAAAGGTCAGCGCGTGCGCCTCGTCTGCAAACGCGGTCTTGTCCGGCACGCGCGCTGCCGTGCGCTCCAGATATTCCAAAACGTTCCGCATGGGCACACCCCTCCTTTTAACTTAGTCAGTATACCACACCCGGCGCGTGTGCGCAATACAAACAAAACCGCCGCTCATTTGAGCGGCGGTGAGCGTGTCAAAAAAGTGTTTTTGACACGCTTTCAAACGAAAACCGCTTCGCTGGGTTTCCGTTTGAGAGGGCTTGCACCCTGCCGCGCGCATAATTTGTGCGCTGCGAGCGCACAAATTCCACACTTGCAGGGCGCAATGTATTTTCTGCGACGTACACGCCGCCGCAGAAA
>JALFSI010000023.1:0-10586 GCA_022779365.1 Clostridiales bacterium
GCCGGACAGGACGTTCATCAGCGTGGATTTGCCCGCGCCGTTCTCGCCCACCAGCGCCTTGATCTCGCCCCGCTTTACCTGAAACGTCACGTTATCCAGCGCCTTTACACCCGGAAATTCTTTGGTGATGCCTCGCATCTCGAGGATATTCTGCTGCATGTGCATGACTCCTTTTCGTGGGAATCGGAGGGGGTTGCCCCCCCTCCGATGCGCTAAAATCAGCCGTAGACCTCAGCCTGCGTGTAGTAGCCGACTTCAATAACGTAGTCCACGTTGTCCTTCGTGATGAGCAGCGGATCGTAGGTGACCATTGGCACTTCGATCACGTTGTTATTATAGGTCGCGGTCGTTTCAAATGTCTTGCCCGCCTTGAGCGCGTCAAGCAGCTCGACCATACGCTCGGCGAGAAGAGTGGCGTCAATAAACACCGTCATGGACTGCTTCCCGGCGATGATATTCTTGATGGCGGCAAGCTCGGCGTCCTGACCCGTCATCAGCGGGAAGGGGTTCGCCGCGTCGCCGTAGCCCATGGATTCCAGCGACGAGATGCAGCCGATGGTCAGGCAGTCGGACGTTGCCAGGCAAATATCCAGATGGTCGTCGGTGTAATAGCCGGACAGGAGGTTGTCCATACGCGCCTGCGCCTTTGCCGAGTCCCAGGACTGGATGGCAGTCTCAGAGGCAGTCTTCTGCCCAGATTTGATGACGATCTTGCCCTCGTCGATGTACTTCTGGAGCACGCGCATCTGACCATTGAAGAAGATGACGGAGTTCGTGTCATCCTGCGAGCCGGAGAATATCTCCATCGTGAACGAGCCATCCACATTGTCAAGATCGAGCGTATCCACAATATACTGACCCTGCATCTCTGCCAGGCGGTCATAATCGCAGGTCACATAATAGTCAACAGCCGCGGTGTTCGTGATAGCGCGGTCGTCAGCGATGACCCAGATCCCGGCGTCCTTTGCCTTTTCGCACGCGTCGGTGAGCGCAGCGCAATCGACCGCGGCGATGATGAGCGCATCCACGCCCTTGGTGATCATGTTCTCGATCTGCATCGTCTGCTTTGCCGAGTCGTCCTCCGCGTACTCGATCAGGACCTCATAGCCCGCTTTTTCAAGCGCTTCCTGAAGACGTCTGCCCTGCATAGTCCAGATGGTCTGCTCCTTGGTGGGCATACACAGACCGATGGTCTTGATGTCGGTCGACGCCGCGGAGGGCTCTGCCGTCTGCGCGGGCTTTTCGGCGGGCGCGCCGCACGCGACCAGACCGATCAGCAGAATCGCAGCAAGAAGAATTGCAAGTACTCTTTTCATTTTTCATAATTCCTTTCTGAATTTTTTATAAGAACTGCCGCAGCAGCTCAAATACCAATCCGCTGGAACACAATGCCGTTTTTGCGGCAGTATTCCGCAAGCTCTGCCGCTACGTCGCCGTAGCCGATCATCCAGTGATGCCCGCAGCCACGCTCGATGATCTGCGCGTTGATCTCCCATACGGGCTTCTGGAAGCGCACGCGCATCGGCGTGCCCGGAAACTCCATCGCGCAGTCGATCGCCTCGCCGGTGAGCACCGACATCCGAAGCTTGTCACCGTGCCCAACCAAGTCCGCCAGCGTCACTATGCCGCCCTTGGGCAAAAAGCGGCAGCACACGCCACGCTCCATCAACCGCACCGGCGCAAGCTCGATCTCTGCCTGCGGCCTTGCCAGCGAAAAGCCCGTGCCGCCGCAGTGCGAAAACAGCGCAGAGTTCGTTTTTTCATCGGGATAGAGAAAATCCGTGTGGTTGACGCACTGCCCGGTCAGATCGGCAAGAATGCGCATCATCACGGCGTTTGTCACGTCACCCTCGCAGCTGCAAACGATGCCCTCGTCCGACAAAAGCGAGTAGCCGAGGCACACTCTGCCCATGTAGCGCGTGTAGCATTTGACCGCCAGCCCCTGCAGGTCGTAGCGCTGTATGAGCGCCTTCATAGCGAGGTAATACCGCAGCGATTCGTCGATCGCCGCGCTGCCGGAAAGTCGGATCAAGCGCCGCTGTGCCAGACACTCCCGCGCTGCGGCAAGCTCCGCGTCCGTCACCGCGTCCACAAGGTCCAGAAGCTCCGTCTCCCCGATCGGCACGATGAGCGCGCCGCATTTTTCCAGCAGCGCAAACTCGTCGTAGGCAATCTCCGTCATGCCCTGCACGCGCCCGCCGATCGCACCGATGGTCATGCTGCCGCGCGGCGAGGCGGACGGCTTGGCGTCTTCCATCGCGCGGTGAATATGTGCCAGCGCCTCCTCGCTGCCCGCCTTGGCGCAGAAGCCGGTAAAGGCGGGGTAGCGGATGTCGGTCAGCACGGACGCGATCTGCTGCACTGTGCACAGTGAGCCGGAGTCGATAGATGGGAACGCGTGCAGGATTGCCGTGCAGCGCAGGCTGTGCAGCAGCCGCAGAATGTGCTGATCCTCGCTCCACGTTGCGGCGCATACCAGCAGCGCGTCCACCGTTTTCTTGTGCAGCATCGCCTGTACATGGCGCAGATCGCTGGGGTTTGTGACGATCACGCCGGTGTCCAGCACGTCATACTGGTCCGCCAACGAGCGCACCGTTATTTTATACAGTTCCGCAGCGTGCTCAAATCCCATCTCCGTCGGGCACGCCAGCCCGACCGCCGCGATCCGTTTTTTCATAGCAGGCTCCTCCTGTCACTCTCGATACCATGATTGTAGCCCCTGGAGGATGCGCCTGACTATTCGAGGAATTACCAAAGATGCCGTCTGATCGGCATATTTTCGCTTGTTGTTCAGCATTTTGCGCAGTATTATTCGGTATGTTTTATTTTGTTAATACGTTCAGTGAATGTTCACTGTACTTTACAAATGTTGTGCAAAATATCCAGTTTTCTATGTAGTTTTTACTTGAATTCCGGCAACCCGCCTGATATAGTAAAGAAAACGTATAGGGAGGGTATTTCGTGGAAAAGGTCAGCATCCGCCGGATCGCCGAGATCGCCGGTGTCTCGCCCACAACGGTTTCGTATGTGCTCAACGACCGCCCGGGCGTCAGCCAGAAAACGCGCGACCGCATTCTGCGCGTCATCGATCAGGAGCACTATATCCCCAACGCCAAATCGCGCGCCGCGGTGGTGCACCGCAGCTTTAATATTTTCATGGTTGTCGATGAGATGGCGTCGTTCAGCAACCCCTTTTACTCCACGATTCTGGATGCGATCTCACTCATCGCAACGAAATACGGCTATAACATCGTCGTGTCCAGCAAGCCCGAGTCGTTCCGTACGTCCGACGCCGCCCGTGCCATCAAACAGGGCAACGCCGATGGCGTTGTGCTGCTGCATGACCCGGATTCGGAGACGCTTTTGTACCTGCGACAGGAAAATGTGCCGTTTGTGGTGGTCGATTCGCACACCAAGCACCCCAGCTTTTCGCGCGTAGGCGTGGATTATGAGCTGGCGGCGTACACCATCACGAAGCATCTGATGTCGCTCGGGCATACGCGCATCGGCTTTTTGGGGCAGCAGTCCGTGCCGGATTTTTATATTGCCAACTTTCAGGGCTACTGCCGTGCGCTGTCGGAGGGGCATCTAACGCTCTACCCCGACTGGATCCAGTCCGAAGCGAACGATTTTGAGTCCGCCCTCAATGGCACGGACGCCATCCTGCGCTGCAACGAACGCCCGACCGCCATCTTCTGCTCCAGCGATTATTTCGCGCAGGCGTGTATGCACTGCATCCAGAAAAACGGCTTTTCCGTGCCGGGTGATTTTTCCGTGGTCGGTATTGACGACCTGCACAGCTCCAGCATCTGTTATCCCCCGCTGACCACCGTGCATGTGGACTATCACGACATCGTGGCGAAGGCGGTGGAGTATCTTGACCGCATGATCCAGGAACAGAATCCCGCGCTGGAAGAGTCGTATATGATCAAATCCGACGACATCATCGTGCGCGGCTCGACCGGGGAACCACGCGCCGAAGCATAAAAAATCCGCGCCACCGAAAAACGGTAGCGCGGATTTTTATGAAATTTACTGCATCAGCTCGCAGACGAGGTCGGTGTAATCGGACGGGTCGTCCACCGGGAGGTCCGCCATCAGCAGCGCCTGTGTGTAGAGGATGCGGGCGTATTTTTTCGCCTTTTCCGGGTCTTGTGCCGTGGCGAGCTGCAAGGCAGCGAACACAGGATGGTCGGCGTTCAGCTCCAGAATGCGCTCCGCCTTCATGCCCATGTCCGGGTTCAGGCGCTTAAAGTACTTTTCCATCTCAAAGCTCATGCCCTCGGCGGGCACGATGCAGACGGGATGGCTGCCGAGGTTCGTGCTCAGGCGCACCTGCGAGACCTTGTCGCCCAGCGTCTGCTTCACAAATTCGAGCGTCGGCTTCGCCTGCTCCGCCTTTTCCTCGACTGCCTTCTTCTCCTCCTCGCTGGCAAGACCGAGGTCCTTCGCCGTGGCGCTGAGGAAATCGTGGTCGGCGTATTTCTGCAAGGTCTGCACAACGAACTCATCGACCTCGTCGGTCAGCAGCAGCACGTCGTAGCCCTTTTCCTTAAGCTGCTCAAGCTGCGGGAGCTGGGCAAGACGCTCGCGGCTCTCGCCGCTGGCGTAGTAGATATGCGGCTGCCCGTCGGGCATGGCATCGGTATATTCCTTGAGCGAGACGAGCTTGTTTTCCTTCTGCGACCAGAACAGCAGCAGGTCTTGCAGTACATCCTTCTTTTCGCCGTACTGCGCGACCACGCCGTATTTGAGCTGAAGCCCGAATGCGGCATAGACCTTTTCGTACTTTTCGCGGTCATTTTTCAGCAGCTTTTCCAGCTCCTGACGAATTTTCTTTTCAAGATTTGCCGCCATGAATTTGAGCTGGCGGTCATGCTGGAGCATCTCACGGGAGATATTCAGGCTCAGATCCTGCGAATCGACCACGCCGCGCACAAAGCGGAAGCAGTCCGGCAGCAGGTCCTCACAGTGCTCCATGATCATCACGCCGGAGGAATAGAGCTGCAAGCCCTTCTTGTAGTCCTTGGTGTAGAAATCATACGGTGCTTTCGACGGGATGTATAGCAGCGCCTTGTAGGTGACCGCACCCTCCACGCTCACATGGATGACTGCGGCGGGGTCTTCAAAGTCGTAGAACTTGTCCTTGTAGAACTGGTTGTACTCCGCCTCGGTCACGTCCTGCTTCGGCTTCTGCCACAGTGGGATCATGGAGTTGAGCGTTTCGACCTCTTCATACGTCTCGTATTCGGGTTTATCCTTCTCGCAGCCCTCCTTCATGCGCGATTTTTCCACGCGCATTTTGATCGGGTAGCGGATGTAGTCCGAATATTTTTTTACCAGCCGCTCCAGCTCGTAGGTTTGCAGGAAGCGGGAGTATTTTTCGTCGTCGGTGTCGTCTTTGAGGTGCATGATGACATCTGTGCCGGCGCTCTCGCGCTCGCAGGGGGTCATGGTATAGCCGTCTGCGCCGCTCGACTGCCACATCCACGCCTCGTCCGAGCCGTATTTCTTGGAGATGACAGTCACGTCCGCCGCGACCATAAACGCCGAGTAGAAGCCGACGCCAAACTGCCCGATGATGTCCAGATCCGGCTGCTTTTCCATGTCCTGCTTGAATTGCAGGCTGCCGGAGCGACAGATCGTGCCGAGATTATTTTCCATCTCGTCCTTATCCATGCCGATGCCGTTATCGGAAACAGTCAGCACGCGCTTTTCCGTGTCCGGCGCAAGGCGGATGGCAAAGTCACTGCGGGATAGCCCGACCTTTTCGTCCGTCAGCGCCAGATACGCCAGCTTATCAATGGCGTCGGAGGCGTTGGAAATGATCTCACGCAGGAAGATCTCCTGATGCGTGTAGATGGAATTGATCATCAGGTCCAGCAGTCGCTTGGACTCCGCCTTGAATTGTTTTTTCGCCATAGTTTCACGTCCAGTTCGTTTGTATTAGCACTCGACTTCGCTGAGTGCTAACTGTATTATAGACCAAATGCGCAAAAATGCAAGCCTTGCGGCAAAAATTCTTAAATCGTTCACAACTTCCCTTTTCTATCCGGGAAAAATATGATAGAATACGAAAGATAACAGCAAAAAGGGAGCACGATATGATCACCATTTCCAATCTTGCCATGCAATTTGGCAGCGATGTTCTGTTTAAGAATGTGGACCTGCAATTCACGTCCGGCAACTGCTACGGCGTGATCGGCGCGAACGGCGCGGGCAAGTCCACGTTCCTCAAAATTCTCTCCGGCGAATTAGAGCCGACCGCCGGTACGATCACCTTCCCGCCCGAGGCGCGGATGTCGGTCCTGAAGCAGGACCAGTTCCAGTACGACGAGTATACCATCCTTGACACCGTCATTATGGGCAATCAGCGTCTGTACGACGTGATGAAGGAAAAGGACGCGCTGTATGAAAAGCCGGACTTTACCGAGGAGGACGGGATGCGCGCGAGCGAACTCGAAGCGGAGTTTGCCGAGATGGACGGCTGGGAGGCCGAGTCTGACGCGAGCCGCCTGCTGCAAGGTCTGGGCATCCCCGTCTCGATGCACGGCGACCTGATGGCAAACACCGACGGGCGCGTAAAGGTAAAGGTCCTGCTTGCACAGGCGCTGTTCGGCAAGCCCGACATCATCATGCTCGACGAGCCGACGAACAACCTCGACATCGACGCCATCGACTGGCTGGAAAACTTCATCATGGACTATGAGGACACGGGTCTTGTGATCGTGGTCAGTCATGACCGCCACTTCCTCAACACAGTCTGTACGCACATCGTGGACATCGACTACGGCAAGATCCGCCAGTATGTTGGCAACTACGACTTCTGGTATGAGTCCTCACAGCTCATTCAGGCGATGATCCGCAACAAGAATAAGCGCAATGAAGAAAAAATCGCAGAATTGCAGGCGTTTATCTCCCGGTTTGCCGCGAACAAAAGCAAGAGCAAGCAGGCAACGGCGCGCCGGCGCTTGCTTGACAAGCTGTCCGTGGAGGAAATGCCCGCGTCCTCGCGGCGCTATCCGTTCGTGGGCTTTGAGCGTGAGCGCGAGGTTGGCAAGGACATCCTGTTCGTGACCGAGGTCAGCAAGACCGTGGACGGCGTGAAGCTGCTGGACAAGGTCAGCTTCATCGTCGGCAAAAACGACAAGATCGCATTCGTAGGTGAAAATGAGCTGGCGCAGACGACGATGTTCAAGCTCCTCATGGGTGAGCTTGAGCCGGACGAGGGCAGCGTCAAGTGGGGGCAGACCGTCACAAAGAGCTACCTGCCGAAGGACAACAGCGAGTATTTTGATGGCTGCACCGACACGCTGGTCGATTGGATCCGGCAGTATTCCGCAAAAAAGGACGACGTGTACCTGCGCGGCTTCCTTGGCAGGATGTTGTTTTCTGGCGAGGACGCGTTCAAGCCCGTGAACGTCCTGTCCGGCGGTGAAAAGGTGCGCTGTATGCTGTCAAAAATGATGCTCTCCGGCGCGAATGTGATTTTGCTCGACCAACCGACGAACCACTTGGATATGGAGGCTATTCAGGCAGTCAACAAGGGGCTGTGCGCATTCCCGGGCAACATCCTGCTCGCCTCGCACGATCACGAGCTGCTGGAAACGACGTGCAACCGTGTCATTGAGTTCCTGCCGGACGGCAAAATTCTGGACTATACCGGCACATACGATGAATATCTGGACTGGAAACGCGCGCGCAGCGCAGCACAATAACTGGGAGGAAACAGACTATGAAGGTTATCGCAACGAAAAATGCCCCGGCGGCGGTCGGACCTTACTCGCAGGCGATCGACTGCAGCGACACCGTGTACTGCTCCGGGCAGATCCCGCTTGACCCGCAGACCGGCGCGGTCGTGGAGGGCGGTCTGGAGGCGCAGGCGCACCAGATGTTCCGCAACGTGAAGGCAGTATTGGCGGAAGCCGGGCTGGGGCTGGAAAACGTCGTGAAAACGACGGTATTCATGACCGATCTCGGTCAGTTCGGTGCGCTCAACGCCATCTACGCAGAGTATTTTTCCGAACCGTATCCCGCGCGTTCCTGCGTGGAGGTCTCGGCGCTTCCGAAGGGCGTGCTCGTCGAGTGCGAGGTCATCGCCCGCCGCTAAAGTCAAATCATTTGCCAAAGCCCACCGACGAAACGTCGGTGGGCTTTGGCATTTGGAGATATGAAAGAAGATCATTCTGCTGAAACTTGCAGACTGTGGGTGAGCACAAACGGCACACCCTTTTTGAACGGCAGCGAGGTGCAAACGCCCTTGCGGCGCAGCGGGTTCTCCCCTGCCGAGACGCACTCACCAAGGTCAAACGCCGCCGCGATCGGCTCAATGCCAAGGCAGAGATTCTGCCCGTTCCACGGCGCAAACGTTCTGCCGCGATTGCTCAGCCACAGCAGGCAGTTCGGCAGCAGCCGCGCGTCCCACGAGAGCGTGACGCGGTAGCCCTGCGGGCGGTTTCGCAGCGTGACCGAGCCGTCTGCCACATTGCAGAGCATCAGCAGGTCCTCCGTATCGCGCGCCAGCGGCAGGCGCGTGACGTTGCACGTTGTGCCGTCCAGGCACGCAACGGCGCGCGCATCCGTCTGCGCGTTTTGCACGAAGATGGACGAAGCGTCCACCGCCGACGGGAACGTCGCCGCAAAGGCGTGCTCCGGCAGGAGCAGCTCTGCCTGCTCCGCCCGGTCGGGCAGCGCAAAGATCGGATGCAGCCCCAGCGGCATTTCAAAATCCGCCGACGGGATGAGCGTATCCGTCACCTGTATGCTTCCGTCCGGCGCGCAGCCGACGCGCCGCGTGATGGAGGAAAAGCGCGGATGGGTCGTGAGGCGCAGCGTTGCCTTCTGTTCGCGCACATCGGCAACGTCCCACACATGGTGCGCGGGATAGCCGTGCGCAAACGCGTCCGGCGCAGCGGCTTCAATGTATGGCTTCCACTCGTCTGCAAACGCCCCGGCACTTTCCGGGCGCGCTCCGAACGGGGCGCAGAGAAAATCACCCTGTAAGCCGTTCAGAAACGCATCGTCCGCGAAATTCCCATGCCACGCGGGACGGAACAGCGGACTGAGGCGCTGTCCGTTCACCGTGAACTCTGCCGTAAACATCGCGCCGAAGCGGTCGATGTGCACCTGCGTGCCGCCGCAGCGAAGTTCGAGCGTATCCATATCTTAGCCCTGCTTGAGACGGATGATAACGACCATCGCGTGCGAGCCGTCCTCGTTGATGTACTCGTGGCGACCGAAGCCCGCCGGAATGATGCACGCCTGCAGGCGGTCGATGGTGGTGCTGTACTCAGGGTGATCGATGGAGCGGATGGTGACGCGCTTGCCCTCGGTCAGCGTGACCATGTGCATGAACTTGCCTTCTGTGTCGTTCTCGGCGCGCTTTTCCATGAACACGCGCTCAATATGGAACGGCATTTCGGAGATGGTCGTGTACTGATCCTTGCGGAACTGACCGTTGCCGTCCTGCGTGATCGGGCGGGCGCGATGCACATCCTTGACACGCGTCTCGCGAATCCATTTCTGGTTGTCAAAGCTGTGCTTTAAGTGCGTGGACATCAACGGTCCACTCTGCTCCTGCGGGCAGTATGGGTGTTTGGAGCGCGTGGCGAGCGGTCGCGCACTCGTGCAGGAGGCGCAGGCAAAACTTAAATCCATGAAAAATATGAATCTACCGCTCCCCTGCTCCGTGGACGATCTGACAATGGAGGACATCGTGCGCTTTGCCAATATGGGCACGCCGCTGTTTGAAGAAGTGATGAATCATTTTGCGCAGATGGTCGCCGTCGCCATCGGCAACGTCATTTCCCTTCTCAGCCCGTCGCTGTTTATCATCGGCGGGTCGGAGACGTTCGTGGACCGGCGGCTGGTCAATAAAATTGCCGACTATGTACATAGCCGTTCCTACCCGCAGTGTGTTAAGGATATTCGCATCGAGTGCTCGCGCCTCGGCGATTCCGGCTGCGCACGCGGCGCGGTCATGCTGGCGCTCGACCAGTTCCAAACATCCCTTTGCAGTCACTCCATCCTCCGCCGCGCAGTGGCTGAGGTCTGATCGAATACAGAAGCACCCCCGGCTGATGCTCAGCCGGGGGTGAATTTGTGCATATTACTTCTTTTTTCTCTTGGGGATGAGGTCAAACGCGACTGCCATGAGGATGACAAGACCCTTGACGACCTGCTGCCAGTCGGCGGAGATGCCCATCATGGACATACCGTTGTTCAGAATGCCGATGACAAAGCAACCGACCAGCGCGCCCGCGATCGTACCCGCGCCGCCTGTGACGGACGCGCCGCCCACGAAGCACGCCGCGATGGCGTCCAGTTCAAAGTTCACGCCTGCCTTCGGCGTCGCCGCGTTCAGACGAGCCGCATACACCAGCGCTGCCACCGCGCACATGAAGCCCATGTTCGTGTACGCCATGAAGAAGTACAGCCGATCCTTCACGCCGGACAGTGCCGCCGCCTTGCGGTTTCCGCCGATGGCGTACAGACCACGACCGAAGATCGTACGGCTGCAAATGAACGAATAGATGAGGGACAAAACGAGCATGATGACCAGCACCGTCGGATAGCCCTTGTACTGA
>JALFSI010000040.1:0-185055 GCA_022779365.1 Clostridiales bacterium
TTTCTGCGGCGGCGTGTACGTCGCAGAAAATACATTGCGCCCTGCAAGTGTGGAATTTGTGCGCTCGCAGCGCACAAATTATGCGCGCGGCAGGGTGCAAGCCCTCTCAAACGGAAACCCAGCGAAGCGGTTTTCGTTTGAGAGCGTGTCAAAAACACTTTTTTGACACGCTCAGTCGCCCGGAATGCAGACGCATTCCGGGCGATTTTCACATGCCTTGACAGGGGAATAAGGCGGGAGTATACTGTGCGGAAAGAGGGGAGATGTTCCGATGGGCTACTGGATATTCATGCTCGTGATGGTGCTGCTGATGCCGCTGGTGATGCTGTTTACGGGGCGGGCGTTTTCCAAAAACGCGCCGAAGAAAATCAACCCGGTCTATGGCTACCGCACGGCGATGTCCATGAAAAATCAGGACACATGGCAGTTTGCGCATCGCTATTTCGGCAGGCTCTGGTATCGCTGCGGACTGGTGCTCACGCCGGTCACGGCTGCGGTCATGTGCCTCGCACTCGGAAAAGGGGAGAGCGCGGTGAGCTGGCTCGGCAGCGCGCTGTGCGTCGTGCAGCTCGTAGTGCTCCTTGCCTCCATCGCGCCGACAGAGCGGGCGCTGCGGCGCACCTTCGACAAGGACGGCAACCGCCGGGAAGCATAAAAGAACCCGCCGCCACAGAACGTGGCGGCGGGTTCTTTTATGCAGTTTGTTTTGCCTTGCCGGGGAGCTGGGCGAGGATGATGGCGGCGAACATCAGCGCGCAGCCGAGCAGCTCGCGCGGGGCGAGCGTCTGGTGCAAAATCAGCCAGCCGCCAAGCGCGGCAAAGACCGACTCGAGGCTCATCAGCAGCGACGCGAGCGTCGGCTCGGTGTAGCGCTGCCCCAAAATTTGCAGCGTGTACGCAACGCCGCCGGACAAAATGCCCGCGTAGCAGATGGGCAGCCAGCAGGAGAGGATCGCACTCCACGACGGCGTTTCGAAGATCAGCATCCCGATCGCGCCGATCACGCAGCAGGTGTACGACTGGATGCAGGCGAGCAGGATGCCGTCCATGCACGCGCCGATGTGGTCGATATACAAAATCTGCGCCATAAAGAAGAACGCAGACACGAGCGTGAGCAGGTCGCCGGCGTTGACGTTCATCGTGCCGTGCATACACAAAAAATACAGTCCCGCGACGGCGATGACGACGCTTGCCCAGACGCGCCCGCCGACCTTTTTGCTGAGGAAAATACCCGCCAGCGGCACGAGGACGATGTAGAGCGTGGTGATAAAGCCGGACTTGCCGACGGAGGTATACAGAAGCCCGAACTGCTGGAACGTGCTGGCGGCGCACAGCAGCAGCCCGCAGAGAAAGCCGCGCAGCAGCACGCCGCCGCGACTGAGACCGCTCTGTTCGCGCAGCGCCGCCTGACGCTTGCGTCCGGCGAGGGCGAACGGCAGCAGAGCCGTTCCGGCGAGGAAAAAGCGCGTCGCCTGCATGGTGAACGGACCGATGCGGCTGACGCCCTCCTTTTGCGCTACGAATGCGATGCCCCAGATCATTGCCGTGAGCAGGAGCAGAAGACTACCTTTGAGTTGTTGCTGTTTCATACTGTGACCTCGATTTTTATTGCTGATACTGATTCTTGATTAAAATATTGAATCAAGAATCCCGTGTGCTACGCACACTCGCATCGTGCGAATGCACGCTGCGCCGTCTCATGCAGAATCTGACGCGCCGTTGGCGCTATAAAAAGCTCTTCAAGCTTTTTAACAGATTCTAGTATGAGCACTACGGTAACACGCCGCGCGGCGTTTGTCAATCCACGGTTTGCGCTATGCGGCAGACACGCGTGCGGAGAAAAAAACGGGCGGCAGGGTTTGCCTGCCGCCCACGATCTCTACGGGAGTGCTTATTTTTTGAGGAGCTTTGCAAAGCTCATCAGGAGCTGGGCGATCTCGGCGCGGGTGGCGCCGGATTGCGGGGCAAGCGCGGAGGCGCTGCGCCCGGAGATGAGACCGGCGCTCACTGCCCAGCGCATGGCAGCTTGTGCCCACGGACTGACCGACTGCGCATCGGCGTAGCCGGACAGATCCTCAGCGGCGCTGACATCCAGACCGCAGTGCTGCGCGTAGCGGTAGAGTATGACGGCAAGCTGTTCGCGGGTGATACCGACGTTCGGGGCGAAGCGGGAAGCGCCCACGCCGTCCACGATGCCGTTTTCAGCCGCCCAGGCGACGGCATCCACATACCACGCGCCGCGGGTCAGATCGGCAAAGCCGTGCGCAGCATCTGCGTCGGGGCTGCCTGCCAGACGGTACAGGACCGTGACGAGCATGGCGCGCGTGGCGGGCGCGTTCGGCGAGAACGTATCGGCAGCCGTGCCGTTCATGATGCCGTTTTCGGTGACGTACTCGACGGCATCCGCGAACCAGTGCGCGGAGCGCACGTCGTCAAAGCGCGAGCTCACGCTCTCCTTGGCGGCGGCGGAGCTGCTGTCCTTGCGGACGGAGGGCTTGCCGGCATTGCCGGAGGGCTTCGCCGTGCCGCCGGTGCTGCCGCCGGTGGCGGGGAGGGTGACATCGAATGTCTGCGTCTCGAACGCTTCGTTCTCGAACACTGCCGTCCAGCGACCAAGACCAGCAGTGCCGGAGGTCGGCTCGGTCACGACCGCGTAGGTCGCGTTGGCGGTCTCGGAGTCCTCGCCGCCGTCGTTTGCCGTACAATTGCGCACTGCGGTGCAGGTGGTGTGGCGCTCGTTCCAGGTGTAGGTCACATCGCCCCAGGTATGACCCGTGGCGGGGATGACCTCGGTGACCTGCATCCCGCACCAGGTGACGGCGCAGGTATACGTCCGAGAGCCGGCTTCTTCATGGGTGGCTTCCTTTGTAACGGTCACCGCATTGCTGCCGGGCGTATGATGACCGTCATCCGTCAGGCAGTCCACATAGTAAAAACGCAGAACGGCGTCGCCGGTTTGCAGGATGTACTGGTCGAGCGCCGCGCTCCAGCCGGGGCTGAGTTCGGGCTGCTTGCCGTCAATTGTGTACATCCAGCCGGAGCACGGACCGTGCGCCGCGGCGCCCGCGGTCAGGGTCTTGCCGCTTTTATCGGTGACGGAGGTGATGTAGCTGGGCGCGCCGGTGTAGGCATATCCGCGCTCCTCCAGCACGGCGAGCAGCGCGTCCGCCGCCGTTTTGTAGGCGTTGCTGTCGCAGGTGAAGCTGCCGGTCAGGTCAGTGAAGCTCTGGTCAAATTCGCTGCCCTCCACCTTGACCGTGAGGGTGATCTTTTCTACGTTCGGGTCGGCGATGCCCTTTTCGCCGGTGACGGTGACCACGGTGGAGATGGGCTGCTTATAGAACTTGGCAAATTTCCAGCCGTCTGCCGTATCCTTGAGCTTCTCGTAGTATTTGCCGTAGACGGCGTGGGTCAGCACGCTGTCGATCTTGACGGGCGTGTTATACTCGGGCTGCGTGACGCGCAGCGTCTCCGACGCGATGACCGAGGGGATGCTGGAGCGGAAGGCACGGTATTTTTCGGTCAGCTCCCAGCCGTCAATGCTGTCCGCCTTGACGCCGACGCCCTTGGAATCTTCAATTTTGCGGATGAACTTGCAGCCGTCGCCGTCCGGGACGATCTCGATGAACGATTTCAGGTCGCTGGTAACGTTCTGCTTGTCGGTGTTCGCCTGACGAATGCCCTCCCAGTACACGCCCTCGGTGCAGACCTTGCTCATAAAGGCTGCCGCGTCGTCAAGCTCCTTCTGCGTGAGCGCCTTGACGGTCAGGGTGATGTCCTTGCTGGCGAGCACGGGCATATTGGCATAGTCCGTGCCCTCGCCGGTCGGGCGGTCGAGGATCTTGACGGTGACGGTCACGGTCGCATCCGGCTGACCGGGCAGCGGGCGGTAGACCATCGCGCGCGCGGCGTTGACGTCCAGATCTTCGATCACGTTCTGATCGCTGCTGGTGATATAGACAGGGGTGTATTTGCCGTCAAAGTCCTCGTAGCCGGCGGTCGCCCGGATGTCGCTGGTGGTGGGGAACTGGATGTCGCCGGCGACGGCGGTCTTGTCGATCGCGGCATCCGTTGCCGGGTCGGTGAGTGCGCCGGACGCGCCAAAGACCTTGTCCAGCAGTGTCTGATAGTTGACCGCCGGGGTCTGCTGGCTGCCCTTGACGTTTACCGTGTAAACGGAGTTCACTTTCAAATCTTCGCGGCCGTTGTAGGTGAGCGTCAGAGTGAGCGTCACGGTCGTGTCCTTTTCAGGCAGCCTTACGCTGACCTTGTAGGGGGCAAACAGCTTGGAATTATCCTTTGCGATGGAGATCACATCGGTAGGGCTGGAACCCCAACCCGCGGTCGCCCACAGCTCCAGATCATCCGACTTGTTATAGTCCACCTTGGACGCGTCCACACCGGTCTTCAGCACATACTGCGGCAGGCTGGTCAGATCGTCCGCGGTCTCCACGGTCTCGGGGACGGTGACGCGGGCAGCAACGGTGTTCAGCGCAGCCATCGCCTTGGTCTCGTCCAGCGGGAGGCTGAACAGACACCCGGTCGATTCCTTGGAATAGTCCGCCTTGCCGTCATTGTAGGTCAGCACGACCGTCGGGCGGACAGAACCGGCAGCAGCCGGGGTAGAGCCGTTTTCGTTCCACTTATACTGGAGCGTGCCGTCGGCGGCGATGCCAACATAGTTATAGCTGCTGTATTCCGCCTGCTTCATCGCGACCGTCACGCCCGTGATGCCTGCGGCGGTCAGCTTGGCGCGGATCATGGTCAGCGCGTTCGTATCCGTGCCCCAGGTGCAGTTATAGGTGCCGCTGATGGCCGTCTCGGCAGCAGTGAGCTTGGCGTCGGCTGCCTTTTCCTCGGGGGACTTGGCTTTTTCCCAGATGGCGTAGAGGTTGACGGTTGGACCGTATTCGCTCTCTCCCTCCCAGTCGGTTTCATTCGTAAAGGAAGCGCCGTCCTTAAAAAGGACACTCGTCCCGGCGGCGTCAGTCGTCCAGCCCGCGCAATCGTAGCCCTCGCGCTTCAGCGTACAGGTGCTGAGTTTGAGCGGGACATCAAATTTGCCCCACTGATCCTCCATCGTGCCGGTGACGCCAGTATCGGAAGGTTTTGCTTGGAACTGGATTTTGTAATCGCCGGGGTCAGCCGCCAATGCGGCGGGCATGAGTCCCAGCACAAGCACCACTGCCAGCAGCAGGGACACGATTCGTTTTTTCATGTCGATTTTCCTTTCTTCCTTGTTAAAATAGTATATATCAAGCCCCCGGAGGGGCAGAAAGCACCCATCCTCGTGTTTTTCCACGGAGGACATCTTCTTTCAGCGCCTGTCGCCGCGCGGGCGCAAAAAAACCGCGCGGGCATACCGACCCCGCGCGGAAAAAGACGCAGAAATTGCGTAGCTTCGGCTGCGGTGACGGCACAGGCACAGGGCAGCCCTCAGCGTATCTGACTTATCCCCGCGCGGGTGCTTGCCTTTGCGCGGGGCTTCACAGTGACCGGCTCGCGGGGACTTGCACCCCATTCCGCCTGCGGATAACTCCGCACGTTCTGCCCAAAAAATATGTAGTTGTTCCGCCTCAAACGGACACATCCATACTATAACAGATATTTTAAAAAAAGCAACCGGGTTTTTGCGCTTTTGGACGAATCGTCCCGCTTTTTGCGGCGCCAGTTGTCAGAGCGCGAAAAGTATGCTATACTATCGGCGCAAAAAGGAGGGGATCGCCCATGCAGGCGCTGTTTTTGCCGGTGCTGCACAGCTTTGAAAACAACAATATTTTCACCGGAAGCTTCGGGGCGCTGCGCTTTCGCGTTGTCCCCGCCATCACCATGAAAACGCCCAAGGAAGTCGATTTTGACGCCAGCAGCATGACCGCCGAGGTCTGGCACGGTGCATTCTGCTACAAAAAAAGCACCATGGAGGACGAAAAGACCTTCCCCCTCAGCCACGAGGGGCTGGAGGCTATGCGCACCTGGCTTTTGGAACACAGCAAGGAGGATACCGAATGAAGTATGATGTACTCGTTATCGGCGCAGGTCCGGGCGGCATTTTTACCGCCTATGAGCTCAGCCACAAAGCCCCAAGCCTGAAGATCGCCGTGCTGGAATGCGGCGGCGAGCTGAGTGAGCGCCGCTGCCCCATTGACGGCAATCAGGTCAAAAGCTGCATCCACTGCAAGACCTGCGCCATTATGAACGGCTTTGGCGGCGCAGGCGCGTTTTCGGACGGCAAATATAACATCACAAATGAATTTGGCGGCACGCTGTACCGCTATATCGGAAAGCAGCGCGCGCTGGAGCTGATGCACTATGTGGACGACATCAACGTCGCCTACGGCGGCGGCAAGACAAAGCTCTACTCCACCGCCGACACCGCCTTTAAGACCGAGTGCCTGCGGAATAATCTCCACCTGCTCGACGCGTCGGTGCGGCATCTGGGCACCGACATCAACTTTGAGGTGCTGGGGAATCTGTACCGCGAGCTGAAGGACCGTGTGGACTTCCACTTCCATACGCCGGTCGAGCGCGTTACGAAAATCGACGGCGGCTACGAGGTGCTCACGCCCAAGGGGACGTTTTCCGGCACGCAGTGCGTCATCTCCGTCGGGCGCAGCGGCAGCAAGTGGATGGAGTCCGTCTGCAATGAGCTGAAGATCCCCACGCTCTCCAACCGCGTGGACATCGGCGTGCGCGTGGAGCTGCCGGCGGAGGTGTTCCAGCACATCACCGACGAGCTGTATGAGAGCAAGATCGTCTACAAAACCGAAAAATATCAGGACCTCGTGCGCACGTTCTGCATGAACCCCAAGGGCGCGGTCGTGAATGAGAACACGAACGGCATCGTCACCGTGAACGGGCACAGCTATGAGGACCCCGCCCGCCAGACGCAGAACACGAACTTTGCGCTGCTGGTGTCCAAGCATTTTACCGAGCCGTTCAAGGACAGCAACGGCTATGGCGAGTCCATCGCGCGGCTTTCCAATATGCTCGGCGGCGGCGTGATCGTGCAGCGCTTCGGCGACCTCATCCGCGGGCAGCGCAGCACGCAGAAGCGGCTGGATAAGGCGTTCATCACGCCCACGCTCGCGGCGACGCCGGGCGACCTGAGCCTGGTCATGCCCAAGCGTATTCTGGACGGCATCATTGAGATGATCTACGCGCTCGACAAGATCGCCCCCGGCACGGCAAACGACGACACGCTGCTGTACGGCGTGGAGGTCAAGTTCTACAACATGGAGGTCGAGCTGGACGAGCATCTAGAAACGCGCCACAAGGGGCTGTTTGTCATCGGCGACGGCAGCGGCGTGACCCATTCGCTTTCGCACGCCTCCGCCAGCGGCATTTTCGTCGCGCGGCACATCCTCGGCATCCTGTAAACCGGCAAGGTCTGCCGCGCTGTTCCAGCGCGGCAGAATTTTTGTAAATTTTGAAAAAAGAATTGACGCGGCGCAAAAGATATGCTATCATACTAAGGCGCGTTTGACCGGCGCGTGCAGCGCATCGGCGCTGGCATAAGCTAGTGTGGCTCAGTCGGTAGAGCAGCTGATTCGTAATCAGCAGGTCGCCGGTTCAAGTCCGGCCACTAGCTCCAAAAAGAAGGGCGCGACGAAAGTCGTGCCCTTCTTTTTGTCGCAGGTAATAAGTAATAGTGAATAGTGAATAAGCAGGCGCGGACGCCGCTCTGTATTTTTTGTTTACTGCGGCGCAATTTCTGCGCTGCCAGGGACACTCTTCTTTGGTTTCAGCAGCGCAAAATTTACCCCGTTTTTTCTGGAACAGCAGCAGTTCACAGCAAACAGCCCCAGTCTCTTTCCGTAAAAGGGACCGGGGCTGTTTTTCGTCACTTCATGGAGCGTGCCAGGAACGCGGCGATCTGCGCGCGGGTGCAGGCGGCGGTGGGGTCGAAGCGTCCGCCGCCCACGCCGGTAGTGATGCCGTTCTCCACAGCCCAGAACACCGCGCCTGCGTAGTAAGCGTCAGCAGGGACGTCGATAAAGTTCGCCGTACTGCCCGCCGCGGGCTGACCTATGGCGCGCCACAGCATGGTGACCATCTGGGCGCGGTTGATGGCGGCGTTGGGGTTCGCGCCGTCGGAAACGCCCTTGTCCTTTGCCCAATTTTGAGCGTTCTCGAACCAAGTAGCGCCGCCGTTCAAGTCCGCGTCATTCTGCCGCGCCAAAATCGTCCAGAGCTGGGCGCGGGTGGTGGAATTGTTGGGCGCGTAGATCGTGTCGCTTGTGCCGTTGACCAGCCCACGGGCGCTGACGAAATCGATGGCGTCCTTGGCCCAGTGGTTTCGGGTGTCGATGAAGTCCTTGGAGTTGTCGATGATCTTCACCGTCGCGCTGCCGTCCATGGTAAGCCGGATGCCGTTCTCGGTTGGAATGGAATCCTTCATGAGCTCCTCCGTGCCGTCGGGGTGGACGAGAACCGCCACCGTGCCGGGTTTCACGTTGGAAACGGGAATTTCCACCTCAGTCTCGCCCGCGTTCTTCGGCAGCTCGACCTTGACGGTGGGGGCGGTGTTGGGATTGCGGGTGGTCTCGACCTCGACAGGGACCTTGACAGCCTCGCCGTTCTTCTTCGCGTCCTCCACCGCCTTGCCGCTGACCTTAGCCGCCGCTTCGGTCTGACCGTTTTTGTCGGTTTTCACCGTGCCGGTGGAGCCGGAAGCGTCCTTGACCTCGGTCTTGCTGCTGCCGTCCGGCTTGGTTTCGGTCTTGGTGGTGCTGCCGTCCTTGTTGGTGGTGGTTTCGGTCACCGTGCCGTCAGACTTTGTTTCCGTCTTGGTAACGGAGCCGTCAGGATTTGTGGTGGTCTCAGTCTTGGTGGTCGTGGGACTGGTGATCGGGCGGACGGAAAGCGTCAGCTTGCCATCCACATAGGTGATTTCGTAATTTTCACCCGCGCTTGCGCCGCTCGCCACGATCATCGCCGCGTCGCCGGTCCTGGTCATGTCGGGCGGGGCTGGATCGTAGACCAGTGTGGGCGCGGTGGTCAGCTTGTCCTCACCGATCAGACCGGAAACCGTGTAATCCTTGTCCAGCCCGGGCTTGCTCAGATCAGGCGCGGTGCTGCCCACATAGGCGCTCTTGTCCTTGGCGGTGACGGTGACCTGTGCCTTGCCAATGATAAACGTGTATTCCTTCGCCGCATCCGTGTTGTCGCTCCAGACATAGTTTGCGGTGTCCTCCAGCGTCACGGTCACGGTATATGTGCCCGCGTTCTTCCAAACGTTGCCCGCAACGGTGTAAAGGCCGCTCGCCGCGAGGGTGTAGGTCTTTTCTTCGCCGCTGTAGGTGAACTGTGTCGGGTCTGCTGCGGGGATCTCAACTTTCACCTTAGCGATGGTAACGCTAACGCTGGCGGGTGTGGTGTCGCTGTGGTTGCCGTCGCCCGCGACCTTGTACCAGACGGTGTAGCTACCAGCGTTCTTACTGGTGGGGACGTTTTTGCTGTAAGTGCCGTCCTGCGTGAGGCAATACTGCATCGTGCCGCCGATGGCTGTACCCGCGGTGATAAGTGCCTGCTCCTTGCCGGTATATACAAGGTTTTCCATTGCGGCAGGCGGCGTGATCTGACTATCCACCTTGTTTACCTTCAGATCAACGTTTTTCGAGGTGCTGTAACCATCACAGGAAACGGTGCAGGTGATCGTGTGGTCTCCGGCAGTCAAAGCCGCGATACCATAGCTACTTTCTGTTGTGTTTACTGGTTTGCCATCTTTGAACCACTGATAGGCAGCTGTCTTTTCTTCATCCCGCAGACGAGCGGAGGCCGTGAGCGTAATTTCTTCACCGTAGTCAGCGGTCGTCTTGTCTGCTGTAAGGGTGAAGGCTTCAATCGGAGCCTGCTGAACTGTAACGCCAGTCAGCTCAGTGCCGTCAAGTTGATTTACCCAAGCATTATCTTTCTGAAAGCCGTAGCCTTCGGCTAACGTACCGACCAGAGTGGCAGGCGCTGCGACACCAATTTCGCTAAAGATACCGCCGTAAAGTGTTACCTTGGATACACCTGCATTTGCAGTTGTGCTGACATTTACCGGGCATCCAAATGTACCGCCGTAGATGGTAATACTGCCGGTATTTTCACTGCCGGTCGCGAGCATCGTGCTAAGCTCGAATTTGATATTGCTGTCGCTGCCGTCCGGCTTGCCGATGATCACACTGCCGCTGAACTGAATGTGAAAGGCTCGCTGGCTTTGAATGACAGCCTGCGTAGATGCCGAATTGATCAGCGTGAGGGGTGCGTCGTTGTTTTTTAAATAGAAAACAAGGTTGCCAGGAATTTCATCGGAAATATCAGTGCTGAGCGTTTTACCGTTCAGATCAATGGTAAAGGGATTTTTACAGCCTTCAATACCAAGCGAATATGCTTCAACCTTGATGTTCTGCAGCAGCTTAACGATACTGCCGGAATTGTTCTTTGCTGCATCGACAGCCTCCTTCAGCGAAGCATAATAGCTGACACCACCGTTGGATTTGGTCAACTGTGCGGCATAGCTGCCAATCGTAACCGTCTGCGGCTCAGAGGCAAGCGCAGCGCCGTTTGCTTTGCAGCGGACTTCATAGCTGCCAGCCGCCAGCCCGGTTACCTCGCTGCCGGTGACAGCAGTCCATGTGGTCGTGTCGGTGCGGCGGTATTCCATGGTGTTGTTCACACCGGTCAGCTTGCCGTCATTGCCGTTGATGCAGTTTTGTGCAGAGGCTCTCGGTGCATTGGGCTTGGTGACCGAAATGGTCTGGGTTTCGGAGTACAGTTTCTGCCCATCGCTCCGCATAATCGAGATGGTACAGGCGGAAAGCTCGGTCAGGGAAACAGCGTCATTAGAAGAAATTGGAGTCCATTCACCATCACCGATCTTATATTTCATGCCGGCTGTTACATTGGAAAGCGTGCCGGTGCTTGTTCCGGCTGCGGTGAAAACGGCCTCAGGCGTGTCTGCCTGATTTACTGGAATCTCCTGAGACTGAGAAAACAGAGTGGTTCCGCCGCCTGTTGTTCTAACGCGGATAACGATGCCGCCGGACAGTCTGGTGAGATCCGCGTTTTCACCCGTAATATCCGTCTACGCACCGCTGCCGATTTGATACTGCATACCGGGCGTTACGCCGGTCAGTGTACCGGCGCTTGTTCCGGTTGCGGCGAAGGCCGCAGTCGGTGTTGCAGCCTGAGTGAGCGTGATAGTCTGAATCTCAGAATCCAACGCGGTGTCTCCGCCTCTTTTGATGATTTGGATTTCCGTGCTGCTCGTCAGCCCTGTGAGAGCAGCAGTTGTTCCATTGATAGCATTCCATTCAGTGCCGTCAAGACTGTACTGCATATCGGAATCCACATTGGTAAGCGTACCTGTGTCAGAGCCGGTGGCGTCAAAGACTGCACTCGGCGTTGCTGTCTGGGTTTTAGCCGCAGCGTCCGGGAGCGTGATATTTACATTATAGCACGGCATACCGGAGACTGTGACCTGAGAGGCACTGTCGCGGGTGACCTTGACGCCATCCTTCCCGGCTACGGTGTAATCGGTGGGGAAGTAGTAGCCATCGTCGGCTGTTACAACGACCGATTTCATATTTTGGAGCAGAGGACCACTCTGGGTGAGTGCATCGGAGCTGTGCATATATTGACCTAACGTGACGGTGACAGAATATTTATAACCGTCTAATGTCGTAAAGCTGCCGCCCTTGACTTTGCCGCCTTCTTGGTTGCTGACGGCACCTTTAAAAGTGCCGTTTTCGATGATGCCACCCCTTTCATTGGTGACTGCGTTATTGAATATGCCATCGGAGATAACGCCATAATTTAATACTGCGCTGTAAATAGTTGTAGTATTATTCGCAGAATTCTGAAGAGTACCGATATTGTCATTACAAATTAACTGCTTATCAGAGCTATCTGTGCCGATAGACCCACCGTTGGCATTGAATGTACCGGAATTATATAAAGCGATGCCAGAAATATATTCTCCACCGCTGCTTCCCCACAAAGCGGCGTTGCTGTTCATAGTGAAAGTTCCATAATTTAACACGCTGGCTGCGTGCGGACTGGTAGCTAAACTACTTTCATTGCCGCCGGAGCACTGCGTAATGTATCCAGCATTCATTTCAAAGGTTGCGCCTTTAGAGACATACACGCCGCCAACGCCTGTTGCAGTTTGCGTACCCGCGGAACAATTTGCAATCATACCGCCGTTCATAGTCACTCGACCACCAGGAGCAATATAAATACCGCCTGCTGGACTGCCGTCGGTTGCAGCTCCTTGTGTAATCATTCCATTTTGATTACCATTGATAATTAGGTTACCGTGCACCTGAATAGCAGTGCCGCTATTTTTTGCATCAATGTTACAACCATCTGGTAGGTTGAGTGTCACCGTCTTTCCCGCTGGAATGACGATTGAACCTTCCTCCCATGTGATTCCTTGGGTAAGCTGTGCGTTGATAACAGCTTCTGTCGAATTTGTTAGAGTATCCCGAAGATTGACCCAACTGCTTACGAGGAGCGGGGGCGGTTCGAGGTTGTTGTCATCTGCCAACGCCGCCGCCGGCAGCAGCGTCAGGCACAGGCACAGCGCTGCCAGAATACCAAAAAATCGTTTCCTCATCGTGATCCCTCCATGATGAAAGTCATTTGGTTCTTCCTTTGGAAGAACCAAGGGGATTTCCCCTTGCCTAAATTTGTTTTTCCGTCAGGACCTCAAAGCCTTTTTCCGCCTGCTGGACGGTCTTTTGGATGATGCCCAAAGCCATTGTGTGAAGATCCATCTGCAAGACTGCCGCTGTGATCGCCGCCCGCTTCTCCTTCGGTACGTCATAGAGCTTGAGCGAGCAGTCCAGAAAGCGGGAGACCTTGGCGTCCATCGTGAAATACACGTCACAGGGAATCGACATGAAGCCCCGCATGATACTGGCGGACGCGATCTCCATTTCGTAGAAGTCCCTGGGCTGCGCCTGCGGCAGATAAGGTCCGAAAATAACTTGCAGCCGTTTCGTTGTGCTTTTGTAAAGATACGCCGCGATGGAGGGCAGGGAGTATGCCATCACATACAGCTCCCGCAGCGGCTCGGTCAGCTCGGCGATGTGGAGCTGGAGGGCGGTTTCCACGGCGTACAGGAGCACAGGGTCTTGTTCCCCGCTGTGCTGTCCCGCAAGAGCGAATTGCCCGCTGAACATCCGCTTTACCAGCTCCAGCAGCAGCGCCTCCTTGCTGGGAAAAACATGGAAGAACGAGCTCTGTCCGATGCCCGCCGCCTTTGCGATCTCGCCGGTGGTGGTTTTCGTGTAGCCGTTTTCCAGAAACAGCGTTACCGCCCACCGCAGGACCTTCTGCTGGGTCACCAGACCGTTTAACAGTTTTCCTCTTGGCAAAACGATCAGCCCCTAAAATCATACTTGCGATTGCACTTTTATAATAGCATGAGACATGCCATCATGCAAGAAAAATTTTGGGCGCCAGGCATGCAAAATGGAGTCTCCTGTTCCTGCCCCAAACGCTGACCCCCAACGGGGGCGGATAGCGGAAAGCATTAGACAGCACGGGAGAGGATGTTCCCCATGGTTTGGGCGGCTTTGAACTGCGTGTCGGTGGTGACGTGGGTATAGTATTCGGCGGTCGAGAACCGCAGGTGCGGCTTGGCGTATACCGTTCGTTCGGTAGTCCCTTGGCATAGTTATACTAGTTCTTATTAAAAATCTTGAAAAGATTTTTATAGCACCGAAGGTGCGTTAAGAACTGTATGAGACGGGGAATTGCACAACTGTGCAATTCCAGCGTGCAAAGCACGCGGGTTTCTTGATTCAATAATTTAATCAAGAAACAGTATTAAACACCCCATTTCTTAGTACAAGTATTTTATCATGCCTGTCTAACAAATGGAGAGTGCGGTTCATCGCCCTGAGATGACTGCACTTCTGTTATTTTTTGACGTGTCCGTGCGATACCTGCCGCGTTTGTATGCTTTGCCGAACAGCGGCAAAGAAAAGAACAGATGGATGCAAAAGCCGCGCCGCTGCGTTGCAGAGGCACGGCTGAAAAACCTATTTATCCAATACAAAATGAACCATTAGCAGGATGTCGTACCATTCGTCGGTCTCATAGGCGAGCGTGCAGTCGTCGATACGCTGCATACCTGGGTAATAGCTGTTGAAGCCAGCCAGAATGGGATCAAAAAAGCGCACGACAAAGCGGAAATGCTTTGGCAGCAGCGGCATGCACCGGCGATAACTGCCGGAAAGCGCGTGTTCTGCCGCCTGCTCAATTTCGCGCAGGACAGCCTGTGGATGACTTGACACCGAGCCTGGGCCGACACCCGTCAGCGTTGTGACGGTTGTAATGTCCGGAATAAGGCGTTCGGCGAAGCGGCAGATCGTATCATCACCGCTGACAAACGGGGTTGGAACGCCGAGACTGGCGGCGGAATACGCGTTGAACAGGAACTCACTCAGCGGATACTCGTTAAGACGCAGGAAAACCGTCCGATGATTGAATGTGTGACTGGACGGATTGCCGGCAGAGCCGGCCCATGCGTGAAAGCCGGTCATGAACAGCGCGTCAAAGCCGCCGTTTTGCAGACCAGACACCATGGCATAGGGGTCCGGACCAGAGCGGCGCATCAGCTCGACGTATTCCGGCAGAAGCGTGGGATCAATATTGCGCGCCGTGGCGTGCGCGTCGTGCACCAGAATCCGCTTCGCTCCTGCAGCGTGCGCGCCGCGCGCGGCAGCGGCAGCCTCCAGCGCCATCTGCCGCGCAAAATATGGATAATTGGGTGTGCCGCGTTCACCCTCTTCTGCAATGGTAAAGCCGCAGCTGCCTTCAATGTCGGAAACGAGGTATACGTTCATTGATTGGTCTCCTGCATCTGAAAGCCAAGCTCATAGCTGGCGATGGCCTGTTCCATATGGTTGTGCAGAATGCTGATTGCCTCGGACAGATCGCCGTCCTCCATTGCATGCAGGAGTCTCAGGTGTGCCGCCGCATTTTCATGCTTCAACGGGAAGAAGCTGTGCGACCCGTAAACGCACAGCTTGACCTCGGCAAGAATGGCGTTGTACAGCTGAAGCAGTCTCGGGCTTCCGGCGGACTCGACCAGCAGCTTGTGGAATCTGATGTCCGCCTCGATGTACTCGGCCCAGTTGCGCTCAGCGTCGATGGCTTCCATGCCCTCTGCCAGATGGCTCAGTTCGGCCGGAATAATGCCGGAGTCAACGATCGCCCGTACCGCCTGCTCTTCCAGCAGACCGCGGAGCGTAAAGATTTCACGCACGTCGTCGATGGTGATCCGGCGGACATAGACGCCCTTGTTTGCAACCTTGGTCAGCAGACCGCTTGCCAGCAGATAGGCGATGGCCTCCCGCACCGTGTTACGGCTGACCGCATAACGGCTGGCCAGGTCATTTTCGGTGATTTTCGCGCCGGGGGCATAGTATCTGGAAAAAATGTCCGACTCGATACGCTCAGAAAGTGCATCGATGGTAGAAACTGTCTTTAATTCGATCATATTTCTTCCTCCTACGTTCATTATACTAATTATAGCGGATAAAAGCACGCATGGGAATATGCAATTTGCACAATTCTTGAAATGTAGAATTGTTGAACAATATTATTGCTATATTTGTCAACAATTGCTATAATAATTTCAGATGGTGCGGCACAGGTCATTGCATCGTCATAAAAAATATTAAGGAGGCAGACAAATGAAAAAAACCATCGCTTTGCTTCTGGCCGTCGTCATGGCGTTCGCACTGATCGCTTGTGCGAAGTCCCCCGCTGAGACGCCCGCCACCGAAGCCCCTGCCGCGGAAGCATCCGCCGCAGAGAGACCAGCAGCACCCGCTGAAGCAGCTACGCCCGAAGAGGCTGCACAGACAAAGACAAACTATGATCTGTCCATTCTGTGGGCAGGTGGCGGCAACGGCGAATTTGTCAATTATGCCGCAGACTATCTCAGAAACGAATACGGCGTAAACGTGAATCTGGAGTACAACACACTGGCGCACGAGGTGTTCCAGCCGATGCTGGTTGCGGGAAATCCCCCCGACATCGTCATGGTGCAGTTCGGCTTCTTCAACTACTTTGAGGCTATCCAGGCCGGTGCGTTCCAAGATGCCAGCCCTTATCTGGACGTCAAGGTCAACGGCTCGGACAAGACCGTCCGCGAAATCGCCAATCCCGATATTGTCAACGCGGTTTCGGTCAACGGCGGCAACTACCTGATCTCCTGCAACGAAAATGTCGGAGGCTTGTACTATAACAAGGCGATGTTTGACGAGCACGGCTGGGAGGTTCCGCAGACGTGGGACGAGTTTGTCGCTCTGTGTGCAGAGATCAAGGCTGCCGGTATTGCGCCGCTTGCCTATCCCGGCATGTATCCGTACTATTTTGACTGCTTCCTGTTCCCACAGATCCTCGCGCTCGGCGATGGTGAGGAAACGCTGAAGGATTACAACAACCTGAAACCTGGCTTCTGGACCTCTGAGCCTGTCAAGCAGGCAATGGAGCGCGTTGAGTTCCTGCGTGATAACGGCTACTTCCTCGACAACCTGATCGGTCTGAGCCATACCGAGACACAGATGGAGTTCATCAACGGCAACGTCGCCATCATCTGCTGCGGCTCCTGGCTGGAAAACGAAATGTCCGACAGCTGGCCCGAGGGCTTTGACCTGCACTTTATGATCACGCCCGCGACCGCAAATGCAAGTGATGAACGATTCATTCAGCTTTCCGGCCACCTGTTTGGCTTCCCGTCGGCAGCCAAGAACAAGGAATGGAATTCGGAATTCCTGGCTGCATACTTCTCTGAGGAGAGTGCGGTTAAGGTCGCAAAGGAATGCGGCGTTGTTATCTGCCCCGAGTATGTCGCAGAAAACGAGGAAATCCGAGAGGCTCTGCCGAAGTCGGTTGTTGAGACTTTTACACAGGTCAATGAGAACAGCGGCTATTATATGCTCGCGTCCAAGTGGTATTCCGAATGGTACAGCGAATATCAGAACCTGCTCGATCAGCTGGTCGACGGACAGATCAGCGCGGACGAATTCTGCACGACTATGGAGCAGGATACCGAGGCGCTGCGCAACGACAGCAGCATCGCAAAGTACACCGTAGGTTAAAGCAGCTACCGTATGCCCGTCCATCCATTCTGGATGGACGGCATACATAACATCAAGGGGGACTCCATATGACCAAGAAAAAAGACAAGCAGAGAACATTCTTCATTCTCTGCTTCCTCATTCCGCCGCTTGTGCTGTTTGCGCTGCTGTACATTTGGCCCTTTATCTATGCATTTATCATCAGCCTGTTTTCGTGGTCCGGCTACAGCCAAGACATGACGTTTTCCGGCCTTGCGAATTTCAAGCAGGCGTTTTCCGACCCGCTGGTCGGTCAGGCTCTGCTGCATAATCTGTTCCTGCTGGTGTGGAACACGGCGGTCACACTGACGCTTTCACTGTTCTTTGCCGTGTGCTTTACGCGACTGAAGCTGAAACACAGCGGATTTTTCCGCATTATATATTTCTTCCCGAATACGCTCTCCATTATCGTCGTCGGCGTCCTGTGGATGTTCATTTTCAACCCGAACTTCGGCCTTTTGCAGGGTCTGCTGAACGCAGTTGGGCTGGGCAGCTGGGTCGTCAACTGGCTGGGGGATAAGCGGTATGTCCTTGGCGCGCTGGTCGCGCCGCAGGCGTGGATGTATATCGGGTTCTACATGGTGCTGTTTATTGCCGCGATCCAGAACATTCCCGAGGACTACTATGAGGCAGCGACGCTGGACGGTGCGGGGCAGTTCAAGCAGTTTTTCACCATTACCATTCCGCTGATCTGGGGTACGCTGCGCATCACTCTGGTGCACCTGGTCGCGAACGCGTTCGAAAAGACGTTTTCGCTGGTCTATGTTGTCACAAAGGGCGGACCGAGCCATGCCTCTGAGGTCATGACGACCTATCTGTACGATCAGGCATTCAAATACGGCAAGTTCGGATATGGCTCAACCATCGGCGTGCTGCTGTTTCTGGTCGTGGCCGTTATCAGTCTGACGATTTACAAGCTCACCGAGCGCGAAGCGATCGAGTTTTAGGAGGCACCTGCATGAAAAAGAATCGAAAGCTGCCCGCTGTTCTGGGCATGGGCGTTGTCAAGCTGATTTTGCTGGTCTACGCCGTTATCGTCATTTTCCCGATGGTCTGGTGCATCATGTCCTCACTGAAAACCACCAAGGAATTCTATGCCGACGTCTGGGCACTGCCCAGCTCGCTCTATTTCCAGAATTTCAAAACCGCATGGGAAACGGCAGACATCGGCATCAACGTCGTCAATTCTATCGTGATTGTCGGCTGTACGGTCCTGCTTGCCATGATTCTGGCTGCTATGATCTCCTATGTTGTCACACGCTATCGCTTCCCAGGCAGCGGCTATATCAAAATACTGTTTATTCTCGGCACCTTTGTGCCGCTGATGCTGGGTACGATTCCGGAATTTCTGATTTTGCAGAAGCTGCACCTGTATAACACGCGCATCGGCCTGATTTTGGTCTATACGGCCTATTCGCTGCCGCTTTCCGTCATGATCATGACCAGCATTTTTGAAACCCTCCCTTCGACCTACAGCGAAGCAGCTATGATTGACGGCTGCAATCATTTTCAGGTGTTTTTCCGCATCATGCTGCCACTGGCGCGCTCGGGACTTGTCACCATCAGTATTTTTAATTTTCTGTGGACATGGAACGACTATCTGTACGCCATGACGTTCCTGCCGTCGGCTTCGAAGCGGACGCTGCCGGTCGGCATGGTCATGCTGCAAAGCACTGCTATGTACAAAACTGACTGGGGCGCGTTGTTTGCGGGTCTTGTGATCATCATGATTCCCTCGGTGCTGGTATACGCATTCTTCAACAAGCAGCTACAATCTGGAATGAACGCCGGCGGGATCAAGGGGTAATGCATGTTTGAAAACATCCGCGAGGCGTATATGGCGCCGTTTCAGGTCATTGGGAATCTGTATTTTGTTGGGACGAGGCCGGCATCGGTGCATCTGATCGATACGGGCAAGGGGCTGATCCTGCTGGACAGCGGTTATGACGAGCTGCTGGAGCTGGTGCTGGACAATATGCACGCGCTGGGCTTCAATGAAAAAGACATCCGATGGATTGTCCATTCGCACGGGCATATCGACCATCTGGGCGCGACAAAGCGCCTGTGCGCCATGAGCGGCGCAAAAACCGCGATTGGCCGCGCCGATCGGGAGTATGCAAATGGGACGCGCGATCTGACCTATGCAGGAGAGCTCGGACTGACATATCACACCGCATTTGAGCCGGATCTTCTGCTGGATGACGGCGACACGCTCCGGCTTGGCAATACCGAGATGCACTGTCTGCACACTGCGGGTCACACGGAGGGGACCATGTCCTATTTTTTCCGGCTGAATGTGCCGGAGCGCGGACTGATCGCCGGAACGCATGGCGGAATCGGCGTAAACACCATGTCGCGTGAATTTCTGCTGGCACACGGACTGCCGCTTTCGCTGCGCGACGATTTCCGGCGCGGCCTTGCGCGGCTGCGGCAGCTGCATGTGGATGTGCTCATCCCCAACCATCAGGACCAGTGGAATACTGCCGAGCGGTATCGGAGAAAGCTGGCCGGAGACAGCGATGCGTTTGTGGACGCGGCCGCGTGGCCCGCTTATCTGGATATG
Organism: Clostridiales bacterium; assembly: GCA_022779365.1. Lineage (GTDB taxonomy): Bacteria > Bacillota > Clostridia > Oscillospirales > Oscillospiraceae > CAG-170. Next base: position 19,687 of record JALFSI010000040.1, read on the forward strand.
GCAGAGCAGCGGCTGGACGCAATGTTAAAGGGAGAGAAAATATGCGCTATAACAGAACCGCATTGATCGATTACTGCACCGAGGCTCTGATGGTCGCGGGCGCAAGCCGCAGCGAGGCGGAACAGACGGCGTGGGTGCTGACCTCAGCGGATGAGCGCGGCGTACATTCGCACGGCGTGATGCGGATGCAGGGCTACACCGCCTGCCTGCAATCCGGCGGCATCAGTGGCGGCGCGGAATACCGAACGGTTTCGGACGGCGCGTCCTACGCGCTGATTGACGCGGGGCGCGGACTGGGCATCCCGGTTTCGGTCTGTGCTGCGGAGCTTGCCATCCGAAAGGCAAAGGTCTCCGGCGTCGCCATTGTCAACGTCCGCAACAGCCACCATCACGGCGCATGCGGCTATTATTCCATTCAAATGGCGAAGCAGGGGCTGATCGGTCTTGCCATGTCCACCGGCGATATTATTATGGCCGCCGCCGGAACAGCCGAGAATTCCATCGGCAACAACCCGTTTTCCTACGCCGTTCCGGCGGGAAAATACGGGAATATCTGCTATGACATCGCCATGAGCACCGTCGCCATGGGCAAGGTCGCCATGGCTGCGGACGATGGACGGCGCATTCCGCTTGGCTGGATGCTGGACAGGGACGGCAATCCGACCACCGACCCGTGGTCGTATGCCAACGGCGGCACGCTTGTGCCGTTCGGCGGATATAAGGGCTCGGGGCTTTCCATGATGGTTGAGTCGCTTGCCGGAATTTTGTCCGGCGCGGCGCTTTTGAAAGACATCCACGCATGGAATCAGGACCCGTCGCGCGGCGGAAACGTCGGGCACTGCTTCCTTGCAATCGACCCGAAGCACATCAATCCGAATTTTGACGTTCCGGCGCGTGCGGAAAAAATGATCACGCAGCTGCGCGCGCATCGCAGAGCCCCGGGCGTGGAGCGCATTTACTTCCCAGGGGAAATCGAACAGGAAAAGGAAGCCGACGCGCAGTGTAACGGCATTCCTCTCCCGCCAGCCAGCGAGCACGCGCTTGTGCGCACCGCCGAGATGACTGGCATATGCTTTGATCGGGAGGTGATGCGGCATGTCTGAAAACCGAATTTCACGCCGCGCAAACGCTGTGGGCCGCACAAAAATCCGCATGATGTATGAGCTGGAGGCACAATACGAGAACGTGATCTCCTTCACCGTCGGCGAGCCGGATTTTCCGACGCCCGACAATATCGTGCGGGCGTGCAAGGCGTCGCTGGACGCGCACCAGACGTTCTACGCGCCCAATCAGGGCGTATACGCACTGCGCGAGGCCGTCGCGCGGCGAATACGCCTGACGCATGGCGTGCGCTATACGCCGGAGGAGATTCTGATTACGGCCGGCGGCATGGATGCGCTGCGGATGGCGGCAGAGGCGCTGATTGATCCCGGAGATGAGGTGCTGATCCCGAATCCGTACTGGGCGAATCACTATCACCATCCGCTGTTGGAGTTGGGCGTGCCGATTCCGGTGCCGGTTGCGGAGAAGTGCAATTTTATGTATGACCCGGACGAACTGGAGCGGTATGTGACACCACGCACCAAAATGATCGTGCTGAACTCGCCGTCGAATCCTACCGGCCGCGTCATGGACCGGAAAACGATGGAGCGGCTGTGTGCGTTTGTCAAACAACATGATCTGATTCTGATCAGTGACGAGGTGTACGAGCACCTGATTTATGACGGTGTGGAATTTTGCAGTCCGCTGATGTTTGCTGGGATGAAGGAGCGCACCGTTCTGTGCAGCTCGCTTTCCAAAACCTATGCCATGACCGGCTGGCGGCTTGGATACGCCTGCGGACCGGAAGATATCATCTCCGCCATGCTGCGGATGAACGAGAACACCATTGCAAGTCCGACAACGTTTGTGCAATACGCGGCGATCGAGGCGCTGGATGGACCGCAGGATGCAAAAAAGCACATGGTTGAAGCGTTCCATCAGCGGCGCGATCTGATCTGCCGTGAGCTGAACGCGATCGACGGTATCCGCTGTTCTGTCCCGCAGGGCGCGTTCTATGTGTTTGCGGATATCCGCGGCACAGGACTGAGCAGCGAGAAATTCAGCGCCCGGCTGCTCAGAGAGCAGCAGGTGAGCGTTACGCCAGGCAACGGCTTCGGCTCGAGTGGAGAGGGCTATGTGCGTATGTCCTATGCGCTTTCCGCTGAAAAAATACTGGAAGGAATCAAACGAATCCGGCGGTTTGTGCAATCGCTCAAGCGACCGGAGCAGGGCGAAAAGAGAGGCAAATGATATGAGCAGACTGATTGATCTTAAAATGAAGCTGAAGCAGCGCACGCCGGTTCTCGGCACGACCATCGGCAACGTCGCGTGGTCGGGACTGGCCCAGAAGGTCGCTGCCTTCCCGTTTGATTTTCTGGTGCTGGATGAAGAGCACGGAACGCTTTCGGCGGAATCCTCCGAAGAAATTCTCCGCGTCTGCCGCCTGTGCGATCTGCCCACGATCGTTCGGATTCCCGATGCGGTGCCGCATATCATTTCCAAAACGCTGGATATGGGCGCTGACGGTCTGATGATTCCGCGCTTTGAGCACATGGAGCAGTTGGAAACCGCAATCTGCGCAGCACGCTATTATCCGCGCGGACGCAAGGGCTGCGGCGGTTTCTCCAATCTGCGTGCCGAGGACGGCGGCAGCGTTGAAACCTATAACGACAACCGCCTTCTGGTCATTCAAATCGAGTCGTATGAGGGGCTGACCATTCTGCCGCAGGCGCTGGAAAAATACCGCGATGAGATTGCCTGCGTGCTGATCGGGCCCTATGATTCGTCCATTATGATCGGGACGCCGCTGGATATCACGAGCGACCCGATGACGGACTATATCCGGAGGGTTTTTGATATTTGCTGCGAGGCGGGCGTTTCCTGCGGAAGCTTTGTCGATGATGCCGGCATGATCGGGCGTTACCGCGAGCTCGGCGCAAACGTCTATTGGACAGGCACGGAGATTTCGCTCCTGTGTGAGGCCTACGGCAATCTCTGCCGCGCGTTTAAGGAGAAAACAGAATGAATGCATTACACGGTATTTATGCCTATCCCATACCGGAGCGCATCACGCATGGCATTGACGGCTGCGTGCTGAACGCGGTCAGCGAGGATCCGGCGGTGTACCGCGCCTATCAGGATAAGGAAAATGTGAATTTTCTGGTCATCCGGCAGGGGATCGTCAACGATGTTCTGGCGTATTATCCGAACGTCAGATGGCTTCAGCTGCTGAACGCGGGCTTTGAAAAGGTCGCTCTGGAGGTTTTGCGGCAGCGTGGCATATGCCTTACCAATGCCAGAAGTGTCTACTGCACCACTATCGCGGAGGATGTGATTGCCAAGATCCTGCTGCTGGCGCGCAATTATATGCGTCATTTCCGCGATCAGGAGCAGCATTTCTGGCCAGACGACGAGCAACTGCCAAACTGCAATCTGGATCTTAGCGGGCGCGTGCTGGGAATTCTGGGCGCGGGTGCAATCGGCCGTGAAATTGCCGTTCGGGCGCGGGCCTTTGGACTGATCGTGCGGGGCTATGATCCGTATATCGGCAGCCGCGAGGGCTTTGAAGCCATCTATCAGGGGGCGGACGGTCTGAAGCGCCTGCTGGGTGAAAGCGACTTTGTGATCACCAGCCTCCCGGTTACGCCGGAGACGGTAGACATCATCAATGGTACCACGCTGGGCTATATGAAGCCGACGGGGTATCTGATCAATGTCGCGCGCGGCGCGATTGTAGACGAGGACGCGCTTGTCCGCGCGCTGAACAGCCATCGGATCGCAGGGGCGGCATTGGACGTCACCAAAACAGAACCGCTTGACGCCGGCAGTCCGCTGTGGACGGCAGAAAACCTGATGATTACGCCGCACCGCGCCGCCTACGGCGACCAGATGCAGCACAAGATGTGCGCGCTCATCGAACGGAACATCCATCACTGGCTCCGCGACGAGCCACTGGAAGACAGGATTTTGTAAGTGTAAGGTCGCAATACACCTCCCAATATAAGCGCCGGATGGCTGCCGATTCTGCCGGCAGATGTCCGGCGCTCAGATTATTGGCACGGGTGCGGGGAATATGCCGCCTGCCGGTTTGTCTTCTCTTCCGACGCTTTAAGCCATTTTTGTTACCCGCCTCCGTAAACTTTTTCAATTCAGAGGCAGATATTTTGCGCAAATTGCATTTTGAACAGCCTGTTTTGAAAATTTTTTCGTCAGCATAAAAATAGCCGCTGCTTTCATCGGCAGCGGCGTGCTCGGCATGGGGAAGGGCTGTGTTTTCTCATGAAACGCTCTTTGAACGTGTCCGATACCTTGCAATAAATCCGAAAAATTGATTCGGACGGTCCATCCGTCCGTTTCTTGCGACTGTCAGTTAGAGGAGACTAACCATTAAGAAGAAATCTTGCGATGGTAGATTTTGAATTTGAATTTCAATATGCAGAAGAAAACAGGCTGCTTTGTAAAAAATCAGCGACAGCATTCCCGCCGGACGCTGCGTGGTGCTCTACGGCGGCAGCGGCTAAAGAACGGTTCACCTGGCGGCAAAGCTTCTCTTCTGGCTGTCCCGATGCTGTCAGGGGATTTGAAGCTGCTGCGGCAATCCATCCGCACTCGGAGCGCGTTCACAACGCTGTTTCAGAAGCTGCGGGCGTTGCCGTCGTACAAGGAAATTCTGACGACGCCTATGGCGCTGCGAGTCATCCGCATTGCCGAGACGCAGCCCGCTTCCGCTGAAACGCGGGGCATTGACTAATACTGTTTCTTGATTAAATTGTTGAATCAAGAAACCCGCGTGCTTCGCACGCTGGAATTGCACAGTTGTGCAATTCCCCGTCTCATACAGTTCTTAACGCACCTTCGGTGCTATAAAAATCTTTTCAAGATTTTTAATAAGAACTAGTATTAAAGCACCGAAAGAGCAAGTATCTGTCGCTTTGGTCCTCCCTGTGGGAATTATGTTCTGCGCTGTGCTGGTGACATCGGTTGCCGCCGGTCTCACTCTGTGATCGTCATCCTTGCGGCGTTCAACCATATTCAATTTAAAAACGGTTCGCGCGCGGGCTCATTTAGGATATTTGCTTGTAATCTCCCATATTACGCATAAGGACTCCATTTCCGCGGAAATGGAGTCCTTATGGTCGTACCAATAGACGCCCAGCTCTGTCGTTTTTTATATAGCCAGTCAGGAGCGTTATCGTAATTATTGCTAAAAAGTTTTATTGACTAGATAACTGCACTTATTATATGGATTTGAGATCATTGCACACCGCAGCGCCAGCCTGACTGAAGATGCCAGCGGTACAGCTTCTTGGTGTTTTAATGATCGATCTGTATTTATAAAAGCGCTATACCCCGCGCCCGCCCTTATCATGGAAAGCCACGTCAATCCTATTTGCTCAAGGAGCGTCGGATGTGTGCAGTGTGTCAACGGCGGATGCCAGATGCAGATATTTCAGATATTTTTTATGATAAAAAGGCTTCTTTGACGGATCCGGCACAAAAGTCTCTGCCTGATCCGCTGCCATTGCGGCGCTGGCTACCGGCAGCGAGGGGTAGCAGTTGGAGGCTACCGCGGCATACATGGCAGCGCCGAGTGCACAGGTCTGATCGACGCAGACGGTCGTGACCGGTATTTCCAGAAGATCGGCCATCATTTGCATAATGTACGGGGATTTTTTTGAGATCCCTCCAACGGCAAGCACACGTTCGACCGGGATGCCGCTTTGGACGAAGCCATCAAGGATCCGCTTCATTCCGCTTACTGCGCCAAAGACCAAGGCGCGGTAGAGCGCAGGTGCGTCAACGGCAAGGGAGAGCTCTGCAATCGCGGCGCGCTGCTGATCGTCTGTATTCGGATACCTGCGTCCATTGAACCAATCCAGAGCGATCGGAAAAGCGCTGCCGCGCAGTGTGCTGGCCGCAGCTCCAAGCTGTGCAAGCAGATCGTCTGCAATGGCGTCATATGTGTTTTTATCCTCGGCGCGCAGCCTGTCAAGTGGCCAGAGCAGCAAATCACGAAACCATGCAAAAATGTCGCCAAATGCTGCCTGACCAGCCTCGATTCCAATCAGTCCAGGCAGGATCGAATCCTCTGCCTGTCCACCGTAAGCTCCCAGAGAAGTGCCGGCAAGACGTTCCGGGCGGGCAACGGCGAGCTCAACAGCAGAGGTGCCAACGGTGCAGACGATCACGCCCTCTCGGATACCCGCGCCGACAGCGCCTGCGTGCGCGTCAAAGGAGCAGCCAGAGATCACCACATCGTGCGGCAGCCCCCATTTATCTGCCCATTCAATATTGAGCAGACCTGCTCGCACGGTAGCTGGCTTCGGGGAGACCGTGTAACGATCGCGAATCACCGCGAGATAGGGGTCGATGGATTCCAAGGTTTCCCTGTCTGGTAGACCGTTCCAGCTACTGTGCCACAGCGCCTTATGCCCTGCGGCGCAGGCGCTGCGGTATAATGTGTTCGGAGCAGTATTTCCGCACAGGACGCCGACGATCCAGTCACAGTGCTCGACCCATGTATATGCGCGTGTGCGGAGGATCGGTCTGCTTTTTACGGCGTGAAGGATCTTTGCCCAGTACCATTCTGCACTGTATGTGCCCTGATATTTCCGATAATCGACTGCAGCCGAGGAAAAAGCGGCATTGATCGCGTCGGCTTCCTCTTGCGCAGAGTGATCCTTCCAAAGATAAAACATCGCATCCTCGCATTCCGAAAATTCTTCCAGAAGCGCGAGCGGAACGCCGTTTTGATCGACAGCGACCGGCGTCGAGCCGGTCGTATCTACGCCGATCCCTACGATTTGACGACGGGAATCCGCAGATAGAGCGACCAATGCGCCGCGGACACACTGCGTCATGGCTTCCAGATAATCTAGGGGGTGCTGCCGGAAAATATTCTTATCGGGGTGTCGGTAAAGACCCTTTGCCCAGCGCGGGTATGAGGCGACGCACTCGCTTATCACATGACCGGTTTTGACGTCGACAACGATCGCACGGACAGAATCCGTGCCGAAGTCGATCCCAATCGTATACTTGTCCAATGCTGCTCTCCCTCTATAGCTCAATATGATCCTGGTTTCCGTTGGTAAAAAGCCGCGCACCCGTTTCGGTGATTACCGCGACGTCCTCAAAGCGGAAGCCGTACTCTGCGGTACGAAAATAATTATCGACTGCAATTGTCATGCCGGGCCGCAATACCTCCTGACCGGAAATCTGGAAATACGGTTCTTCATCCTCCATAATACCAAGACCGTGGCAAGGGGCACCTGGCGGGCAGCCATACCCGCTACTGCGAAAGTATTCGTTATATTGTGCCGTGACGTCGCCAGTGGTAGTGCCCGGCTTCAGCCACTCGTCAGCGAGCTTTTGATGTACACGGAGCATAAAATCAAGCTCCTGTTTCAGCTGCTCCGGCATAGCCCCAAAGAAAAACGGTCGGCTGTACGAGCCGCAGTAGCCACCGAAATGGCATCCAAAACCGACGGTGACCACTTGCTCCCGTCCGGCGCGCAGATGCTTATTGCGCCCGATGCTGCATCTTGTCATACGACCAGAAAAATTACCCATTGCGAAGCCAGGTCCCTCTCCACCATTTTTGTACAGCTCAGAAGCGAAAATACCCTGCATTTCATACTGTGTCATGGCGGGGGAGAGCTGCGGCAGAGCGCGCTCAAAGGCATGCTCAGTCAAAATACACGCCTGCTCGATCAGCGAGATCTCAGTCTCGGTTTTGTTCATCCGCAGATGGTGCAGGATACTGTCGCAGTCAACCAACTCGGCATTTTCTGCACAGCCTGCGCGCAGCTCCTGATACAGCGGATACGGAATGGTGGCATAGTCGCCGAGCCCCAAACGGCGTACCGGCCGCCCACCTGTCACCTCATCCAAAAGTGCCTGAACAGAACGAAGTTCAACGCCGGGGTTGAGGATCGGGCTTTCCGAGTGATCAAACGCAAGACACTGCCTGACACGCGACGGTCCAAAAGCATTCGTTTGCGCATATTCCAGCGACTCCGTTGCATTGAGCACGAGCGGCAGACCGCTTCGCCCTACCAGAACACCGCCAACCTCAAAGGCAGGCCAATAGTCTGCGAGATATACAAGATTGCGGTAGCTATCCTCCGTCCCATAGCAGAAAAATGCGTCCAGATCCAGACGGATCATCTCTTCCTGCAACCGGTGAATCCGCTGGCAATATTCGGTATATGCGATTCCTGTTTGCATGGGATCATCTCCTTTTATATGAAAATGTGTGATTTGCGGAAAAGAACATGGCAACAGCCATAAGCAATGCGGTCATGCTGAGAATGAGAACGGGTATTGCGCCGCCAAAACGCTTTTCAAAAATACCAAGCAGTGTCGGTGACACGGTACCTCCGATGCATGAGGCGAGGCTCATGCAGCCAATGACTGTTCCGGCGTGCGTGCCTGCCCGCGCCGACGCGGTCAGCATTATGCCCGTCCAAAGCGATGAGCAGGACAGCCCTGTGAGGAATGCTGCCGTAAGCGCAAGAATATCAGTTTGAGCAAGATTAAGAAGTACCAGAGCCAGAAAAGTCAACAGGCAGCAGCACCAGGTCGGAATACGCCGCACGAGCGGGAGTATGCACAAGGTCCGCCCAAGCGCCATAGCCAGCCAAAAGGCGGTGAGGGCATATGCGCCGCAGGCTGAATGCAGGTGATTTGTAAAGAAGCGAACCAGGGTGTAGGCCGTGCCATTTTCGATCATACCATACAGGAATATGGCGCATAACAAAATGAAAATCCCAGCAGGAAGCACAGGGGCTGTGCCAGATGCCTGCCTGTCCGGGCAAAGCCTTGCAGAACGATCTCTGAGAAATAACGGGAAAATAAGAAGCGCCGCGAGTCCGGGGATCAGAAATGAAAATCGCCATGGCAGGGAGAAGCGCGCCGCAAGGACAGGCGCAAGCAGTGCACCGAAGCAAAAAACGCCTTGTGAACCGTTGACCGCCGCCGCTCCGCAGGGCAGTCTGGTCAGCAGTGCAGTCGCCGTACATTCGATGAAGCTGTAGCCTGCGCCGATCAGAAGCACTGCCGGAAGGACGGTACAGCGTAAAGACGCCTGTATGCCTAGACATCCGCAGGAAAAGCAGAGGATGCCTGCGAGCAGCGCGGTCTGATATGAGCGGCGGTCTGCGATCTGCCCGGCAAGCAGCGGAGCGATGACCATAATGGCATATTGCCCGCTCACCAAACCGCCTGCCAGGGCTGCGTCCAGGTGATACTCGCGCGCCATGTCGCCGATCGAGCGCTGAAAGCCTCCCGCCTCCAGACCGAGAAACAGCAGCAAAAGGCACAGTGGGAGTATGGTCGCCAGGCTGCCTTGTTTTGTTGTTTTCATATTGTCGTTTTCTGTACAGATCTCATAGAAAATAGCAAGGAACGTATGAAAGGGAATCGCCAGATCCCCTTTCATACGTTCGCTTCATCAGGAGCATTCTTCTTGCAGGGATGGCAGTCCGCAGCCCCAGGTCAGAACCGCTTGCAATCAGTTAAAGGTCGGTGTGTTCGTGTATTTTTCTCTCAGCAGCTCGTTGCCGATGTAGTCTTCTGCTTTCAAAAGCGAGCAGTTGAAGAGAATATTGCTTGTGGTGATGTGTCCATAGGGGGGCGTCGAAGAGATCACGTCAGTCGGATGCGCCGCCGCATACAACTGGAGCATGGACTGATAGCCCATCATGTACGGGTCATCCACGACCGTTGCGGCAATCTCACCCTTTTCCATGCACTCCAGCGTGGCTGTGCCAAAATCACTGCCGACGACTGTGATGTCGTTACGACCGACTGTGCGGACAGCCGCAGCCGCAGCTGCAGAGCCAGTACCGCCGGTGGAGAAGACCGCCGTTACATCAGGATTAGCCTGAAGGGCGGCTGTGGTATTGGACTCCGCGATCGCCGTATCCCCGTTTTCGTTACAAACATCGGCAATGGTGATGCCAGGATAGTTTGCAGCAAGATAGTTTTCAAATCCCGCGTAGCGCTCTTCCTGCGCGGCAGAGCCGAACAGCGTGACGACAATGACCTCACCGCTTCCACCGAGCTGCTCACCGATAAAGGCGGCTGCGGTTGCGCCAAAGCTGGCATTATCCGTACCGAGATAGCACAGGCGTTCGCTGTTGGGGCAGTCGCTGTCGCAGGTGATCACCGGGATACCCTCGTCAAGCGCATTATTGATGGAAGAGACAAGCGTGTCCTCATCCGCGCAGGCAACAAGGATGCCCTGCGGATGCTTGCCGGTGACGGCTTCGAGCGCCCGGGCCTCCTGAGATGCGTCCGCCTCAGCAGGGCCCTGAAGCTCAGTCTTAACACCGAGCTCATTTGCCGCAGCCAGGAAACCGGCATAGACCCAACTGAAATACTCAGAGCCCTTTTCAAATGTGACATAAACATAGCACTCATTGGACTTGTCGGCAGAGACGGTTGCTGTACCGGGCTCTGTCGTTGCCTTTGCGCCGCTGCACGCGACCAGAGATGCCACCAGCAAAATTGCGGTAAGCAGTGCCAGAAGCTGTTTGGTTTTCTTTTTCATTTTTGTGATTCTCCTTCGTTTTTCTTTATTTTTCCTTTACTCTTTGCCCGAGTAAGACTGCCCCAACAAGAAATACGCCTGTAACGATGTCCTGAAAATATGTATTGATCCCGCTCAGCAAGAATGCGTTATAGACGAGCGCGATAAAGATAACGCCGATGATCGTTCCGCCGACGCTCCCGACGCCGCCCTTGGTCATGCTGGTCCCGCCAACGACAACGCATGTGATGGCACGAGTGTCCAGATTCAGACCGTAGGAGTAATTCGCAGCCTGATAATTCAGAACAGCCATGAGTCCAGCGATCGCGGCCAGAACGGCAGACTGGATAAAGACAAAATACATTGTGCGGTTCACGCTGATGCCGCACAGGTCCGCGGCCTTCGCATTGCCTCCGACAAAATATACCCGCCGGAAAAAGCGATTCTTCGCCAGCATGACCGCCCAGACACACGCCAGGACCGCCAGAATGATCAGCGGGAGCTTAATGCCGAAGATGCGGACTCTGGAAAGTACCATAAACGGCTCTGGGAGCCCGGAAATGGAGCTGGAGCCCGTTACGACAAGATTGAAGCCCTTGAGAATGAGCTGGACTGCCATGGTGACGATGAACGGGTGAACATTCAAGAGGTTGCGGAGGAAATTATTCGCCGCACCGATCGCCGCTGCGAACAGCAGCACCAAAAGCATACCCAGCCAGATATTAACGCCGCTTTTGATCATCAGGCAGTAGACGATCGCCGTGAACGGCATGACGCCGGCGACGGAAAGATCAATACCGCCGGATATAATGACCAGCGTCAAGCCGAGCGCGATAATGCCCTCAGGAACATACGCCATCAGCATCGCTTTGATGTTGTACAGGGATAGAAATCCGTCGTAAACAAAGGACATCGCCGTGCAGATGATCACGATCATAATAATGACCGCAACAAGCTGAATGTCTGCTTTTTTCAGGGCTCCTTTTATGGACAGTGCGCTGCGCTTCATTCCTGCACCTCCTTTTTTGCCGCATAGACGCGTGTCATGACATCGCGTTCCGTTAACCCTGCGTTCTGCATGATCCCGCAGGAGTGACCCTCATGCATGACCAGGATCTCGTCTGAAAGCCGGAGGATCTCAGGAAGCTCGCTTGAGATCACAATAACGGCAATACCGCTGTCTGCCAGTTCGCGCAGCATACGGTGAATGGTCATTTTTACGCCGACATCGACGCCGCGCGTCGGCTCATCCACGATCAGGACCTTCGGATGTGCCAACAGGGCTTTTGAGAACAGTATTTTCTGCTGATTGCCGCCTGAATACGTCGCTGCGTTCCGATCCTTTACAGGCGGACGAATGTTGAGCTTTTTGATATATTCGTCTGTCGTTTCATCAATTTTCCTGCGCGCCATGGTTTTCCACCTGGTCGTGAAATCCTGCAAAGACGCAGCAATGATGTTGTCCGCGATCGGCTTTGTAAGGAACAGCCCGAGGTCGCGGCGGTTTTCGGTCAGATACACGATCCCTTTTGCGATCGAGCGCTTCGGGGAGCGGAAGCGAACCTCCTGCCCTTCGTAAACGATCCGACCGGAATCGTAGCTGTCAGCGCCAATAACAGACATGATGGTTTCCGTCCGACCTGCACCGATCAGACCGAACATCCCGAGAATGCGCCCTTTTTGCGCCGAAAAGCTGATGTGCTGAAACTTTTTTCCATTGCACAGGTCGTCAACCTGTAGGATCAACTCACCGGCGTCTGCATTAGGCGGCAGAAAGGACTGCGAATCCAGATTATCGCCGACCATCATTCGGATCATATTGGACGAGGTGATCTCATCGCCCGTCAGGTGTCCGATCAGTCTCCCGTTTCGCAGAACAGATACGCGGTTACAGATCGCCTTGACCTCATCGAGCTTGTGACTGATGAAAATAACCGTCATTTGTTTTTCATCACGCATCCGGCGGACAAGCGCAAAAAGATGCTCGATCTCGTTTGCGGAGAGGGAACTGGTCGGCTCGTCCAGGATCAAAACGTCGATCTTGTGAGACGCGACTTTAACGATCTCAATGACCTGCTGCATGGCAACGCTCAGATTCTCGACCTTCTCGTGAGGATCCAGACTGATGCCCATATCATCCAGAATTTCCTGTGCTTCCCGGCACATCTTCTTTTCCTGCACAAAGCCAAACGCATTGACCGGCTGGCGGCCGGCAAAGATGTTCTCTGCGATCGACAGATTCCCAACAACGCTCAGTTCCTGGTGAACGATGCCGATCCCGTGGCTGTATGCCTCGATCGCATTGTGCAGACGGATCTGTTCGCCATTCTTGTATATGCTGCCGTCATTGGGCTGGTAAACACCGCCGATGATCTTCATCAGTGTGGATTTTCCTGCGCCGTTTTCGCCAATGATGGCGTGAATATCCCCGCGCCGGACCCCCATACTGACATCCTGAAGTACGTAGTTTCCGCCGAATTTTTTGCCGATGCCCTCAAGGCGGATGATGTCGTCCATTTTACGCCAGCCCCTTTCTTGCAGCATTTTTCTGATGGATCACGTCAATGAACAGCGTCAGAACCAGCATGACGCCGCTGATCGCTGTCTGCCATTCCGCGCTGCCGCCAAACTGGATGAAGGAATTGTTGACGAGGGCAACAAGCAGCACGCCGAGCGCTGTGCCAAAGATATTGCCTTCTCCGCCGGACATCACAGCACCGCCGATCACAGCCGCTGCGATCGCCTGCGTTTCATAGCCATTGGCATATGCAGCATTCCCCATGGCGTAACGGCTGCACATCAGCACGCCGCACATCGCAGCACAAAATCCGCTGATGGCGTAACCGCCAATAATGACGAGATTGGAGGATATTCCGGACATATATGAGACGTTTTTTGAGGTCCCGACCAGATATACCTTCTTAAAGAATGCATTTCTGGGGACGATCAGAGCCATGACCAATACGACAAAAACAGAAATCAGGATCAGATTCGGGATCCCAAACAGCTTTCCCTGACCGATCTGATAAAAAGAAGCAGGCAGACCTGTAATGGTATAGCCATTGGTCAGCACATAGTTTATCCCGCGAAGCACAGACTGTGTGCCGAGCGTTGCCACAAATGGGGCTAGACCGCCGTATCCAACGAGTGCACCGTTGACCGCGCCGAGCAGCACGCCGATCAAAAGCGCGGCAAGGAGCGTCGGCACAAGAGCCGCCCCACCCTGTAGCATTTTGGCAACGATCACAGAAATGAATGCAATAATCGGTCCAACGGAGAGATCCACGCAGCCAAGCATCAGCACGATCGTCATGCCGCATGCCAGGATCAGGTTGAAGGTGACCGTAGTCAGGCTGCTGCTCAGATTTGAAACCGTAAAGAACGTTTTTGGTTTCAGGATGGACATGACAATCGTACATACCAATATCGTAATGAGCAGTACAATGATCCTGCTGGATACCTTTCGCTTTTTTGTCACTGTGTTCATTTTGAAAACACTCCCGCCTTTCGTGTTTGGTCTCTACTTGCATTATAGCATCAAAACAGCCTTAGTCAACTACTTTTTAAAATAATTTTGAAAATAATTTTGAAATGTACTTGAAATATATACGGCGCTGTGATATGCTGAGGGCAAGAAATCATTCCATATAGACGAAGGAGGCATTTAAATGTTTTTAACATCGGATGATTTTAAGAAGGTCCAGCAGGTCGTGGAGCATTACGCGGCAAAGGTCGATCTTTCTGCCGGAATTTCCAAAGAGGAATACCACACGCGCCACAAAAGGGTCTGGGATAAGCTGACGGAAAAAGGTTTGGACTTTGGCTTCTTCTTCTGGTACAGAGAAATGCCCGGCGATGGGCTGTATTTGACAGGCTATAATCCCACGCTGGAAAAGGCCTGTGCGATCATTGCCCCCGGCAAGGCGCCTCTGCTGCTGGTTGGACCCGAATCCGGCAAATGGGCAAAGGAAACGGGGCTGGATCTTGAGGCAAAGTTCACAACGGAATTCAGCCTGCCGGATGAGTACTACGAGGGCGTTACCTGCGCGTCTCTTCCTGAGGTGATCCAGAATTACGTTGGACACGAGATCAAAAAAGTTGGCATTATGACGCCGCTGGATGTCGTTACGGTCAAGGTCCTGGATATTTTCAAGTATGATGTACCCGGTAAGCCTGAACTGATCGATGCGACCGACATTCTGGAGGATCTCCGATATGACAAATCCGAGGCGGAGTTCCATTGTATGCAGCAGGCGGACACGATCGCGGCAGCAGCCGTGCGCGCCATGCTCGCAGTGCTGAAGCCCGGTCTGCGCGAGCTTCAGGTGACTGCGATCGGCGATTATGTTGTGAAGGCGCTGGGCGGCGAAAGCTATGGTGCGGAATCCATGGCGACCTCCGGAGCGCGTAATCGCTATATTATTGCCCCAGCCTCGAACAAAGTGATCGAACCGGGTGACATCGTTCAGCTCAGCTCCGTACCCAGCTTCCAGGGATATAAGGGCGTATGCCGCAGAACAGTCGTTGCAGGCGAGCGTAACGCTCTGCAGCGGGAATTCTTCGAAAAGATGAATCACGGCTACGAGCTGGCTGTTGCGGAACTGAAAAACGTGATCGAGCATGATCTGCCGATCAACCGGGTCGATCTGGCAGCCCGCGACTATTTCCAGACGCAGCAGCTCGATGGGGTCAATATGAAATGCCTGCATTTTTACAGTACCAGTCACGGGACTGGTCTGACAGAGTGTTTGGAGAAGATCCCGACGCATCCGTATAAGGAGGACTATTACGGCAAGGGCAAACACGTCGGCATGATGCTTGATCTCGGACTGTATGACCATCCGAACAAGGATATTTGCGGCGGCTGTGTGGAAAGCGCGTTCTTCAAGAAGGACAATACGTTCGTCTGTTTTACGGATCTTCCCACGGATGCACAGGCTCTCGTTGGCAAAGGCCTGTAAACATTGCAAAAAGTCTCCAAATGATGTATACTGAATTGTAAAAACAGGGAAAATGGTGAGAGCATGATCAACGACGTTATTGACCTGAAAAACAAAAATGCGAAGCTTGTCATGGATCTGATCCGCTTCCGCGGCGACCTCACGAAAAAAGATATTGCTGAACAGACAGGGCTGAGTATCACAACGGTCTCAACGATTTGTGCTGATCTGAAAGGACTGGGTATCGTCTCAGAGCAGCGTCTCTCCAACCCACGCGTGGGCAGGATCCCAAGCTGCATCTCGTTTCAGTATGCTTCGTTCTATGTTGTCGGCATTGATCTGCAAATATCCAATGTCCTGGGGCTGGCGATCTCCAATCTGCATAATGAAGTACTGGTCTCTGAAACGATCGACAGTACGCAAATGCAGAGCGCACAAAGCACGGCGGATTTTGCAAAGCAGTGGGTCGACCGGCAGTGTCGCACACACGGCTTTGACGCTGCAAAGGTCGTTGGTATCGGGATCTCCGTTCCGGCCATCTTTGACAGAACCGACGGCTGTCTGATCAGCTGCCCGATCCAGCGCTTTAACGGCGTAAACCTGCGGCAGATCTTTACGGAGCGCTTCCGTGTGCCGGTCTATGTTGACAATGCCAGTAACTTCAAAGCCATTTCCATACACACCGTCAGCAAGGTCTCCGATATTGTCTGTCTAGACATATCGCAGGGAGCTGGGGTCGGTATTATCTGCAATGATGCGCTGCTGCGCGGAAAAAACGGCTACGGCGCTGAGATCGCACATGTGCCGATCGGGAATGCAAAATTGCGGTGTCCTTCCTGTGGGGCCTATGGATGTGTTGAGGCGGAGCTGCAGTTGGAGCACATTTTGCAGCACTATCCACATTATGATGCAAGGAAAAATGCGGATGCACAGTGGAAGAACTTTGTGGAGTATGTGCGCAACAACTTATCGGAGTTTCACGTTCTGCTGGACAGAATCGGATACCTGTTGGGTTCTCTTACCAGTATACTGGTCAATCTGTTTGATCCGTCGCTTTTTCTGATCACCGGGTACATTGCAGACCTATTTCCGCAGCTTGAGCCAGCTTTTAACGATCAGGTGCAAAAGCGCTGTTCCTTGTCGTTGGCAAAAGGTTTGACCTTTCAGGTTGAGCAGTACCATTCCAAAAGTATTTATGAAGGTATTTGCGATACGATCTACGACAACTGGTCTCCGCTGGATCGCTCGTCGCCCCAATAGCGCGGCAGTTTAACGCTGCACCATTTTCGTGCTGTTTTTGAAAGCGGCGGCATCCATTTGATTCAGACCTTGCGGCAGTTCATTTACTGACCCGAATGGGCGCAAATGCGATGGATTTATCGAGATTTATTTGGAAAAACAGTATAAATACATCTACTTTCAAACGGGTTTTGAATATTTTAACGGCGGCTGCAATTTGCAGCCGCCGTTTTAATTTTGGACCAGATCGCGTTGCGGATGGCGTTTCTGATCGCACTTCTATGCCTCGGTGTTACACTTGACTTGTAAGCGTCAAACCTAAACGTGCTGCACTCCCACAGTTCGAATTCTCGACATCTGGGCTGAGTGGAATCGAACGCCCAAGCACTGTCCCAGCAAATATTTACGGCAGACCCAAACGATGAGCCTGCCGTTCTGCTATTCCTCGTATTTCGTAAAATCCATCCACTCGCCAAGCGGACGTTTACTTTCGCCGTAGCATTTGTTCAGATACAAGTTACGGTGTGGATTATAGAGCCGGTGTACTTTCTGCGCTTGTTCATAGAGATCGGCATCAATTTCCCGGCAAGCCCGTTCTAACTTTCAGATAGTTGGTCAGGTAAGGCCATTGCTCCCTCAGATAGGTCAGAGCCTTTCCCAGTGCGGACTTCGGCGCGGCATTCCGTATGCTTGCCCACGACCACAAAGCGTCTAAAACAGGCTTTGCCTGCTCCAGCCGCTGCTTGTGCCGTTCTTCTGCTGTTTTACCCTTCAATCCCTGCTCTATTTCAAACAGCAGATTGCAGTATGTCAAGCCCTGCGCGGCAGAGCTTCCACTGACCTTTCCCTTTGGCAGGGACTTTACCGCCTCGTCGAATTTCCTGCGGGCGTGGGCCCAGCAGCCGACTACGGTGATCTCCTCCGGGAGTGCATGATATCCGGCATAGCCATCCGCATGAAGGTATCCGCGGAATCCGTTCAGGAATTCCTTTGGATGTGTTCCGCTGCGGTCCGGCTGGTATTCATACAGCACAATCGGCTTCTGCGTGTCTCCGCTGGTGCGGTAAAGCCACATATAGCTGCTGCTCTGCGGCGTCTTTCCCGGTTCGTGAAGAACCTGAAGCGTCGTTTCATCCGCATGGAGCACCTCACGGATAAGCAGCTCCCGGTGCAGTTGATCATATACCGGCTTTAAATAGTCCTCCGTCGCTTTGAGTATCCAGTTGGACATGGTCTGGCGGCTCAGCCGGATGCCGCGGCGATTCAGCTCCTGCCGACCCCAAGGCGAAGATCCGTGTAGCCGCAGGCGATATACACCTTATCCGCCCCGGTGAAGTCGTTCAGCATGACCGTAACGCCCGGAGCACTGCTTCCAGCGTCGTCGCATCCGCACCGTTGTAAACCGCTGCCTCGGCATCCGCAATACGGATGCGCACGGCGAGCTGACCGGAACTCTCCGTTTTGCGCAGCGTTATCTCCACAAAGCCACTGCTCTGCGGCTGTGTGTTCGTCAGTTTCTGAAACAGCCGCCGCTGCCAGTAGTAATACGTTTTCCCGGATATACTGTTTTCCTGGCACCATGCCCGAACCGTCATCCCACTGCCGCGGCAGGCTGCAAATTTTCCGCTCCACTGCTCCAGCCGCACTTGCCTGGACATCGCTTGCAGACTTTGCTCCATTTTGCTCCTCTCCCTCTATGCCAAATGTCTCCCTTGCACTCTAACGGAGACATTTGAAGTTTGGAATAGTATCTCATAGAGACGGTTTGCGGACAAAATGCGGGGAGGTTTGACGCTTACGAGCTTTTGCGGCAATTCCGGGCGCGCGGCATCCACACGGCGCTCGATACCTGCGGCGCGTGCGTGTGGGCGCAGATGCAGCCGCTTCTGCCGTATACCGATCTGGTCTTATTTGACCTCAAGCATATGGACTCAGCGCAGCACCGGCGCATGATGGGACTCGGAAACGAACGAGTTTTGGAGAATTTCCGCAACATTCAGGCGCTCGGCGTGCGTACACGCGTGCGTATCCCGGTCATTCCCGGCTATAACGACAGCCGTGAAAACTGGGACGCCGTCATTGCGTTTTTGAAGCCGTATCCGCAGGTCGCGGTGGAGCTTCTGCCGTATCACAAGCTCGGCAGCGGCAAATACGAGGCGATCGGCAAGCGCTGGGAGATGCCGGCGTGTGAGCCGCCGTCGGATGCCGCCATGCAGGCACACCGGGCGTATCTGGCGCGCGGCGGCGTGCGCTGCGTGCGGGGAGGCGACCGCGAATAGGACGCAGAACGTGTGACAAATGATTGAAAAAACTGGCTGTGTATGTTAAAATACCATCGATAAGCAGCGCGCCGATGCCAAATGGGCGCGGCGCACTATGGGAAGAGCGAGGATGATGATACGCGCATCGACCGGCTGCCGTCGCAGGCGTATCTGGACGCCATGAAGGCATACAACATTCAGCTCCTCTGCCCGGAGACTGAGAAAAAGTAAAAAGATGCAAAAAAGGATGCTGCCGGTCGGCAGCATCCTTTTCTATGATCACCAAGGGGAGCCTAAAATTAAGTGCCTTCGGGGGCGTCGGGCTTTGCCGCCTGCGCCTGCTTTTCACGCTTTGCGGCGTGCTTTTTGCGGAGCTTGCGGACGATGAGGAGCACGATCACGACGAGGATCGCCAGCAGGACGAGGGCGGGGAGCGCGCTCACGAGCCCGATGCAAAGGCGCTGGAAGCCGCGCACAAAGCCGTTCCAGCCGTCGGAGAAGGCGCTTGCCAGCTTCTCGCCGAACGTGCGCTGCACGGGCGCGGTTGGCGTGTAAACCTCGACCTCCTCCAGCGTCAGCGACACCGTGGAATAGGTGATCTTTCGGTCAAGATTGCGCAGATTCCGCTCGATCGACTCGATCTCGTAGCGCACGTCGGACAGCCGCTGCTCCAGCGCGACGAGGCTTTCCACGTCCGTCGTTTTCTTGAGCATATCGAGCAGCCGCTCCTCCTGCGTGTTCAGCGACGACAGCCGCGCCTCATAATCCGTGTACGACGAGGTGACGTTTTCGGCGTTGCGGCTGGACGAAAGCACATTCCCCAGCCCATCCGCCTGCTTCAAAAAGCCTTCAAACTGCGCCGCCGGGACGCGGACGGTATAGTAGGCGGTGCGGTTGACGACCTGCGTCGTGCCGTCGTCATTGTAGCGGATGTCGCCGTAGACGTTGGAGCCCTCCACAAACCCGCCGCAGGCGGCGACGTTCTGCTCCAGCGTCTGCATGGTCTTGTCAAATTCTGTGGTTTGCAGGTACAGATCGGCGGAGTAGATGATCTTTTCCGCCGACAGCGCGCTGTCCGCCGTGGGCGTGAGCCCGTCCTCGCCGCTGTAGCTCTGGGTCGAGACGGCCTCTTCGGGTTCTGCCCATGACTCGTCCGCCATTGGCGTTTCAGCAGGCATCGAAGCCTCTGCTGCTGCCGGGGCGTCCTCTGTTTTGTAGTTGCTGAAGTAGCCGGTGGCGGTGTCGTAGGCTGCGTTTTTGGATGCGCTGCACCCGGTGAACACGCACACGGCAAGCAGCAGGGCGCAGATCAGCGCCAGGTATCGTTTGTAGTGCTTCATGGTCGGTTGCTCCTTTCATTTTTTGCCTCATATATCCTGTACACCCTATATGACGAGTAAAATTGGGAAAGGTTGCAGCAATCAGTCAAAAATTTCTAAAAGATCGTCAGAAAATGCGGAGCGGGTGGCGGAGACCTCATAGGCAACGCGCTTTTCGCTGCCGCCGGGCAGGACCTTGACATATTCACGGCTCTGCATCCGCCCCGTGAGCGCAAGCGCAGCCCCCGGCGCGAGTGCCGCCGCCTCCTGCGCCGCGCGCCCCCAGAGGATACAGGGGATGTAGTCCGAGCGGTGATAGGCGCGGCTGACCGCGAGCATCACGTCGCAGATCTCGCGTCCGAGCGGCGTGCGGCGGTAAACGGGCGGCTTACACAGCGCGCCGCAAAGCTGCACGCGGTTTTCCGGCGCGCCCTCTGCGGTCGTGAGCGACTCGGCATAGACCGACAAAATGAGCTTATGCCCCTGCTGCGCCTTGCTGTTGAACGAGCGGATCTGCCCCGTGACCTCGATCTGGTCGCCGGAAAACAGGTCCATGCCGTCCAGCACGTCCTGCGCCGCGATCACGGGCAGCACGTCCACCGCGCCGGACAGACGCGGCACCTCCAGCGCAAAGCGATAAAATCTGCGCATATGATTTTCGTGCGAAAACGCGGGCAGCACCGCGAGCGTTCCGCGCAGCAGGGTCTTGTTGACCGTATATTCCATTCTCCCACCTCATTCAGTTCGTATGGGAGACTATATGCCTGCGCGGGGGAGAATAGACCCTCAGCGGCGGCGCTTGCGGCGGTCTGTGCGCGGGGCGGGCTTGGACGCATTTTGACGCGGCGCGCGAGCTTTTGCAGGCGCGTCCGGCTTGTTTGCGGGCTTTGCCGCCTTGCCGGACGGCGCGTTCTTGCTGCGCGGGCGGAGAAGGCACTTCGGACCGTTTCCGATCAGGTCCGTCCGTCCCGCCTTTTCCAGCGCCTCGCGCACGAGGGCGTCATTTTTCGGGTCGCGGTACTGCATGAGCGCCCGCTGCATCGCCTTTTCGTGCGGATTTTTCGGCACATACACCGGCTGCATCGTGCGCGGGTCAAGCCCCGTGTAATACATGACCGTGGAGAGCGTGGACGGCGTTGGGTAAAAATCCTGCACCTGCTCGGGGTGATGCCCCGTGTCGCGCAGGTATTCCGCCAGCTCCACGGCGTCCCGCAGCGTGCAGCCGGGGTGCGAGGACATGAGATACGGCACGACGAACTGCTTCATGCGCGCCTGCTCGTTGATCTTTTTGTAGCGGTCGAGAAATTGCAGGTACACGCTGTGGCGGGGCTTTCCCATCACGGCGAGCACCCGGTCGGAGACGTGCTCCGGCGCGACCTTGAGCTGCCCGGAGATGTGATAGCGCACGAGCTCCTTAAAAAACGCGTCCGAACGGTCGGCGAGCAGATAGTCGAAGCGGATGCCGCTGCGGATGAACACCTTTTTGACGTTCGGCAGCTTGCGTAGCTTGCGCAGCAGCGCAAGATAATCCGAATGGTCGGCGTCCATGTTTTTGCACGGCGTGGGAAACAGGCACTGCCGGTTCTGACACGCGCCCTTCGTGAGCTGCTTTTGACACGCGGGGTGGCGGAAATTCGCCGTCGGTCCGCCGACGTCGTGGATGTAGCCCTTAAAGTCCGCCTCGTGCGTCATTGCTTCCGCCTCGCGCACGATGGACTCGTGGCTGCGGGTCTGTACGATCCTGCCCTGATGGAACGTCAGCGCGCAGAAGCTGCACGCGCCGAAGCAGCCGCGGTTTGACACCAGGCTGAATTTGACCTCCTGAATGGCGGGCACGCCGCCGAGCTTTTCATAGCTCGGGTGATAGGTGCGGCAGTAGGGCAGGGCGTAAATTTCGTCCATCTCCGCCTGTGAAAGCGGCTTTTGCGGCGGGTTCTGGATGACGAACTCGCGCTCGGAATACGGCTCAATGAGCTGTTTGGCAGAGAACGGGTCGGTATTCGTGTATTGCAGGTAAAAGCTCTCGGCGTATTTTTTCGGGTCTTTCACAAGGCTCGCGTAGTCCGGCAGGCAGATGGACGGGACGGGTGTGTCGGCGCTTGCCGCGCGGAACACCGTGCCGTCGATGTAGGTGAGGTCGCGCACGCTCATGCCGTCGTTCAGGGCGTTTGCCGCCTCCACGATGGCGCGCTCACCCATGCCGTAGAGCAGCAGATCCGCCTGCGAATCGAGCAGGATCGACCGCTTGAGCTTGTCGGACCAGTAGTCGTAGTGCGCGAGCCTGCGCAGGCTCGCCTCAATGCCGCCGATCAGGATCGGGATGTTTTTGAACGTACGCCGGATGAGGTTGCAGTAGACCACCACGGCGTAGTCCGGGCGCTTTCCCATCACGCCGCCGGGGGTGTAGGCATCTTGCTGCCGGCGCTTTTTGGACACGGAGTAGTGGTTGACCATCGAGTCCATATTTCCGCCCGAGACGAGAAAGCCCAGCCGCGGCGCACCGAGCGCGGCGATGGAAGCCGGGTTTTTCCAGTCCGGCTGCGAGAGAATGCCGACCTTATACCCGGCGTGCTCCAGAACACGCGAGATGATCGCGTGCCCGAACGAGGGGTGATCGACATACGCGTCCCCGATGACATAAACAAAATCGCACTGCGCCCAGCCCCGCGCGTCCATATCCGCGCGGCAGACCGGCAAAAATTCGGGCATATCCACCCCTCCAGTTCTGGAAATAGTATAGCAGAAACCCCGGAAAAAGAAAATAGGTGCGCGGCAAATAAAAGACCGCCCGCGCCAGGCGCGGGCGGCGGTTTGCTTATTGAAACAGGATACTCAGCGCGATCAATATCTGCGCCATGTAGTACAGAATGTGCAGTACGGCGTTGCGGTAGGGGTGATCCTCCTTGCCGAACGAGAGCGCGACGAGCATATTATCGCTCAACGAGAAGCACAGCCCGCCGAGGAAAAACAGGAACAGCGCCCGGTCGGAGATCTGGAACGCGCCGCACAGCGCGCACGCCGTCATAAACAGCACCTCGCCGATGTACACCACGCCAAACGGCGTGATGCGCCCCGCGCGCACCTGATTGGCGCGGGAATAAAACGCCGCCGCGCCCAGCGCGATGAGCGTGATGGGGATGGCGAGCATCCACGCGTCCGGGCTGCGCTCGAAAATCGCCAGAATATAAAAGACGTGCCCGGTGAAAAACGCCGCCGTACCCGCCAAAAAGAATGCCGTGCGCGTTTTCTGCCACAAAAAGCGCAGCGCCAGCAGCACGTCGCCCAGCAGCCCGAACAGCAGTCCAAGCTGGACAAAATCGGCAAACGCTGAGCCCTCGCGCAGGTGCGCACAGTACCTCCCGAGCAGCACAAAGCAGCACGAGGCAAGCGTTTTGAGCAGCACGCTCATGCCGCTGCGCTGCCGGTAGGACTGCATGATAAAGGCGGTCTCGAGCACCGTTCCGGCTGCGACAAGCAAAATCGGGATCATCGGCACGACCTCCTGAGCTTTGGATAGAAGTATGATACCATCCGCGCTCCGTCGTGTCAACGAAAAGCGCGGACGCCGCAGCGTCCGCGCAGATGTTCCGTATTCAGCGTTCAGAACCGAGGAAGAAGATCGCCAGCGTGCCGGGACCCGAGTGCGAGCCGATGACCGGCCCGACGTAGTTGATGAGGATGTCCTTCACGCCCAGGCGCGTGCGCATCAGCTCGGCGGCGTATTCCGCGTCCGCCTGGCAGTCGCCGTGGCTGATAAACACGGTCTGCGACGCGATGTCGATGCCGGTCTTTTCCATGCGGTCGATGAGCGCGGAGATGGACGCCTTGCGCCCGCGTGCCTTGCTGACGTTGATGAGATGACCGTCGTTATCGACGTGCATGACGGGCTTTAACTGCAGCGCCGTGCCCAGCAGCGCCGTCGCCGCCGAGACGCGCCCGCCGCGCTTGAGGAACATCAGATCCTCCACCGTGAACCAGTGGCACAGGTGCAGCTTGTTGTCCTCCAGATACTGCGCGAGCTCCTCGATGCTCGCACCCGCGTTTTTCTTCTGCACGGCGTGATGCACCAGCAGACCCTGACCGAGCGAGGCACAGAGGCTGTCCACGGTGAGGATGGTGCGCTCGGGGTATTTTTCGCGCAGCTCCGCCGCCGCGATGCAGCCGGACTGGTATGTGGTGCTCAGACCCGACGAAAAACCGATATACAAAATGTCGATGCCCGCCTGCAGGACCGGCTCCATCTCCGCGCGGAACGCCTCCGGGTTCACGGCGCTGGTGGAAGCGGGCGTGCCCGCGCGCAGGGCGGCGTAAAAGTCGGAGAAGGCGATCTCACGCCCGTCCAGCTCGTTGCGGTAGCTTTTTCCGTTCATCTGAACGGTGAGGGGGACAACATGAAGCTCATATGCGTCCGCTCGCTCCTGCGGCAGGTCGCAGGAGGAATCGGTAAAGATCTGATAAGTCTGACTCATGGGACTCGTCCTTTCTGAATGTACAATTTGGGATATTAAAGCGCTGTCATTTTAACAGCCGCGCCACCGAAATTCCAGAACAGATCGGGAAAAGCGGTTCTACGATTTCTGCGCGCATTCTACTCCCAGTAGAATGGCGGTATTTTTTCGTTTTTCTATGTAAATTCTGAATTTTTCAAAAGAAATTTGCAAGCCTTACACAACTGTGATATGATATGGCTACTAACGCGAAAGCAGGAATGAATATGCCCCAGGAAGAAAAAACGACCCGCAGCCGCCGCGCTGTCAGCACGGCGCTGCTGCTGCTTCTCATCGCCGCCGCCATGGCGGGCGTGGTATTTTTGGTGGTGCGGATGATGCACTACAGCGCGAGCGCGACCATCCAGCCGTCGCCCACGCAGGCAGAACCCGTGACGCAGCCAGAGCCCACGCAGGAAGCGCCGGAAGCGCCCGCCGAGGATGCGCAGCCGTCGGAGGAAACGCCGGTCGAGGAAACACCGGCAGACGAACCGCCCGCCGAAGAGCCGTCCGCTGATCCGCAGCCGTCGGAGTCCGGCGAAAAAACCGACCCCTACGCCGCGGAGACGGACGAGACGCGCACGCTCGATCTGGAGCTGTACAGCGCCGGGGCGATCCTCATCGACGCGGAAACGAACACCGTCCTCTGTGAAAAAGACCCCGACGCCAAAATTTATCCGGCGTCGATGACGAAGATCCTCACCGCGCTCGTCGCGTGCGAGCAGATCGACGACCTGGACGACACGTTCCGCATGACGCAGGCGATCATTGACCCGATCTACCTCGCGGACCTGACGATGGCGGGCTTTGTGGACGGCGAGGACGTGCCGCTGCGCGAGCTGATCTACGGCGCGATCCTGCCCTCCGGCGCGGAGGCGACCGAGGCGCTGGCGATCTACATCGCCGGGTCAGAGGAAGCCTTCGCCGAGCTGATGAACGAAAAGGCGCAGGAGCTGGGACTCACCACGGCGCATTTCGTGGACGCGAGCGGGCTGCACAATGACGAGCACTACTGCACCATCCGCGATATGGCGGTCATTTTGCAGGCGGCGCTCGATAACGACCTCTGCCGCGAGGTGCTCTCCACCGCGCGCTACACAACGCCCCCGACGAACAAGCACCCCGACGGCGTGGAGATGTTCAACAAATTCCTTGTCCGCGCGCAGGGGCAGGAGCTGAACGGCGCGCAGATCATTGCTGCCAAGACCGGCTATACCGCGCAGGCAGGCAACTGCTGCGCCAGCTACGGCGTCAGCCCGAAGGGGCGCAAATGCATCTGCGTCACCGCCAATGCCTGGACGAGCTGGTATACCGTCTACGACCATGTGGCGCTGTACAGCCAGTACGCGGATTAAGCGTGTCAAAAACACTTTTTTGACACGCTCAGCAGCCCGGGCATTTTAATGCCCGGGCTGCTCATTTTTACAATTTCGGCACGCGGAGGTCTTTTGTCCAAAGCACCTGCGAGCCGGTTTGCTGTGCCTCGAAGCCCTGCTCGCGGAAGAAGTGCTCGGCGGGGTGGGACGCGGCGAGGGTTGCGCTGGTCGTCTGCACGCCGCGCCCGCGCAGGGCGCTGATCGCCTGACCGAGAAGCTGCGGTCCGAGCGCCACGCCGCGGTGTCCGTCCGCAAGCTCCAGCGTCAAAAGCTCACCTGTCTCCAGATCGACCGCCACGCGCCCGACGGCGCGGTCGCGCAGGATCGCGTCCCAGCAGCCGGGAGAAGCCTCCGTATAGCGCAGGTTAAAATCCCGGCTGTCGCCGCCGCGCCGCCACCATTTCTGCCGCGCAAAGGTCGAAAGCGCCTCCGGGATGTGCGAGGCGTCGTTGAGATACACGATCCGCCAGCCGCCGTTTTCGTATTCCAGAAGCGACACGGCGGTGTTGTCGCAATATGGCGTGGGCGCGCCGCCGGTGAGGACGCGCAGCGCCCGTCCCAGCACGCACGCGTGCGAAAAGACCGCCGCCGTACCGCCCGCGTTTTCGCGCGCGATGTCGCCCAGCGCGCGCAGAAAGCGCGCCGTCATGGGCGTGTAGCGCTCCGCGCCGTGGACGTGCCAGCGCACGGGGTCTTTGGAAAACGCGGCAAAATTCTCCGCGTCATATTCCTCCAGCCAGCCGAACGGCACATCCTCCCACACGCCCGCCGCCACCTCGCGCAGCCGCGCGTCCGGGTGCAGCGGCAGCGCCTTTGCCAGCCAGACTGCCTCGGCGGTCTTGCGCGTGCGGAACAGGTCGCTCGCGTAACAGGCGTTCACCTCTTCGCGCTCAAAGCGCCTGCGCAGGCACTCGATCTGCCGCTTGCCGTTTTCCGTTATCAGAGAATCATACTGCCCGTGGAAGCGGCGGTAGTAATTGCCCTCCGCCTCCGCGTGGCGCACCAGAAAAATTCGTGTTTTCATGCTCACAGCACCGTCACATAGCCCAAGATCTGCGTCCGCATTTTTTCCGCCGCCAGCCGCGCCTGCTCAGCAAAATCCGTGCCGTCGCCGCCCTGCTTCTGGTATGCGTAGAGGATGCTCCTGCCCGCCATGATCGCCGCGCCGTGCCCGAGGCGGTCAAAGGCGTACTGCGTGTCGCGGATCGCGCCGCCCTGCGCGCCGAAGCCCGGCACGAGCAAAAACAGCCGGTCATATTTCTGCCGCAGCGAGCGCAGCACCGGCGCGTTCGTCAGCCCCGCGACGATGCCGATCTGCGAATAGTCGTTGCGCCCGAACAGATCGCCGCTCCAGCGCATGGCGAGGTCCGCCATCACCTGATACACCACGCGGTCGCCGGACAGCAGATCCTGCACCTCGCGCGCGGATTTGTTGGAGCTGCGCGCGATGAGGAATACCGTTTTGCCCGCCGCGCAGAATTTGGTGAACGGCTTTGCGCCGTCGCTGCCGAGATAGGCGCTTAAAATCACGCCGTCACAGGGATAGGGCGTGAAGGCGGTGTCGCCGATCTTCAATTCGCCGAAGCAGCTCTTCGCCAGCGTGTCCACCGCGGGCGGCAGGTCGCAGCGCATGAGGTCCAGCAGCACATAATAGCCCTTTTCGCGCGCGCAGCGCAGCACGTCCTGCATCGCGGCGACGCCCGCCGCGCCGAGCGCGAAAAAGCAGCCCGATTCCACGCTCACCGCCGGGACGCTCTCGACCAGCGCGTCCAGGATCGCAAAGCAGAACCGGCGATAGCTCTCCGCCGCCGCGTCCAGCGTATCGCCCAATTCCGCGCGCGCCTGCGCCAGCAGGTACGGCGGCAGCAGCGACAGCTCCGGGCACAGCGCCACGATGCTGGGGTTTTTCAGCTTGCGGATCTTCGCCTGTAATTCGTCGATGCCCATAACATTCACGCTCCTTTTTGGATATTTTATCACAAAATTCGAGCGCGTGCAATGCGCCAGAGGCGCAGACAGAATTTACTGCGGTTTTTTGCCGCGCCGCGCCGCATACTAACTGCGGAGGCGATGATAAATGCAGGTCAAATCGTTTGTGCTCACGATGGGTGCGGGCGTTGCCATCGGTGCGCTGGGCGCGATGATGCTGCCGAAGAGCAGCCCGGTCTACCACGCGGCGAAGGACGCGGCGAACACCATCAAATCCGAGGCGGAAAAAGCCATGCAGTCCATGGCAAACTGAGCCGGGCGGAGCGGTCACAGGTTTTGTGACCGCTCCGTTTGCATTTTGGAGGGCGGTATGATAAGATAAGAAAAAACCGAAAAGGAGACCGCACCATGGATTACAAGGAGCTGCTGGAGCAGAGTATCCGCGAAGAGGAGACCTACGTTTTTTCCGACTTTTCCCGCAAGGACGTCTGGGAGCTCGGCTGCGCGCTGGTGCAGTCCGCATCGCAGATGGAAGGACCGATCGCCGTGGAGATCGAGCTCAACGGCACGCTGGTTTTCCGCTATTACCCCGAGGGGACGGGCAAATTCCATGAGCAGTGGCTCGCACGCAAGCGCAACACCGTCCGCGTGACGGAGCACAGCACCATGCGCATCGCCGCCGACCTGAAATCCCGCGGCGTGACGATGCTGGAGGATATGCGCCTTGACCCGATGGACTACGCTGACTGCGGCGGCGGCTTCCCGCTGCGCATCCGCGGCGGTTGCGTGATCGGCAGCATTGCAACATCGGGTCTGCCCGATGTGCGCGACAACGCCGCCCTCATCGGCGGGCTGAAGATCTTCTTCGAAAAGCACCCGCAGAAATAAAAGATGAACCCGGGAGGAACAAAAGTTCCTCCCGGGTTTTGCGACTCCAAGGCTTTCCCCAGTCACGATTCTTTTGTCATGTGCTGCACTTGATATGATAATGCAAGCGTTGGACAATTGCAGGCTTGCCGCAACGCACCGTAAAAACGGACGCGCCTGCCGCACGGGTCGATGCGACGCCCGCAGGCTAGTTTCGAGGCGCAACCGCGCGCAGCGCCGGAAGGGGTGAGAAGGTGTACGTTTTGCCGCACCACCGGGCGGCGCTCTGCGAACCTGCGACGTTCTGATCCCTTCAGTCAGCTCCGCTGACAGCTTCCCTTGATCACCAAGGGAAGCCTTGAACTTCTGCAAATCGCTGCTGCCAAATACACGGCGAATTTGCCGTAATGCGGCGCTATCTCCACTCGTCGGCTTTCGGAAACACCAACTGCACAGCGTCCGGCTGGCTGACATATACGTCCTCGGCTTCCAGCAATGCTTGCCGCAGTGTTTGCGCGGCATCATGCGCCAGTGGAATCCTTTCCAGCGGCTCGATCACGTCATCGATCGCGCCGCACAAAATTGCATACATTTTTCGATAGTCTGCCATCACTGCGCCTCCTACTTCTACACCCGAAAACGGGTAACTCTATTTTATA
The DNA here is from genome assembly GCA_022779365.1 of Clostridiales bacterium. Taxonomy (GTDB): domain Bacteria; phylum Bacillota; class Clostridia; order Oscillospirales; family Oscillospiraceae; genus CAG-170. The sequence goes on from JALFSI010000040.1 coordinate 49,337, forward strand.
TAAAATAACTGCGTTCGTCAACCCATATTCGGGTAATTCCCAACGGATCACCTGCTATGATAGCATCAACCCGTAAACGGGTAGCTTGTCAGTGAGGGTGGTGCGTGTGGACTATTCGCAGCTTTATGTGCGGCGCATTCGCAGCCTTTGCCGCGCGCACGGGATCAGCATCAACCGGCTGGCGGGCATCAGCGGCGTCAAGCAGTCTACGCTGGATAACATCGTGCGTGGGCTGACGAAAAATCCCCGCGTGGCGACGCTCCACCGCATCGCGCTCGCGTTCGGCATGACGTTGGCAGAATTTCTGGATTTCCCGGAGCTGAACGAGTACGCGTTCGATGAGGATGATGAATAAAAAATCCCCGCTGCGTTCACACGCGGCGGGGACTGCTTTTTATCTCAGGCTTCGTAGGGGCGGATGCGGAGCGTCGCACCGACGGCGCGGCAGATGCTGCGGGCTTTTTCCTGCTCCTCCGGCGTGGTGACCTGATCGACGACCGTCATCACGACGTGCGGGACGCAGCGCGCACACTCCTTCGTGAACTTTAACATCGCGTCATACGACCCGATGCCGAACTTCGGACGGCACACCTTCTGGTATTCCTCGGCATTCGTCGCGTTCAGGCTGACGGATACGCAGTCGATCTTGCCCGCCAGCCACGGCGCGGTCGGCTCGCCCCAGATGAGGTCCGCAAGTCCGTTCGTGTTGATGCGGATGGGAATGCTGCTGCGCGTTTTGAGCCACGCGGCTACCTCCAGCAGCTCCGGCAGGCGCTCGGTCGGCTCGCCGTAGCCGCAGAACACGACCTCTTCCTTCTCGGAAAGATCCCATGCCGCCAGCGACTGCTCGACCTCCTCCACCGTCGGCTCGCGCTCGAGCCACAGCGGGCCAGAGCCGTAGACGCTCGGTCCGTGCTGCCGCAGGCAGAACGTGCACGCGCACGGGCAGCGGTTGGTCATGTTCACATAGATACCGTTTCGTACCGGATAGGTGATGGTCATTTTAAATCTCTCCCAGTCGTTTTTTCAGCCCCGCGCGGTCCAGAACGTGACCCAGCAGGACGTATACCACACTGCTCAGCGCCCACTGCACGAGGTTGCCGGGGATCTCCGCCAGCGGCGCGGCAAAATTGTGCGAGATAACGAGCGCATTGTAAAGGTAATAGCCCCCGGCGCACAGCACGAGCGCGGGCAGCAGCCCCAGCAGGTTGCGCTTGCAGACGAGCTTCTCGTTTTTAGACGTGAAGCATAGCGCCGTCAGCGCCTTGATGACCGCCGTACCGGGGAACCAGAGCGTGTAGCCGGACAGAATGTCGGCGAGACCTGCGCCGATCGCACCGGCTGCCATGGCATAGGGCGCGGGCAGCAGGCTTGCCGCCAAAAACAAAAAGCCGTCGCCGATATGGGTGTAGCCGGTGTAGCTCGGGACGTGCAGGAACGCGGTGAAAACATAGATGAGTGCCGCCATCAGCGCACTGATGCAGATGCGGCGGGTGAGCCGGGTGTTCATGGAAAATGCCTCATTTCATGGTATTTTTTGAGCTCCACCGTATGATAGCAGAGAACTGGCATTTTGAATATCGCCATATTGATTCTATTTTATAGGGTCAGATTGGCAAAAAGGAAAGGGAACGCTGTGCGTTCCCTTTTGCGCGTCAGTTTGCGGTGCACAGGCGCGCAAGCGTCTCGCGGATGACCGGCAGGCAGTCCGCCGGCTCGGCGCAGCCCAGCACCGCCTGTTCAAACGGGCACAGCCCGTCGCCCGTGCGGTTCACGATCTGCCCGGTGCGCACATCCCAGCGGCATTCGACCCCGGCGCGCTCTAAAAGCGCCACGGCGGAGTCGCTGATCGTTTCGGCGTACACCGCACGCACGCCGCCGAGAATAAACAGCGCCGCGGCAGCTTTGCCAACGATGGTGTCGTAGACCTCCGCGCCCGCGAGCAGATCCGGCAGGCGGTCGAGCGCGTCCAGCGCCGGGGCGATGCCGCGCCCCATACATTCGTGCACGACCTTGCCGTCCTGCACGACGGCAAATGAGAGTTCCCCATGCGACAGGCGCGCGATGAGGGCGGGATCAGGCGGAAAGCTCATGATTTTGCTTCCTCCTTCGGCAGCAGCTTTTCGTTTTGCAGCACCGGCAGTGAGATGAGCATCACCAGCGCCAGTGCGCCGGCGGCGATCAAATTGATCTTGCGCAGATCGAGCGCATAGCCCGTGAGCAGCGAGATCGCCGCCGCGAGCAAAAGCACCGTCCGCACCGCACCGACCACGCGGTTATACCGCCGCAGGAACGCGAAAAATTCCTCCTGCGAGGCAAACTGCCCCGCCGCCCGCCAGGGCATCACCATCCGCCGAAAAAAAGCGCCCATAAGATCGCCCTCCAAAGTTCGTTTGCGTTATTTTAGCACGAACCGGGGGGATTTACAATGTGGAGTTTATTCGTACCGCAGGGCTTCGATGGGGTCCAGCTTGGCGGCTTTATTGGCGGGGTAGTAGCCGAAGAACACACCGACCGCCAGAGAGAAGCCGACCGCCAGCGCGATGCTGCCGGCGCTTGGGAGGCTGGGGGCGTCCAGCAGCGAGCTGCCGACGTAGCCCAGCAGCGTGCCCAGCAGGATGCCGATGATGCCGCCAACTAAACAGATAATGATGCTCTCCACGACGAACTGCTCGCGGATGTCGCCGTTCGTTGCGCCGAGGGCTTTGCGTGTGCCGATCTCGCGCGTGCGCTCCGTGACGGAGACGAGCATGATGTTCATCACGCCGATGCCGCCGACGAGCAGCGAGATCGCGGCGATGACCGAAATGGCGATGGAGAGCTTGCGCATCATGCTGTCCACCGACTCGATGACGCTCTCCATACTCATGGAGGTCACGCGGTAATCGTCGTTATTGCGATAGTAGCGGTTCAGGAAATTGCTGATCTGCGTGCCGACCGCCGTGCTGTCCGCGCCCGCCGCCATGACGGTAAAGTAGGAATAGCCGTCCGCCGCGCCTGTGAGGCGCTTGGCGCTCGTAACGGGGATGTAGAGCGCGGTGGAAAGATCCTTGTCGGACGCTGTGCTGATCGTAAACGCCGAGGCTTTGTAGGTGTAGACGCCCACGATGCGCAGGCGCACGCGGTCATTGCGGAGCTGCACGGATATTTCGCTGCCGAGCGCCGCCTGCGCGTCGCCCGCAAAGAGATTCTGCACCAGCTTGTCGCTCACGACGCAGACATCCCGCTCGCCGTCGCAGTCCTGCTGCTGCAAAAAGCGTCCGGCTTGCAGATCAACGTCGTTGATGGTGAACGCACCGTCATTCACGCCGCTGACCGAGACGTTGGCGTACAGCCGTCCGTCCTTGACCTGCCCGCTGCCGACGCTTTCCGTCAGCCCCACGGCCTTGATGTCCGCGCCGTAGCGCGCGAGCATTTCCTCGATCATATCGTCTGTAATGAGGTCGCCGTCCTCCGGCTGGACCATCATGGAGCTGAGGTCGCTCATGTCGAGCTGGCTCGTTTTCTGCTGGAGCGAGATCGAGATGGTGGACGCGCCGAAGCTGCTCATCTGGCTGGTGATGGTGTTGGACAGCCCATCGCCCACGGTCAGGATGCCGATGACGGCGGCAATGCCGATGATGATGCCGAGCATGGTGAGCAGCGCGCGCATTTTGTTTGCCCGCAGCCCCTCGAGCGCGATGCGCAAATTTTCCATCAGACGCATGACGTAGCCTCCTCACTGAGCACGCCGTCGCACATGGTGAGCACGCGCTGGGTCTCCATGGCAAGCTCGCGGTTGTGCGTGATGAGCACGATGGTCTTGCCCTGCTCGCGATTGAGCTGGTGGAAGAGATCCATGACCATGCGCCCGGTCTTGCTGTCCAGCGCGCCGGTCGGCTCGTCCGCCAGAATGATGGCGGGGTCGTTTGCCATGGCGCGCGCAATGGCGACACGCTGCTTCTGCCCGCCGGACAGTTCGTTCGGCTGGTGCGTCATGCGGTCCGCCATGCCGACCATGTCCAGCAGCATCTGCGCGCGCTCGGTGCGCTTTTTCTGCGGCACGCCCGCGTAGAGCATCGGCAGCTCCACGTTTCGCAGTGCGTTTGTCCTGCCGATGAGGTTGAAATTCTGAAATACAAAGCCGATCTTGCGGTTGCGGATGGCGGACAGCTCGCGGTCGTCCGCATCCTCAATGACCGTTCCGTCCAGCCAGTAGCTGCCCTCGGTGGGGCGGTCGAGCGCGCCGATGAGGTTCATGAGCGTGGACTTGCCCGAGCCGGACGCGCCGACGATCGACACAAATTCGCCCTCGTTTACATCGAGGTCGATGCCGTGCAGGATCTCCAGCTCGTTTTCCAGTCCGACGTTAAAGCGTTTGTAAATGCCGCGCATACGGATCAGTTGTCTGCCGTCGCTCATCCCATCATCCCCGCTATCATCTCGTACTGCTGCGACGCCGCGGTGAGCGTCTGACCGACGAGCAATCGGTAATTATCCGGCGCGTGCACCACGCGCACGCCCTCGGCGATGCCGTCGCCGGTCACGGCAATGTCCAGATCGTCGTCCATCCCGGTCGTGACCGGCACTTCGTGCAGCGTATACTTGCCGCCGCCGAGATCTTCGACCGTCAGCACGCAGGTCTGTCCGTCATCGTTCTGATACACCGCGTCATACGGCACGACCAGAACGTCCTTCGTCTCTTCCAGAATGTAATCGAGCTGCGCTTCCAGACCGATGCGAAGCCCGGTGTTCATGCTGTTCACCGCGACCTCGGTGTCAAACAGTGCGTCGCTGCCCGTGGCACTCGTCACGCCGTAGGCGTTTTTCTGCGCCGTGGGGGCGATGTTGCTGACGCTGCCGTCAAATTCCGCGTCGCCCGTCGCATCGGAGCGGATGGCGACCTTCTGCCCGACCGCGACTTTTCCGATGTCGTAGCCCTTGACGGTCGTTTTGATGACGAGATCATCCAGATCCTCGATCACGAACAGCAGCCCGCTGCCGCTTGCGCCGACGCTTGCATACACCGCCGTGACCGTGCCGTCACAGGGGGCGGTGATGGTCGCGTCGTCCAGCTGCTTTTCAAGCTGCGCGATCGACTCCTGCGTGACCGCGGTGCTCGCACCCGCGCGTGCCGACTGCACGGCGTTGGAGTAGCTTTCAAGCTGCCCGCCGACCGCTCGCTGCGTCGATTCCAGATTTTTGGCCGCCTTGTCATAGGCATCCTTCGCGCTGTCCACCGCGTCGCGGTAGTCATCCAGCGCGTCGTCCGCGCCCGTTTCGGCGGCGTCGTATGCGCTCTTGGCAAGACGGTAAGCGTCTGACGCCGTATCGACCTGCTGCTCCAGCGTGCCGCACTGCGCCTCCGCCGCCTCATAGGCGCTCAGCGCGGCGTCATTGTCCGCCTTCAGCGCGGCGACCTCCGCCTCCTTCGCGGTATATTCCGGCGTTCCTTCTTTCAGTGACTTGAGTTCTTCCTGCGCGGTCGCGTAGGCGTTGCCCACGTTTGCCAGCGTCATCGCCGCCGCGTCGCGTGCCGCCTGCGCCGAGTCCAGCGCATTTTCCGCGCTTTCCAGCGCCGCCTGCGCCTGATTGCGGGAGCTTTTCGCGCTCAGAAGCTGTGTGTTTTCACCCTCATCCAGCGAGCGTTCGTAGCGCTCGAGCGCCGTCTGCGCCTTTTCATATGCCTCCCGCGCCTGATCGACCTGCGCCTGCGCGGCAAGCAGGCTCGCGTTCAGTCCGTCGTCGAGCGACTGCTTGAAGGTGTTGTAGCTGTCCTGCGCGCTCTTGAGCTGTGCGCCGCCCGCCGCCTGCGCGGTAGAGAGGCTGGCGCGCTGGGTGCTGATCTGATCCTCCACGCTCTCGCCGTCCAGCTCCGCCAGCACGTCGCCCGCGTGTACGAAATCGCCGACCTCCACCGCCACGCTCTTCACGGGCAGGGCGAGCGTGGAGTAGACATTCGTCGCGTCCGCGCTCTCCACCGTGCCGTTTGCGGAGATGGTGCTGCGCAGGTCCGTGCGGCTGACGGGCGTGGTGTCGCTCAGGCGGAGCACCGCCGCAGCCGCGCCCGCGCCGAGCAGCCGCGGCGCGATCAAAAGCGCCGCGATCACCAGCACCACGCCGCCGATCACAAACCAGCGCTTTTTGATTTTTTTCTTCTTTTTGACCCCAGTCGTGTCCGCCATGGTCCTTTGCCCCTTTTTATTGCATTTTGTGCTCACATTATAGAGATGCTTTGTGAATAATATGTAAATATCCCCCGCAAAAATCGTGAAAACCGCCAAAAAAGAGCCTCCGACCTGCCCGGTCGGAGGCTCTTTCGTTTGCTTAAAGTTCGCAGTTATTGACTGTACGCGGGAAGGGGAGCACGTCGCGGATGTTGCCCATGCCGGTGAGGTACATCACGCAGCGCTCAAAGCCGAGCCCGAAGCCCGCGTGGCGCGCTGTGCCGTATTTACGCAGGTCGAGATAGAACTTGTAGTCCTCGGGCTTGAGACCCGTCTCGTGCATACGCTGGAGCAGCGTGTCATAGTCGTCCTCGCGCTGGCTGCCGCCGATGATCTCGCCGATGCCGGGTACAAGGCAGTCCATCGCCGCAACGGTCTTGCCGTCGGGGTTGAGCTTCATGTAGAACGCCTTGATCTGCTTCGGATAGTCGGTGACGAACACCGGGCGCTTGAAAATTTGCTCCGTGAGGTAGCGCTCATGCTCCGTTTGCAGGTCGCAGCCCCAGAAGACCTTGTAGTCGAATTTGTCGTTGTGCTCCTCAAGCAGCTTGACCGCCTCGGTATAGGTGACGTGACCGAAATCGGACGTCATCACATGGTGCAGCCGGTCCAGCAGCCCCTTATCGACGAACTGGTTGAGGAACTCCATCTCCGCCGGGGCGTTTTCCAGCGTGTAGGCGATGACGTATTTGAGCATATCCTCGGCGAGCTTCATGTCGTCGCTGAGGTCGGCGAACACGATCTCCGGCTCGATCATCCAGAACTCCGCCGCGTGGCGGGTGGTGTTGGAGTTTTCGGCGCGGAACGTCGGTCCAAACGTATACACATCGCGGAACGCCATGGCGAACGTCTCCACGTTGAGCTGACCCGAAACGGTCAGGTTCGTGGGCTTGGAGAAAAAGTCCTTGGAGTAATCGACCGCGCCGTCCTCCGTGCGGGGCGGATTATTGATGTCCAGCGTCGTCACCTGGAACATTTCACCCGCGCCCTCGCAGTCAGAGCCGGTGATGATGGGCGTGTGCACATACACAAAGCCGCGCTCCTGGAAGAACTTGTGGATGGCGAACGCGATGACGCTGCGCACGCGGAACACCGCCTGGAACGTATTCGTGCGGGCACGCAGATGCGTGACGGTGCGCAGATACTCCATCGAGTGCCGCTTGGGCTGAATGGGGAAATCGGGCGTGGACGGACCTTCCACCGCCACAGTCGCCGCCTGCACCTCAAAGGGCTGCTTGGCATCGGGCGTGCAAACAAGCGTGCCGGTCACGATGACCGCCGCGCCGATGTTGAGCTTGGAAACTTCGGCGAAATTCGCAAGCTCCGCGCCGTAGACGACCTGCACGGGCGTAAAATATGTGCCGTCCGACAGGACGATAAAGCCAAAGTTCTTGCTGGCGCGCAGATTGCGCACCCAGCCGCCGATCTGCACGGTCTTGCCGTCATACGCGGCGGGGTCCTGAAACAGGGAACGAACGGGGATGAGCTGTTCCATCTTGTACTCCTCTTTTCAAAAATTCAACTATATTACAGAAGCAAAATTCCTGCATCCTGGCAGGTCTTGCGGGTGTTTTCGTCCCACAGGCTGGACTGCACCTCGCCGATGTGACAGGTGCCGATCATCAGCATACAAACGCGGCTCTGCCCGATGCCGCCGCCCATGGTCAGCGGTAGCTCACCGGCAAGCAGCATCCTGTGGAACGGAAGGTCGCGCCGCTCCTCGCAGCCCGCGAGCTTCAGCTGCTTCGCCAGCGACGCTTCGTCCACGCGGATGCCCATGGACGAAATTTCAAACGCGCATTCCAGCACGGGATTCCACATCAGAATATCGCCGTTGAGCGCCCAGTCGTCATAGTCCGGCGCGCGCCCGTCGTGGGGCTTGCCGGAGCGGAGCTTGCCGCCGATCTGCATGAGGAACACCGTGTGATGCTCGCGCACGATGGCGTTTTCGCGCTGCTTCGGCGTGAGGTCGGGGTATTTGTCCTCCAGCTCCTGCGTGGTGATGAAAAATACCTCGCGCTCGAGCTTCGTGTGCAGGCTCGGGAAGGCGATGCCCAGCGCGTCGTTCGTCTCGCAAACAGCGCCCACGATGTCGCGCACGGTGCGGCGCAGGTACGCTTCGTTGCGGTCCTCGCGGGTGATGACCTTTTCCCAGTCCCACTGATCGACATAGATGGAGTGGAGGTTATCGACCTCTTCGTCGCGCCGGATGGCGTTCATGTCGGTGAACAGACCCTTGCCGGGCTTAAAATCGTAGCGCTTGAGCGCGAGGCGCTTCCACTTTGCCAGCGAATGCACCACCTGCGCCTGCGCGCCGACGTCCGGGATGTCAAAGCTCACCGGGCGCTCATAGCCGTTGAGGTTGTCGTTCAGCCCGGAGTTCTCATCCACGAACAGCGGCGCGGACACGCGGCGCAGATTGAGCGCATTGCCGAGATTGACCTGGAAATTGCTCTTGATAAATTCGATGGCGCGCTGAAGCTCATACACGCTCAGCGGCGCTTTGTACCCGGCAGGAATGGCGATCTTGCTCATGGTAAAACTCCTTCTTTCCAAAAAATCAACTTATTATACAACAGTTTTTCCACGCTTTCAAGACACATCCCCATATTTACACAAAAACCGGGCGCAGCGGCTCGGCTGCGCCCGGAGAAGGTCATTTTCTGTTACGGAACATACGGAACAGCTCCCACAAGATGATGAGCACCTGCACCGCCGCGCATACGATAAAGATCTGTGACAGATTCCCTACCTGCGGGAACGACAAAAACAGGCACACGCCCACCGTCCAGATGAGCACCGTGATCGACGCCGCCTGCTGCCAGATGCCCCACCACAGGCTCGTGAACACGATCGACACGATCGACGCCACCGGCACGGCGTACACAAAGAACATCCACGCCGGGAACGGCACCTCCGCGATGGTAAACGCCGTAAACAGGATCGTTGCCACCACGAACACGATCGCAACCGACAGAAGATAAATGAACAGATGGTAATACGGCTTTGCCTTTTTCGGCGCTTCCACCTCGCCGATCAGATTGCTCACCGTCACGCCGTACAGGTCGGCGATCTGCGCCAGAATGAACACATCCGGCAAGCTCTCCCCGCGCTCCCACTTGGAAACGGATTTGTCGGAGTAATTGAGTTTTTCCGCGAGGTCTGCCTGCGTGTCGTGATGCGCCTTGCGGTATGCCGTAATATTTTTTGCGATCGTTCGCCGCATGGTCGTCTCTTCAACCTTCAAGCAAACCCGCTCCTTCCTGAAAGCCTTGGTATTACTGGAAATTCTACTGCCGGTAGAGTGCCTCTCTCGCACAAATTGACCCGCCGGAACAGCCGGTAGGGTGACATTTTTGCCCATCTGCGGTATGATCGCAGCGTAAAGAGTTGTTGCTTGTCATCCGGGCAGCTACTGATATGCTGGGGAACAGTATATCACATTTTTCAGCGCGGCGCAAGCCGCATGAATCGCGCGCAGCATCGTTCACACACCCGATGCTGCGCGCTATTTTTGCGCCGAATCTTTTCCGCCAGAGCCGCGTTGCTGCTCACTCGGCGTATACGCGATACGCCGTCGCCCGCGCGCCTTGCTCTGACGAAAAATCTCTCGGCGCAGTTTTTGTTGGTTGACGCGCCGTCTTGAAACGGCTACAATATAAAAAACGAGAGGGGGCGGCGGAATGCTGGACCGGGATAAGCTGGAGCAGGCGCTGGCGGAGCTGCCGCTGTTTCAGTTTGCGTATGTGGATACGAAGGACATCGTGTTCACCCAGCGCGTGCGCACCATCTGCGAGCAGGAGTGCCCGATGTATAACACCACCTGGGCGTGCCCGCCCGCGGTCGGGACGGTCGGGGAATGCCGCGCGCGCTGTCTGGCTTACCCCGAAGCACTCGTCATCACCACCGTGACGGAGGTCGGCGACATTGCCAACATCGACGAAACGCTTGCCACCCGCGCCCCGCACGAAGCCATCGCCCATCAGGTCGCCGCGCTGCTGCGGGAGCAAAATCAGCAGGTGATGGTCCTCTCCACAGAGGCGTGCGCCGTCTGCGAGCATTGCGCCTGGCCCGATGCCCCCTGTCGCCACCCCGAGCGGATGTTCCCCTGCATCGAAAGCCACGGCATCCTGGCGACAGACCTTGCCGAAAAATGCGGGCTGGACTTTTTCAACGGCAATATCGTGACCTGGTTCTCGCTGCTGTTTTTCAAGGATCAGAAATGACGGATACCCCCGAACAGGAAACCCTGTTCGGGGGTTTGTGTATATACAACCAAATCCGCGTAGGGGAGGAGCTTGCCCATCCCGTACATTACGACAGAGACTCAAACAGCGTCCACGGAAATATCTTCGGCGGCGTTGCCTCGAACGTCATTTCTTCGCCGGTTTCGGGGTGCGGGAACTGCAAATGTGCGGAAAACAGCGCCGTTTTGCAGCGGTTATCGCCGCCGCCGTATTTGCCGTCGCCAAGTAACGGCAGGGCGCGGGAGGAAAACTGAGCTCGAATTTGATGCGTCCTGCCGGTAAACAGGCGCACGCGCACGAGCGCGCGGCGCTGATTGCCGTCCTGCGCGGTGGAGACGACCGTATACGCCAGCTTTGCCGCCTTCACGCCCGCGCGGGGGCGTTTGCAGACGAAGCTCTTGTCGCGTGCGCGGTCAAAATACAGAAGATCCTCCAAAACGCCCTCCGGCGCGGCGGGCACGGCGCTGAGCACTGCCAGATATTCCTTCTGCCAGCGTCCCGCCTGTGCCGATGCGCTGAGCGCCGCCGCCGCACGCGCTGTGCGGGCATAGACCATCACGCCCGCGCTCACGCGGTCGAGCCGGTGCACCGGGAAAATGTCCCCGCCGCACTGTGCCCGCAGCAGCGCGGGCATCGCGTCCGCGCCGTCTCCTTGCGATAATACCCCCGCAGGCTTGCAGCAGACGATCATTTGCGTGTCCTGATACAAAATTTCGACCATCGGCTCACGTCCTCTCTTTGGCAAAATTCTACCATGCCGCACCTGATTTTGCAAACGCGGCTTGCAAAGCGGCGCGCGTTTGCGTATGATAAGAGCAGCACGGCGGTCCGCCGGACCGCGTTTTCAGGAGGAGCACTATGACCACCCGCGATTATCAGCGCAAAAGCACGCTGCGTATTTTTCTGCATTTTTTCAAACGCCACCGCCGCCTGTTCGCGCTGGATATGCTCTGCGCGCTCATCGTGGCGCTCATCGACCTCGCCTATCCGCTCATCTCCCGCTGGTGCATGACGAGCCTGCTTCCGCAGCGGGCGTTCACGGCGTTTTTTACCGTGATGGCGGTGGTCGTGGTCGCATATATCGCGCGGTCGCTGCTGTACTACGTCATCTGCTACTGGGGGCATACGTTCGGCATCCGCGTGGAGGCGGACATCCGCGAGGCGCTGTTTTCGCATATGCAGGTGCTGGGCTTCGATTTTTACGACCACAACCGCACCGGGCAGCTCATGAGCAGGCTCACGAGCGACCTGTTTGAGATCACGGAGCTGGCGCACCACGGCCCGGAGGACCTGTTCATCTCCGGCGTGACCATCCTCGGCGCGCTTTCGATCATGTTCACCATCGAGTGGCGGCTGGCGCTGGTGGTCGCTGTGCTTATCCCGGTATTCATTGTGGTCATCATGGCGCGCCGGCGCGCGATGTCGCAGGCCTCGCGCCAGGTCAAGCAGAAGGTCGGCGTCATCAATGCCGACATCGAGTCGAGCCTGTCCGGGATGCGCACCGCCAAGGCGTTTGCAAATGAGGAATTGGAGGAGGATAAATTCCGCGCCTCCAACGACGTTTTCAAGCGCTCCAAGCGGACATTTCACAAGGAAATGGGCTATTTTAACGCCATTATGGAGTTTTTTGTGAGCATCCTGTCGGTCAGCGTCATCGCCGTGGGCGGCGCGCTCATCATGCAGGGGCGGATGGACTACACCGACCTGATCACGTTCTCGCTCTATATCACGACGTTCGTCAACCCCATCCGCAAGCTGGCGAATTTCTCGGAGCTGTTCGCAAACGGCACGGCGGGCCTGCAGCGCTTTATCGACGTCATGCGTACCGAGCCGACGCTTCAGGACGCGCCGGACGCGGCGACGCTGGATACGGTGCGCGGTGAGGTCGAGATCGACCATGTGAGCTTTTCGTATGAGCAGGAGCTGGATGTGCTGCATGACGTCAGCCTGCGCGTGCGCCCGGGCGAGACCGTTGCCATCGTCGGACCGTCCGGCGGCGGCAAATCGACGCTCTGCCAGCTTCTGCCGCGCTTTTACGATGTGACGGGCGGCGCGATCCGCATCGACGGGCGCGACGTGCGCGCCATCACGCAGAAAAGTCTGCGCGAGCACATCGGCATCGTGCAGCAGGAGGTGTTCCTGTTTGCCGATTCCATTCTGGAAAATATCCGCTACGGTCGCCCGGACGCGACGATGGACGAGATCGTCGCCGCGGCGAAGCAGGCGGAAATTTACGACGACATCCTCGCCATGCCCGACGGGTTTGACACCTATGTGGGCGAGCGCGGGACGCTGCTGTCCGGCGGGCAGAAGCAGCGCATTTCCATCGCCCGTATTTTCCTCAAAAATCCGCCCATCCTCATTCTGGACGAGGCGACGAGCGCGCTGGACAGCCTGACGGAGTCGAAAATTCAGTCGGCATTCGATGCGCTGGCAAGGGACCGCACCACGTTCATCATCGCCCACCGTCTGTCCACCATCCGCAGCGCAAGGCGCATCTTCGTCATCGCCGACGGCCGCATCGCCGAAAGCGGCACGCACGAGCAGCTTCTGGAGCAAAACGGCATCTACGCGGGCTTGTGGCATACGCAGAACGCGGGGGAGTAATTTCGGTGAAACGCGCAAAACGCCCGGGGCAAATGCCCCGGGCGTTCGTTTTTCATTATGCTGCCTTTTTTCGCAGGCAGAAGGTTACGGCGAAGAAGAGGGCTAGGTAGAGGGCGACCGTCGCGCCTGCCGAGCAGCCGAGCTGGTACGCCGTGAGCAGCCCCGCGAGACTGCACGCCAGCGCGCCGCAGACGGAGATCAGGTGATACTGCCGGAGATTGCGCGCCACGTTCCGCGCGGCGGCGGCGGGGAGGACGAGCAGGGAGTTGATGACCATCAGCCCTACCCAGCTCATCGCCAGCGTCACGACCACGGCGATGCAGACGGTGAAAAGCGTCTCATACCGCCGGCAGGAGATGCCGCGCGAGCCTGCAAGCTGCGGGTGCACCGCGGTGAGCACCAGCCGGTTGGACGCGAGCACCCACAAAACGACCACCGCCAGCAGCACGAGCGCCAGCAGCCCCAGCTCCGCCGGGGTGACGGACAGCAGGTCGCCGATGAGGTAGCGGTTGAATTTTGTAAAGCTGCCGCCGCCGAGCGTGGCGATGAAAATGCCCAGCGCCACGGCGGTGGAGGAAAACACGCCGATGAGCGTATCCGCCGCCTGATTCGTGCGCGCGCGGACATACGAAAACAGCAGCGCCAGCAAAACCGCAAGCCCCACGGCAAACAGCATCGGAGACGCCGCGCCGCACAGCACGCCGATGGCGATGCCCGTAAAGCCGGAGTGCCCCAGCGCGTCAGAGAAAAAGCTCATTTTGCCCGTGACGATCATGGTGGACAGCAGCCCGAACAGCGGCGCCATGATGAGCACCGCCAGCAGCGCGTTTTTCATAAACGTCATCTGCAAAAACTCTGCGCCCGTCCAGTCGCACAGCGAATACCAGAGGTTCATGCCTCGCCGCCTCCCGTCATGTGAAATGCCTCGGCAAATTCGTCCGAGCTCAGCACGTCCAGCGGCGTGCCCTGCCGCAGGATATGCCCGCGCAGCAGCACCACATGGTCGCAGTAGCGCTCGAGCATGGAAAAATCGTGCGTCGTCATGAGGATGGACAGGTCGAATTTCCGGCGGATCTCGTCCAGCATATCCATCAGCAGCGTCATGCCCTCCACGTCCACGCCCGAAAGCGGTTCATCCAGAATGAGCATATTCGGCATCGGCTCAAGCGCCAGCGCCAGCAGCACGCGCTGAAGCTCGCCGCCGGAGAGCGTGCCGACGCGCTTGTCGATGAGCGCCTCGGCGTGAACATGGGCAAGGCACGCGAGCACCTTTTCGCGCTGCGCGCGCGTCGGGCGCAAAAACGCCGGGCGGCGGCTGATGCAGCAGGTGAACAGATCGAGCACGCTGATGGGGTCGCCCGGGGAAAAGCGCGGACTCTGCGGCACATAGCCGATGCGAAGCTTCGTCTGTCGCCCGTGCGAGTCATGGAACGTGATCTTGCCGGAATATTCCCGCTGCCCCAGAATGGACTGGATAAGCGTGGATTTGCCTGCGCCGTTCGGACCGATGAGCGCCACGAGCTGCCCGCAGTGCATATGCAGGTTGATGTGCGAGAGAATGGGGTCACCGCCCGCCTGCACGCACAGATCCTCTACCCGCAGGCAGCAGGCGTGCTCGCAGTCGCCGGTGTGGCTGTGTTTGAATGGGATCATTGCAGCGCTTCCTTTACTGTGTCGATATTGTTGCGGATGGCGTCGGGGTTCGATAGCCCCATGTCCAGCACAAAAACGCCCGCGCCAGTCTCGCGCGCAACGAGCTGCGCCGCGTCCTGCGTGCCGTTTGCCTCGGAAAAGACGGCGGGGATGGCGTTTTCCCGCACGACCGCAACGACATCCTCCAGCTCCCTGGCGGACGGCTCGCTGCCTGCCTCGACCTCCATCGCCGCGGCAATTTCCAGACCGAACGCGTCGGCAAAATAGGAGAATCCATCGTGGAACGTCACAAGCTGGCGGCAGGAGAGGCTGGATAGCTGCTGCTCGCCGTAGGCTTGCAGCTCGTCCATCTCGCGGGCGTAGTCCGCCGCATTTTCGCGCAGGCGCGCCGCGTCCTCCGGGTAGAGCTCCGCCAGTCCGTCCGCGATAGTCTGCGCCATCTGCGCGCAGTTTTCGGGCGCGAGCCAGATGTGCGGGTCGGGCTCGTCCGGGTCTTCATCGGACGGCAGCGCCGCAACGCCTGCGGACGCCGTGATGCGCGTGCAGTGAGAGGCGCGCAGCGCGTCCGCCATAAAATCCTCCAGCCCCATGCCGGACTCGATCACGACGGCGGCATTCTCCAAAAGCTGCATCTGCCGGACGCTGAGCGTATAGTCGTGCAGGCACGACACCGGCTCGGTGACGACGCACGCGATCTCCGTCCCGTCACCCGCCGCCGTGCCGTCCAGCACGCGTTCGGTGAGATTTGCCAGCTGCTGCGTTGTGCAGACGATGCCGCTCACGGCGGTTTGTGTATTTGCCGTCCCGACGCAGCCGCACAGCAGCACGAGCAGAAACAGCGCCGGGATCAAAATTCGTTTTTTCATGCGATGTACTCCGTTTTCTTTGGTTCAATTACTATTATATAATCTGTGTCAAGATGGAGCGTCGGCCGAAATGTACGCCGCGGCAGCGAAGCCGTACAGCCCGCCATACTCCACGGTGTACCAACTGTCATACCCGCCGAGGATCGTGATCTGCGCGCCGTTTGGAATTTCCGCAAGCACCGCCGCGTCCGCGAGCGGGTATTCGCGCAGATTGAGGGATGAGCCGCCGGTGCGCACCGTGCCTGCCTGCGGCGTTCCCGGCGCGACGAACGGAAGCCCGAAATACTGCGTCACGCCCTCGGAAAGCGCGGCGGCGATGGTGTCGAGATTTTCCGTCAGCCAGTTCGCATCGTCCGCATTGTCGTGATAGCCCAGCTCCGCCAGCACCGACGGCGCGCGCGTGCGCCGCACCTCGCCGATGGTGAGCGTCGGCAGCGCCCGCACAAGATCCGGCAGGGGATAGATGGGGCGCAGGTTATCTGCCAGAATGTTCGCCATGCGCAGTCCCGCCTCACTCGTGGGGAAATAATAGAGGTCAATGCCGCGCGCCTGCCCCGCGCGCGCCTCCGGCGAGGCGTTGGAGTGCAGCGCCAGGTGAAAATCGTAGCTGCCGGCATTCGACTGCCGGATGGACGCAGCGGCGCTGCCGTCCGGGTCGTTGCGCGTGACGTTCACGCCGCTCGCGTGAAGATACGGCGTCATCGTGTCCGCCAGACGGTTCATCCAGAGCTGTTCGCTGCCGGTCGTGACATAGGGGTTAAAATACTGCGTGGAGGGACTTAAAAACAAAAATGGCATTTTTCTGCCGCCTTTCCAGTCATTTCTCCGGGTATTCTATGCCGGGATCGTGCAATTTGCGCCTGTCCGGCGGAAAAACATTTACACGCGCCCCGGATTGTGATACGATAGCACGGAATAGGATAAGGAGCAGAGCATAATGCAGTACATTATTTTGGATATGGAGTGGAATCAGGCGTGGCCCGGTTCATCCGCCGCCCGTCAGCCGCTGCCGTCGCCCATCCGGGGCGAGATCGTGCAGATCGGCGCGGTGCGTGTGCGGGAGGATCAGCAGCTTGCCGATGAGTTCCAGATTTTAATACGACCGAAATATTTTAAGAAGATGAACAGCAAGATCAGCAAGCTCACCGGCATCAAGGACGCGCGGCTGCGCGCGGAGGGCGTGCCGTTTCCCGAGGCGATGGCGCGTTTTCGCGCCTGGTGCGGGGAGGACTGCGTGTTCCTCACCTGGGGCTTTGACGATATTGCCGTGCTGAAGGAAAATCTCGCGCTGCACGCGCTGGAGAGCGATTGGGTCAGCCGCTGGTGTAACGCGCAGCTTATTTTTAACGTGCAGACCGACGGCGCGATGCCGCAGCGGGCGCTGAAAACGGCGATGGAGATGATGAGCATCGAGCCGAGCCGCCCCGCGCACGACGCGCTGGGGGACGCGTATCACACCGCGCTCATCTGCGCGCGGCTGGACCTCGCGCGCGGCGTGGAGGACTATGAACGGACGAAGCAGTCGCACGAAAACAGCGTCACCGGCGAGCAGCTCCCCGGCTGCATCGACCGTCATGTGTTCCATGGCTATGCCGACAAGACCGCCGCGCTGGGTGCGATGGCAGGGGGAGAAAACCGCTGCCCCGTCTGCGGCGGGCAGATGGCAGGCTCACGCTGGGTGCGCCAGCCGGGAAAGCGCTTTATGATGAAATGCACCTGCCCGGAGCACGGGGCGTATCTCGTGCGCGTGCGGCTGCTCGCGGAGGAGGACGGCACGCTGAAGGTCAACCGCCTGACGTATGAGCCGGACTGCGACGCGGCAAAGAGCTATGAGTCCGCCGCGGCAAAGCCGCGCCACCGCTCCGGCACGCGTCGCCGCCGCCGTTCCGGCGCAAGAAGCCGCGCAAAATCGGCGGAATAATCGGTGACGACCCAAATGGAGGGAATGACCTTGCAGGATCAATTTCACCACAGCATGGACGCGCGGAGGATCGGGCAGATCAGCGCGCTGGGGCTGGCGCACTGCGGCGACGCGGTGTTTGAGCTGCTCGTGCGTGCGTGGCTGTGCGAGAGCGGCAGGGCGACGTGCAAAGACCTGCACCGCGCCACGGTGCGCTATGTCTGCGCCGGGGCGCAGGCGCGGCGCGCGGACAGAATGCTGCCGTTACTTGATGAGCAGGAGCTGGCGCAGTACCGCCGCGGGCGCAACGCGCACGTCCATGCCATCCCCAAAAACGCCACGCATGAGGAATATTCCAAGGCGACGGGGCTGGAATGTCTGTTCGGTGCGCTGTACCTCGCAGGACGGCTGGACCGTCTGAGCGAGCTGTTTGAAAAGACCATGGAGGAATCCGATGCCACTTGACGCACTGTTTTTAACGGCGCTGCGCGGCGAGCTTTCCGCGCAGCTTGCCGGCTGCCGCGTCGATAAGGTGCAGCAGCCGTCGCGCGACACGCTCGTGCTGCATCTGCGCGCGCCGGGCGCACAGGCGAAGCTGCTGCTGTCCGCGTCGCCCAATCATCCGCGCCTGCATCTGACGCAGAGCGCACTGGAAAATCCCGCGCAGCCGCCGATGTTTTGTATGCTGCTGCGCAAGCACCTGACGGGCGGACGGCTGCTGGAGATCACGCAGCCGCCGATGGAGCGGCTGGTGCAGCTTCGCTTTGCCTGCACGGGCGAGCTTGGCGAGAGCAGCGAAAAATCGCTGGTGCTGGAGCTGATGGGGCGCAATTCCAATCTGATTTTACTCGGCGAGGACGGGCGCATTATCGACTGTATGCGCCGCGTGGATTTTGAGATGTCGGAGCAGCGGCAGGTGCTGCCGGGGCTGTTTTACCATCTGCCGCCCGGTCAGGGCAAGCGCGACGCGATGCAGACCGATCTGGATACGCTGCGCACGCTGCTGGCGGGCGTTCCGGGGCAGAAGGCGCTGTGCGACTGGCTGCTGGAGACCTTCGGCGGCATCAGCCCGCTCGTCTGCCGGGAGCTTGCCTTCCGCCTGACGGGCAGCGTGGACGCGGATATTTCCCTGTTTGACGAGACTGCGCGCGCAGAACTGGCGGCAAAGCTCTACGATCTGCTGCGCGCGGTGGAGAGCGTCCCGCCGCAGCCGGTGCTGATTTTGCAGGACGGCGCGCCGAAGGATTTTTCGTGCCTGCCCATCACGCAGTACGGCGCGCTGCGCGAGTGCCGCGTGCTGCCGTCGTTTTCGGAGCTGCTGGACGGCTTTTACGCCGACCGCGACCGCGCCGAGCGCATCCGCAGCAAAACGCAGGCGCTGCGCAAAACGCTCACCACGCTCCACAGCCGCGCCCTGCGCAAATTGCAGGCGCAGCGCGCGGAGCTGGAAAAAACAAAGGACCGCGAGCATCTGCGCCGCATGGGCGACATCGTCACGGCGAACCTGCACGTCATCGCGCGCGGGCAGGCATTTGTGGACGCGACGGATTTTTACGACCCTGAGATGAAAACCGTCCGCATCGCGCTCAATCCCGCCATCTCGCCGCAGCAGAACGCGGCGAAGTTCTATAAGGACTATCAAAAGGCAAAGACCGCCGAGCGCGTGCTCACCGGGCAGATCGCTTCGGGCGAGCAGGAGGCGGCGTATCTGGCGAGCGTGCTGGATGCGCTCTCGCGCGCCGAGTCGGAGCGCGACGTGCAGGAGATCCGCACGGAGCTGCTGGCGGGGCGCTACCTGCGCGAGCAGCGCGGCAAAAAGCAGCAAAAGCTCCCGCCCAGCCGCCCGATGGAGTTTTTGTCGTCCGACGGCTATACTATCCTCGTCGGGCGCAACAATGTTCAGAACGACCAGCTCACGCTCAAAACGGCGGCAAAAACGGACTATTGGCTGCACACGCAGAAGATCCCCGGCAGCCACGTCATCATCCTCTGCGGCGGCACAACGCCGCCCGACGAGACGTTTACCGAGGCGGCGATGCTCGCCGCGCAGTATTCTCAGGCGAGCGGCGGGCAGAATATCCCCGTGGACTGCGCCGAGGCGCGCATCGTCAAAAAGCCGAACGGCGCAAAGCCCGGGATGGTCGTCTATGACCGCTACCGCACGCTGTTCGTTACCCCCGATCCCGCGTGGACCGAAAAGCTGCGAGTGAGGTGAAGAAAATGCCGGAATATTGGGAGGGCAAGCACTACGCCTTTTTTCAGAACCGGGAGTGCGAATTTTTCCCGTGCCACAAGGGCGCTGACCCCGAAAATTTCAACTGCCTGTTCTGCTACTGCCCGCTGTATGCGCTGGGTAAAAAGTGCGGCGGCAATTGCAGCTTTACCGAGAGCGGCATTAAGGACTGCTCCGGCTGCCTCGTCCCGCACCGCCGCGAGAATTACGGCAGGATCGTCGCACGCTTTGGCGAGCTGTGTGAAATGATCAAGGAATAAACCCGCCTTGCGCGCGCACACTAAGTCCGGGGTGAACGCGATGAAACAGGAACAGACGGACGTGACGCGCGAGCTGCGCGACCCGGTCGTCCCGCCCGTGCGGGGCTTGCAGAGCGGCGGTCAGGAGACCGCGCCGCGCTCGGCGCGGTCGCCGCAGGCAGGCGGCGCGCGCAGATAGGCACGATTTGTCGCATAGGGTCATAAGATGTCATGGAGCGCCTTGCTCCGTGACATCTTTTTTTTGGAGGCTTTTCCGCTATGTGTAATTCCTGTAGCGTGTACGGCGGGATCATTTTCCCGAATTTTGTCGGGCAGTCCTGCTGCAATCCCTGCTGCCGCAGCAGCGGCAGCTCGACTACGAGCACGACCGCCGCCGTCGCCGCGGTCAGCACCACCGCGACGAATCCTTCGACCGGCTCGACCTGCGGCTGCCACTGCAACTGCTGCCGCTGCAATTGCTGCCGCTGCAACTGCCGCCGCACCTGCGGCTGCGGCAGCACGAATCCGTGCAACTGCGGGTGCAGCAACACCCCCACCTGCGGCTGCAACACCTGCGGCTGAGCGATCCCACAAGGCTGCATAACAAGAGCCCCCGGCTCCCGCCGGGGGCTCTGCCCTGTTCAGGGGGCATTTTGGAGTTATTTTCCGCCGCTGTTGCCGGATGCCGTCTCTGCGGCGGCAGGCTCCGGGCCGATGCGCCGCTGAACGGCCACGATCACGAACATCACGATGCACAGCGCACACCAGCTGCAGAGCGTCGCACCCCAGCCGCCGTGGTCGGCGATCAGGGCGAACAGGAACGACGAGATGGCCGCGCCGACATAGCACGCACAGTCCGCAATGCCGGAAATGCTCGCCGTGCGCCCCGTATGGCTCAGCGCCAGCGGCAGCTGGATCATATAGACGATCTCCGCCGCGCCGTTGAGCAGGAGCAGCACGGCCATCAGGGCGACCGCGGCGAATATCTGCCCGCTGAGATGCGCCACGAACAGCAGCGCCGAGACCGCGATGCCGGAGGCGTACAGAAGGTAGAGCATTTTTTTGAAGCTTGGGATCCGCGCCGAGAGGAACGGATTGAGGGCGTAGGCGAGAATTTTGCTGGCCGGCAGCAGAGCTGTCAGCAAAACGGCGGTCGCCGGAGCGACGGAGAAGGAGTCGTTATAGTAGACCGGCGCCCAGGTCGTGATGCCGTCGCGGATCATGCCGCACAGGCACGACATGGCGACGATCAGTGGCAGCTGCGTCCGCACGATAAAGTCCGGATCCATCCGCTCAAGATGCGTGGCCTTTTTGACCATGTTCCGCCCCGCGTTTTTGAGGAACCGGGCAAAGGTCCACGCGAAGCCGCAGGCAAGACACGCCGACGCGGTGATCAGCATGACCGCCCGCCAGCCGCCGAGGCGCAGGCCCGCGGGGACGATCAGATAGCACGAGAGAGACCCTGCGTGCTGCGCGACCGAGACGAGATTCATGGCCGACGAGCGATGCTCCGGCGAGATATTTGCCTCGGCCAGCTTCAAAACGCTGGGCCAGATCATCGACTGCAGATAGCTGCACAGGCACCACAGGACCGCAATGACCGGCAGCGCCGGGAACAGGCGGATGCCGATGTGTGCCGCCGCCGCGCCGAACAGCGCGATGCAGATCATCCGCCGCGGATCGCGGCGGTCAGCCAGCAGGGAGTTGACAAACATGCCGACCGCATAGCTGATATAGCCGCCGGTAAGGACGATGCTGATCCGCTCCTTTCGCAGCTGCAGATCGGCGATCAGATCCACGAGCGCCGCGCCGAGATCCGCCCGGGAGACCTGACAGACAAAATAGAGGATCCCCATAAAGACGACGAGTTTGACTTCCTTGCGTTTCATAGAATGCTCCTTTATGTGCCATAAGATGTTCCGCGATATGCGGCCGGAGACATGGTGCAGCTGTCTTGAAAAGCTGCTCCGCGCCCCGAATGACGCAAAGAGCGCCGAGCGCGGTCAGAAGCGGCTGGCCGGCGAGGTCGTGGAGATCATCAGCAAGGAATACGACAACCCGCAGATGAGCCTGATGATCCTGTCGGAGCGCCTCGGTGCGTCCCAGTCCTACCTCTGCCGCGTGTTCAAGCAGGAATATGGCGAGAGCATCTCACACTACCTCAGCAAGACCCGCGTGGAGCAGGCCAAGATCCTCATTCGCAACGGCGACGAAAAGCTCAGCTCGATCGCGCTGAAGGTCGGCTTCCTCAGCGATATGAATTTGATCCGCGTTTTTAAGAAGCTGGAAAACGAGACGCCCGGAAACTATCGCAAAAAGAATCCTGAAAAGGGTGCAGCCACATAAGAGACCATCCGGCCCTCCCTGTTACGCGTACGCGGGGAGGGCCTTTGCCCGGTTCCGGCGGCGCAGCTTACGAAAGTTGAACGAAGCCTCCCTTGAAATTGACCTTTTTTTGAGAAGGCGTGTGATGGCGGCAAATGTCAAAATCGGGACATTCACAAAAAACACCGCGGTGTTGTATGATTTTTTTGGCGAACATGCCAAAACTCATTTACAGAAAGGAAAGAAACCATGAAAAGAGCAATCGCGATCCTTCTGGCGCTGATGCTGCTGCTGAGCCTTGCAGCCTGCGCCGCCAAAAACGACGCCGCCCCTTCGACCAGCGGCTCCGATGCAGCCCCCGCCCAGGCCGACACTCCGGCTGATACCAGCGCGGCCGCGGAAAAGCCCTATGCAGGCAAGACCCTGACCGTAAATTTCGGCACGCATATCGACGAGCCGACCACCGTCGCGTTCTTCGACAAGATCCTTCCCGCCTTTGAGGAGCAGACCGGCGCGAAGGTCGAGGTCAATCTCATGGCGTATGCCGACCTGAACCCGAAGCAGACCGCCGACCTGATCGCGCAGGATGCGGCTGACATTCTGTTCATCACCGGCGGCTCCGAGTATGAGTACATCGCAAACGGCTATATCTGCGACCTGACGGATAAGTACGACGCCGACACCGTGTCTGACTGGATCTTCTGGGAGAACAAGGCCGTGAACGGCGCACATTATGTTGTCCCGTTCTCCGGCGGCTGTGCCTATCGCTGCTACATCCTCAACACCACGCTCTGCAAAGAGCTCGGTCTGGAGGTGCCCGCGCACGACGCGCTGACGTGGGATGTCGTCAAGGAATACGGCAAGGCCGCCGTGGCCGCCGGCTATAAGGGCCTGACGTCCCCGTTCTCCGGCAATGAGAACGCGATCATCTGCAACTATTTCCAGTATGTCAACGAGGCCGGCGGCTCGCTGGCCGATGAGAACGGACTCTACGATTTCACCTCACCGGAGGCGCTGAAGGCCATGACCTTCATCTATGATATGTTCAACACGGACAAGATCATCGACACCGTCGCCTACGACGCTACCTCCTGCATCGACGAGTTCGTGCTCGGCAACGCCCTGTTCTGCAGCCAGTCCTACATCAACTGGGACGATCTTGCGCTGCAAAAGAATGCTGTCGACTTTGAGTGGGACATCTACAATCTGCGCGATGTGCGCAACGGCTCGTTCAACACCGCCGATGCGTTCGCGGTCAACGCCTCCTCCAAGAATGCCGACCTCGCGGCGGCGTTCATCAAGTACTTCATGTCCACGGACACCTATATGACCTATCGTAATACGCTCGACACCGCATCCTGCTGCGTCAAATCGGCTCATCCCGAGGATGCGCTGAAGGACGAGTTCAAGCATCTGCTGGAGACCGACTGGGTGTTCTTCCCGCCCTCCTGCCCCGGCGCGGCGGAGATCAAGCTGGCTCTGCAGACCCATCAGCAGCTCTGCGCGCTCGGCGAGGAGACGCCCGAGCAGGCGCTGGCCGAGATCCAAAAGGTCGCGGATTCCTACAAGTAACGGCATACTTCTGAATTTGCAAATGGACTGCAAATGACCCGGTGGCTTGCAGATCGGGCTGGTCTGCAAGCCGCCTTTTGTGAGAGGAACCTGAAATGAACAAGAGAACGCTCCGCAACAATCTCTCCGGTGTGGCCTTTGTAACGCCGAGCCTGATCTGCCTGATCGTTTTTATGATCATCCCGATCTGCAAGGGCCTGTATTTTGCCTTTACCGAATATAACGGCAACATCGGTCCCAACTGGGTTGGCCTGAAAAACTTCGCAAAGGCGCTTGAGGACGTGGGCGTCCGCGCGGCGCTTTGGAACACCGTGAAGTTCGTCCTGCTGTCCGTGCCGATCACGACCGGCGTCTCGCTGGCGCTGGCGTCGCTGATCGCCATGAATTTCCGCAACCGCTTTGGCGCGCTCACGCGCTCGATCCTGTTCATCCCCGTCGTCTGCTCAAACGCCATCGTCGCGTCCATCTGGTATAATATGCTCAACGGCAGCCCCGACGCCGTGGTCAACGCCGTGCTCTCCTGGTTCGGCATCGACCCTGTCCAGTGGCTGGGTGATCCCTCGACCGCCTTTGCGGCCGTGGCCTTTGTGACGATCTGGAAAGGCATCGGCTATTACCTCGTCATTTTTTACGCCGCGATCATGGACGTGCCGAACTCCCATCTGGAGGCGGCCGATCTGGACGGAGCGAGCAAGCTCCAGCAGTTTTTCCATATCATCCTGCCTGCAGTGAAGCCCGTGACCTATACCGTCATCACACTCAATACCATCAACTCCTTCGGCATTTTTGACATCTGCTATGCGATGACCGCCGGCGGGCCCGGCTACGCCACCACCACGCTTTTGCACCGCATCTATGTGGAGGGCTTCCGCAGCTACAAATTCGGCTATGCGTCCGCCATCGCCATGATCATGCTCGTGCTGGTGCTCGTGCTGACGCTGGTGGAAAAGCGCGTATTTGACCGCGACGACTGAGGGGAGGGGCTGCACTGTGAAACGGAACACCTTAAACGCAAATCTGCTCGGCCGCAAGCTCCGCAGGGCCATTCTGGCCGTGCTGATGATCTTCTTCATCCTTCTGGCCATCTTCCCGTTTTTATATATGCTTCTGGTCGCCTTTATCAAGGACGCCTATATCATGCGCCTGACGCCGGAGTACCTCAAAAAGGTCCAGTATACGATCGACAACTTCGTGAATGTGGTGAGCTACGGAAAGCTGCTGAAATACACGTGGAACAGCATCGCCGTCAGCGTCATTGCCTGCGTCACGACCTGCGTGCTGTCCTCCACGGCGGCCTACGCGTTTGTCAAAAAGAAATTCTGGGGCTATAAAAAGATCAACATTCTGTATCTGATGACCATGATGGTCCCGCAGCAGGTCATTGTGATCCCGCTGTATTTGCAGGTCCGCGATATGGGGCTGATGAACACCTACTGGTCGATCGCCGTGCCCACAGCGTGCAGCGCCTTCGGCGTGATCCTGCTCACATCCTTTATGAAAAGCGTGCCGGACGAGCTGCTGGAGGCCGCGGATATTGACGGGTGCAGCGAGCTGTATAAGTTCGTAAAGATCGTCCTGCCGCTCATCAAGCCTGCGCTGATCTCGCTGACCATCTTTACGTTTATCTCCACGTGGGGCTCGCTGTTCTGGCCGATGATCAGCACCACCAAGACGGATATGTCCGTGCTGACCGTGGCGCTGACGCGTATGATCGACCCCAACAACGCCATGGATTACGGCTATGTGATGGCAAGCAACACGCTGGCCTTCCTGCCGCCGTTTATCCTCTACTGCTGCCTGCAAAAGCAGTTTGTGGAGGGCATCGCCCTGAGCGGAACGAAGGGCTGAGTGCTGATCGAAGCATTGGGAAAGGGCATCATCCGTTCGATGATGCCCTTTCCTATGGAACATTGCGCATTGTCCCATGGTGTGGTACTATACATAATAGTAGAAGTTAAGATGCAGGAAGGGAGGAGTGGCCTATGGCGGCGTTTCAGCGGCCTGTGGCATCGGTGATCATCTCCATTGCGCTGATGCTCTTTTCGGGCTTTTTGATGACGCGGCTGACAAAGCTGCTGCGGCTGCCGAATGTGACGGCGTATATTCTGGCAGGCATCCTGCTCGGGCCGTACTGTCTGGATCTTGTGCCGCAGCGGATCATCGACGGGACGGATTTTCTGTCGGACATCGCGCTCGCGTTCATCGCGTTTTCCACGGGCGAGTTTTTTAAGCTCGACGTGCTCAAGCGCAGCGGGATGCGCGTTGTGTGGATCACCGTGTTTGAAGCGGTGCTGGCGTCGGTGCTGGTGTTTGTGCTGACGTATTTCGTGCTGCATCTGGATCTCGCGTTTTCGGTCGTGCTCGCGGCGCTCGCCTCGGCGACCGCGCCGGCCTCCACGATGATGACCATCCGCCAGACCGGCGCGAAGGGCGAGTTTGTCGATACGCTTTTGCAGGTCGTGGCGCTGGACGACGTGGTGGGGCTGGTGCTCTACTCCGTCGCCATCTCCGTGGCGCTCTCCAGTCTGAACGGCGCGGGCGGCTTTACCTTTGAGACGCTTGGAAAGCCCATCCTCGTCAATCTGGCGGTGCTGCTGCTCGGCGGCGTGTTCGGCTTTGCAATGAAGCTGCTCATGCCGAAAAAGCGCTCGACCGACAATAAGCTCATCATCTCCGTGGCGCTTTTGTTTGCGTTCTGCGGCGTGTGCGCGGCGCTGGATGTGTCGCCGCTGCTCGGGTGTATGTCGATGGGCACGGTGTATACGAATATCGCAGAGGACGACAAGCTCTTTAAGCAGCTCGCGTATTTCAGCCCCCCGATCTTGCTGCTGTTTTTCGTCCGCTCCGGGATGTCGTTCCGGCTGGACGCGCTGTCTTCCGCGGCGGGCGCGCTGGACGGCGTGCCGCTCATCGCCATCGGCGTGAGCTATTTTCTAGTGCGCATCCTCGGCAAATATGCCGGGGCGTGGCTCGGCTGCCTTGTTACAAAGCGCCCGAAGGCGCTGCGGCGGTATCTCGGTCTTGCGCTCATCCCGCAGGCGGGCGTGGCGATCGGCCTGGCGGCACTCGGCGCGCGGACGCTCGGCGGCACGATGGGCAGCGATTTGCAGACGATCATCCTCGCCTCGAGCGTTCTGTATGAGCTGATGGGCCCCGGCTGCGCCAAGCTGGCGCTATACCTGTCTAAATCGTACTCCACCAAGCTCGAGGACGTGGCGGTCGTGCCGGAGGTGAACGAGCGCGGCGAGCGCAAGTCGGACGCGCAGCTGCTCATCGAGCGCGTCCAGAAGATCCGGCAGGAGCTGCCGAAGCGGGAGCCGGACATGAGCGAGGAGGAGGCCGCCTTTTTGGAGGCGGCGGAGGAGCAGCTCGCGCCGACGCAGGCGCAGCGGCGGTATTTCTATCTCAGGAGGAAATAGCTATGGAAAAAGACGTGATCGTATCGCTGCTCGGCGCGTGGAGCGCGGAGCTGACGCTGGGGGCGATCCTGCTGCGCATGGCGCTGAGCGTGTGCCTTGCGGCGGTGATCGGCTGCGAGCGGTCGAGCAAGCGCCATTCGGCGGGGCTGCGCACCTTTATTCTGGTGAGCATCGCCGGAACGGGCGTGATGCTCATCGACCAGTACCTGATCCGCAGCGTGGGCGTGCAGCTGCCGATCCTCTCGGCGGCGGCGCTGATCGGGATGTCCACGGTCAGCGCGAACGCCATCCTGTTCAGCTCCCGCAACCAGATCAAGGGGCTGACGACCTCGGTCGGCCTGTGGTGCTGCGGGATCGTGGGCATGGCGCTCGGCGCGGGACTGTATACGGCGGCGCTGGTGGTCTTCCTTGTGCAGCTTTTGAGCATGTCGGCGCTGCCCGCGCTGGAAAAGCAGCTCAAGGACCGCTCGAACCATTTTGAGGTGCATCTGGAGCTCAAAAACAAGGGCGACCTTGCCGATTTTGTGGC
The DNA here is from genome assembly GCA_022779365.1 of Clostridiales bacterium. GTDB lineage: Bacteria > Bacillota > Clostridia > Oscillospirales > Oscillospiraceae > CAG-170. The sequence goes on from JALFSI010000040.1 coordinate 77,133, forward strand.
GACCATCCGCGCGCTCGGCATCCGCATCGACGATATTGAGTCCAACCCGGCGTACCTCAACTCGGGACTCAGCGTCTTTTCTGTGTCGTTCACCGTGGACAGCGCGGAGCTCAAGCAATATAAAAAGCACAGCGACATCATAGATGCCCTGCGCTCGCTGGAATATGTGTATTACATCGAAGAGATGAACTGAACGTGTCAAAAGGCTCCCCTTGAAAAGGGGGAGCTTTTTTGACACGCTCAGGCCGAAAGAATGAAGCCGAACAGGAAATTGATCACGCCGCCGAGGGTCATGATGAGGATAGGACTCCATTTTGTCCGGCGCAGGAGGACGAGGCGCAGCACGAAAATGCCTGCCATCACCCAATTCGTGCCGCCGAGCGTAACGTCGCCGCTCCACAGCGCGTTCATCATAATGAGCACGCCCGCCGACGCGATCATCGCCACGACCGCCGGGCGCAGCGACGCGAGCACGCTTTGCAGCGCGTGCAGGTCGCGGTACTTGAGGTACAGCCGCGCGATGAGCGTTAGCAGCACGCACGATGGCAGAATGCACCCGATCGTCGATGCCAGCGCCCCGGTCAGCCCCGCCAGCTTGTAGCCGATGACGATCGCGCCGTTCACGGAGATCGACCCGGGCGAGGACTGCGCGATGGCGATCAGATCGAGCATCTCCGGCTCGTCGATCCAGTGAAGCTCATCCATAAAGCGTTTTTTCACCAGCGAAACGATTACATACCCGCCGCCGAACGTAAACGCGCTGAGACAGAGCGTGGATAAAAACAATTGCCCCAAAACAGACTTTTTTCGCATAGCCGCACATCCAAGTTCTGTGACCAGTATAATGCAGTTTGACATATAAGTAAAATCTATATCGTGTAAAATTTAACGCCCGCTCCGGCTGGAGCGGGCGTTTGTCTGGTCAGGCAGGATTCCGGGGCATCTCTGCCGAGGCGGCGGAGGTGTAGCCGTATTGCTGGAGGAGCTTGCGGTACTCAGTGGGGTTCATGCCGTAGGTTTTATTGAAGTTGAAGTAGGACGGCTCGTCAAAGCCGAGGTGCAGGGAGACGAGCTTGATGCTGTCGGTGGTATTTGCCAGCATATCCTTCGCCCGCTCCAGCTTCATATAATTGATATACTGCACGATATTCAGTCCCGTTTCGAGCTTAAACAGGCGGCTGATATAATTCGGCGTCATATTGATGCTCTGGCTGAGCGTATTGAGCGTGATGGACATTCTCCTGCACAAAACCGCAGATCTGATGGATCTCCGGGCGGTAGCTGTCCGAGAGGAAGTTCGGGCGGCTTTTCTGCACGAGCTGGAGCACATGGTGCATGGCGCGCTTGTGCTCCGCCAGCGTGACGGGTGTGCGGTAGGGCTGGCGCTCTGCCGGGTGCGTCGGCGGGGCGTTTTCGATCCAGATCGAATTGTCGATCAGAATGAGATTTTGCAGATCGACGCTATTTTGCGCTGTGCGCACGGGATCGACACCGCTGTCGCGGCAGGTGTGCAGATATTGGTGAAAATGCGCCTCCGCCGCGGCATAGTCGCTGGCAGCGATGGCGGACTTGAGCGTCAGAAACGTCGTGCGAAACGCGGGCGGCTCGGCGGTATAGTCCCGGATTTTCGCGGCGGGGAACAGCGTCTGAAAGCCGAAATAAACGCTCAAAAATTCGGCACTGCGGCAAAGCGCGAGTTCATGCGTCAGCGCCTCATGGCTGCCGACCGGCGCGGTCAGGAGAAAGCTGCATTCCATATTCATATACAGCCGCACCAGCCGCGTGATCGAAGCGGTGAGCTGCTGCGCCTGCCGCTCGGCATCTTCAGCGGGCAGCATGATGATGCAGCGGTCGCAGCTCAGGGTGAACACAGGCTGCGTGCCGACGCCGCTGGTCTCGCCGACGATGTTTTTCAGCGTATCCGGCTGAATGTGGAGCGTTTCGCCGGACAGGCGGCTGCGCAGGAAGATATACAAAAAGCAGTAGCGCGTGGTGAACAGCCCGCCGCTGGGACCGGCGCGCAGGCAGGTGCGGACGCTTTCCGCGTCCGTGTCGGCGGCAAGCGCACCGGCGTCCGCCTCGTCGAGCGGGTGGCGCGCGATGATCTTCTGCCGCGCAGCACGCAGCGCCTCCCGCAGACGGTCGCGGTTGAGGTCGGTTTTGATGAGATAATCCAGCGCACTGTTTTGCAGCGCGTTGATGGCATAGGAAAAGCGCTGATGATTCGTCAGGACCAGAAATTCACCCGTATAGCCGCTCGCTCGCGCCTGCGCCATCAGCTCCAGAACGTTTTTCACGGGCATTTCAATGTCTGTTATCACAAGGTGCGGGCGGTGCTTTTCAATAAGCAGCAGCGCCTCATCCGCGCTGCCGGCAACGGCGCAGAGCGCAAAGCCCTCCTGTCCCCAGTCCAGCATGGACTTGAGCGCAATGCGCACGATCTTTTCATCGTCAACGATCAAAACACGGTAGAGCATACTTGTCAGAACTCCTTTTTCAGGGTGGCGGCAATTGGGCTATACCGCCGTCTATGTGCAGTCGGTCGGCATGGAGAACGGCTACCGCCGCCCGGATGCGAACACGCTGCGCTACGGCATGATGACGGCAGTGGCATACGGCGTGAAGAACATCAAATTCTTCACCTGGGGCTCTCCGCTGGAAGGCGAAGGACCGTATACCGACGCGATCATTGACCGCAATTATGAGCCGACCGACCTCTATGCGCCGGTCAGCGAGATCAACAAGAAAATTCATGTGCTGGGCGCAAAGCTCGCCGCGTGCGACGCGCTCCAGATCTATCATACCGGCAGCATCGTCGGCGGCACGGAGGACTATTGCCAGAGCATTCCGGAAGACCTCTTCCTCCAGCCGGAGGATGACAGCCGCGCGATTGTCTCCCTGTTCCGCTCCAGAAGCGGCAGCGAGGAATACGCGATGATCGTCAACAAGGACCTTGAAAGCACGCAGACCTTTACCTTCCGCACAGATGCGGAGTTCCAGCGCGTGGACGATGCGACCAGCGCGCTGACGGCTGTCAGCACGAAGAACGGCGTGTTTCCCGTGACGCTCCAGCCGGGCGATGCCGCCGTGTATCAGATCCCGTCCGGGACGATCCGCGATGAGCAGCCGGAGGAGCAGGATGACCTTGCGCTGAACGCCTCCATCTGGGCGTCGTCGTCCTTCGGCGCGCAGGGGATGTACATCAACAAGCTCAACGACGGCAAGACCGACGACGGCTATAGGCTGAACGCCGGACGTTACTAACGCGTTACTAACAAATCAAAAATACCAGAAAATGAAAAGCCCTGAAACCGTGCGGTTTCAGGGCTTTTATGTGTGATCACTACACTAAAGATGAACCCCCGACTTGTCGGAGCAGCTTCGATCAACTACAAAATCAAGCACGTTTCTGAAAAAATGTCTTCTCTGCCATGTGAATAACGAAATCGCGTTCGTCCGGATCGGCCTTTGCAAAGTCGATCTGATACCGCTGGCAGGTCTTGCGGAAGTGGACAACGTATGCCAGATCTTCTTTCGTCGGAGGCGCGACATAGCCGTTTGGCGCAGCAAGCGCATCCAGCTCCAGATATTTTTTGTTCTGCATCCGTCAGACCTCCTTCAAGTATTGTCCAAATAGTTCGCGCGCGGCATCGCCATCGATCAGCAGCAGAAACGGGTCAAACCGGCTGAACGGGATCGCACCGTAATTTCGCATATAGTGTTCCCGAAGCTGCGACGTTTTCACTTTCAAATAAATTGCACCGCCGTAGCCGTAATCGATGGAAAGCTGAATTCCGAACGCCAGCAGTGCTGCGCCGATCCCAGTGTATTTTCTAGGCTTGGACAGCGTCGGATTTCCGCTGGGTGCGCTCTCCATATACTCCACATAAACCAACACGCCCTCCGGCATATCCCGATAAGCGGCAAGTCCGACCAGCTCTCTGGTCGTTTCCAGTTCCAACGCATATTTTTCAAGTGCAGTGTCCTGAATAAAATCCGTGCGCCAGTCGGTTTGCCAATGCTCCTGCGCTGTCCGTTCGAAATCAGTGGCAGTCGCTTCCCGAATAGAGGCAGGAAGCTTTGCACCTGTCTGGCTTTCGATGATGTAATAGCATGGCTGCATAGCGGCTGCTCCTTTATTTTCTGATTTATTATAGCACAGCTCTCAGAAAAACGCAAAGAAGAGTTTTCCTGATCTGATTCTGTGTCCGGTTCGTATCCGCTGCTGAGAATGTCCAACAGCTCTTTCTTCGACCATTGCCGCTCTCGTGCCTGTTCCAGATACCACTTGCGCGTATCTCTTGTCAGGTCTGCCTCCATAATGATCACGTTCAGCGTCCAGCCAATTTTCATCGCCAGCCGGAGGAGCGTTTGGTCATTTTCATAGGTCTTGCAAAAAACGCGCATCCGGCGCACGTTGCGTGGGGAAAAGCCTGTGCGGTCAGGGAAATTCGCCTGCAAGAACTCTGCGGCTGCGACCGCTGCGCCTTTCTCCGGGCGCTGGCTAATGGCCTTGCCGATGGCGTATACTTCATCCATTTGCGGAAGATTCTGCGTGAGAATTGCGGTCAATTCCCGGTACATCGTGCCATAATCCACAGGTTTTCTGACGTTCATGGTTTCTCCTTTCCGCGCCGCCGCGCATCGTATATTTCGTCGTTTTGCGAATAGCCTGCTACAATATTTTGTGGTATGATTGCCCTGTTCGTTTGATTCTTGCGAGGGAGGAGCGATTATGCAGTACACCGATAACGAAGCCGCCCTGATCGGCGGTCTGATTTCAACTTATTTCTTTCAGCCTGCCGTGTCCGCATCCTTGAAAGATGCCTATAGCCGCGTTTTGGAGCATCTGCATCAGAATGCCCTCACTTCTTCTGACCTACAGCAGATCCGAAAGGCTGTGAATTTTCTGATGCCCATGTGCCAAGCAAACCGGCAGACGCAGCGGGAGCTTATGGGTGTCAATGCAAGGACAACAGCGCTTCTGAATGGCTCACGGTAATCGTGGATAACGTAAAAGGCACGACGCTTGGTCGTGCCTTCGCTGTATGTTTTTGTTGAACGCTTCATTCAGCTGGTGCGGCTTTCCAGTGCTCTTTTTTGAAGTGGACTTTGTAGTAAAGACTTTGCTTGCCCACACAAAGAGGTGAAGCATGGAATCGAACAAGTAATCTCTTTTTACCTATTTATCGTTTGCTTGATTTCTGCGCCGCCCTTGATCCGCACCAGAATCTCGTCGGCGGAGAGGACGGTCACGCGCTCTACAATCTGCCGGACGGCGTTTTCGCTCCATTCTGTGATCGTGGACGCGGTGTTCCCTATAGCTTCTTCTGCCTGCTTCATGCGGGTGCAAACGCGGTCAGCATCCATGCTGCTTTGCAGGATCGCTTCTTTCTGCTTTTTAAGCGTGGTCTGCTCGGCCAGAATTTCTGCGAACTGCGTATTGCAGGCTTCTTTATCTTCTGCATCAATGGCTTCCGCCAACAGCTGCTGGAATTGATCGTCGAGCTGTGCCAGGCGGTGTTCAATGTCGGCAAGGCTCATTGTCTGACCCTGCACCGACAGAAGCTCTAAGGAAACTGCATTTTTGATACGATCAAGTAGAGCAGACTTGATGCTCATGGCAGAGTTGATCGCTGACAGGATCGCGTTTTGCAGCGGTTCTTCCTTGATCGTCGGCGAATCGTGGCAGTATTTTGTTCCGTAGTTCAGGCGGCTGGTGCAGCGCCAGACGGGATATTTCCGTCCGAGGGATGTCCATGTACATCTTCGGTAGAGTGTCCCGCATTCGCCGCAGACGAGCCTGTCCGATAAGGCATATTTGCTTGTATAACAGGAGCGTCCTGTCACAGCCGATTTGGATGGGCTGCGAAGGGCGCTCCGACGTGCCATTTCCGCTTTCACTGCATTGTACTGTTCCCGGCTGACGATGGCTTCATGGTGATCGGGCATATAGTATTGCGCCATCTGACCGACGTTCTTAATGACCTTCTTGCTGATCACATCTGTCCGGAATGTTTTCTGGAGCAGCACATCTCCACAGTATTTTTCATTCGTCAGGATACTCTTGATGGACGTCGCTGTCCATTTGGATTCTCCGAGAACCGTTTTGATCTGATTTTCTTCCAGCCAGTCTTGCAGATTTCGCAGGCTGGCGCCGCTCTCATATCGCTTGTAGAGTTCGCGCACAATTTCTGCTTGTTCTGGTATGACGCGGAATTTGCCCTCTGTGTCTTTTTCATAGCCGTGCATTCGTATGTGCCAGCCGGAAGCTCCACATCGAGGGCAGCACGTTCGATTTTGCTGCCCACGGGGATCGCTTTGCTCTGGTAGATCTGTTCACCGGTGTCGTTGCGGATGAACTCGACCTGCTGGGGATAGTTGTTGATCGATTCGTTGACGATCATGACATTGCCCTCAGCCTTGCCGTCCTCGAAGTACGGCGCGGTGTTCATGCTGATGTTGATCATACCCTCGGCCACTTTCTCATTCAGCTTCTCCGCAATTTCTTCCGGGCTGAGATTATCCCAGCCGCCCTCGATGGCTGCATCGTCATAAACGATGCCCGTCTTGGAATCGTCCTTGGATGCAGCAGGCTTGCGGATCATGCGGACGGCGGTGAAAATGCCGACCGTAATTGCAGCGGCAAGGCCGACAACGGCGAGGATGACGAGAGTTCTGGACTTTGCGTCCCGCTTTTCAAATTTGTGCATAACAATTTCCTTTCTGTGTTGGGACGCGGAACCGCTCTCCGGCTGGTCGCGCGCCCGGTATGGTGTGTATTCAATCATGAGGTCAAGCCTCCTTTCGGACGAGCAGAGCTATCTGCCCATGAAAAAAGCGCCCACCTTCAGGGCGGACGCAGGCAATGAACGCGATATTTCATTGGAAACCTCCTTGTTTTATTTCAGCGCCTTTTTGTAAGCGTCGATGACCGCTTCCTTGAGCGCTGCGCGCGCTCCGGACGTGATGGGGTGGAAAACATCCGTGTACAGTGTCTTGCCATTCTTGTTGAATGCTTTCTGCGGCATGAAGAAGTGCCGCATGGAGGAAAGGTCTTTGAGCACTGTTTCCCGCAGCGTGTCTACGACCTGTTGGAGTTCTGCTTTGAACTCCGGCGAGTTCAATCCTTCACGTCCGCGTGGATGCCAGGTGTGCCAGAACGCCGTGCCGCTTCTTCCGAAATCCATACGGACGCAGCCAATTGCGCCCATCTGCGCGTTCTGCTCTGGCGTCTGCGCAAAGAAAGCACCCGCCTCCTCCGGCTGTGCTGGCCGGACACGGAATGCGGGCGGATCAGTAGATATCTTCGTCATCTTCGCCGTCCTCATCCTCCGGCACATACAGCGCCAGCCTTGCGGCATCTGCCAGATGCGCGCAGATGGCAAGAACACCGGTCACGCCGATGATCACGCCAAGCGTGATTACGATTGCTTTTTTCATGACAAAACCTCCATTCTATAACGTCATTTCGTATGTCTGCTTTGAGGTGTGCAGATCATCCAGAACTGCCTTCTGCAAGCCCTCCTTGCGCACAACGAATCCGCGGCTGCACGCCGCACCGCCATGCGCGTCGCAAAATTCAATTCCAACGGCTTCATAATTGATGTACCCAATCAGCTTTTCCGGGACAGGGAACGCGCCGCAGCCAACCAGATACTTTCCAATGGACTGTGCACTGCCGCATCCTGGCAGAATAACGTAATCGTCCAGATGCTCTGTCAACTGCAAAATGTCCTTTGTGCCGGAGATTTTGTTTGCATCCAGCATCCCCACGATTTTGTCACAATCGACCTCCGACATATGCTCTAGCCGGTCGGCAAGCTGATCGATGCGCCCGACTTCACCCTCTGCGACAAGATCTACGCCGCTCAGATACAGCCCTAAATTCATGACCTCGCTTGCCGCGCCCTGAATCGTGACTGTTTTGGACATAGATTTCAAGGTTTCCAGCGTTGCCGCCACGTCCGCTATTTCTGTCAGAGTTGTCGCGGGGAAGGAGAGAAGCACCTGCTTACCATTTTCACCCTGCCTTAAAAACAGCGTCACCATGTCATGCCCTCCATTTTTGCTTCCTGTTCCTGCTGATAGTTCTCTGCCGGATCGTCCTGCATCAGTTCCTCCAGCGTCAGTGTGCCGTGGTAGGAAACATAGCCACGATCCACAAATACGCCGTCCTCCTGAAGCATCCGTTTTACGCCGTAATCACCATAGTTATAGAAATCTTCAAGGTTCTCGTCATATTCGTAATGACCGGACTGCTGGATCATGTACTTTCCGAGTTCCTCCGGCGTGTGGACATTTGGTGCGAAATCAAATTGATCGAGGTTTTCAGCCAGCTGACGGATATTTGCTGCGCACGCCGGTTTCGCCATCTGGCAGACCGCGCCGAGCTTCTTGAAATCCTGTTCCTTGAAACCTGAACACGCATGGCACAGCCGGTTCAGTTCAAAGAGCGATTCGCGTTCAAAATCCAATGCGCAGTTGACCTCATCCGGGAATCGGCTATCTGTGACCAGCATCTGCATTTCGCCGCAGGAGGCGATCCCGACGCGAAGCATCGCGCGCTCCAGCTTGATTTGACTTGTTGGAAGCTGCACCCACTCCTGCTTCTTTGGATCATCTTCACCTGTGGCTCGGATCTTCAGCTCCATGATACAGCTTTCTGGCATCCAGATCGGAGGCAGATGCTTGCGGTCATACGCCTGCTCCAGCTTCATGCCGTTGTCATACACAACACCGTATCTCGTTACATAGCCGGGCTGGCCGGAGATCAGCGCCAAAGCCGTCTCCTTTCCATCCAGATTCTCCAGTTCTTCCGAATCACAGGCACCGTGGACGGTCAGATAGTGCCGTTTCCCGACCAGCTCCAAATCATTAAAATCTGAAACGACCGTCACATCTCTGGCGCAGAAAGAAAGATCGATCAGCTCGTCCGCTGCGGATAATCCGAATCGCTCCACCGCTGCATTAAATTGCAGCAGTTCATATCGGTCAAAGCTCTCCAACTGCTTCCCGATCCAGTCCAGTTCGTCCACGCTTGCCATTGTGCCGGTCATTCTGACCAGAGCAAGGCAGTTTGGTGCGTGAACATTGTCAATCAGGCAGTCCTGCACTCTGGCATTGCCGATCTGGCTTTTTTTCAACGCGAGAATTGCCTGTTCATATTGATCTTCGGGAATTGGGAATGTGATCGTGACCGGCGCAAAATGTGCGCTGCTTCTGTTTTTGAGCGTTGCTTCAAACACGTTTTTCACCTCGGTTTTCAATTTTCTGCATATCCGTGAAGGTACACTCGCCATTGCTGCGCCAGCAAATCAGAGCCAGGCGCATATACGGACACTGACTCTCGTGCGGATACCAGCTGCACTGTATCGTTGGCGGCGGATCTGGGTGCGACCGCAGCGGCGGCGCGTGGAAATGCGGCCGCCAGTATTCTTCTTGACTGTGTTTCATAAAGTTCCTCCCTGAACGCAAAAAAGCCGGGACTTCCAAACGAAATCTCGGCTCTTTGCAAATATTACATTGTCTGTTCCATTGTTGGGCGCTGCTCCTGCGTCTGCTGCGGCAAAAGAAGTTCGATTTGCTCCTGCACACTTTGGAGCTGCTTTTCTTCGGCATACGAGAGCGTTGCGTCATCCTCCAGCGCAAACGCACAGGCGTTTCGGATCACGCCAAGCTGCTCATCCGAAAAAAGGCGCTGTTCGTTTATCAAGCCTGCACGGGCAGCAAAATCCAGCTTCGCGGCTTCGTAATTTTCCATGAAGTAGTGACCGGCGTGGACGCCCTGCCGGTCAAAGTCCCATTCCCACGTCACGAATTGAGCGCCCTTTTTGCCAAGTTGCCCAGCCAGCACCGCATCACCGAAATCCGCAAGCACCTTGAAGGTATCTTGCAGACCGGCAGCTTTCAGCGCAGACGCACGTTCAAAAATTCGCATATACTCTTTGACCTGCCCTGTAGTCTGTATCACCGTCCGAAGCTGCCGATCTACTTCCGACCCCGTAATATCCGCTGGTCGGAAACGGACGATTCCGTCTCTGTCAACCGAGCAGAGCGGTTTCTCGTTCCAACTGACGTGGAGCAGACCGTTTTCAAGCAGCCTTGCGTCCAGCTCCTTGCGCAGGAGCTTCTGTTCTACCTCTTGCAGAAATCTTTCCTTCTGCGATGTGTTTTCTTCGCACATACAATACACCTCCATTCTCAACGCCCTTTTTGAGCGCAAAAAAGGCACTGGACTTGGTTCGTGAAAACCAACAATCCAGCGCCCATAACTTTGTGAAAGATTTTTCTCCGATTTTTCTGAAATCCAGCCGCCGCAGCCCTCTGAAAAAGGGCGCTGCCACTGAAAATCCGCTTGAATATGGAAAAACAGAGGTTCAAATCCTGTTTGAACCTCTGCAAGCTGCGATTTCATTTATGGAGTTACCTAAGAATTTTGAGAATAAAAAATTGCCGAACCCATTGAGATGACTGGCTTTTTTGCCATTTCATCTATAGTGTTCGGCAATCATGGTGGAGACTACTGGACTCGAACCAGTGACCTCATGCGTGTGAAGCATGCGCTCTAACCAGCTGAGCTAAGCCTCCGTTGCTCGGATATTATAGCACCTGCGAATCAAAAAATCAACTGCAAATTATATTTTTGCGATTTTTTCTGCAAGCGTGAGCAAACGCGGGCGGGTGTTGTCCTCCGGGTGCTCCAGAACGTGCTGCAAAAGCGCGTGCAAAACTGCGCCGACCGCCGCGCCGGAGCACTGCGGGAGATCTGCGCCCGTCACAGCGAGCTGCCGCAGCGTCACGCAGTCGCCGGAGGCACGAATATCCTCCAAGAGCGCCTGCGCGCCCGCGAGCTCCGCGCATACCTCTGCGATCGCCCAGCCCTCCTGCGCGATGAGCTTCTTGAGCGCCAGCGCGTTCGGCTGTGACTTGTATGCGGCGGCGGCGCGCTCAATGAGCCGGCAGAGCTTTGCCGGCAGGCGCATGGCGGCGGGGTCAAGCTCCGGCACACGCAGCTTGAGAGCCGCCCAGCGGGACGCGTCCGCGGGCAGCGCCGCGAGCCCATCCAGCGGCGGGCAGTGCGAAAGACCGCACGCCGCCAGCATTCCCGCCTCGATCATCTCTCGCAATACCTCTGGGCGCGGCGAAAGGAGCGTCTTTTCCGCCTCATCCCGCACACGCTCGCGCGAGAGCCGCGCGCACGCATCCGCCCCTGCCAGCGCCGCCCGCCGCGTCGCGTCCTCGATCTGAAAGCTGAGCTGCGCCGAAAAGCGCCACGCGCGCAGAATACGCAGCGCGTCCTCCGAAAAGCGCCGCGCGGGGTCGCCCACGCAGCGGATGACGCCGTTTTTCAGGTCTGTCTGCCCGCCGGACACGTCAAAAAGCCGCCCGCGCAGATCGCGCGCCATGGCGTTGATGGTAAAATCGCGGCGCAGCAGATCCTCGCGCAGATCGTCCACAAAGAGGACCTGCTGCGGGTGGCGGCTGTCCAGATACGCGCCGTCGCGCCGAAGGGTCGTGACCTCCGCCTGCGTGTCAGGCAGCAGCACCGTCACCGTCCCGTGCTGTACGCCGGTGGGCACGCAATGGTCAAACAGCGCCAGCACCTGCTCCGGGCGGGCGGACGTCGTGACGTCCCAGTCGTGCGTCTCGCGCCCCAGCAGCGCGTCGCGCACGCAGCCGCCGACGTAATACGCTGTAAAGCCTGCGCCCTCAAGCGCGGCAAGGATCTCATCGGGCTGCCTGCGCACCATATGACCGCTCCTTTCTGTAAAAAATACCTTGTATTATCCGCCGTTACGGTATATAATAATAAACCGTTGCTAAAATGTTTGGCGATACCGCGTTTGCGGCATCTATTATTATAAGAAGTGTTCCGCGCACTTGCAAGCACGGAATTTTGGAGGCAATCTGTATGGCGTCTGCATCTGGCAGCAATCGCATTGAGCAATACCTGCGCCCGGGGATGCACGCGCATCTGGTCGGCATCGGCGGCGTTTCCATGCGCCCGCTGGGGCTGGTGCTGCGCAGCATGGGCATGGAGATCACAGGCTCGGACATGAACTCGTCCGTTTCCACGCAGGAGCTCATCGACAAGGGCATCACCGTGCACATCGGGCACAGCGCCGAGAATATCGCGGGCGCGCAGTGCATCATTCGCACCGCCGCCGCCCATAACGACAACCCTGAGATCGCCGCAGCGCGCGCGGCGGGGCTGCCCATTTTTGAGCGTGCGCAGGCGTGGGGCTTTATCATGCGCGCCTACCGCAGCGCCATCTGCGTGTCCGGCACGCACGGCAAAACGACGACCACGTCCATGCTGACGCATATTTTCCTGGAAGCCGGGCGCGACCCGACCGTGATGATCGGCGGCTATCTGCCGCTGCTCGGCGCGGGACACCGTGTAGGGCATGGCGACACGATCATTCTGGAAAGCTGCGAATACTGCAATTCCTTCCTCAATTTCTCGCCGACCACGGCGGTCGTGCTGGACATTGAGGCGGATCATCTGGACTTTTTCAAGGATCTTGCCGACGTACAGGCGTCGTTCCGCCGCTTCTGCGAGCTTGTGCCGGAGGGCGGACAGATCGTCGCCAACGGCGATGATGCGAACACCCGGCAGGCACTTGCGGGGCTGACGTACACCACATTCGGCGTGAAGCCGGAGAACGATGTATACGGTGCGAACTTCTCCGCGAATTTCAGCGAGTTTGACGTGCTGGCTGGCGGAGGTCTGTATTGCCATCTGACGCTTTCCGTCATCGGGCGGCACAACGCGATGAACGCGCTGGCGGCGTGCGCCGTGGCGTGGCGCGCGGCTATCCCCGGCGACGTGACGGCGCGGGCGCTGGCGCAGTTCCGCGGCGCGGGACGGCGCATGGAGTTTAAGGGCAGCTACCACGGCGCGGACGTCTACGATGATTACGCCCACCATCCGGGCGAGATGCACGCGCTGCTTGAGGCGGCGCGCACGATGGGCTATCAGCGCATCATCTGCGCCTTCCAGCCGCACACCTACACGCGCACCAAGGCGCTGTTCAGTGACTTTGTGCGGGAGCTGAAAACGGTCGATCTGCCGGTGCTCACCGATATTTATGCTGCGCGCGAGTCCAACACCGTGGGCATCAGCTCACAGGATCTCGCGGCGCAGATCCCCGGCAGCGTCTACTGCCCGGGGCTGCCGGACGTGACGCGCTTCCTGCGCGAAAACGCCCGCCCCGGCGACCTCATCCTGACCGTCGGCGCAGGCGACATTTATAAGGCGGGCGACAGCCTGCTCAAAGAGCCGTAAAGAATACGCAGCGCCCCGAAGCGAGGCTTCGGGGCGCGTTTTCTGTTAATTCTCACGGCTTGCTATCAGGCTTTTGTACAGCGCCCGCGTCTCGAACACGTCCACGCGCAGGGTCGCGGTGTAGGTATGGACCTCGAAGCCGTCCGCATCATACGTTTTGTTGTCCTTCGCGCCGTAGCTGACGCGGCAGTAGCCCTCTGGGAGCTCGGCTTCCCAGCGGTATTCACCGTCCGCGGGATCGCCCTGTTCGGAAAGCGCCTGATAGACCGCTTCCTCATCCGCAAAGCCGCCGTAGAGCATCGCGGCAAATGCGATCTGCTGCTTCCAGTCTGCCCACTGGAATTGGTCTGAATCCCTGTGCTGCACGAAGGTCGTGTACAGCAGCCGCCCGTCCGTGAGTTGGACGCTGGAGACGCTCACCACAAACACGCCGTCCTCCGGCTCGTCCGGGTGCTCCGGCGCGCGGCGGATGGTGTAGCTGACGTGCCCCTCCTGCTGCGAATACGTCTCGTCCTCGCGGACGCTTCCCGGCAGCCCGGCTTTGGTCAGCGTCTCGTTGACTGTCGCCGCGTCGAGCGGAAATACAGTCTGAAACTCCCGGCTTTTCTGGCAGCCGGTCAGAATGCAGAAAATAGCGAGCGCGCTGAGGAAAACGATCAACAAATTCCGTCGTTTCATGGTATCCCTCCTAAATTTATGGTTTTTTAGTCCGCCTTCAGCGTAAACACATTTTTATGCCAGTCCAGCAGACCGTCATCGCGCATTTTGCCGAGCTCTTTGGAGAGTGCGGTGCGCTCCACGCTCAGATAGTCCGCGAGCTGCTGGCGGTCAAAGGGGATGCGGAACGTTTTTGCGCCCGCGCGCACGCTCTGCGCCGAGAGGTACGTCAAAAGCCGCCCGCGGATCGTTTTGGACGCGGTGCAGAAAATGCGCTCCGACAGCGCCAGATTTTTCTGCGCGCACAGCCGCAGCAGATTTTCGGTCAGGCGGCGGCTGCCCTCCGGCGGCATGGCGCGCAGCGCCGTCTGCACGTCCAGCAGCCACACCTCGCCCGGCTCGGCGCACACGGCGTCTACCATCATGGGGATGCCGCCCAGCGCATACGTCTCGCCGAACGCGCCGCCCGCCTCCACGCTGCCGAGGATGCTGCGGTTACCCCAAAAATCGTTGCTTTCGATGTGCACGCAGCCCGAACGTACCAGTCCGAGCTGCCGCGTCACGTCTCCGGCGTGCAGCACGACCGCGCCCTTTTCATACCGCCGCAGACGCGCCGCATTCGCCTCCAGCCAAGAAAGCGACCCGTTCGATAGTCCCGCGAACAGAGAAAAATCAGAAAGCTCCATAAAAACCTCAATTCGTTGTTTTGACCACGAAAATCTTGACGCCAGTATACTATACTATGACCACAAGGTCAAGTAACCGATGGTTACGCAAGGAGGAATGTATCATGATCATGGACGGCTGCCAGGGAAAGCCCCGCACCCCGACGATCCTCGACAAAACGTGCCCTCAGTGCGGACACGAGATCGAGATGTTCTCCACCGACACCGAAATGCGGTGTGAGCACTGCGGCTTTACGGTCTATAACGACACGCTCAGCTGCGTCCAGTGGTGCAAATACGCCCGCAAATGTGTGGGCGATGAGATGTATGAAACGATGATGAAGATCGCGGCAAAGCAGAAGGAAGAAGCTGCCGCCGCGCGCCGGAAAAAGCAGGAGGGCAAGTAAAATGGTACGCAGGATCATTCAGATCGACGAGGAAAAATGCAACGGCTGCGGCGCGTGCGCCGCGGCGTGTCATGAGGGGGCGATCGGCATGGTGGACGGCAAGGCAAAGCTCCTGCGCGAGGACTATTGCGACGGGCTGGGCGACTGCCTGCCAGCCTGCCCGATGGACGCGATCCACTTTGTAGAGCGCGAAGCGCCCGCGTATGACGAGCAGGCGGTGCTTGCCGCCAAACAGAAAAAGGCGATGCCGCAGGGCGGCTGCCCCGGTCAGCGCCTGCGCACGATGCAGCCGCGCCCGTCCGCATCCGCCGAGAGTGCGGCAGAAGCGCCGTCGCAGCTCGCGCAGTGGCCCTGCCAAATTAAGCTCGTGCCGGTGAACGCGCCGTATTTTGACGGCGCAAAGCTGCTCATCGCCGCCGACTGCACCGCCTACGCCTACGCGCGGATGCACGAGCGGTTCATGCGCGGACGCGTCACGCTCATTGGCTGCCCCAAGCTCGACGGCGTGGACTATGCACAGAAGCTGACGGAGATTTTCCGCACGAACAACATCCAAAGCGTCACCGTCGTGCGCATGGAGGTCCCCTGCTGCGGAGGGCTTGAGCATGCCGCCAGAACGGCATTGCAGGCAAGCGGCAAGTTTGTCCCGTGGAAGGTCGTGACGATCTCCGTGGATGGGAAGATTTTGGAGGAAACATAAAGCGCATATAAAAAGGTCTCTCCGATCGGAGAGACCTTTTTGCGTTTAATTTCTCAGATACCGCGCCAGCATTGCCGCTGCCTGAGCGCGGGTGGCGTTTTTTGCGGAGCGAGCGCACCGTCCGGCGTGCCGGTTATGATCCCTGCGCCGACTGCCCACTGCATGGCGGACATTGCCCAGCCGCTGAGCTGCTGTACGTCGGGGAAGCTGCTGAGATTCTCGGACAGCGCCACCGCCGTCAGCCCGTCATACACCGCGCAGCGGAACAGCATTGCCGCCATCTGCTCACGGGTGATGGGGGCATTGGGGGAGAAGGTCGTGGCGGACGTGCCGGCGGCAATGCTGTTCGCGACCGCCCACTGCACCGCCGCGGCGTAATAGCCGCCCGTGCCTACGTCGGAAAAATCGTGAATTTCATCCCCGTTGACGCCTGCCTCACCAGCCAAGCGCCAGAGCATCGTCACGAACTGCGCGCGTGTGAGCACACCGTCCGGCTGGAACGACCGATCGCCCACGCCCTGCATCAGCCCCAGCACCGCGCAGGCGTGCACGCCGTCGTGATACCACGCGTCCGCGTCCAGATCGCGGAACGATGCCACCGGGCACGCCGCGTCGTGCTGGCATTCTGCGGGCACGATGGCGTAGAGCTACAGGTGCGTTGTCAGCAGCGACAGCCCGCCGAGGCTGTTCGAAAACAGCGGAGTTTCCTGCGTGCTGCCGTCCGGCGCGATGTACAGCCCCTTCGCGCCGCCGATGAGCTGCGCCTTTTGCTCACGCGACAGGCGCGGGCTGATGACGAGCAGCGGCAGACCGCCATCAAAGCGCAGATCGGTCTGCATGGCAGTGCCGATATTCAGGTCGCCGAGATCGACGTCGCTGCCGTTCTGGCGCAGACCGACGTCCGCCGCCGCTGCTGCGCCGATGGACTCCAGCGTCTTTTTCTGCGCGGGGGTCGCGTCTGCGCGGCTGTCGGCGTCATTTTTGAAGATGATGTCCAGCGGCGCGTCCTCCAGTGCATTGAGAACGTCGGCGTTTATCGCCAGCGTACCGTTCTGCCCGTCTACGGTCAGAGAGTTTTTACCGGGGAGCTGATTTACGAGGTCCTTCGGCAGGACGGTCGTGTCGTAGTCGCCGGTAAAGCGCGTGCCGATGTTCACATCCGCGCCCTGAAGCGTGATGTCGCCGATGGGCGTGACGGTCAGCCTGCCGCCCCCGATCGTGCCGGACAGGTCGTCGCGCACGCCGCCGGACGTGATCGGGATCTTCACGACGGGCGGCGTTCTGAGTGTGGCGCAGACTGCTGTCCCGGCGCTTACCGACAGGCACAGCACCAGCGCCAAAAGCAGGCAGATCAGTCGTTTTTTCATGCGTGTTCCTCCCTCTCGAATGCTTATTTCTTCCACGTTCAGTATACACGATGCCTGCGTTTTTCACAAGCAAAAAAGCGGACGCAGAAGCTCTGCGTCCGCCCTGGTTATTTTGCGGGATACGGCTTGCGCACTGCCGTCCTGCCGAAGATATAATCCGTCGAAGTGCCGTAAAGCTCCGCCAGTTTTATGACCAGCCGCGCCGGGATCTCACGTTTGCCGGTCTCATAATTGCTGTAGACGCGCTGGTCGATGCCGAGCACAGCGGCAACTTCTTTTTGCGTCAGGTCGCGGTCCTCCCGTAGATCGCGCAGCCGTAGACCGCCCATCATACGATCCTCGCGCCGGTCTTTTCGTGCTCGATGAGCTTCCACGTTGCGTCAATGAGATTCGAGAACAGCGGGTTTTCCATCGCGCGGATGATGAAGGACTGGCGCGGGGAGTTGATGTCCTCGCCGGAGACCTGAAACAGCCCGTTTTCGTCGCACAGCGCGCGCAGCCGCGCGAGCTGCTCCGGCGTGTTGCGCGTGGGCATATAGGTCACCGCGCGGATGCCGCACGCCTTCAGGCACGCGATGACCTCGTCCAGATAGTCGTCCTCAAATTTCTGCGCCTTTTTGTCGCCCGTGACCGACGCGGTCACGTCCCCCAGATACGCGTAGCACAGCAGCGCGTCCACGCGCTCGCACAGCGCCACGACATCCGCCACCTTCGGGCATTCGTCGGTCGCGTCAATGTAAATTTTCGGCACGAACGCCGATTTCAGAATGCCCAGCAGGTCGTATTCGTAGAAGGGATACGCCGTGTCCAGCATCTGGCTTTTCTGCTTTTCCGAGAGCGAAAGCCCGATGGACGCAAGATAGTCCGCCATCGGCTGCCCTTTCCCGGCTTTTTTCACCATCGCGATGGCGAGCGCGTACATTAAATGCCGCTCCGTCACGCCGCCGCCCTCCGCCGCCTCGCTCAGCGGCAGCACGTCGCGGTCGTAGTCCAGCCCAATGCCGGGCAGCAGCGCGTTGATCTTTTCGACCATCGCACGGCTGCGCACATGGCGCGCGGCGCGGTAGGGCGCGAAAAAAGCCTGCACCTCGTCAATGCGGTCGTGCGGGACAGATTGGATGGTCATGTAGCTCACGCCCACCTGATCGGGGTTGTTCGTCCGCCGACCCGCCAGCGCCGTGCCGTCCATCGACACGCGGCACTCCATGCCCACTGTCGCAGGCATCCCCACGAGCTGCGCTGCCGCGAGAAATTCCCGCGCGCCCGCGATGGAGTCGTGGTCGATGATCCCCGCCGTGCAAAGCCCCTCCATCCGCGCGGCAAACACCGCCGCCGTGGGAGAGTAGGGCGAGAAGGAATACGTCGTATGGATGTGGTTGTTGATGTACTGCGGCACAGTCGGCGGAAATTGAGAGTCCTTGCAGACCTCCCGCAGATTCGCCAGCCGCTCGTCCGCCGTCGGCGCGTTCAGTTTGTTGAGAATGGCAATGTCGATCATCGTGCTGCCCTCAGTTCAGCATGACCTGCCCGCCTGTTACCGGGATCGCCTGACCTGTTTCGTACTTCTGCTCCACGCAGTACATGACGGCGCGCGCCACGTCGATGGGCAGACAGCCGCGGTTCATCGGGACCTTCGCCTCGTAGAACCGCCGCACATCGGCGACCGTTTTCGCGCCCGGCACTTTACCGGCGTTCAGGTACTGCACGAACAGCCCGCGCTCAGGGTCAGACCACAGCGGACCGTCGAGGAAGTTGCCGGGGCAGACGGCGTTCACCTTAATGTTGTACGCGCACAGCTCCAGCGCGAACGACTGCGTGAGCCCGATCCCGCCGAACTTCGAGCCGGCGTAGGCAAAATTCTTGTTAGACCCCTCGAGACCCGACTTGGAGTTCAGCGTCACGATGTCGAACATCGCATCCGGGTCTGCCTCGTGCTGCGCCTGCATGATGATGGCGGCGTATTTCGCGCAGAGGAAATAGCCGGTGTAGTTGATGTTGGTGACGAACTCAAAGTCCTTCTTTTCCACCTGCGCGATGGGACCGGAGCGCACCACGCCCGCGTTCGAGAGCATGAGGTCGAGCCCGCCGAACAGCTCTACGGTCCTGCCGACCATGGCGGCGACGGACTCCTCATCGTACACGTTCACCGCGATGGCGACGGCGCGCTCGCCGAACTCCTCCGCGACCTGCTTGGCCAGCGGCTCGTTCATGTCCGCGATGACGACCGTTGCGCCTTCCTTATACAGCTCCTCGGCGATGCCTTTGCCGAAGCCCTGCGCCGCGCCGGTCACAATGCAGATCTTGCCTGCCATGCGCCCCACGCCCGCCGGACGGTCATGGATATTTTCCCTGGCGAGTTCACACCACTTTGTCATGTCAACGCTCATAAATTCGCATCCTTTCGCAATTTTTCGCAAAACGATTCGCGTCGTTTTTTCGATTTCTGGTTTCTATTATATACTTTTTGACGGGAAATGCAAGACATGGCTTGCAAAAATGACAGGATCGTGTAAAATGAGACCAGGATGGAGGTGCATTTTCATGGCAGTCAGACCGTTACTGATCTTTACCGACCCCGGCATCGACGATTTCATCGCGCTTTCGATGCTCCTGCGCGACTCGGCGTTTGAGGTCTGCGGCATCGTGAGCCTGAGCGGCAACGTCGGGCTGGACGTGACCGTCAACAACGCGCTGCTGTGCGTGGAGCTGAACGGGCGTGCGGACGTGCCCGTGTTGGCGGGCAGCGCCAAGCCGCTCTGCCGCCCCGCGCGCACCGCGGCGAATATCCACGGCAAGAGCGGGCTCGGCAAGCACGTTGAGGAATATTCGACCCTCGCCGCCTGCGCCGAAAACGCGGAGGAATTTACCGCGCGGATGGTGAAAAAATATGCAGGCGCGCTGGAGCTGGTCTCGCTCGGACCGCTGACGGACGTGGCGCTGGCGCTGCAAAGACACCCGGAGCTCGTGCCGCTGGTGCGCGACGTGCTCATCATGGGTGGCGGCGTGAGGCGCGGCAACGCGACAAAATACGCCGAATTTAACATCATAGCCGACCCCGAAGCGGCGGCGTTCGTTTTTTCCTGCGGCGTGCACGTCACAATGGTGGGGCTGGATGCCACGCACGAATGCGTCCTGCCGCGCAGCAGCATCCCGCAGCCGGGTGCGACGCGGCTGGGCAGGCTCGTCCCCACAATGCTGCATGATTATGCGGATGTATACAAAACTGTGCATAATTTGGAGGGCATGGTCATCCACGACGCGATCTGCGTACTGATGCTCTCGCACCCCGATTGGTTCCACTGTGAGGAGCACCGGGTGTCCATCTGTCTGGACGAGGGCGAGCATCTCGGTCAGACTGTGGTCGCCCCCGACGGCGCAACAAACTGCACCGTGGCGATGGACGCGGACGCGGAGAAAGTAAACGGCTATCTCGCCGAATTTGCGCGGGAGCTTGCGAAGTAAATAAGATACGAAACCAGCGCCGCCCAACCGGGCGGCGCTGGTTTTGTGTATGGGAACGGAAGGCGTTTCTCCTGCTGCATCCCAACCGACCGAAGTCAGCGAACGTGGATACCTCGAAACGCCTTCCACTGGTGACAGCGTAGCACAGAACGCGGAAGCTGTCAAGCGGGAGACAAAAAACGGCAGCCAGGCGGACACGAAGTCCCAGGGTAGATTCCCTATCAAGGCTGCCACCATCAGCATAAAGGATTTTCTTGGAATTGTCAATAGCACGCATCAAAGTATTTTGCCGCAGGATGTGCTTGCGGCGTTCAAAGAGACGCCCAGGTGGACACGAAGTCCCAGGGAGTTTACCCTTCCATGAACGTCTCTAAAATTAAAATAGCAGATTTCTTGAATATTGTCAATGGCAGCCACCAGAGCATATTGCCGGGTGGTGTTTTGGAAAAAATGGGGGCAAAGCGCGCGGAGGATGGACCTATCGGACAGCGTATTTTGAGGATTTTGACGGCAAGTACTATGAAACCACGATCTCGGCTGCGCAAAGCGATGCTGGAAAGATGATCTACAACATGGGGCAGATGCAAGAAAGAAGCACACCCCAAATTAACGGCTCTTCCAGTGCAAGCACTGGCGCTCAGTGGGGGAGTACTTCTTCCACTGACAGTGTACGCGCAGAGGGTAAAAATGTCAACAGAAAATATTCGCCAGAGGCAGAGAATGATCGACGGAAGGCGGCGCAGTTTGCGGTGATCCAGAGCAGCAACGCGGCGGAGGACGCGGCGGAGAAGATGTAGTATATGGCGGAAGACCCCGCCACGCTGCTGCCGGAGCTGACGGGGAGGATACAGTTCGATCTGACGTGGCTGTCGGAGCATTATGACGCGCTGCCGCGCGACAATCAGGCGTATGTCATCCGCGACGCGGACGGGGCGTTCGTCAGCGAATTTTTCTGGGCGCGCTACGGTGCGAAGGACGGCAAGGGCTGGATCGCGCTCGAGGCGGTATACGACGGCACGCACAACTGGGGCGCGAGCTACATCGTAGACGGGATCTATGAGGAGGCGTACTACTACACGACGCAGAATGGGTACGAATTTCTCATCACGGCGGACAGCGGCACGGTCTGGGCGGACTGCACCACCGACCACGCGAGCGTCAGCCTGTACGGTGCGTATCTGACAACGCAGGACATGGAGCAGATCGTGGAATACATGGCGGTGTCCATGCGGGAATAAACAAAAAACGACCGGGGCGGGGATAGATTTCTCCGCCCCGATTTTTATATGTTGACAAATTCGTATACAGTGTTATACTGAGTGGGAAAAGTTATACTTCGGATACGAACGGAGGGACGATATGGGGCTGCAATATCCCAAGGGAAAGTTTTTGAGCATCGTGAAGGTCGGCGAAAAGGGGCAGATCGTGATCCCCAAGGGGGCGCGGGAGCTGTTCGGCATTCAGCCGGGCGATCAGCTTTTGCTGATGGCGGACAAAAAGCGCGGCATCGCGCTGGTGAGCGAAGCCTCGCTCGCCGCGCCGGAGCGGCTGTGGGACATGGCAAAGGAGCAGGACGATGGAAGTATTGAGGATTGAGGGGCTGTGCAAGCGCTATCCGGCGTTTGCGCTGGAAAACGTCTCGTTTTCCATGCAGCCCGGCACGATCATGGGGCTGATCGGGCGCAACGGCGCGGGCAAAACAACGACGCTCAAGTCGCTGCTGCACGTCGTGCATCCCGACGCGGGCAAAATTACGCTTTTGGGTATGGACATGGACACGCAGGAGCTGGCGATCCGCAAAAAGCTCGGCTATGTGTCGGGCACGGCGGGGTACTATCCCAGAAAGCGCCTGCGGCAGCTTGCGGATGTGACGCGCGCGTTTTACCCGGACTGGGACGAGGCGGCATATCAGGACTGCCTGCGGCGGTTCTCGCTGGATGAAAACAAGCGCGTGAGCGAGCTTTCGGAGGGCATGAAGGTGAAATTCCAGCTTGCGCTGGCGCTGTCGCACCGGGCGGAGCTGCTGATTTTGGATGAGCCGACGTCGGGGCTCGACCCCGTTTCGCGCGACGATCTGCTGGAGCTGTTTTTGACGCTCTCGGAGCGGGGGACGGCAATTTTGTTCTCAACGCACATCACGTCTGACCTTGAAAAGTGCGCGGACACTATCACCTACCTGCAAAACGGTCGCGTGCGGCTGGCGGGCACGCGGGAGGATATTCTGGCGCAGTGGCGCGTGGTGACGGGCGAAGCCTCGCAGCGCACGGCGGCGCTGGACGCGGCGATGACCGGCTGCCGCGAGCACCGGGGCGAATTTGAGGGTCTGGTGCGCGCGCAGGACGCGAAAATTGCGGCGGGCTGCTCTGTGCGCCCGGCGACGCTGGAAGAGCTGATGGTGTTTTTGGAGCGGGAGGCGGAAGCATGAAGGCGCTGATGAAAAAAGAATGGCGGCTGGCGATGATGCCTGTGCCGCTGCTGTTTCTGGCGCTTAGCGTGCTGGTGCTTGTGCCGAATTATCCATATTATGTGACGTTTTTCTACACCACGCTCGGCATTTTCCTGTTTTTCCAGGCGGCGCGTGAGAACCGCGACATCGCGTATATGCTCCTGCTGCCGGTAAAAAAGCAGCAGATGGTGTATGCCCGCGTGTGGACGGTGGTGCAGATCGAGCTGCTGCAGCTCGTGTGCTGCGTGCCGTTTATGCTCGTGCGGGCGGGGTACGGCATCCAGAACGCCGTCGGGATCGAGGCAAACTGCGCGTTTCTCGGTCTTGGCGCGGTCCTGCTGGGCGTGTTCAACAGCGTGTTTTTGCCGATGCACTACAAAAACGGCTATGACCTCGGAAAGCCGTTCATCGTGTCGAGCATCGTGATGTTTTTGAGCATTTGCGTTTTGGAGGTGCTGGAGCACATCGTGCCGTATATGAAAACGGTCTGCGAGCGCTACGACATCGCCGGGCAGGTGCAGCAGCTCCCGGTGCTCTTCGGCGGACTGCTCGTGTATGCGGGGCTGACGGCTCTCGCCGCACGGCGCTCCGCGAAGCGATTTGAAAAGGCGGACTTATAAAAAAGACCCCCGGCAGCACATTCGTGCTGCCGGGGGTCGGTACATAAAAGAGCTTTTGCGACCATGAGCGCCTGCCAGGGTCAGAATTTTTCGCAGGCATCGACATCGAGGACGAACACGACGATGCCGCCGACCTGAACGTTTACCGGCTGGGGCGGCAGACCGCTTTCGACCGGCATGGGGATGAACGCCGTCTCGCTGCGCACACCGCCGTGCTGCTTTAAAAGCTCGATCGCAGCGGGCAGGCGGTCCTTTGTCACGCCGATCATCAGCGTGACGCTCTTGCGCTTGAGAAAACCGCCGGTGGAGTTGAGAACGGTAACGTAATAGCCGTTTTCGGTGAGGTCGCGGACGACCTCCGCCTCATCGTCGCCGGAGAGGACGGCAATGATCATTTTTTCACAGGGAAGCTGCATAATAAACCCTCCTTAAAATCTATTAGCCTTCCACGCTCAGCGTGTCCAGCTCCGCCTGCCATGCGGACGCGCACGCGTCACTCGGCATCCGCCAGTCGCCGCGCGGCGAGAGCGTGACCGAGCCGACCTTCGGTCCGTCCGGCAGGCAGCTCCGCTTGAACTGCTGCTGGAAGAAGCGGCGGTAGAAGTTTTTGAGCCAGTGCAGGAGAACCTCATTGGAATAGCGATCAGACAGCGCGCGCTGCGCCAGACGGTAAATTTTTGCCGGGGAGAAGCCGAAGCGCAGGACGTAGTACAGATAAAAATCGTGCAGCTCATACGGCCCGACGAGCGATTCGGTCTGCTGGGCGATCTCGCCGTTTTCATCCGCCGGCAGAAGCTCCGGGCTGACGGGCGTGGCGAGGATGTCCAGCAGGACGGCGCTCAGTTCCTCCGATGCGGCGCTTTCCGCCTCGTAGCGGACGATGTGGCGCACGAGCGTTTTGGGAACGCCGGCGTTGACGCCGTACATACTCATATGGTCGCCGTTATAGGTCGCCCAGCCGAGGGCAAGCTCACTGAGGTCGCCCGTACCGACGACGATGCCGCCCGTGCGGTTGGCGAGATCCATAAGCGTGAGCGTGCGCACGCGCGCCTGACCGTTTTCATACGTTACGTCGTGTACGCTCTCGCTCTGCCCAATGTCGGCAAAGTGGCTGCGGACGGTGTTTGCGATGGGAATTTCGCAGAACCGCACGCCCAAAAGCTCACACAAAAGCTGCGCGTTGGAGCGCGTGCGGTGCGTCGTGCCGAAGCACGGCATGGTGGCGGCGAGGATGTCAGTCATCGGGCGCGCCAGACGCTTCATCGCGCGCACCGCGACGAGCAGCGCAAGGCAGCTATCAAGACCGCCGGAGATGCCGATGACGGCAGTTTTTGCATGCGCGTGCTCGATGCGCTTGGCAAGCCCGTCCGCCTGCATCTCCAAGATCAGCTCGCAGCGCTCGGCGCGCGCGGCGTCGTCCGCAGGGACGAACGGCGTGGGCGAGACGGAGCGGGTGAGCTTGAGGCGGCGCAGCGGGAGCTCAAAATCGACCACCCAATAGTCGCGGTCATCCAGCGGCTCAAAGGTCGTGTTGCGGCAGCGCTCGGCGAGCATCCGCTCGAGGTCCAGCTCCGTGCAGGCGTAGCCGCAGGCGAAGGGCTTGCTCTCAGCGAGAAGCGCACCGTTTTCGCAGATGAGGTCGTGCGCGGCAAAGACCATATCGGTGGTCGATTCACCGTGCCCGGCGTCGGCATAGAGATACGCGCACAGCAGCCGTGCCGACTGCTGGCTGACGAGCGCGCGGCGGTAGTCCGCCTTGCCGACGGTCTCGTCGCTGGCGGAGAGATTGGCGATGACGGTCGCGCCCGCGAGGGCGTGCGCCGTGCTCGGCGGCAGCGGCGCCCAGAGATCCTCACAGATCTCGACCGCGAGCGTAAAGGCGGGCATGGACGCGCAGCGGAACAGCAGCTTTGTGCCAAGCGGCGCGGTCTGACCGGCAAACGGCACGCTCTGCGTGACGCGGGGCGCGGGGGAGAAGTGGCGGCGCTCATAAAATTCACCGTAATTGGGGATGTGCGTTTTGGACACAAGACCCAGAAGCTGCCCGCGGCAGACGACGGCGGCGCAGTTATAGAGCTTGCCGGAAACGGCGGCGGGCAGCCCGACGAGCGCGACAAGCTCCAGCTCACGGCTGGCGTCCAGAATGTCACACAGCGCCGCCTCGGCGGCTTTTTGCAGCGGCTGCTGCAAAAACAGGTCGCCGCAGGTATAGCCCGTCAGCCCCAGCTCCGGGAATACGGCAAGCTGCACGCCGCTCTTTGCCGCGCGCTGCATCGCCTCAATGGTCATCCGGGCATTATAGGCGCAGTCCGCCACGCGCAGGGCGGGGGAGACGGCGCAGGCTCTGATAAAACCGTGGATCATGGCATGATGTCCTTCCCATTTTAGTCACCGCTGAATTGATCGCATGGCGATTGAGTCATCGGTTACTACAATTTGTGCTTATCATACCACAGCGGAGGGCAGACGACAAGTATTCTTCTTGTAAAATCGCCCGGAAGCGCAGCTTCCGGGCAGGAGCGTGTCAAAAAAGTATTTTTGACACGCTCTCAAACGAAAACCGCTTTGCTGGGTTTTCGTCGCAACAAACTTCGTATCCTTCGCCCCGCCGCGAGCGGCAGGGCTCATCCACTTCGTTGTTGCTCCTCTCCGAACGCGAACCGCTCCGCTGGGTTCGCGTTCGGTCCCGACAGGCTTGCAGCCTGCTGCGCGCATAATTTGTGTGCCGCAGGCGCACAAATTCCACTTCAACGCTTCGCTCTGCATAAGTTCGACTTAGCCAAGAGCGCTGCGCGGAGCTTGCGCTCTTGGAGTCTCACTTAACTTGCAGACTGTATTGTATTTTCTGCGACGTACACGCCGCCGCAGAAAATGATTCGAATCAATTTCGCCGCTGCGGCGGCGAAACTCTGCGAGGCTTTTTCGACAGACTGGCGGACGCGCACCAGACCTCTGGTGCGCGCCCGTTTTCGCCGCCCGGGAAAATTCGGGTGGCGCGGCGGGGAATTTTGCGGTAAGATAAGGGAAAACAGTCAAAAAGGCGGGATTCTTATGATCGACAAGATCAAAATTCGCGGGGCGCGGGTGCACAATCTCAAAAACATCGACGTGGACGTGCCGCTGGGCGGCATTGCCGCGATCGCGGGCGTGTCGGGGTCGGGCAAATCGTCGCTGGCGCTGGGCGTTTTGTATGCCGAGGGCTCACGGCGGTATCTGGATGCGCTGTCCACCTACACGCGGCGGCGGATGACGCAGGCGGCGCGCGCGGAGGTGGATGAGGCGCTGTATGTCCCGGCGGCGCTGGCGCTGCATCAAAGACCCGGCGTGCCGGGCATCCGCAGCACATTCGGCACGGGGACGGAGCTGCTGAACAGCCTGCGGCTCATGTTCTCGCGTCTGGCGGAGCATCGCTGCCCGAACGGACACTATGTTCCGCCGTCTGCAAACGTGGCGATGGGAAAGCCCCTGCGCTGCCCCGTGTGCGGGGAGACATTTTTTGCCCCCAGCGCCGAAGAGCTGGCGTTCAACGCGCAGGGCGCGTGCCGCCGCTGCGAAGGCACAGGCATGGTGCGCACCGTGGACCTTGCGACGCTCGTGCCGGACGAGAGCCTGTCTATCGACGACGGCGCGGTCGCGCCGTGGCGCACGCTCATGTGGTCGCTGATGACGGACGTGTGCCGCGCGATGGGCGTGCGGACGAACGTGCCGTTTTCGGAGCTGACGGAGGAAGAGCGCGATATTGTGTTCCACGGTCCGGCGGTGAAAAAACATATTCTATATAAATCCAAAAGCTCCAACGACGCGGGCGAGCTGGATTTTACCTATTATAATGCCATCTACACGGTGGAAAACGCGCTGTCCAAGGTCAAGGACGAAAAGGGCATGAAGCGCGTGGAAAAATTCCTGCGGCAGGAGACGTGCCCGGAGTGCGGCGGGTCGCGGCTGTCGGCGGCGGCACGCGCCCCGCGTCTGCGCGGCAGTTCGCTGGACGCGGCGTGCCGGATGACGCTCTCGGAGCTGTCCGATTGGGTGCGCGGCGTGCCGGAGAGCGTGCCGGACGAGCTGCGCGCGGTGGCGGAGGTCATCTGCGAGTCGTTTGAGACGGCGGCGCGGCGGCTTTTGGAGCTGGGGCTTGGCTATCTGTCACTTGACCGCGCGAGCGGGACGCTCTCGACCGGCGAGCGGCAGCGGATGCAGCTTGCCCGTGCGGTGCGCAACCGCACGACGGGCGTTTTGTATGTCCTGGACGAGCCGTCGATCGGGCTGCACCCGTCGAATCTCGCGGGGCTGCGCGGCGTGATGCACGATCTGGTGGCAGACGGCAACACGGTGGTGCTGGTCGATCACGACCCGGAGCTGCTGCGCTGCGCCGACTGGATGATCGAGCTTGGTCCGGGCGCAGGCGCAAGCGGCGGGCAGGTCGTGGCGACGGGGACGGTCGCTGAAATTGAGCAGAACGCCGCGTCGCAGATCGGACCATTTCTCAGCGGCAGGGCGGCGGTGCGGCGCGTGCGCGCGGAAGAAAGCGCGCTGTTTGAGCGCGGCGAGATCACGCTGCAAACGGGGCAGCTCCATACAGTCAAGCCTCTGAGCATCCGCATCCCGAAGGGGCGGCTGACGGTGGTGACGGGCGTGTCCGGCTCGGGCAAGACGACGCTTGTGCTGGAAAGCCTCATCCCGGCGATCACGGCGCAGCGCGCGGGAACGGCGCTGCCGGAGCACGTCCGCGCGGTCAGCGCTGAGGGCATCCGGCAGGTCAAGCTCATCGACGCAACGCCCATCGGCATCAACGTCCGCTCGACCGTGGCGACGTATGCCAACGTACACGATGAGCTGCGCAAGCTCTTTGCCGCCACGCCGGAGGCAAAGCGGCGCGGGCTCGGCGCGGGCGATTTTTCGT
Organism: Clostridiales bacterium; assembly: GCA_022779365.1. Taxonomy (GTDB): domain Bacteria; phylum Bacillota; class Clostridia; order Oscillospirales; family Oscillospiraceae; genus CAG-170. The sequence goes on from JALFSI010000040.1 coordinate 105,648, forward strand.
ACAACACCGGCAAGCTCCGCTGCCCGATGTGCGACGGGACGGGCGTCATTGACCTTGACGTGCAGTTTTTGCCGGATGTGGAGATCCCGTGCCCGGAGTGCCGCGGGTCGCGCTACGGTAAAGAGGCGGGCGAGATCGTGCTGGACGACGCGCGCGGCGGGGTCTGTTCGCTGCCGGAGCTGATGGACATGGATGTCTCCACGGCGGCGCAGGCGTGCGCGCAGCGCCGGGTGGTGGCGCAGCGGCTGGGCGTGCTGGAGTCGCTGGGGCTGGGCTATCTGACGCTCGGCGAGCAGACGCCGGGGCTGTCCGGCGGCGAGGCGCAGCGGCTGAAGCTGGCAAGCGAGCTCGGCAGGGCGCAGGACGATACGCTGTTCGTCTTTGACGAGCCGACGATCGGGCTGCATCCGCTGGACGTGCGGACGCTGCTGGACGTATTCGACCGCCTGCTCTCACGCGGCGCGACGATCGTGGTGATCGAGCACGATCTGGACGTCATCCGCAGCGCGGATTATATCCTCGACCTTGGACCCGGCGGCGGCACGGAAGGCGGCGAGCTGGTCTGCGCGGGAACGCCCGAACGGGTGAGGGAGTGCAAGGAGAGTCGGACGGGGAAGTTTATCTGATGTAAGTTCTTAGTCGTAACGTAGGGGAGGGGCTTGCCCTGCTCGCTTTCTCGTTTCGCAATGCACTGCCGCGTTTGTGCCGCACCCATGCCTTCCCCTTGAGGGGAAGGTGGCTCGCGCAGCGAGCCGGATGAGGAGAAGAGTTGTACGTTTTGAGATGCCGCCACGTTTCGGTTCAGAAACGCGTGACTGCTCAAAAATAAGAACCCTTCCCCTCATCAGTCAGCCTTCGGCTGACAGCTTCCCCCCAAGGGGAAGCCATGGACTGCGGCTTGTCTGATGGACAGTTGACGCGGGGACGGGGGTATTATATACTGGGTATGAGAAAAAAGTAGGAGGAAAAACGCTATGAAACGAACACTCCGGGCGGTTTTGACGGCGCTGATCTTACTTGCGGCTGTTACAGTGGCGTCGGCGGCGGAAATTCGGGACGGGACGCGGATCGCGCTGGGCTCGGAGCGCTTTGCGCTGTACTCGCTGCCGTCGGACGGCGAGCGTCAGGTGACGCCGGGGCGGCAGTTTGAAAACGGACTGAGCGCCTACTATGCAGATGTTGACGGCACGAGCTATTGGGGTCTGATGGACGGCGAGTGCCGTGTGCTGCTCCAGCCGGAGTATACGGGCATTTTTCCGCTCGTAAAAGAGGAGCGGGGCGGTGAGGAAATTCAGAACCTGCTGGTTTTGATGACCAAAGACCAGAAATTGCAGCTTTATAATGCGCGCACGCGCACGCTGCTGCCCGGGGAATACGACGCGCTGACGGGGCAGCAGACCGAGCTGCAATCCGGCTGCCGCGGCGATCAGGAGCAAGATCAGAACGAGCAGTGCAACGTCGTCCTCGGCAATATGATCCTGCTGCAAAGCGGCGAGCTGGTCGGCGCGGCGGATCTGGACGGCAAGATCATCGTGCCGCTGGAATTTGATTCTGCGTATCTGGTCGCGCCCAACCGCGGCGTGTTCAAAAAGGACAGCGTCGTGAATGTCTGGATGTACGATACCCTCGGCAATATGCTCACGCACGACTACGCCGGGATCGAGACCTTTGTGGAGGGACGCGCGTATGCCCGCAAGGAGGCGGACGGCTGGCAGACCCCTGTCCACTACTGGATCGACGAGGCAGGTCAGATGCGCATCCGCTGGGATGATGAGGAGGGCAAGGGCTCGTTGAGCAGCCACGGCGAATTTGACGGCGGGCTGCAATCGGTCACGGTTTTCAAGGACCGTAAGCGCACGCCCTATTATATGGACGCGAACGGCGGACTGCATGAGACCGACCGCGCGCGGCTGCGCGAGTTCGTGCTGGACTGCGCGAATCACCGCGTTTTGAACAGCGATGGGCGCTATGTGAGCGCGCCGAGGCTGACGGCGGAGCTGTGCAGCTACCGGGACGAGTGCCAGTGGATTAAAATTTACAGCCCCGCGACGGGGCGCTATGCCGTCGCCGACCGGTGCACCGGGATGATCACGCCGTTCCGCTATGACCAGGTGCAGATGGTGGAGTATGGCGATGAGCATTATATGCTCGTACGGCGCGACGGAAACGTGGGCGTGCTGGGCGAGGGTTGCCGCCAGCTCGTGCCGGAGCAGTATGCGGTCATCAGCGCGCCGGACGGGAAGTGCGCGTATTTCGTTGCCACGCGCAATGTGGGTGCGTACAGCGTCCTGCGCTGTACGCTCTGGTCGCCGGACGGGGAGATGCTCGGCGAGGAGGATGCGCTGGAGGACTACTTCTCCTCAAAGGCGCACATCACGGGCGTTGCTTACGGGCGGCTGGTCAGCGGACAGACGGTGCTCGTCGCGCCGGACGGCACGATGACGAAAACCGCCGAAAGAAGCATCGCAGCCGAGGACGGCAACTGGTCCACGCCCTTCGGCGTTTACGGTCAAAATTTCGAGACCGGGGAGCACGGCTTCATCGGTCTGGACGGCGAACTGTATCCGCTGTATTCCGAAACGGACACCATGCAGCTCAAAGGTCTGGCACAGGCGGAGGTCACCGGCGGCGTGATGTATGTGGAGTATTCCGCCAAGGGTGTTACAAATTACTCTAAAAACTGCCTGCTGCGCGACTTGCAGTGGACGTATCACTACGAGGAAAACGAGGACGTCGGGACGGACATCACGCTCGTCTCGTCCAGCCCGAAGGACGGCGCGGTCAAAGTGCCGGAGCGGACCGATTCGGTGACGCTGCGCTTTGGCTGCCCCATCGCCGTGGTGAACCCCGACAGGATCACCGTCACGGGCGAGTATGACGACCCGGGCTTTGAGGTCATCAGCGCGGGCAATACCGTGAGGCTTCGGCTGACGGATGAATTTTTCGAGGGCGACCGCTACACCGTGACGATCGACACGAGCGCGCTGGCGCGCACGGATCAGTCGCAGGTGTATAACACCGAGCCGATCACCATCAGCTTTACGCTGGACGGGCTGTCCACGAACGACCTGATGGAGAAATACCCCATCGCGCTGACGCAGGCGCAGCCCATCGGCACGATCTTTTCCGGCGCGGCAGGGTCGGTGGACGCGATGGTGCAGTATTACTGCGGAAAATATGACGAGGGCAAGCTGCTGACATCGCTGTTTTATGCGTCCAAAAACGCGTGGACGCTGAGTGCAGGGGAGTTCACAAGGCTGCTGAGCGGGCTGGACGTGACCAAGGACACGTTCGTGCAGGAGGCGGCAGACCTGCTCATCGGACGGATGTGTCTGGACTATACCCTCCATGAGACCGGCGCGAAGGCAAAGGCGGCGGCAGACCTCATCGGGATCATGAAAACGCTGGATTACAGCGGCGATCTGAAGGCGACGCAGCAGATGCTGGACGCGGTAAAGGCATATTGCGAGGCGTATGACATCCCGTGGGATATGGGGCTGATCCGCGGTGCGGTGAAATTTTTCCTGACAGTGTCGCTGCCGCTGCTGAAGGAGTCGTTCAAGACCACGGGTAACTGGGGGGACATTGCCAAGACGACCGATCTGGTCGGCAACTATCTCATCACCGTGCTGCAATACGCCAATATGCAGACGGACGCGATGAAAGCGATGCGGGACTATCTGCCGCCCACGGGCGATCTGTATTGGGAGATCGAGCGCCGGCTCGATATGATCGAGAACGGGCAGATCGGGATGTATCTCGCGCGCGAGGCGCAGAAGCTGATCCTGGATCAGGTGGGCGGAATGCTGGCGGACGCCGTCAAAAATGCCGCCGGGAGCGCTGTTACGGGGCAGCTTGGCAGCTACAAGGCGCTGATGGAGGTCATGGGCGCGGCATATGGCAGGCTCACCGGGCGCGCGGACGCGGGCAAGCATGTGCAGGTGCTGCTGCTGACGTGCTTTGCGCAGGAGATGACGAACGCGCACGCGCAGGTGTGTCAGGAGCTGCTGATCGGCGGCGCGACGGCACAGGAAAAGCAGGACCTGCGCACGATGTACGAGGCAAAGCGCAGCGCATGGTGCATTCTGCTGGAAACGGCGGCGGAGCTGCGCACGGACGACGATGATACCTATCATCACGACGAGTGCCTCGTCTGGCGCGACCGCATTGAGCAGGAGTGCGGCTTTGCGGACTATATCCGCGCGGCAAAGCGTGCCGCGCCCTCGCAGGCGGTATACAGTATGCGGGCGCCGGCGCGGCGGAGCGGTGCGCAGAACACGCAGTACGACGTGCAGTACGGCGTGCTGAAGGGCTATCGCTTTTTAGACGGCGCATGGGAGGACGGCGCGGCGGTGCTGCTCGATCAGAAAAACACCGAGGCGGCGCTGTATGTGACGCAGGAGCTGGCGGGCAGCGTCGGTGAAAATGCGTTTGCGGGCGAAAACGGTCTGCGTGTTGTGACGCTGGCGGACGGCGTTGGCGTAGAAGCGGGCGCGTTTGCAAGCTGCGAAAACCTGACGGCGGTGGTGCTGGAGGGCGAGCATGAGATCGAGCTTGACGCGTTCAAAAAATCCCGCGTCAAGGTCGTTTACGGCAAAACGCCTGAGGCGCAGGCACTTGCGGAGCGGCTGTATGCCGAATACCGCGACCTTTCGCAGCAGGTTAAGGTACTGGACTATACCGGCACAGTCAGCGCCGTGCAGCCGGGGCAAGAGCCGGACCTGTCCGGCATCACACTGAGGGCGGACGGCGAGGAAATTTCGCTGGAGAACTGCTGCGTGCTTTACCCGCAGGGGCTTGGCGAGGGCGAGATCAAAATCCGCTATCTGGACGCGGAGGTCTGCATCCCGCTGACGGTGAGCCTGCGCGCGGAGAAGGGCGGGCAGGTCTTGGAGGTCACGCGCGCGGAGGAAAGCGGCGATGTGCTGCTGCTTTCTGGCACGGCGACGGGCGACACCGTGTTTGCAGCGGTGTATGACGGCGCGCGGCTGCTGGACGCGCAGGTGTGCGCGGTCACGGACGGCGCGTTCAGCCTGACGGTCCGCGCGGGCGGGACGGTGTGCCTGTTTATGACGCGAAGCGGCTGCCCGCTGACGCCGAAGCTGACCGTTCCGGCGGCATAATTCAGAAATGGAGTCGTGACGATGAAGCGATGCTGCCGGTAGACGGCGGCGAGGTCATCGTGACCGGCGGTACAGTCCGCGAACCGTAACAAAATAAAATGCCTTCGGATGCAGCGCATCCGAAGGCATTCTGCTATTCAACCACGGAAACAGAGGAGGCTTCAACTTACGAGCCAGCCCCAGACGTGCCAGAACTGGACCGAACCGGCGCTGATGGCGGCACTGCGAAAACCGGGTGCCGCCATTTTAACATCAGAAAGGAAAGAACAAGCGTGAAAAAGATCATTGCAATGCTTCTTGCGGTCATTCTGCTCCTTGGACTGGTCGCCTGTGCCGTACAGCCCGCCTCCACCGAACAGACCCCCGCTGCGGAAGCTCCCGCAGCCGAGAGCCCTGCGAACGGCGCGTCCGCGGACACTGCGCCCGCCGACGATGCGCTGCCCCTTGAGGGCGTGGAGCTGAGCCTCTGATTCCCGTCCTGCACCGGCACGGACGCGGAATACTGGGCGGAGCGTCTGGCAATCTTCACCGCCGAGACCGGCGCGACTACCGACGAAGAAAAAGCTCACGATGTCCACTATACCCTCCAGCTCGACGCGAGAGAGTTCTGAGTCGAAACGGCAGCTGTATAAAATCCAAGAGCAGCCTCCCGATCTGGGAGGCTGCTCTTGCTGTATCAGGAAGACCGTGCAGATAGAAAACCGATTGTCCTACGGATATTGCAGAAAAACCTGGATTTTATTGTCGAAATACACAAGGCAGAGGAGAGCGAATTATTGAAAACGACAAAAACATTTTTTCAGGGCGGACATTCTTGACAAAACTGTGTGCAATCACTACACTGTATGACAACAGGATATGACAACCGATTGTCATACCGGGAAACACAACCACACAGGAACTTCAAGGAGGAACTCATGAAAAAGATCATTGCACTCATGCTTGCGCTGACCATGCTTCTGGCATTGGCAGCCTGCGCACCCAAAGCTACGACCGACACCGCTGCCGATGCACCCGCTGCTGCGGATGCCGCGGCTGACGCTGAGACTGCGGAGCAGCCCGCCGACGCCAGCGCCGATGTGACCACCATCACGCTCGCCATGCACGTCTCCAACACGCAGGAGCAGGAACCTGCCGTCTATCAGGCGATCCAGGCGTTCCAGCAGGCGAATCCCGATGTGAAGATCGAGCTGATTGAGCACCTGACCGAGGAGCACAACAAGCAGCTCAAGCTCTGGGCGCAGTCCGGCGAGCTGCCTGACATCTTCTGGTGTCAGGAGGGTGACGTGCTGGAGTACGGCGTGAACGACTATCTGCTGCCGCTCAACGATTTCCTCAGCCAGAACCCCGACATTGACAGCGCGATCCCCGACGCCATCAAGAACTGCTACGCCGGCGAAAACGGCGAGATCTACGGCCTTGCCTACACCTCCCTCGTGACCGGCTTCTATTATAATAAGCAGATCTTCGCCGAGAACGGTCTGTCCGAGCCGACGAACGAGACGACGTATGAAGAGCTTCTGGATATGGTCAAGACGCTGCGTGCAAACGGCGTGACGACCTTTGCACAGGGCGCGATGACCAATTACAGCGTCTGGGGCTATCTCGGCAGTCTGAACCGTTACGGCTATGCCGAAAACATCGCCGCGATCTCCGACGGCTCGCAGAGCAGCGCAGTGTTCTCTCCGCTGTTTGATAAGCTCGCCGAGCTTGGCGCTGCCGGCGCATACCCGGAAAACATGGCGACCATTGACTACTTTGAGGCAAAGAACCTGTTCACGACCGGTCAGGCTGCCATCTTCACCTCCGGTCAGTGGGACGCCGGTGAGATCGGCGACGCGCTGGGCGAGAACGTCGGCTTCTGGTGGGGCCCGACCTACACGGATTCCGACTATTCGCAGGAAACCAGCAACCAGTTCGCAAACTGCCCGTTCGTTGTGAGCGCGGACGTCGCCAAGGACGAAGCCAAGCAGGCTGCCGTCTATCGCTTCCTCGCGTTCTATTTCGGCAAGGAAGGCTCGTCCATCCTGTTCGACAACTCCAACATCCCCATCGCGACCTATGCGGACCTTCAGATGGAAAACACCAACCCCGCCTTTGTTGCGATCTCCGAGGCGCTGGCAAGCGGCTACGCGAGCACCACGGCAAGCAACCCCGTCGCTTCTCTGACCGCCTCCGTCAGCGAGACCTTCTATGACGCGATGAACAGCCTCATGCTCGGCAACATCGACAGCGCGCAGGCAGTCGCGTCCATCGATGCTGCCTTTGCCGAGGCGGCACAGTAAAACAGGGCAATTTTGCGGCGGGATGATCGCAGACCGATCGCCGGGCAGATATGCCGGAAGGAGAGACTATGCAATTACTCAGTACAAAAAAGAATAAGCTGATGCTGCTTTTGCCGACCTGCCTGGTGTACGCGGTCTACATCATCCTGCCGATCCTGGTTTCTCTCTACTACAGCTTTACCAAGTATTCCGGGATCAGCAAGCCGCGGCTGTACGGGCTGAAGAACTATATCCGGCTGCTGGAGGATCCGTATTTCTGGATCGCGCTGAAAAACACGGCGATCATCCTCGGCATCTCCATCGTGCTGCTCGGCATCGGCTCGTTTTTCGTGGCGATGCTCCTGAACCAGCCGATGCGCGGCACAAACGTGTGCAAGGCGCTGATCTTTGCGCCGGCGATCATCGCGAGCATCATCGCAGGCGTCATCTGGGGCTATCTGCTCGACCCGGTGACAGGACTTGTCAACAACGTCCTGCGCGCTGTCGGTCTTGACAAGCTGGCGCTGGAGTGGATCGGCGGCAAGACGCTCTCGCCCTACAGCATCGCCTTCGTCTATTTCTGGCAGCAGGCGGGCTATATCGCGGCGATCTATCTCGCCGGACTCAAGACCATCCCGCACGAGATACTGGAGGCGGCGGCGGTCGATGGCACGAATTTCTGGCAGCGGCTGCTGCATGTGACGATCCCGGCGCTGCGCGATACGTTCATATCCGTCGGCATCCTGATCATCACCGGCTCGATGAAAATTTTTGAGACGGTGCAGCAGCTCACCGGCGGCGGTCCGACGCACTACTCGGAAACGCTCGTAACGTATGCGTACAACACAACATTTGCCCGCGGGGAATACGGCTACGGCATGGCGCTGGCTACGGCGACATTCCTGATCTCGCTGATCCTCATGGGGATCTACACGCTGCTGCTGCGCAGAAAGGATTGAGAGGGTCTGCCATGCGATCAAGAAAAAAGCTGGGCGTGTGCTACGTCCTGATGGTGCTCCTGACGGTCATGATCGTGATCCCGATCATCTGGCTGGTCTTTATCTCCATGAAGCAGAACAGCGAGATCCTGAACGATCCGCTCTCGCTGCCAAGCTCTCTGAATTTTGAAAACTACGCCTCCGCGCTGCGGACGCTGGACCTGTTCACGCTGTACAAAAACACGTTTTTCATCGCGCTCTGCGCACTTGTCGTGGAGATCGTCATCACGTTTTCCAGCGCCGTCGGTCTGACGCGGCTGCATTACCGCAAAGACTCCGTGCGCAGCGGCTTGCAGGGCTTTTTGCAGCTTGGACTGGCAGTCAGCCCGTTTATCCTGCTGTTCCCGATCTACAAGATCAACAAATTCCTCGGCTTCAGTCAGCAGCTTTCGCTGATCCTGCCGTATATCGCAACGTCCGTCTCCTTCAACACGCTGCTGTTTACCGCGTATCTGCGCACCGTGCCCAAGGAGCTTGACGAGGCAGCGCTGATGGACGGCGTGAATCTGTGGCAGCTTATGACAAAGATCCTCGTACCGATCGCAAAGCCGGTCCTGGCGACGGTGATTGTGTTTAACCTGCTGTATATCTGGAACGAGTACCCGTTTGCTTCGATCATGATCGAAAATCCGGCATATTACACGATCTCGCGCGGCATCGCCGCCTTCCAGGGGCAGTACAACATCGACTACGGCGGACTTGCCGCATACAGCGTCATGGTGCTGCTGCCGGAGCTTGTGTTCTACGGGATCTTCCAGCGCCATGTGGTCGATGGTATGACCGTCGGCGCTGTCAAGGGCTAAGACATAGCAAAGGGGATACTGCCTTGGCAGCATCCCCTTTCCTATGAGCCGTTTTCAATTTCAGCCGGATCGCGTGCTGTCCCGCTCGATGAGCTTGACGCCAAGCGTCAGATGGCACGAGGAAAAGCCGGGGTCGTCGATCATTTTGACGATAAACTCCGCCGCAGAGGCGGCGATCTTCTCCGTATTCTGCCAGACGGTCGTGATCGACGGCGTCACGATCTCAGAGAGCAGCGTGCCGTCATAGCCGATGAGCTTCAGATCCTCCGGCACGCGCAGATGTAAAAACGTAGCTGCGCTCAGCGCCGCCGCCGCGCAAAGATCGTTGCAGAAAATGCCGTCCGTCTGCGGGTGCTCCCGCAAAAGGTCGAGCACGATCTGCCGGTAATCATGGAAGGTATGCGAATCGCGGACCTGCTCATAGGAGACGCAGTGGACATGGTTTTTTGCCATGATGTCACGAAAGACCTGATGGCGGATATTCCAGGGCGCGTCGTCCTCAAACGAGCCGCCGATCTGGATGACGCGGCGGCAGCCGCAGCGCAGCAAACAATCGGCAGCCAGCGTGCCGCCCTGCACATGGTCGGAGGCGACATACGACGCCTCGTCGCGGACATGGCGGTCAATGGACACGATCGGGAAGGACAGGCTGGCATAGTCCTGCTTGGTCAATTTATAGTTGAAAATAATCGCTCCATCGACACGGTTGTTGTTGAGGAGCTTGATATAGTCCTGCGACGCGCCGGAGCTGAACAACGTGTTGCACAGGAGGATCTTGTATCCGCTTGCCTTGAGATATTGCTCAAGGAAGGAGATCATTTCGGAGTAATAGGGATAGGTGATGGTCGGCACAACGACGCCGATCATGCCGGAGCGGCGCTTGAGCAGATTGCGCGCGTTTTCGTTGGGGTAGTAGTTGAGCTCCTTGACGGCGGCTTCGATGCGCTCGCGCGTCTGCTGGGAGATATAGCCGCGGTTGTTGAGAACGCGCGAGGCTGTCCCCTTAGACACACCGGCGAGCTTTGCAACATCATCTAGCTTTACCATATTCCATCCTCAATTCTCCGATTGACCATCGATTGTTATAGTATTATATCACACTTTTTTCAGAACTTCAATATCAACCCCGCAGCGGCGGGGAAAACAGACGGAGGCAGAGCCATGCAGGAGCTGCTCATTACGAATATCCAGCGGATGTCATTCCACGATGGTCCGGGAATGCGGACGACCGTATTTTTGAAGGGCTGTAACCTCCGCTGCGCGTGGTGTCACAATCCCGAGACGCAGGACGCGCGAGCGGAGCTGCTCTTCCGCGCGCAGCGCTGCGTGCGGTGCGGGCTGTGCGTGCAGAGCTGTCCCGCCGGCGCGCGCACCATGGGGGCGGACGGTCCTGTGCGGGACGCAGCGCGCTGCACGCTCTGCGGGTGCTGCGCAGAGAGCTGCCTCACCGGCGCGCTCGCCGTGGCGGGGCGCAGGGTCGCCTGCCGGGAGCTGACGGAGCTGGTGCTGCGCGACGAAAAGATCTTCCGCACAACAGCCGGGGGCGTGACGTGTTCCGGCGGCGAGCCGCTTTTGCAGGCGGACGCCGTGGCGGGATTTCTGAGGGAAATGCGCCTGCGCGGTGTACATACCTGCGTCGATACGGCGGGAAACGTCCCGTGGGAGACGTTCGAGCGTGTGCTGCCGGTGACGGACCTGTTTCTTTACGACGTGAAGGCGTTCTCGCCGCAGACGCACCGGCAGTGGACGGGCGTGGGGAATGAGCTGATCCTGGACAATCTCCGGCGGCTCGGCACGCGCGCGGACATCTGGATCAGAATCCCGTTCGTCCCGGGCGTCAACACGGAGCAGATCGGGCAGATCGGCGCATTTTTGACGCAGCTTCCGCGCGTGCGGCGCGTGGAGGTCTTACCGTATCATACGCTCGGCGCTGAAAAATGCGTCGAGCTGGGGCGCGCGCAGCGGCAATTTCCCGTGCCGGACGCCGCCGCCTGTGAACACGCGGAGCGGACGCTCCGAGAGCTTGGTCTGCCGGTGGTATCCGGCGGAGCGCAGAAAAAGGAGGATCACACCAGATGAAGGGTCTTGTAGTAGAATCGGCGGGGAAAATCTGTTTGCATGACGATCTGCCGCTGCCGGAGATCAATGAATATCAGGTCCTGTGCCGCAACGTAGGCTGCGGCATCTGCAACGGAACGGATATGCAGCTCATACGCGGGCAGATGCCGTTTATCCAGTACCCGTTCGTGCTGGGGCACGAGGCGGTCGGGCAGGTCGTGGCGGTGGGCAAAAAAGTGCGCAGCTTCCGCGAGGGGGACTATATCCTCCGCTCGGCGCTGCCCGCTCTGCCGGGGTATCACAGCTTTTGGGGCGGCTTCTGCGAGTACGGCATCGCGGACGATTACGCCGCGCGGCTTGCCGATCATGCGGGCGCGGATATTGAAACGAGCACGCGGCAGCGCGTGCCCGCTGGGATCGACCCCGTGGAGGCGACGATGCTCATCACACTCAAGGAGGTCGCCAGCGCTCTGCACCGCCTGCGCCTGCAGCCGGGACAGAACGTTGTGGTAGCGGGCTGCGGACCGGTCGGCATCGCGATGGCGGCGCTTGCCAAGTGCATGGGTGCTGCAAAGGTCGCGCTGGCAGGTCACCATCCGGCGCGCATCGCGGCGGCGAAGCGCTTGGGCGCGGATCTCGCGTTCGACACAAAGCAGCAGCCGCTGACCGACACCGTGCGCGGCTATATGCCGGAGGGTGTCGATCTGTACATCGACGCAGTTGGAAATCCGGGGCTTCTGATGGATGGGATGCGCCTCGTCCGGCAGGAGGGCACGATCGGTCTGTACGGGCTCGGTCTGCGGGCGGATGCGGCGATTGACTGGTCGCTTCTGCCGCACAACTGTATCCTGCAAACGGTGCAGTGGCCCATCGCCGCGCAGGAGAGCGCCGTACACGACGAGGTCTGCGGCTATGTGACGAGCGGCAGGCTGCCGCTCCGCGAGTTTGTGACGCATCAGATCCCCGTGGAGGAGTTTGAAGAAGGACTGCGCCTCGTCCGCAGCCGGGAAGGCATCAAGATCGCGCTGACATTCTGAGGGAGCACTATGAACGACTGGAAACAAACGCAATTCGGAAAAGAATATGACGCCTTCCGGCAGGAGCTGGATGGCTACTACGCCGCCTATCCCACGGACATCAGCGCGCTGGAGCGGGAGCTGGACGAAAAAAGCCGCCGCTATCCGCAGGCGGGCGCGATGGAGAAAAAGACGTGGATCTATGAGCTGGCGGCAGAAAAATGCCGGGTGAAGCTCTTCCGGCACTGTCCGTTTTATTTTGAGGTGGATACCGGCGCGCCGCGCAATCTTGCCGGCTCGTGCTTCCCGCCCATCCCGGGACTCGGAAGCTGGCTGATGCGCCGCGACACCTCCGGGCTGGAGCGGGACTTTCAGAGCTGGATCGCGCCGTATGTGCAGGAGGACGCGCTGAACTCGACGATGTACGTTGACTGCGCACACCACGCGATGGGCGTCGGCAATGTGCTGCGATACGGTCTGAGCGGACTCAAGCAGCAGGCGCAGGCGCGTCTGCAAGCAGAGACGGACGCGGAAAAGCAGACGTTTCTGCGCTGCGTGATCCGCGCGGAGGACGCCGTAATGCGCCTGTGTGCACGCTTTGCCGATGAAGCGGAGCGCCTTAGTGCGGAGGAGCGCGACCCGATCGTTCGGGCGCGTCTGGAGCGGATCGCCGTCAGCGCGCGGCGCTGCCCGGAGAAGCCCGCGCAGACGTTTTTTGAGGCGCTCAACACGATGCTGCTCCTCAAGGAGTTGGGTAACGGGCTGGAGTCGATGGGCTTTGCGATCCTGGGGCATATCGACCGGGTGCTCGCGCCGTATTATGTGCGCGACGTGCAGCTCGGCAGGCTCACCCCGGAGCAGGCGCGGGAGCTCGTGTACTGGTTCTGCGCCATGACGGACGCGAAATGGGATCTGTCGCAGGCGCTCTACGGAACGAACACCGCCATGAGCATCGGCGGCTGCGACGCAGACGGCGCGCCGGTCTTTAACGACATCACCCGCTGGGTGCTGCAATGCTATCTCGACTGCGGGCTCATCAATCCCAAGGTGCAGGCGCGCTTTGCGCCGGATGCGCCGGAGGAGTATTACCGGCTGGTCGCGCAGCTTGCCGCCAGCGGCAGGAACGTGCTGTCCGTATTCAACGACCACACGATCATCGCCGCGCAGACGCGCATGGGCAAGAGCGAGGCGGACGCCCGGCTGTATGTAAACGGCGGCTGTCAGGAGGTCCTGCTCGCGGATACGGAGGTCAACTCGCGCGCGACGTGCTATTTAAGCCCCTGCCGGTATCTGGAGATGATGCTCCAGCCGGACGGCACGGTGTTTTTTGACCGCGAGCATATCGTCCCGCATGACGTGCTCGCCGCGTCGGATTTTGAGACGTTCTACCGCCGCGTGATGCAGAATCTCGCTCTGATCGTCAATGCCGTTGCGTGGCACTATAACGGCTTTGAAAAGCGCTGGGCGGCGTATAATCCCTGCCCGTTCTTTTCCTCGACCATCACCGGCTGCATCGAGCAGGCGCGGGATGTCTCGCAGGGCGGGGCGGCCTATAACAACAGCGGCTTTGCGCTCGTCGGGCTTGCGGATTTTATTGATTCGCTCTACGCCGTCAGGGAGGCTGTGTACGAGCAAAAGCGCTATACGCTCGCGGAGCTGAACGCTATGCTGCGCAAAAACTACGAGGGCTTTGAGCTGGACCGGCTCTATCTGCAAAACAAAATTCCCAAGGTCGGCGCGGACACGCCGGAGATGAACGCCTTCGTGCGCCGCGTCTCGCAGGATGTCGCCGAGGCTATCTGCTGGATGCCGAACGGACGCGGCGGACGGTATGAGGCGTCGATCTGGTCGTTTTACGGCTATGAGTGGATGAAGGCGCACTGCGGCGCGCTGCCGGACGGGCGGCTGCGCGGGCAGTCGCTCTCGCGCGGGCTCAATCCGGCGGAGCGGACGCCCGCCGAGCTCAGCGCGATCCTGCACACGATGGACGGCGTGGATTACGCGCAGTTCCCGCAGTCTGCGGTGGCGTATTTCTGTATGCCGGTCTCGCTGGCGGACGATCATGTACAGATTTGCGAGGGGCTGATCCGCTGCTTTTTAGCCTGCGGCGGCAGCGCGGTGGATTTTGACGTGCTCGACAGCGCCGCGATCGCCGACGCGCTGGAGCACCCGGAGCGCCATCAGCAGCTCGTCATTCGCGTGTGCGGATACAGCGCGCGCTTTGTCGATCTGAGCCGGGAAATGCAGCAGGAGATCGCAAACCGCGCCCAAAGAGCGGTGTAAGGAGGGGCTTTATGCTGAACGACCAAACCTATCTCACGCGCCTGCGGCAGGAGCAGCAGCGCCCGCACCCGATGGCGCTGCGCCAGCGGTATCATTTTATGGGCGAGCCGGGCTGGATCAACGACCCGAACGGACTGGTCTGGTACAAGGGCGAATACCACGTTTTCTATCAGTATAACCCCTTCGGTCTGACCTGGGGCGAGCCGTGCTGGGGGCACGCGGTCAGCCGCGATTTGCTGCACTGGACACAGCTTCCGCCCGCGCTCGTGCCGAGCGAGCCGTATGAGATGCACGAGCAGGGCGGCTGCTTCTCCGGCAGCGCGCTGGTCGTGGGCGAGCGGCTGTATCTTCTGTACACGGGCGTGTGCTATCAGGACGGGCGCTGCGTGCAGACGCAGTGCCTCGCGTGGAGCGACGACGGCGTGACGTTTCAGAAATACGAGCACAACCCCGTCGTCTGCGCACCGGGGGGTGTCGATCCGGCAAATTTCCGCGACCCAAAGCTCTGGCGCGAGGCGGACGGCACGTTTTACTTCGTCTGCGGCGCGAGCCTGAGCGGTGACGGCGCGGCACTGCTGTTTGCCTCGCAGGATCTGCTTCACTGGCAGTATCGCGGCGTGCTTGCCCGCAGCGAGGGGCGCTTCGGCACGATGTGGGAGTGCCCGGACCTGATCCCGCTCGGCGGCAGGCATATGCTCTGCGTCTCACCGATGCACTGCCCGGCGTACCGCAACGTGTGCCTGATCGGAACATTTTCGCGCGAAGAAGGAAAGCTCCTGAACGCGCAGCCGGTCTGCCCGGACGAAGGTCCTGACTATTACGCGGCGCAGTCGTTTACCGATGAAGCGGGGCGGCGCGTACAGGTCGCCTGGGCGAACGGCTGGGACTGGATGCCCGCGTTCCGGCGCTGGGGCGTGGCGGAGCAGGGCTTCTGGCGCGGCTGGTTCACGCTGCCGCGCGTGGTGACGGCGGGCGCGGACGGTCTGCCGCGCTTTTCCCCGCATCCGCAATTGGAGGCGCTGCGGGAGCAGGCGTTCCGCTGCGAGCAGACAGCGCTGACCGCGCCGTGGACGCTGCCGGATACGGCGGACACAGCGTGGGAGATCTTGATCGAGCTTCCGGCGCAGCAGGCAGGCACGCTGCGGCTTCAGGTCGGAGACTGCTTTGCCATGGAGCTCGCGCCTTCGTCCCGGACGCTCCGCGCGTATGCCAAAGACACCGCCGAGCAGACCATGCACGATTGCGGCGCGCTGCAATTGCCGCCGGACGCGCCGGTGCAGGTGCGGATCTATTTGGATCGGTGCTCCGCCGAAATTTTTGCGGACGGTCAGTGCCTGTCCGTGAACTTCTTTGACACAGCGCCGCAGCGCCCTGTCAGCATTCTCCCGCACGACGGCGCGCCGCAGCTGCGGACGCTTCAGGCGTGGCAGCTCCGATAAATATCAAAAAAGCAGCACGGACGGCGGAAAACTCCGCTGTCCGTGCTGCTTTTTCTGCGTTTTGTTACAAAAAGACCGTCCTGCCGGTGCGGCTGCTCTCATATGCGGCGTCGATGATGCGCTGGTCACGCACGCACTCCATGGGGTCGATGAACGCCGTGCCTCCGTGCAGGACCGCCTCGCCGAAATCGCTGAGCGTCCGGGTGTACAGATTGCCGAACTGCGCCGTCAGCTCCGTGCCCACGGCGTTGCCCGCGACCGGCTCGGCGTAGAAATCATCCTCACCCTCGCGCAGCGCCATCTCCCAGAGCGTGCCCTCGTCAAGCTGCCCGATGATCTTGTCGCCGAGCAGACGCCCGCGCGTGCCGAACAGATTCACCGTCCACTTGCCCACGCTGTCGGGGATGTTGAAGTTCGTAAATACGGTGCACTGCGCGCCGTTTCTCATCCGCATGAGCACGGTGGAGGAATCCTCCACGCCGTAGCCCTCGGGCGGGAAGGAGATGCGCTCGTTCATCGCCGTGACCGCCGTGACCTCCTGCCCCGTCACATAGCGCAGCAGATCGATCAGGTGGATGCCCATGTCCATGAGCGGGCCGCCGCCCGCGCGCGCCGGATCGGTGAGCCAGCACGCGTTCGGCATCCAGCACGAAAAGCGCGCGTCAGCGGAGACGACCTGGCCGATCTCCCCGGCAGCGACCGCCTCGCGGATGCGGTTAATGTGCGCGCCGTGGCGCATCATCAGATCGACCGACAGCAAAACGCCCTTTTCCCGGCAGTATTCCACAGTGCGCAGCGCGTCGTCGGCGTTCAGTCCAAGCGGCTTTTCGCACAGGACGTGCTTGCCGTGATCCGCGGCAAGCCGCGTCAGCTCCGAATGCGTAAAGACGGGCGTAGCGATGTACACCGCGTCCAGCTCGTCATTTTTGAGCAGTTGCTCCGCGGAATCATACGCCCGCTCCGCGCCGAACTGCTCCTGCACCGCCTGCGCGGACGCGAGGTCACGTGCCATCACCGATACGAGCTGCGCGTTTTCCGTCAGCAGCATTCCCGGGATGGTGCGCGTGCGCGCGATCCCGCCGCAGCCGATCACGCCCCAGCGAACCTTTCTCATACTCGTTTCTCCTTATGTAAATATAGATTTCCAAACAATGGCGGCGCCACATTCCTTTGCGGGAGCGGCGCTGACGTTACCTGTTATGCTTTTTCCAGATCTTCGGCTGGTACTGCATATTGGTCACATTATAGACCGTGATGAACGCCTTCGGGTCTGTCCGTCCGATGAAATTCATCAGCTTCTGGTACTCGCTTTTATCGACGATGGTGATGATCTCATTGTGCTTTTCAAAATTGAATGCACCGATCGCTTCGTAGATGGTCGCGCCGCTGTGCAGGTCATTGACGATGAACTGGCGCAGCTCCTCTTCTTTCTTGGTGATGATGCAGACGCGGCGCTTTTTGTTGTTGTCAAAGATGAAATGGTCCAGAATGATGCCGTTAAAGTATGTGCCGAGAACGCTCAGGACGACCGTTTTCTTGTCATAGACGAGCGCCGCGGACAGCGCCACACACATCCCCGCCAGCGACATCGCCTTGCCGAGGTCGATGCGCAGATATTTGTTCAGGATCTTCGCCACGATGTCCAGCCCGCCGGACGAGGCATTGCGGTTAAAGAGGATGCTCAGACCGATGCTGACCACCAGAATGTAGCACAGCACGTCCAGCTCCTAACTGCAGGTGATGGACTCAAAATTCGGGAACAGCAGCTCAAACAGCCCCAGCAGCAGCGGCAGCAGGATGCTGGTATAGACGGTCTTTGCGCCAAATTCTTTTCCGCAGGTCAGAAAACCGATGATGAGCAGCACGACGTTCAGGATCATCGTGATCGCCGACAGCGGCAGCGGGATAAAGTTGGACAGCACGATGCCTAACCCTGAAATGCTGCTGATGGATGTATGGCTCGGCACGAGGAAAAAGAAGATCGCCGCCGCGATGATCGTCACCGCTACGGTCAGAATGATGATCTCTTTGATAAGGTCTGTGTAATGCAGCTTCTGCGTTTGCATGGATGCGCCTCCGAGGTTTGATTCGCGCCCATCATAGCACATTTTTGCGCCGGTTACAATGCGGCAGAATGCGCGCGGTGCGCATTTTTGTTTTGCAGACCTGACTTTCATGATGTGTCTGTGCGGCGAACACGAACGCCCGGTTTTGTGCCGCGCAGGGCGGGGGAACAGGGCGTATACTGGGCTGTTTGCGGGCATAGGATGTTGTAGCATACACAGCTTGGAGGTGCCCACATGAAAGAAGATCTCGAGACACGAGCGCAGGAGCTTGCTGTGTACATCATCGAACACCGCACCACCATCCGTGACGCGGCGAAGCATTTCGGCGTTTCCAAATCGACCGTGCACAAGGACCTGTCGGAGCGGCTTTTGCAGTGTAACCGCTCTTTGTATGTTCAGGTCAAGGAAATACTCGACCGCAATAAGGCGGAGCGCCACATCCGCGGCGGCATCGCCACCCGGAGAAAATACAAGGGACTGTAAGTAACCGCTGTATCAAACAACGCCCCGGCGGAACGCTCCGCCGGGGCAAAATTATGCCTTCGCGGCGCATCCGGCACTGAAAGTCTGCGCTGTTCAGCGAATTGTCTAAAAATTTGTCAGCTTAGAAAAATTTTTTTAAGAAACCCGTTGATTCTTTGTGCAGAAAGGTATATACTGGACTTGGCAGAAAACTGCTTCTGGAGTTTTAAGAACAAAAGAATTACTGTGTTTGGGAGGCAAAGTTGTATGAAATATGGTCGTACCTTCAACTTTTCCGCGGGCCCTGCCATGATGCCGGAGCCTGTTCTGGAGGAGATCCGTGATGAAATGATGAACTACCGCGGCAGTGGTATGTGCGTCATGGAAATGTCCCACCGCTCCAAGGTGTTCCAGCAGATCATCGACGAGGCGGAGCAGGATCTGCGCGATCTGATGGGCATTCCCGATAATTACAAGGTCCTGTTCATTCAGGGCGGCGCGACGCTCCAGTTCTCCATGATCCCGATGAACCTGATGAAGAACGGCAAGGCCGTTTACATCGAGACCGGCGCATGGTCCAAGAAGGCGATCAAGGAAGCGCAGAAGGTCGGCGAGGTCATTGTCGCTGCGTCCTCCAAGGATAAGAACTACAGCTACATCCCCGATTGCTCCGATCTGGACATCCCCGAGGATACCGACTATGTCTACATTTGCGAAAACGAGACCATCCACGGCGTGACGTGGCAGAAGCTGCCGAACACCAAGGGGCATGTGCTCGTGTCCGACCAGTCGTCCATGTTCCTCTCCCAGCCGTGCAACGTGTCCGATTACGGCATGATCTACGCGGGCGTGCAGAAGAACGTCGGTCCTGCCGGTATGGTGGTCGTCATCATCCGCGAGGATCTCATCCGCGACGATCTGGAGAACCTCCCCATCTACATGCAGTATAAGACCCACGCCGACGCCGGTTCGATGTACAACACGCCGAACTGCTGGGCGATCTATTGCTGCGGCAAGGTCTTTAAGTACCTGAAGTCCATCGGCGGTCTGGAAGAGATGCACAAGCGCAACATCGACAAGGCGCAGGTCATGTATGACTTCCTCGACAGCTCCAAGATGTTCACCGGCACGGTCGAAAAGAGCGTGCGCAGCCTGATGAACATCCCGTTCGTCACCGAGTCCAAGGAGCTGGACGCCGAGGTCGTCGCCGCGACGAAGGCTGCGGGCTTTGATAACCTCAAGGGTCACAAGTCCGTGGGCGGTCTGCGTGCGTCCATCTACAACGCCATGCCGAAGGAAGGCGTGGAGGCGCTGGTCGATTTCCTGCGCAAGTTCGAGCAGAATTACGGCAGATAAGCAAATTAACGAGGCGCGGCATATCTGTCGCGCCTTGTTTCCGCGCTGCCGGATACGGCGGCAGACGAATTTTACACATAATAAGATAAGGAGAGTTTATCATGCGTATTCTTGTTACCGACGGTATGGACAAGTCCGCCATGCAGACCCTGCGCGATCAGGGGCATGAGGTCGTGGAGCAGTTCTACGCCCCCGAAGAGCTGGGCACTGCGCTGCGCGAGTTTGACGCGGTCGTCGTCCGCTCCAAGACCAAGGTCCGTCAGAACCACATTGACGAGGCAAAGGGCGGTAAGCTCAAGCTCATCATCCGCGGCGGCGTCGGCGTTGACAACATCGACGTGAAGTATGCCGAGTCCTGCGGTATCACCGTGAAGAACACCCCGCGCGCCTCCTCGCAGTCCGTTGCCGAGCTGGCGATGGCGCATATGTTCTCCTGTGCGCGCTATATTTCCATTGCGGGCAGCACCATGCGTGAGGACAAGTGGGAAAAGAAAGCCTACGGCAAGGGCATCGAGCTGCAGGGCAAGACGCTGGGCATCGTCGGCTTCGGCCGCATCGGTCAGCATCTGGGCGTGATGGCGAAGGCGATCGGCATGAACGTCATCGCGTTCGACATCTTCCACATCCCCGGCATCGAGGAGCAGCTTGGCATTCCGTACGTTGAGATGGACGAGCTGCTGGCGAAGTCCGACTTCATCTCCGTGCATGCGCCTGCTGTGGACGGCGGCGCGCTCATCAATGCCGAGCGCATTGCCAAGATGAAGGACGGCGTGGTCATCATCAACACCTCCCGCGGCACGAACGTGGACGAGGCGGCTCTGCTGGACGCGCTCAACAGCGGCAAGGTCCGCAGCGCGGGTCTGGACGTGTACGCGGACGAGCCCGCTTCCAACAAGGCGCTCTACAGCCATCCGATGGTCTCCTGCACGCCGCACATCGGCGCAGCCACCGTGGAGGCACAGAAACGCATCGGCACGGAAATTGTGGACATTATCAACAATTTTAGTTGTTAAAATTTGTGCGCAGCAGACAGTCACGAGGATTGAATTTTCCCGAAAGCTGCTGTATGATTGTTCTGTACGGAAAGGGAAAGCCGTACAGATCGTTAAGGTGTATTTTTTAGGAGGAACGAAAACATGAATGCGTATGTTGCAAGCGTTATCGATTATGTAAAGAAAACGCACGCGAGCCAGCCGGAGTTCGTCCAGACCGTCGAGGAGGTTTTCACCTCCATTTCGCCGATCATGGATGCACATCCCGAATATGAGAAGGTCGACCTGCTCAAGCGCATGGTCGAGCCGGAGCGTATGTTCACCTTCCGCGTCTGCTGGATGGACGACAAGGGCGAATATCACACCAACCGTGGCTGGCGCTGCCAGTTCAACGGCGCGATCGGTCCGTACAAGGGCGGTCTGCGTTTCCAGAAGAACGTTTATGAAGGCATCATCAAGTTCCTCGGCTTTGAGCAGACCTTCAAAAACTCCCTGACGGGTCTGCCCATGGGCGGCGCGAAGGGCGGCTCTGACTTCGATCCCGCCGGCAAGTCCGACGCGGAGGTCATGCGCTTCTGCCAGAGCTTCATGACGGCTCTGTACCGCTACATCGGACCGGACATCGACGTTCCCGCGGGCGATATGGGCGTTGGCGGCCGTGAGATCGGCTACCTGTACGGTCAGTACCGCCGCCTGAAGGGCGTGTGGGAGAACGGCGTTCTCACCGGCAAGGGCATGAGCTTCGGCGGCTCTCTGATCCGTCCCGAAGCCACCGGCTACGGTGCTGTGTACTATCTGCAGGAGGTCCTGAAGCACGAGAACGACACCATCGAGGGCAAGCGCATTGCCATCTCCGGCTACGGCAACGTGGGCTGGGGCATCATGAAGAAGGCTGCCGAGCTGGGCGCGAAGGTCACCTACTTTGCCGGTCCTGACGGCTACATCCATGACCCGGACGGCGTTACGGGTGAAAAGCTCAACTACATCCTCGAGATGCGCGCGAAGGACCCGATGCACTGCAAGCCCTATGCCGACAAGTACGGCGTGGAGTTCGTCGCAGGCGAGAAGTGCTGGGGCGTGAAGGACGTGGACATCTATATGCCCGCCGCTACCCAGAACGACGTCAAGATGGAGTCTGCCCAGAAGATCGCGGCTTCCGGCGTGAAGTACTACATCGAGGTCGCCAATATGCCCACCACGAACGACGCTCTGAACTTCCTGCGTGAGCAGAAGCACATGGTCGTCGCGCCCTCCAAGGCTGTCAACGCCGGCGGCGTCGGCGTTTCGGGCCTCGAAATGAGCCAGAACTCCGAGCGTCTGGTCTGGACGGCGGAAGAGGTGGACGCACAGCTCCACAAGATGATGGTCAACATCCACAAGGTCTCGGCAGAGGCTGCCGAGGAGTACGGTCTGGGCTACGATCTGGTCGCCGGCGCGAACATCGCGGGCTTCAAGAAGGTCGCCGAGGCGATGTACCAGCAGGGTATGTTCTAATTTCAAAGCAGTACAGAAAATACGCGAAGGCGAATGCCTTCGCGTATTTTTCAAAACAGACCCTGCACGGGGAGGGCGGATATGAAACGAAGAATTGCGGCGGCCCTGCTTCTTTTGCTGCTGCTTTTGACCGGCTGCGCGGCGGAGTCGGCTGCGCCGGTGGAGCGGGGGGACGGTGCGTTCGCCGCCGCGCAGACACCGGCGTCAATGGAGCGTGTGGAGGCTGCGGCGAATGGCACGGAGGAGTCTGCGCCTGCGCCTGTGCGCGCGCCGGTGATCGACGAGGCGAGCGGCAAAACGGTGCTGACGCTGGCGGGCGTGCGGATGCAGGCATATGGCTGGGACGCGCTTGCAAAGCAGTTTAACGCGCAGAGCGCGGATTACATCGTGGAGCTGCGCGACTATTTTACCGGCGAACTGGTAGAGGGCGGCAGCGTGCCGAGCGAGGAGGAGATGGACCGCTACCGCGCCGATCTTCAGGACGCAAAAACGCGCCTGCATACGGACATCATCGCCGGAAATGCGCCGGATATGCTCGTGTTTGACGCGCTCTCACCGCTGCCGTATCTCGGCAAGGGGCTTCTGCTCGACCTCGACCCGTATCTGACGGCGGATGCGGACATTTCGCCGGAGGACATTCTGGGCTGGGACGCGCTGCACGAGTACGGCGGGCTGTATGTGCTGGCGCGGCAGTTCGTGGTGGAGACGCTC
The DNA here is from genome assembly GCA_022779365.1 of Clostridiales bacterium. Taxonomy (GTDB): domain Bacteria; phylum Bacillota; class Clostridia; order Oscillospirales; family Oscillospiraceae; genus CAG-170. The sequence continues at coordinate 128,713 of JALFSI010000040.1, forward strand.
ATGTGCTCGCAGGACTTTTATGCTGCGCACAAGGGCTGGACGGCGGCGGACTATCTGGAGATCGAACGCGGGCTGCGCAGCGATCAGCAGATGATCTATTATATGTCGCCGGAGGAATTTCTGGAGCAGATGGGCTGCGGGTATCTGGCAAAGGCGCTCGATCTGGACGCGGGGACGTGCGATTTTGACAACGCCGAATTTATCGGCATTTTGGACGGCGCGCTGGAATGCGGGCAGTATGAGGCGCTGGACTACGCCGGGAAGCCTGCCGCCCGGCGGCTGGAGGATGGCGAGCTGATGTGCTGCGCGACGTGGCTGGACGCGCCCGATAGCGTGACGTTTGATCGCATACAGGGTGGCAAAACGCTCGCGTACATCGGCTACCCGACGGCGGACGGGAGCTGCGGCTCGGTGATGCGGCTGTACGGCGACATTGGTGCGTTTGCAGCCACGGCAAGTCCGGCGGGGTGCTGGGAATTTATCCAATATGCCGTACAAAACGGCGCGGACGCGGCGTATTACGGCTCGCCGGTCTACGCGCCGCTCATGCTTGAGCGGGTCGCGCAGAAAAACGAGAACGGTGGACAGTACACGACGGCGACGGAGGAGGACGTGCAGGCGTACATCAACGCCGCGCAGGCGTGCCGCGTGATGGGCTACCGCGACGAGAGCGTGATGGACATCCTGCGGGACGAGTGCGCCCCGATGCTGACCGGCGAGGTCACGCCGGAACAGGCGGCGAAGAATATTCAGGCGAGAGTGAGCCTATACATGGCGGAGCAGTATGGATAGTTTTGCGTAGGGGCGGGGTAGAACCCCGCCCCTACGCATAATAATGTCTCCGTACATTATGTTACGACGCAACGTGCGGCTGCACAAAAAATACCCCCGCGGCGGATGCCGCGGGGGTACGCTTTATTCTTCAGATATTTTTCAGATGCTTGATGTCCAGCGCGGCGACGTCGTAGTGCTCTAAGTATTCGACGGCTTCCGCCGGGGTATCGCAGAGCTGATAGAGCTTCAGGCAGGGGGCGGTGGCGAAGCGTTCTTTGACGGCGTGCTCCAGCATGGCGTGCAGGGGCGCGTAATAGTTGTTGGTGTTCAGAACGGCGATGGGGCGGTTGTGCTTGCCGAGCTGCTTGAGCGTGAGGATCTCGAAAAATTCCTCAAAGCTGCCGATGCCGCCCGGGGCGAGCAGGAAGCCTTCGGCTTTTGCGTCCATGATGCCCTTGCGCTCGCGCATGGTCTCGGTGTAGATAAATTCGTCGCACTGGTCATACAAAATGCCATCCACATTAAAAAAGGACGGGGCGACGCCGATGACTTTGCCGCCGTTTTCGTGCGCGCCGCGCGCCGCCGCGCCCATCACGCCCTGCGCGCCGCCGCCGTAGACGAGCGCGTGACCGCGCTGCGCCAGCAGGCGACCGGCGTCGTATGCCGCGTCCAGATAGCTCTGCGCGAGGACGTTGCTCGACGCGCCGTAAAGACAGATCTGCATAGGATACCTCCTGTTGGAAAAACTTATTCTGGCTGCTCCAAAAGCTCCGTGATCGCGCGCGCGATCTCACAGACGGGGCGGTGCGGGCAGACCTCGTAATCGCAGTCGATGTCGATCTCCGCGCCGTCGCGCTCCACAAGGACGGCGCGCGCCGCGTCCAGCGTGCGGCAATAGCCGTGAAGGACCTGTTCCATGTCGTCGCCTCCCGCGAATTTTCTGCCTTTTATTATACGCAATACGGCGGCGCGCGGCAAGAGGATTTTCGGACAGCAGCGGGAAAATGTCCATTGCTTTTTTGCGTCAGCGATGGTAGAATAAGACCGAATTTGCGGGATATGCCTGCGCGACGGGAGGGCGGCGGATGCGGTCACTGGAACGGCTGGCGCGCGCGATCTCATTTGTCGGGCAGATCGGCTTTTCACTCGTTACGCCGCCGCTGGTGCTGATCTGGCTGGCGCGGCTGGCGCAAACAAAGCTCGGCTGGGGCGCGTGGGTGATGATCGCCGCGATCGTGGTGGGGCTCATCACGGGACTGACGAGCGCTTGGCGGCTGATGCGCGGCTTTTCTGAGTCAGAGAAGCCAAAAAAGCCGGAGGGTCGGAACTTTAACGACCACATTTGAGGAAGTGATGCCATGAAGCTGGACAAGTCCGTCCGCGCGGAGCTTTGGTACGTCGCGGCGGGGCTGATCGTGTGCGATGCGGCGATGTGCGTCGTGTTCGCGCTGGTCGGAAAATTTGACTATACCGTGCCGCTTGGGGCGCTGTGGGGCAGCGTGTTCGCATTTTTGCGGATGTATCTGCTGGCGCGGCGCGTGCAGGCGGTCGCCGCGAGCGGTGAGGCGGAAAAGGAGCTGGCGCAGAAGCGCCTGCGCTCGTCGTATTTTATCAGAATGCTGATTCTGGTGGCGGCGGTCGTGGCGGGTATCGCGCTGCCGTTTCTCAACTATATCGCCGCGCTCGTTCCGTTTTTAGTGCCGCAGCCGGTGCTGCTGCTGCGGCGCGCGATCACATCGCGCAGGGCGCAAAAGGAGGCTGACAACGGATGAATGTAGATATTCACGGTGCACCGATCTATTTTACCATCCCTGTTTTCGGCGGCATCCCCATCACGGCGAGCCTTGTCGTGTCGTGGGGCGTGATGCTGGTGCTGACGGGGCTCTGCATCTGGCTGACGCACGGGATGAAGGTAAAAAACATCTCGAAGCGGCAGGCCGTGGCGGAAAAGATCGTGCTTGCGGTGGAAGGGCTCGTGCGCAACAATATGGGCGAGCAGTGGCTGCGCATGGCACCAATGATCGCGGCGCTGTTTGGGCTGTCGCTTGGCTCGAGCCTCATGTCGCTGATCGGCATCTGGTCGCCGACGGCGGATGTGTCGGTACTGCTGGGGTGGGCGCTGGTCGTGTTTGTGCTCATTACGTATTACAAGATCAAGACAAACGGCCTTGGCGGGTATCTCAAGGGCTTCTGTGACCCGATCTTCGTTATGGCGCCGTTCAATCTGCTGGGCGAGCTGTTTAAGCCGGTGTCGATGGCATGCCGTCACTTTGGCAATATCCTGTCGGGCATGGTCATCAGCGCGCTGGTCTACGCGGCGCTGATCCTGGCGAACCACGCGCTGTTTGGACTCATTCCGGGCGTTGTGGGCAAGATCCTGGGCGACATTCCGTTTTTGGCCGTTGGTGTTCCGGCGGTTTTGTCGCTGTATTTTGACTGGTTCTCCAGTGTCATGCAGGCATTTATATTCTGTATGCTGACGATGATCTTCATTAAGACAGCCGCAGAGTGAATGATAATTGAACAACAAGAAACAGGAGGATTTTTTATGGAACTGGCAAAGGCATTGGTCCTGATGGGCTGCGCCATTGGCGCTGGTCTGGCACTGATCGCGGGTATTGGCCCTGGTATCGGTGAAGGCTACATCGCCGGCAAGGCGCTGGAAGGCATGGTCCGTCAGCCCGAAATGAAGGGCGACCTCACCAGCACGATGTTCATTGGCATCGCGTGCGCGGAAACGACCGGTATTTACGGCTTTGTGACGGGCCTGCTGCTGATCTTTGTGGCGCCGGGTCTGTTCACCGGCATGCTGTAAAAGGCAGCGGCATTTCACACGGAAGGAGGACTGACCATGAGCTTTCAGTCCCTGGTAGAGCTTGCACCGTGGACAACGATCGCGCAGATCTGCAATCTGCTGCTTCAGATGTACCTGTTCAAGCGCTTCCTTTTTAAGCCCATCAAGAACATTCTGGCAAAGCGCCAGGAGGAGATCGACGGGCTGTATGACGCGGCGAACACCGCGCGCAGCGAGGCGGAGCAGTCCAAGGAGGACTACGAGCGTCATCTTGCCACCGCGCAGGACGAGGCTGCCGAGATCACCGCGCGCGCGGCAAAGGCGGCGCAGAGCCGCGCCGACGAGCTGGTGAGCAGCGCGAAGGCGGAGGCGGCGTCTATCCGCGCCAAGGCGGAGAGCGATATTCAGTTGGGGCGCAAAAAAGCGGTCAACGATATGAAAAATGAAATTTCCGATCTGGCAGTGGAGATCGCTGAGAAGGTCGCCGCAAAGGAGATCGATGAAAAGGTGCACGAGGCGCTGATCGGGAAATTCATCGACGAGCTGGGTGAAACGACATGACACAGACAGCCAGAGTTTACGCCGGGGCGCTGTACGATCTGGCGGGCAGCGAGGGTCTGGAGGACCGCATTTTGGGCGATCTTGCGCTCTTTTCGCAGCTTCTGCGCGAGAACGGCGACTATCTGCGGCTGCTGTGTACGCCGTCGATCCCCAAAAAGGAGCGCTGCGGCTTGCTGGACGAGGCGCTGCGCGAGAGTGTGCATCCCTATACGCTGCACTTTTTGAAGCTCCTGTGCGAAAACGGGACGATGGTGCAGTTTTCGGACTGCGCGCGGCAGTACCGTGTGCGCTATAACGAGGCACACGGCATTCTGGAGGCGTGCGCCGTGAGCGCCGTGCCGATGCCGGACGCGCTGGCACAGCGGCTGAAGGACAAGCTGGAGCGCCTGACGGGAAAACAGGTGGAGCTTTCCACGCGCGTGGACGAGCGCCTGATCGGCGGCATCCGGCTGGAGCTTCCCGACCGGCAGCTCGACGGCAGCGTCCAGATGCACCTGCAGCAGCTCAAGAAACAACTGCGAGAGACTACGATCTAACCGATAAAATCGACAACAATGACTGCGCCGAACGATCATGGCGACATGATTGCGAGGGGCGGTCTCCAAAACGAAAGTTGGTGAACCCATGGAATTACGACCGGACGAGATCTCCAAGATCATCCGAGCGCAGATCAAGCATTATGAAACGGCGATCAACCAGTCCGAGACCGGCACGCTGGTCCTGATCGGCGACGGCATTGCCCGCGCCGCGGGGCTGGATCAGTGCATGGCGGGCGAGCTGGTGGAATTTCCGAACGGCGCATACGGCATGGCGCAGAATCTGGAGGAAAACTCCGTTTCCATCGTCATGCTCGGCAGCGACGAGGGCGTGCGCGAGGGCGATACCGTCAAGCGCACCGGCAGAGTCGTCTCCGTCCCGGTGGGGGACGCTGTCCTTGGGCGCGTTGTGGACGCGCTGGGGCAGCCCATTGACGGCAGAGGACCGATCGAAGCGGCGGGCTATGCCGCTATCGAGTCGCCTGCGCCCGGCATCATCGAGCGAAAGAGCGTCTCCGTGCCGCTGCAGACCGGCATCAAGGCGATCGACTCCATGATCCCCATCGGCCGCGGTCAGCGCGAGCTCATCATCGGCGACCGTCAGACCGGCAAGACCGCCATCGCGGTCGATACCATCATCAACCAGAAGGGCAAGGATGTTATCTGCATCTACGTCGCCATCGGGCAGAAGCGCTCGACGGTGGCGCAGGTGGCGGAGCTGCTGACGAGTGCCGGAGCGATGGACTACACGACCATCGTGTCTGCCACCGCGTCGGAGCTGCCGTCGCTGCAATACATCGCACCGTATTCCGGCTGCACGATGGGCGAATATTTCATGAAGCAGGGCAAGGACGTGCTGGTCATTTATGACGATCTGAGCAAGCACGCCGTGGCGTACCGCACGCTTTCTCTGCTGATCCGCAGACCGCCCGGACGCGAAGCGTACCCCGGCGATGTGTTCTATCTGCATTCGAGACTGCTCGAGCGCGCGGCGCGGCTTGCCCCGGAATACGGCGGCGGCTCGCTCACGGCGCTGCCGGTCATCGAAACGCAGGCAGGCGACGTGTCGGCATATATCCCGACGAACGTCATCTCCATCACCGATGGGCAGATCTTTTTGGAGACCGAGCTGTTCCACGCGGGCGTCATGCCGGCGGTGAACCCCGGTATCTCTGTGTCGCGTGTGGGCGGCAACGCCCAGATCAAGGCGATGAAGAAGGTCGCGGGCAACCTGAAGCTGCTGTATTCACAGTATCGTGAATTACAGAGCTTTGCGCAGTTCGGCTCGGATCTCGACCGCGATACGCGCGACCGCCTCGATCAGGGCGCGCGCATCGTGGAGGTGCTCAAGCAGGACCGCAACAGCCCTGTGGATGTGGCGCATCAGGTGTGCGTCCTTTACGCGGTGGTCAACGGTTACCTCAAGGACGTCGCCGTGGCGGACATCCGCGCGTATGAGGCGGGGCTGTATCCGTATCTGGATACGAACGCGCTGCCCGTTTTGCAGAGCATCCGCTCGACCGGCAAGCTGGAAAGCGCCGACGAGGAGCAGCTCAAGCAGGCGCTCGAGCGCTACACTGCGCAGTTTTTGACAAATCCGTGAGAAAGGAGGCGTTTGCATGGCAGGCGTTTCCATGAAAGACATCCGCTCCCGCATCCGCAGCATGGAATCCACCAAGCAGATCACGCGCGCCATGGAAATGGTCGCCGCCTCCAAACTGCGCGGCGCGCAGGAGCGCGCGGCGGCAAGCCGTCCGTACTTTGAAATTCTGTACGAAACGATGAACCAGATCGCCGACAGCACGATGGACTTCGTCTCGCCCTACCTCAAGGAGCGCGAGGGGCGGACGCTGCACATCGTCATCGCGGGTGACCGGGGACTTGCCGGCGGCTACAACAGCAACATCCTGAAGCTGGCGTATGCCGGTATGGACGCGGAGCACGATCTTGTGCTGCCCGTGGGTAAAAAGGCACTGGAATTTTTCCGCGCGCGTGGGGTAGAGACCCTGACGGAGCGCTATGCGCAGGCGTCGGAGGTCTCCATCGGCGACTGCTATTCAGTGGCGAAGCTGCTGTGTACGCAGTTTTTAGACGGCAAGTTTGCCAAGGTCGAGCTGGCGTACACGAATTTCGCGTCGCTCCTGTCGCAGACGCCCGCCACGTTGGAGCTGCTGCCGGTGCGCATCGCGGAAAAGAAGGATACGCGCGCGGCAAAGCCGTTTATTTTGTATGAGACCGGTCCGCTCGGTGTTTTTGACGCCATCGTGCCGGAATATCTGGGGGGCGTTTTCTACGGCGCGCTGTGCGAGTCCGTCGCCTCCGAGCAGGCGGCGCGCCGCATGGCGATGGACGCCGCCACCAAAAACGCCGACGAGATGATCCAGGATCTCAATCTGCGCTACAACCGTGCCCGTCAGGGCGCGATCACGCAGGAGATCACCGAGATCGTCGCCGGCGCAGAAAACTGAAAGGAGATCGCGTATGACCAAACAGCACATCGGCACGGTCGTGCAGGTCATCGGTCCTGTGTTGGACATCCGCTTTGCCGACGGCGAGCTGCCGGAGCTTATGAACGCCGTAACGCTGGAGCTTGGCGGCAAAACGCTGACCGCCGAGGTCGAGCAGCACATCGGCGACAATGTCGCCCGCTGCATCGCCATGAGCTCCACTGACGGGCTGGAGCGCGGTACGCAGGCAGTCGATACCGGCTCGCCGATCACCGTTCCCGTGGGTGAGGTATGCCTGGGGCGCATCTTTAATCTTCTGGGCGAGCCGGTGGACAACCAGCCCGCGCCGGAAAAAGCAGAGCGCTGGGCGATCCACCGCCCCGCGCCGAGCTATGAAGAGCAGCAGTCCACCACCGAAATTCTCGAGACCGGCATCAAGGTCGTCGATCTGATCTGCCCGTATGCCAAGGGCGGCAAGATCGGTCTGTTCGGCGGCGCGGGCGTTGGCAAGACCGTGCTCATTCAGGAGCTGATCTACAACATCGCCACCGAGCACAACGGCTACTCCGTGTTTACAGGCGTCGGCGAGCGCACGCGCGAGGGCAACGACCTGTATTATGAAATGAAGGAATCCGGCGTCCTTTCCAAAACGGCGCTGGTCTACGGTCAGATGAACGAGCCGCCCGGAGCGCGTATGCGCGTGGGTCTGTCGGGTCTGACGATGGCGGAATATTTCCGCGATGTCGGACATCAGGACGTGCTGCTGTTTATCGACAACATCTTCCGCTTTACGCAGGCAGGCTCGGAGGTGTCGGCGCTGCTGGGGCGGATGCCCTCCGCCGTCGGCTACCAGCCGACGCTGGCGACCGAAATGGGCGCTTTGCAGGAGCGCATCACGTCCACGAAAAATGGCTCGATCACGTCCGTGCAGGCGGTCTACGTCCCGGCGGATGACCTGACCGACCCCGCGCCGGCGACGACGTTTGCCCATCTGGACGCAACGACCGTTCTCGACCGCGGCATCGCCTCGCTCGGTATTTATCCGGCAGTCGATCCCCTCGACTCCACGTCCCGCATCCTCGCGCCTGAGATCGTCGGGCAGGAGCATTACGATGTGGCGCGCGGCGTCATCCAGCTTTTGCAGCGCTATAAGGAATTGCAGGACATCATTGCCATCATGGGCATGGACGAGCTGTCGGAGGACGATAAGCTCGCCGTCAGCCGCGCGAGAAAGGTGCAGCGCTTCCTGTCGCAGCCGTTCCATGTTGCCGAGCAATTCACCGGCTTCCAGGGCAAGTATGTGCCGCTCAAGGAGACCATCCGCGGCTTTAAGGAGATCATCGAGGGCAAGCACGACGATCTGCCCGAATCGGCGTTCCTGTTCGTCGGCTCGATCGACGAGGCGGTCGCCAAGGCAAAGGGTGCGGGCGCATGAGCAGCTTCCATTTGCAGATCGTAACGCCCGACGGGCTGTTTTATGACGGTGAGGCGGAGAGTCTGGACGTGCGCGCCGTGACCGGCGGCGTGACCATTCTGCCAAAGCACATCAATTATGTGACGCCGCTCGGCATGGGGCAGGCGCGCGTGGTGATTAGCGGCAAGACCCGCCGCGCCGCGTGCATCGGCGGGATGCTGATGGTGAAAAACGGCGAGGTGCGCCTGATCGCCACCACGTTCGAGTGGCAGGAGCAGATCGACCGCGCGCGGGCGCAGCGCGCGCTGGAGACGGCGCAGGAGCGGCTGAAACACCGCGACGCGCTGACCGATGAGGAAATTCGCCTTGCCGAGGCGAAGCTCCGCCGCGCGCTCGTGCGCACGAGCCTGACCGAAAATGCGTAACGCTCATCAAAAACGAAAAATCCCCTCCGCGCAGACTTTCTTCTGCGGCGGAGGGGATTTTTTTGCCGCGGCTTGCAGAAAATTCATCCGGCGCGGCGTTTGGAGAATGAATATGCAATGTCATATTCATGCAGAAAAGACGGCTAAATATCCATACGAACCGATTTTTAGCTAAAAATCCATGAGAAAAAGTATATAAATACAAAACTGTCCGCACGGGAACAACAAACCTCCGCCGCGCCGATGCAGCGCCGGGGGTGAGAAATTGCATTTTTTCAAAAAAACTCTTGTCAGATGGCACTTTAAATGATAAAATGGTCATTACCGACCCAAGAAAAAATTGGGAAAGGCAATTTTAAGGAGGAAAGAACATGAAGAAGATCGTAGCACTGCTTCTGGCTCTGGTCATGGTTCTGTCCCTGGCTGCCTGTGCAGGCAAGACCACGCAGACCACGACGCCCGCTACCAGCACGGACACGAGCGCTGATACCAGCAGCGACGCTGCCGCGGACGCGCAGACCCCCGCTGAGGAGGAGACCCCCGCTGCCTCCGACGGCGCCGTGCATATCGGCATCGTCACCGGCTCCGTTTCCCAGTCTGAGGACGACCGCCGCGGCGCGGAAGCCTTCCAGGCGGAATACGGCGAGGACATGGTGAAGCTGGCTATCTACCCGGATAACTTCACCGAAGAGCTGGAGACGACTATCCAGACCATCGTCAATATGTCCGATGACCCCGACATGAAGGCGATCATCGTCAACCAGGCGATCCCCGGCACGACCGAAGCGTTCCGTCAGATCAAGGAACGCCGCCCCGACATCATCTGCATCGCCGGTGAGTCCCACGAGGACCTGCCCGAGATCGGCAGCGCTGCCGACCTCGTCACGAACAACGACTTCGTTGCCCGTGGCTACCTCATCATCCGCACCGCGCACGAGCTGGGCTGTGACACCTTTGTGCACATCTCCTTCCCGCGCCATATGTCCTACGAGACCATGAGCCGCCGCGTGGCGATCATGCAGGCTGCGTGCGACGAGTTCGGCATGAAGTTCGTGCTTGAGACCGCTCCCGACCCCACGTCCGACGTTGGCGTTCCGGGCGCGCAGGCGTACATCCTTGAGAAGGTGCCCGAGTGGGTCGAGAAGTATGGTCAGAACGCTGCTTACTTCTGCACCAACGACGCGCACACCGAGCCGCTGCTGAAGAGCCTGCTCGAGTACGGCGGCTACTTCATCGAGGCGGACCTGCCCTCCCCGCTGATGGGCTATCCCGGCGCGCTGGGTCTGGACCTGACGGAAGAGGCCGGCGACTTCGACAAGATCCTTGCCAAGGTTGAAAAGGCTATCTGTGAAAAGGGCGGCGCTGGCCGCTTTGGCACCTGGGCCTACTCCTACGGCTACACCGTCTCCGCCGGTCTTGCGCAGCACGCTCTGAACGTCATCAACGGCGAGAGCGAGCTGTGCGATGTGGACGACATCGCCAAGGCGTTCACGAAGTACTCCCCGAAGGCAAGCTGGAACGGCTCCAACTACACCAACGCCGACACCGGCGTCAAGCTGGACAACGTGTTCCTCGTCTATCAGGATACCTACATCATGGGCGATCCGGGCTTCTTCATGGGCTCGACCGACGTGGAAGTTCCTGAGAAGTACTTCACGCTGAAGTAATTCACCGAATACGAACTCAAAATCCGGCAGGGGGAGAGTGATCTCTCCTCCTGCCGCTGCTTTAGGTAGGGAAAAACCATGACAAATAACAATCCTCCGCTGCTGGAGATGAAAAATATTCAGAAGGATTTCTACGGCAACCAGGTGCTGACGGACATCAGCTTTACCCTGCGCGCCGGCGAGGTCATGGGTCTTGTGGGCGAAAACGGCGCGGGCAAAAGCACGCTGATGCGGATCCTGTTCGGCATGACCATGATCCAGGAGACTGGCGGTTACGGCGGCGACGTGCTGCTGAACGGCGAAAAGGTCAACTTCCGCACGCCGCATGATGCGCTTGCCGCCGGTATCGGTATGGTCCATCAGGAGTTTTCCCTGATTCCCGGATTCACCGCTGCGGAAAACATCCTGCTCAACCGTGAGCCGCAGAAAAAGACGCTCGCGGCACAGGTGTTCGGACCGCGTCTGAACACGCTGGACTATGCAGAGATGGACCGTCGCGCGGACGCTGCGATCGAGAAGATGGGCTTTGCCATCGACCCGCATATGGTCATCAATCAAATGCCCGTCGGACACAAGCAATTTACAGAGATCGCCCGTGAGCTGAGCAAGGAACAGTTAAAGCTGCTGATCCTTGATGAGCCGACGGCGGTCCTGACGGAAAAGGAAGCCGAAGCGCTGCTCGCTTCCATCCGCAATATGGCGGAAAAGGGAATCGCCGTGATCTTTATTACGCACCGTCTGCATGAGATCCTGGACGTGTGCGACAAGGTCGTGGTCATGCGCGACGGCAAGGTCGTGCAGGACGTCGCGGCAAAGCAAACCGATGTTGACAGCATCACCAAGTGGATGGTCGGTCGTCAGGTCGATGTCTCGGCGGTCGCCGAGGCGCGCGAGCTGCCGAACGCAAAGACCATCCTGTCCATCCGCAGACTGTGGGTCGATATGCCGGGCGAGATCGTCCGGAACGTGGATCTGGATGTGCGCGAGGGCGAGATCCTCGGCATCGGCGGTCTCGCCGGTCAGGGCAAGCTCGGCATCCCGAACGGCGTGATGGGTCTGTACGACGCGGGCGGCACGGTCGAGTTTGACGGTAAACAGATCCCGCTGAACGACCCCAAGGCGTGCCTGAGCGCCTCGCTCGCGTTCGTGTCGGAGGACCGGCGCGGCGTGGGTCTGCTGCTGGATGAGTCGCTGGAGTGGAACGTTTCGTTCACGCTCATGCAGTCGCAGAATAAACTGCTCAAGAACCTGCTGGGCGGGCTCATCAAGTGGCGCGACAGCAAGGCGATCCACGCGCTGACGAATCAGTATATCGACGAGCTCGCCATCAAGTGCACCGGCTCGCAGCAGAAGGCACGCGAGCTTTCGGGCGGCAATCAGCAGAAGATCTGTCTGGCGCGCGCGTTCGCGCTGCACCCGAAGTTCCTGTTCGTGTCCGAGCCGACGCGCGGCATCGACGTGGGCGCGAAGTCGCTGGTGCTGGACGCACTGAAAAAATTCAACCGCGAGTCGGGCGTCACCGTCGTGATGATCTCCTCGGAGCTTGAAGAGCTGCGCCAGATCTGCGACCGCATCGCCATCGTCTCTGGCGGCGAGGTCGCGGGCATTCTGCCGGCACAGCGCCCGTCCGAAGAGTTCGGCGCGCTGATGGTCAGCAAGGTAAGATAAGGAGGACACCATGAAAAAGACACAAAAAGATCATATCTGGGGTCCTGAAAAGTTCAACCGCGAAATAAGCTCGCTGGCGTCCTCGTTCGGTCCGGCGCGTATGATCATCACGGGCTTTCTGATCCTGATGTTTATTATGGCGCCGATCGTGGGCGCGGACTTCCTCACGCAGCTCACCAACACCATCAACCGCTTCAGCTGGAACGCGGTGCTCGTGCTGGCGATGGTGCCGATGGTGCTTTCAGGCTGCGGTCTGAACTTCGGTCTGCCGCTCGGCATTATCGCAGGTCTGCTCGGCGCAACGCTGTCGGTGCAGTTTGGCTTTACGGGCGTCGGCGGCTTCGCGATGGCGGCGCTGATGGCAACGCCGTTCGCGCTGGTCCTCGGCGCGCTGTACGGCTGGCTGCTCAATAAGATCAAGGGCGGCGAAATGATGATCGCGACCTACGTCGGTTTCGCGTCGGTGGCGTTCATGTGCATGATGTGGCTGCTGCTGCCGTATACCAGCCCGAACATGGTCTGGGGTCTGTCCGGCAAGGGTCTGCGTACCACCATCACGCTGGAGGGCTATTACGAAGGCGTGCTGGCGAATCTGTGGCAGATCAAGCTCGGCAGCCTCGTCATCCCCACCGGCACGCTGCTGTTTATCGCGCTGCTGTGCTTCCTTGTGTGGGCGTTCTTCCACACCAAGACCGGCACGGCGATGACCGCCGTCGGCTCGAACCCGGTGTTCGCCAAGGCGGCGGGCATCCATGTGGATAAAATGCGGCTTTTGTCTGTGGTGATGTCCACCTGGCTCGGCGCGATCGGCATTCTGGTGTATCAGCAGGGCTTCGGCTTCATTCAGCTTTACAACGCGCCGTTCTATATGGCACTGCCGTCGGTCGCGGCGCTGCTCATCGGCGGCGCGAGCGCGAATAAGGCGAGCATCTTTAACGTTGTGCTCGGCACGTTCGTGTTCCAGGGCCTGACGACCATGACGCCGACCGTCATCAACTCCATCATCCACGCGGACATCAGTGAGATCGTGCGTATCATCGTGACCCAGGGCATGATCCTGTACGCGCTGACCAGAAAATCGGGGGGCTCGAAATGAAAAGGAATAATACGCTTAAAAAGAGTCCGCTGCAATTTATTCAAGACAACTCCGTGCCGATCCTGTTCGTGCTGATCTGCGCGGCTTGCATCCCGGTGTCCGGCTTCTCGGCGAGCTACCTGCTCAACGAGATCGTGACGCGCATGGGGCGCAACATTTTCCTTGTGATGGGTCTGCTCATCCCCATCATGGCGGGCATGGGTCTGAACTTCGCCATGACGCTGGGCGCGATGGGTGCGGAGATCGCGCTGATCTTCGTTGCCGACTGGCAGATCTGGGGCATCCCGGGTGTTGTGCTGGCGATGATCGTGTCCATCCCGCTCTCGGCGCTGCTGGGGCTGCTGTGCGGCACGATCCTTAACCATGCCAAGGGGCGCGAAATGATCACGAGCTACATCATCAGCTTCTTCATGAACGGCGTGTATCAGCTCATCGTGCTGTTCGCCATGGGCAGCATCATCCCCATCAAGCACGCCGCCATCCGCCTGCCGCGCGGCTACGGCATCCGCAATACCGTGAGCCTGCTGAATATGCGCCAGTGCATCGATAATCTGCTGGCGGTGAATATCGGCGGCGTGAAGATCCCGGTGCTGTCGTTCATCCTCATCGGGCTGCTGTGCCTGTTCATCGTCTGGTTCCGCAAGACCAAGCTCGGGCAGGATATGCGCGCCGTCGGGCAGGATATGGACGTTGCGCGCGACGCCGGCATCAATGTGGACCGCACACGCGTGCTGTCCATCGTGATGTCCACGGTGCTCTCCGGCTTCGGCATGATCTTGTATCTCCAGAACATGGGCAACATCGCTACCTACAGCGCGCATTCGCAGATCGGTATGTTCTGTATCGCGGCGCTGCTCGTCGGCGGCGCGTCCGTGGACAAGGCATCCATCGGAAACGTATTCCTCGGCGTCATCCTGTTCCATACGATGTTCATCGTTGCGCCCTCGACCGGCGCGGCGATCACGGGCGACTCCATGATCGGCGAGTATTTCCGCGTGTTCGCGTCGTACTTTGTCATCGCGGTGGCGCTGGTGATGTATGAGATGAAAAAGCGCAAGCAGAAGAACCGCCTCGGTCAGGAGCTTGCGCAGGCGCAGCGAGAGGAGGGTCAGGCGTGAGCAAGAAAACGACTTCCATCCTCTTTAAGGTGGGCACGGTGGTGCTGCTGCTGGCAATCGCGGCGGTGATGTTTGCGATCGGACGCGGGCACACGGTGTATTTTGACAACAAAAAGCTCGAATATAACGGCTCGACGATCGACACGCCGTATAAGGTCGTGGTCATCGACGGCGACGAGCAGGTCGGCAAGCTCTACGACAAAGAGCGCACCATGACCACGGTGATCGGGCAGACGCTCGACATCACGTTCAAGATCACGCAGGAAAAGGGCGGCGACGAGACCATCGTGTCGTACCGCTTTGCGCTGCCGTACAACATGGACGGCATCATCATCAACCTCCCGGGTCTGTTCGCAGGTCTGCCGGAGGAGGCTTACTTAAGTGAGTTCGTGCAGACGATCGTGGAAGAGGATGTGGACGAAGAGCCGGTAACGGACGAGTTCGGCATCACCGAAATGACCGACGAAACGGCTGATCTGTCGGATATGGCAGGATAAAAGCAGGAAAAAGCCCGCTGGAGTATTCCAGCGGGCTTTCTGCGTGCAAAATCTGCAATTGCATCCCGCGTGGGTGGGGTAGAACCCTGCCCCGCGTTACGACGAAACGTGGCGGCAGATTTTGCTTTGACTTTCGCCCGGAAAGGTGGTAGACTCAAAGTACCAAATTTTACAGGAGCATTCATGGAAATTCTTCAATATTTTCTGCAATATTTTCAGGAGCTTTGCGAGGGGACGTTCCCCGCGCCGGAGGGGCTGACGCTCACGGCGGCGGACGCAGACGGGCGCGCGGAGGAATTACAGAGGCAGATCGCGGCGCTGGGTATCCCGGAGTTTGTGCGGCTGTGCGCGGCGGCGCGCGGCGATGAAATTGACCCGGCGACATTTGAAAACTACGACCCGGCGACGCTTGGGGCGCTCGGCGGCGCGCTGGCGCAGGGTGCGCCGGATACACAGCCGGAGGCTGCGGACGAGCCGGAAGAGCCGGTCAAGTCCGAGATTCGGGATATTTACGAAGTCTTTCTGGACAGTGTGTGTCTGGATGACCGGCTGGTTGAATACCTGATCGACGTGGTCAAGCGCCATGACACGGACGAGTTTGCCAAGCTCTCGCACGCCGCTGCGCGGACGCTGCTGGACATGGATGATTTTCTGCTGTGGCTGGGCAACAAGCAGTGGTGCGCGCCGCAGGAGGAGCAGGACTGCGCGGAGATCATGGACGCGTGCCTGAAGCGGCTGGCGGACGAGGGGCAGAGGGAGCTGCTGGCTGCGCTGCTCAGCGGCGACGAGCAGACGTTCTGCCGCTTCCGCTGTGACGCGCCGGAGCTGCGAAGCCTGCCGCAGGCTACATTCGACTGGTACAGCACATACTATCTCGACCGCTACTATCCCGTGCGGTTTTTAATGAAATTCAACGGCGTGAAGTTCCCCGAAGCCTGAAAGGAGACGCTATGGACCCGATTTATGTGACCGGTCACCGCAATCCAGACACGGATTCGATCGTATCCGCGATGGCGTACGCCGCGCTGCGGAACGCGCTGGGCGACCGCGAATTTGTTCCGGCGCGGCTGGGGCATATCAGCGACGAGACGCAGCTCGTGCTGGCGCGCTTCGGCTTTGAGCCGCCGCTGCGCATCCAGACGATGCGCACGCAGGTGCGCGATCTGGCGTTCGATACGCCGCCGGCACTTAGCAGTGCCGTGACGCTCAGCCGGGCGTGGGACACGCTGCGCTCAAACCGCGCTATCCCGGCGCTGCCGGTGACGAATGACGACGGAAGCCTCTACGGGATGCTCTCGCCGACGGAGGTGGCGGCGTATGATATGAACACCGTCAGCGAGCCGGTCGTGCAGAAAATTCCTGTTTTTAATCTCCTCAGCGTGCTCGACGGCAAAATTCTCAATGAGGCGGGGCATCTGGTGGACAGCGTGAGCGGCGAGGTGTGCATCGCGCTGCCGCAGAGCAATGCCAATCTTGTGTTCCGCAGCCGCGAGTCCATCGTCATCTGCGGCGAGCAGCCGGCGCTGGCGCGCCGCGCGCTGGAGGAGAACGTGAGCTGCCTGATCGTGTGTCAGGCAGAGTTGCCGAAGGAGCTTTACGAGCTGCCGACCGAGACGTGCATCATCGCGACGCCGTTTGACGCGGTGCGCACGGCGCGGATGATCTACTACGCCATCCCCATCCAGCGCATCTGCCGGACGGAGGACCTGGAGGCGTTCCACCTGACGGACTTTGTGGACGATGTCAAGGAGATCGTGCTCAAAAGCCGCCACCGCAGCTACCCGATCCTGGACGAAAACGACAAGGTCGTGGGCACGCTCTCGCGCTATCATCTGATCAAACCGCGCCGTAAGCGCGTGGTGCTGGTAGACCACAACGAAGCGGCGCAGTCCGTGCCGGGGCTGGAGCAGGCGGAGATCCTGGAGATCATCGACCACCACCGGCTGGCGGACATTCAGACGGGCAACCCCATCTATTTCCGCAACGAGCCGGTCGGCTCGACGGCGACGATCATCGCATCGATGTATCAGGAAAAGGGGCTTATGCCGTCGGACAAGCTGGCGGGACTCATCGCGTCGGCGATCGTGGCGGACACCGTCATGTTCAAATCGCCCACGTCCACGCCCAAGGACCACCGCATGGCGGAGCGCATGGCGCGCATCGCGAACGTCTCGCTTGAGGAGCTGGGCAAGGAGATCTTCGCGGCGTCGAATGCGGACGACAAGTCGGCGGACAGTCTGCTGTTTGCGGATTTCAAGGATTTTCACATCGCGGGGCACGATTTCGGCATCAGCCAGATCACCTGCGTTGATTCCAGCCGGATGCTGCAGCGCAAGGACGAATTTTTGCAGCTCATGCAGCGCACAATGGAGGAGCGCGGCTACAGCCTGATGATCCTCATGCTGACGGACGTGCTCGTGGAGGGCACGCAGATCCTGTATCTCGGCGACGAGGAGATTTTCACGCAGGCGTTCAGCGTTCCGCTCAAGGACCATACCTGCTTTCTGCCGAAGGTCGTTTCGCGCAAAAAGCAGATCGTGCCGATGCTCTCCGCATTATGGGGATAAAAAATTCAAAAAATTCGCCCTGCAGCCGGTTTGGCTGCAGGGCGGTGTTTTTATGCGGGTTCATCGGACGGTTCGGTTTCACTGGATTCGTCCGGGTGGGTCCGGCGGTATTGGTCGATGAGCTTTTGGAACGGCTTTTTCATCAGCAGGAAGTTTAGCAGGAGCGCGAGGCTGAAATAACCGCACAGCCACAGCGGCACGAGCCGCAGGAATACGGTGAGGTCGGTCAGCGCGACGCCTACGGGCAGCCAGACGAACGCGGCGCAGAGCACGGCGCGCAGCGGGTGCAGGGCGCACATCAGAAAGCTGTTGCGGATGAGCTGCCAGACGGTGCAGGAAAAGCGCGCGTGGAACAGCGAGAGCTGCGCCTGGAACAGCGCGCACACGCACACCGACGCCACGCACAGCCACAGCGGCACGCCGGAGACAGCGTATTTGTAGACCAGCACGAGGACGAGACTCCAGCCCGCCAGCGCCATAAGCACGGCGAAAATGAGCCATGCCAGCGTGATCGCGCCGAAGCCCGTGCGGAAGCTGCGGAAAAACGCGGCGGCGCAGGAGCTGTCGTCCGTTTTATCCAGCAGCGTACGGATGCCGCTGTACAGCGCCGCCTGCGCCGCGCCGATGGTGAACACCGGGACGCAGCACAGCAGGTATAGAAGATTCAGAATGATCAGATCGCCGACGAAGGTCAGCGTTTGCATCAGCTTGGAATCATATGAAAACAAAATTTCCACCTGCCCTCTCCTGCAAGTAAGTATAGGCGAAAATGCAGCAAAAAGCAAGCGTGCAGAAATGCAAATGCCTGCGACGTGTGTCGCAGGCATTTGCATTAGAGAGAAAAGAGAAAGAGAAAAGAGAGGAAAACGTTGGTTTCCATGGCTTTAGGATACGGGACAATCATGTCCAAACTGTGAATTTGGAACGAACGATTTGTAAACAAAGCCGCAAAAACGGTCGATTTGTGTATCCTGACGCCCGAAACTGCGCAAAATATGAACTCCGCGCCCGAAAAAGCAGGCTGCGTCCGCACCCTGCGGACACAGCCTGCTTCCGTCCTCCCCGAAGGGAAGGGCAATTACTTCATGGAGCGCTCGTAAGCCTCGATCATTTTCTTGACCATCTGACCGCCGACGGAGCCTGCCTCACGGGAGGTGAGGTGACCGTTGTAGCCCTGGCGCAGATCTACGCCGACTTCGGACGCGGCTTCCATCTTGAACTTGTCCATCGCCTCGCGGGCTTCGGGAATGTTGATAGAATTGCTGTTACGGTTCGTCATTGCTGTTACATCTCCTTCTTATAAAGCTCGTAGAAAACCGTTTTTTGCTTTCCACAGCCATAGCTTTTCCCGCGTGGCGCGCTTTATGTCTGCCAAAGTATCCTTGCGCTGGCAGCGAAATGAAAACAAACTGCAAACAAATGCCGCGCGGCTTGAAAAAACGTGGAAAATCGAATATGATAGCGTCAGTTTTTTAGGAAGGGAGCGGTCGGGATGGCGCGGGGCGCGCAGGACGAGATCATTTTTGCGGCGGGGGCGCAGATCCTGCATCGCACGGACGCCCGCTGCGTCTATACGCTCAGCGGCTCGGACGGTCGCGTGCAGATCACGCAGTACGCGGTATTTCCGGGCATCTGGCTGCTGTACCGCGACGTGCACGCGGGCATCCACATCCCCGTGGCGGCGAGCACGGCGGGGCTTCTGGAGATCGACCACTGCCGCGAGGGACGGCTGGAATTTCAGTATGGGCAGGCACACTTTTTCCTGGCTCCGGGCGATCTGGCGGTGCTGCGGTGCGACGCGGCGCGCAGCGCGGTGAGCTTTCCGACGGGACACTATCACGGCATTTCCGTGATGATCGATCCGCAGCGTGCGCCGCAGTGTTTGTCCTGCATTTTGCAGGATGTGAACGTGCGCCCGGCGGCGCTGGCGGAAAAATTCTGCGCGGGGACGGAGTATTTTGCTGCGCGGTCGTCGGCGCGGGTGGAGCATATTTTTTCGGAGCTGTACAGCGTGCCGGAGGACATCCGGCGGGGGTATTTCAAGGTGAAGGTGCTGGAGCTGCTGCTGTTTTTGAGCGCGCTGCCCGCCGAGCCACCGCGCAGGAGCTACACCGGCGCGCAGGTGGCGCTGGCAAAGGCGGCGGGCGAGCGGCTGGCTGCACAGACGGAGGGCAAGTGGACGGTGGCGGCGCTGGCGGCGGAGCTCGGTGTGTCGGCGGCGCAGCTCACGGCGTGCTTCCGGGGCGTTTATGGAATGTCGCCTGCGGCGTATTTGCGCGCGCAGAAGATGCACGCGGCGGCGGAGCTGCTGCGCACGACCGACCGCACGGTGCTGGACATCGCGGGGCAGTTCGGCTATGACAACGGCAGCAAATTTGCCAAAGCCTTCCGCGGCATCATCGGCGTGACACCGAACGCCTACCGTGCAGGCGCGGAGCGCGACAGCTGCGCACCGGAGGAAGCCGAGGCGGACCAGTAGAAGCGGACGAACAAAGAATAAAAAATACGGAAAGGCGGGTTCTTGCCGCTCGAATCCGCGTTTTCTCCAAAAATTTGGAGCTATGGCGGGCTGTTTTGGAGCGGACAGCCCGCCTGATTTTTGCTATACTGCATACAAAGGAGCGGGTAATCCGCTTTTTTGAATGCGAATAGTTAGATGTAACTAACTAAAGAAGGGACGGTGCGGAAATGTCGGAGGAGCTGCTGGTGCGTCACGGCGCGCCGACGCTGGCGGGCATGAAAACGGGAAGCCTCTTTTCGTGCGCGTGCGGCGATGCCGCCGCACTGCGCAAGGAGCTGCGGCGGCTGAACAAAATGCTCGCGCCGCGCGGGCTGTGTCTGCTCCTGCTGCGGCAGGCGGAGGGGCGGGCGCTGCTGTATCTCTACCGCCCGGCACGGCTTTGGCGCGATCTGGCGGACGGCGGCGCACAGGCGCTGCTGCGGCAGAGCGGCTACGGCTGCGAGAGCTGCGGGCGGTGCATCGCGCAGCTCATCCGCCGCTTGCAGGCGGGCGGGGAATTTCCGCACGAGGTGGGGCTGTTTCTGAGCTATCCGCCGGAGGATGTGCAGGGCTTCATCCAGAACCGCGCCGGGGGCTTCCACTGTGCCGGACTGTGGAAGGTCTACGGCGACGCCGAGCGTGCGCAGGCGATCTTCCAAAAATACCGGCAGTGTACACAGATCTATTGCAGACTCTATCGCGCGGGCGTTTCGCTGGAACGGCTGGCGGTGGCGGGCTAAGGGCAATACCGCGCCGTTGCGCGGCGCTGCCAGAGAAATCAACAGGAGGAATTTATCATGAAAAAAACAGCAGTGATCTTTTGGAGCGGCACGGGCAACACCGAGTCGATGGCGAACGCCGTTCTGGAGGGCATGAAGCAGGCAGGCGCGGATGTGACCGCCTTTGCGGTGGACAGCGCGCCGGCAGATCTGGCGGGCTATGACGCGCTGGCGTTCGGCTGCCCCGCAATGGGCGCGGAGGTACTGGAGGAGGAGGTATTCGCCCCGGCGTTCGACGGCTGGAAGCCGCAGCTTGCGGGCAAGCCCATCGCACTGTTCGGCTCTTATGGCTGGGGCGACGGCGAGTGGATGCGCGCGTGGGAGGACGACTGCCGTGCGGCGGGCGCAAAGCTCGCGTGCGAAAGCGTGATCTGCTGCGAAGCACCGGACGATGCAGCCCTCGGCGCGTGCTGCGCGCTCGGCAAAATGCTGGCGGAATAATACTGATTCTTGATTAAAATATTGAATCAAGAATCCCGTGTGCTACGCACACTCGCATCGTGCGAATGCACGCTGCGCTGTCTCATGCAGAATCTGACGCGCCGTTGGCGCTATAAAAAGCTCTTCAAGCTTTTTAACAGATTCTAGTATAAAATACAAAGCCCGGGACACTTCCCGCGCGGAGATAGACAGAAAAATTGGGATGTTTTCCACATGGAAAACATCCCAATTTTGCGGCAACTTACTTGCTGGGCTTAAAGCTGTCCTTCAGGCTGACGCTGCGGTTAAAGACGAGGTGGTCTTTGTGGCAGTCGCGGCTGTCGAGACAGAAATAGCCCACGCGCATGAACTGGAAGCCCGGCGCGGTCTTGGCGGCGCGGTCATCCCCCTCAGCGTCGTACTTTTCCGCCTCCGCGATGAGCGCGCGCTCGACCTTGCAGCCGGTGAGCACCTGCAGAGAGTCGGGGTTCATGCACTCCAAAAAGTCCTTGTCGGCACTATCGGGCTGCTCGTCGAGGAAGAGGTTATCGTACACACGCACCTCGGCGTCCACCGCCGTGGCGGCGTCCACCCAGTGGATGGTCGCGCCCTTGACCTTGCGCCCGTCTGCAGGGTCGCCGCCGCGGGAGTCAGGATCATACTCAGCGTAGACCTCGGCGATCGAGCCGTCGGGGTCCTTTTTGCAGCCGGTGCAGCGGATGAGATACGCACCCTTCAGGCGGCACTCCGGCCCGTTCGGATACAGGCGCTTATACTTCGGGATCGGCTCTTCCATAAAATCGTCCGCCTCGATCCAGACCTCGCGCGAGAAGGTGATCTCGTGCGTGCCCTGCTCGGGATGGACGGGGTTGTTTTCGACGCAGAACGTCTCCGACTGCCCCTCGGGGTAATTCGTGATGACGAGCTTCACCGGGTGCAGGACTGCCATGACGCGCTCGGCGGTGTCGTTGAGGTCCTCGCGCAGGCAGTGCTCCAAAAACGCGTATTCCACGGTATTTGCCGACTTGGCGACGCCGATGCGCTCACAGAAATTGCGGATGGATGCGGCGGTGTAGCCGCGGCGGCGCAGACCGCAGAGCGTGGGCATCCGCGGATCGTCCCAGCCGCTGACGCGCCCGGTCTCCACCAGCAGGCGCAGCTTGCGCTTGGACATAACGGTATGGTCGATGCCGAGACGGGCAAACTCGATCTGACGCGGCTTGTGGTAGGGAATGGTGATATTGCTGACGACCCAGTCATACAGCGGGCGGTGCGCCTCAAACTCCAGCGAGCACAGCGAGTGTGTGATGCCCTCCAGCGCGTCCTGAATGGGGTGGGCAAAGTCGTACATCGGGTAGATGCACCACTTGTCGCCCTGACGGTGATGGTGCATATAGCGGATGCGGTAGAGGACGGGGTCGCGCATATTGAAGTTGCCGGAGGCAAGGTCGATCTTCGCGCGCAGCGTTTTGCTGCCCTCGGGGAACTCGCCGTTTTTCATGCGCTCGAACAGGTCAAGGTTTTCCTCGACCGAGCGGTCACGGTAGGGCGAGACGGCGGGCTTGCCGATGTCGCCGCGGCATTCCTTCGCCTGCTCGGGCGTGAGGTCGCAGACGTACGCCAGCCCCTTTTTGATGAGCTCGACGGCGTATTCGTAGTCCTTGTCAAAATAATCCGAGCCATAGAAGAAGCGGTCGCCCCAGTCGAAGCCCAGCCAGTGGATGTCCGCCTGGATCGCGTCCACATATTCCGAGTCCTCTTTGGTGGGATTCGTATCGTCCATGCGCAGGTTGCACAGACCGCCGAATTTTTCCGCCGTGCCGAAGTCGATGGTCAGCGCCTTGCAGTGCCCGATGTGAAGATAGCCGTTCGGCTCGGGCGGGAAGCGCGTGTGCACCGTCTGCCCCTCGAACTGACCGCCGGGGGCGATGTCCTGCTCGACAAAGACGTCGATGAAATTTTTCGTTTCCGGGGCTTTGCGAATTTCGTCCATGGGAAGTCCTCCCGCAATTTGTTTTTAGTCACGTTGCCCTATATTATATACGATGTTCGTCCGTTTCGCAATGACCGGCATGACATTTTGTAAAAAATGTGAAAACAATGCAGGCGAATGCAAATTTCCTCTTTTCAAGCGGGCAAAAATATTATAGAATAGCCAGGGCGGCGTTGTATCATTGTGTCGCTGCCCTACGAGATCTCATAAGGAATTAAAGGAGCGGTCATTTCATGGATCAGCCGAAATATAAACGGGTGCTGCTGAAGATCAGCGGCGAGGCACTGGCGGGCGATGCGCACCGGGGGCTGAATTTTGACGTCATCGGCGGCGTGTGCGATGTGGTCAAGCAGTGCGTGGCGCGGGGCGTGCAGGTCGGCATCGTGGTCGGCGGCGGCAACTTCTGGCGCGGCGCAAAGGACGGCGGCGGCAGGATGGAGCGCACGCGCGCGGACCATATGGGGATGCTGGCAACGGTCATCAACGCCCTCGCGGTGGCGGACTGTCTGGAGCAGCGCGGCGTCGCCGTGCGTGTGCAGACGGCGATCGAGATGAACAAGATCGCAGAGCCGTATATCCGCAGCAAAGCCATCCGCCATCTGGAAAAGGGACGCGTGGTCATCTTTGGCTGCGGCACGGGCAACCCCTATTTCTCCACCGACACCGGCGCGGTGCTGCGCGCGGCGGAGATCGACGCCGACGCGATCCTGCTTGCGAAAAACATCGACGGCGTGTACTCCGCCGACCCAGCGAAAGACCCCACGGCGGTGCGCTATGACGAGATCACCTACGACGAGGTGCTGGCAAAGCATCTGGCGGTGATGGACACCACGGCAACGTCCCTTTCGATGGACAATCATATCCCGGTGCAGGTCTTTGCGCTGAAGGATCCGCAGAACATCCTGCGGGTCGTGATGGGCGAGAAGATCGGCACGATCGTGAAAGAATAAAACAGACCGAAAAAAAGAGTAAGGAGGAAGAAATCCATGGCAGATCTGAAGGAATTTGAACGGAAAATGGAAAAAACGCTCGAGGTGCTCGCGGCGGACTTCGGCGCGGTGCGCGCCGGACGCGCCAACGCGCAGGTGCTCGACCGCATCACGGTGGAATACTACGGTGTGGACACGCCCATCAACCAGGTCGGCACAGTCTCCTCGCCCGACCCCAGAACACTGATGATCCAGCCGTGGGACGGGTCGCTGCTGAAGGCGATCGAAAAAGCCATTCAGGTCTCCGACCTCGGCATCAACCCGCAGAATGACGGGCGCGTGATCCGGCTGGTGTTCCCGCAGCTCACAGAGGAGCGCCGTAAGGAGCTGACGAAGCAGGTCAAAAAATACGGCGAGGACGCCAAGGTCGCCGTGCGCAACGTGCGCCGTGACGCTGTGGACTATGTCAAAAAGGCACAGAAAAAGGGTGAGCTGACCGAGGACGATCAGAAGGTCGCCGAAAAGGACATTCAGGACCTGACCGACAAGTTCACCAAGCGCATCGACGAAATGTGCGCGAAGAAGGACAAGGAGCTCATGGAGATCTGAGCCGCAATAGCGCTCTGCCAAAAGCCGCCATCCGGCGGCTTTTGTCTTGAGGAAGAACTATGAATTTATTTACAGGAAAAACAAAAGAGCTCCCGCCGCCGCAGCATATCGCCATCATCATGGACGGAAATGGGCGCTGGGCAAAAAAGCGCGGTCTGCCGCGCACGGCAGGGCACGCCGCTGGGGCGGAGACGTTCCGGCGCATTGCGACGTACTGCCGCTCCATCGGGGTGAAATACCTGACGGTATACGCCTTTTCTACGGAAAACTGGAAGCGCTCGCGCGACGAGATCGAGAGCATCATGGCGCTGTTTGAAAAATACCTGCACGAAGCCATCGACGAGATGGAGCAGGATCACATCCGGCTGAAGGTGCTCGGCGACCTGTCGCGCATCAGCCCGGAGCTGCGCGCGCTCATTGAGCGCACGGCGGAAATCTCGACGCACTATGACGGCTTTCAGGCGAATATCTGCATCAACTACGGCGGGCGGGACGAGATCGTCCACGCCGCGCGGCGCTTTGCCGCGCAGTGTGCCGCAGGCGAAAGAAAGCCGGAGGAGCTGACGGAGGAAGCGTTCGGGGCGCTGCTGTACAGCGGCGGCATCCCTGACCCGGAGCTTATCATCCGCCCGTCGGGTGAGGAACGGATCAGCAATTTTCTGCTGTGGCAGTCGGCGTATTCGGAGTATTATTTTACCGACGTGCTCTGGCCCGACTTTGACGAGCGGGAACTTGACAGGGCGATCGCGGCATACCAAAAGCGCGACCGCCGGTTTGGAGGCGTGAAGAAATGAAACAGAGACTCCTGGTCGCCGCCATCGGCGTGCCGCTGCTGCTCGTCGTTCTGCTGGTGCTGCCGCCCATCGCCACGACGATCCTGGCGGCTGCCATCGCGGGCGCGGCGGCGTATGAGCTGCTGCACACGGCGGGGAAAAATGTGCCGATCTTCGTGTATGTGCTGACGATCCTGACGGCTGCGCTGACGGTGCTGCTCTGCGCGCGGCAGCCGCGCCCGGCGGTCTATTCCGCGCCGGACTACGCGCCGTATCTGTACGCCGCTCTTGCGTTTTTGTATGTGGTCGTGCTGTTTTCGGTCACGGTCGGCACGCATGGGCTGGAAAACGCCATGCCGTTCGGCTCATTGGCGGTGTGCATCGTCGGAGCGTTCGTATTTCCGGCAATGTACAGCTGCATCGCGCTGCTGCGCAATATAAGCCCCGTATTCGTGCTGATGCCGTTCGTGGTGGCGTTTATCGGCGACTCGTTTTCGATGTTTGCCGGGATGCTCTTCGGCGGCAAAAGGATGGCGCCGCGCGTCAGCCCGAAAAAAACATGGGCGGGCGGCATCGGCGGCCCGGTCGGCAGCGCGCTGGGGATGCTTATTCTCGGGCTCATCGCGCGTGCGGCGTGGAGCATGGAGCTGCCGCTGTGGTATTTGGCAGTGATCGGTGTTATTGCGAATCTCTTCGGACAGCTCGGCGATCTGTCGATGAGCGTCATCAAGCGCGAGGCGGGCATCAAGGATTACAGCCATATCTTCCTGACGCACGGCGGCGTGCTCGACCGCTTTGACTCTACGATGTTCATCGCGCCGGTCGTGTACGGCATGGTGATGCTGCTGGAGGTCGCTTTATGAGCCGCTGCATTTCCGTCCTCGGCTCAACAGGGTCGATCGGGCGGCAGACGCTGGATGTGGCACAAACGCTCGGCGTGCGCGTGGCGGCGCTGGCGGCGAACACCGGCGTGGACGCACTGGAGGCGCAGTGCCGCGCGGTGCGCCCGGAGCTGGCGGTTTTATACGACGAGACCGCCGCGCAGGAATTAAAAGCGCGGCTGGCGGATATGAATATAACGGTACTCGGCGGCATGGCAGGTCTGCTTGCGGCGGCGGAGCACCCGGCAGCGGACACGGTCGTTACGGCGGTGTCCGGCATGATCGGGCTGCGCCCGACGCTCTGCGCCATCCGCGCGAAAAAGCGTATTGCGCTGGCAAACAAGGAGACGCTCGTGTGCGCGGGTGAGCTGGTGATGCGCGCGGCGGCGGAGCACAGCGCGGAAATTATCCCCGTTGATTCCGAGCATTCGGCGATCTTTCAGTGCCTGATGGGCTGCCGTGACCGGGACGAGGTGCGCAGGCTCATCCTGACGTGCTCCGGCGGACCGTTTTTCGGCATGACGCGCGGGGAGCTGGCGGGCAAAACGCGCGCCGACGCGCTGCGCCATCCGAACTGGACGATGGGCGCGAAGATCACGGTGGACTCCGCGACGCTTATGAACAAGGGCTTGGAGATCATCGAGGCGATGCGACTGTACGCGCTGCCGCTCTCCAAGGTGACGGCGGTCATCCACCGGCAGTCGATCGTGCATTCGCTGGTGGAGTTCTGCGACGGCGCGATGCTCGCGCAGCTCGGCACGCCCGATATGCGCCTGCCCATTTCGCTGGCGCTGACGTACCCGGCGCGGCGGGAGACTCCCGCGCCCGCGCTTGATCTGCTGTCGTGCCCGGCGCTGACGTTCGAGCAGCCGGACGAGGACGCGTTTTCGTGCCTGCGGCTGGCAAAGCAGGCGGCTGCGGCGGGCGGCACGGCGTGTGCCGTGCTCAACGGCGCGAACGAAGCGGCGGTGGGGCTGTTTTTGCAGGAGCGCATCGGCTTTTTGCAGATCGCCGACGCCGTGGACGAAGCCTTGCAGCGCATACAGGTCAAGCCGCTCGACTCGCTGGAAACGGCGGAATGCGCCGACCGGCTGGCGCGGCAGGCAGTTTGTGACAAGTTTTCAAAATAAGGTGATGCCATGTATATCCTGATCGCGATCCTCATCTTCGGCGTGCTCATTTTTGTGCACGAGCTGGGGCATTTTCTCACCGCCAAGGCGCTGGACGTGCAGGTGAATGAATTTGCCGTGTGCATGGGACCGGCGCTCGTCAAAAAGACAAAGGGCGAAACGACGTATTCCCTGCGCTGTATCCCCATCGGCGGCTACTGCGCGATGGAGGGCGAGGACGAGTCGAGCGACAATCCGCGCGCCTTCACGTCAAAGTCGTGGTGGCGGCGGCTCATTATTCTGGCGGCGGGGTCGTTTATGAATTTCCTTGCGGGCTTTCTGGTGCTGGTGATCCTGTGCAGCACGGCGGCGGGCTTTGCAACGCCGAGGATCGACTCGTTTTATGAGGGCTGCCCGTATGAGTCGGCGGACGGCTTGCAGGCAGGCGATGAGATCTATAAGATCGACGGGCGGCGGGTGTATATCCAGTCGGACGTATCAATGCTGCTCGCGCGCAGCAAAACGGGCGTGTTCGACCTGACAGTGCGCCGGAACGGCAGGCTCGTGGAGCTGAAGGACTTTGCGATGACGCCGGTCGAGTACACCGTGGACGGCGAAACGCAGGTGAAATACGGCTTCTACTTCGGCATGGAGAAAAAGACCTTCGGCACGGTGATGAAAAACAGTTGGAACACGGCGATGGATTTTACGCGTCTGGTCTGGCTGGGGCTGGAGGATCTCATCTCCGGCGCGGTGTCGGTGGATGAGATGAGCGGTCCTGTCGGCATCGTGTCGGTCATCGCCGAGACAGGCGAGCAATCGGCGACAAAATCGGCTGCGGCGGCGAATATCGCGTATCTGGCGGCGTTTATCGCCATCAATCTGGCGGTGATGAATATGCTGCCCATCCCGGCGCTCGACGGCGGGCGCATTTTCCTGCTGCTGGTGGGGACGCTCTTTACGGCGCTGACGAAAAAGAAGATCCCGCCCAAATACGAGGGCTATGTCCACGCGGCGGGCATGATCGCGCTGCTGGCGTTTATGGCGTTTGTGACATTCAAGGACATCTGGAAGCTGTTTGCTTGAGGGGCTGGCAATGACAAAGAGAATTATGGTGGGCAGCGTCCCTGTGGGCGGCGGCGCGCCGGTGAGCATCCAGTCGATGCTGAACACCCGCACGACCGACGTCGAGGGGTCGCTCGCACAGCTAGATGCGCTGGCGGCGGCGGGCTGCCAGATCGCGCGGCTTGCCGTGCCTGACCGCGAGGCGGCGCACGGCTTTGCCGAAATCTGCAAATATTCGCCGCTGCCGCTGGTGGCGGACATCCATTTTGACTACCGTCTGGCGATCCTGGCTGCCGAGGGCGGCGCGGCAAAGATCCGCATCAACCCCGGCAACATCGGGGGCGAGGATCGCGTGCGCGCGGTGGTGGATGCGTGCCGTGCGCGGCACATCCCCATCCGCATCGGTGTGAACGGCGGAAGTCTTGACAAGGCGCTTCTGCAAAAATACGGGCACCCGACGCCGGAAGCCTTAGTGGAAAGCGCGTTTTCGCACATCCGCCTGCTGGAGGCGTGCGATTTTACGGACATCTGCGTGTCGATGAAGTCGAGCAGCGTCCCGCTCATGATGCAGGCATACCGGCTGTTTTCCGAGCAGTCCGACTACCCGCTGCACGTCGGCGTGACCGAGACCGGCACGGAATATATGGGCACGATCAAATCCGCCATGGGCATCGGCGGGCTTTTGTGCATGGGCATCGGCGATACGGTGCGCGTTTCGCTCACGGCTGACCCTGTGCGCGAGGTCGTTGCGGCGAAGGCGATCTTAAAGGCGGCGGGCGTGCGGCAGGGCGGCGTGAATATCATTTCTTGCCCGACCTGCGGGCGCACGCGCATTGACCTCATCGGGCTGGCAAGCCGCGTGGAGCAGGCGCTGGCGGACTGCGAAAAGCCGCTGACCGTGGCGGTGATGGGCTGCATCGTGAACGGACCGGGCGAGGCGCGCGAGGCGGACATCGGCATTGCCGGCGGCGAGGACTGCGGGGTGCTGTTTGTGCGCGGCGAGCAGAAAATGCGCCTGCCGTATGACGAGCTGCTGCCGGAATTATTGCGGCAAATCGAACAACTTTAAGCATTTTTACACCAAAGAGGAACGACATGGAGCGGGAAGTATCTTTTTTGAGCCTGTTCCCGGATTACGAGCCGGAGGACGAGCAGCGGGCGCTGCTGTCTGCGCTGCGGCTGCGCGACGCGCAGCTCGACCGCGCGGCGCGGACGATCACGCTGGAGCTGGACTCAGAGGTTTACATAACTGAAGAACTGCTGGACACAGCCCGCGCCGCGATCGAACAGCAGTACGGGCTGCGGGCGCTGGAATTGCAGGTGCATTATCCCGAAAGCGCGCTGGAGACGCTGCCACCGCGGGCGCTGTACCGCGCATTCACGCAGGCGTATTCTCCGGCGGCGGCGAGCCTTGCCGGGGCGCGGTGGGAGATCACGCGCGAGCGTATTGACGTGCATCTGCCCGCCAACGGGCGCGCGGAGCTGCTGGAGCACGTTCCGAAGGTCCAGCGGTTTATTGAAGAGCGCTTCGGCGTGCGTGTGCCGATCGAGATCCACGCGCACAGCGAGCGCTCGGCACAGGAGCTGTTTGCCGAAACGGAGCGTATCCGCCGCGAGGCGATGAAAAACGCGCCCGTGGTCGCCGCCGCCAAGGAGCGCGCGGCAAAGCCGTCCGCCCCCATGCCGGAGAACTGGATCTTCGGCAGGCCCTTCCGCGCCGAGCCCACGCCGATGAAAGACCTGAACCTCGATATGTACCGCGTGTGCGTGCAGGGTAAGGTCTTTGCGGTCAACCACCGGGAGCTGAAAAAGCGCGGGGCGTGGGTGGTGAGCTTTGATGTGACGGACTACACCGGCTCGGTGCGCGTGAACCAGTTCATGGAGACGGACAAGGCAAAGCCCATTCTGGAAAAGATCAAAGCCCCCGGAATGTGGGTGACGATCCAGGGCAAGATGACCTTTGACCGCTATGACAACGAAATGGTGATGCAGCCGAACTCCATCGGCGAGGTCTCCGCGCCCAAGCGCCGCGACAGTGCGCCGGAAAAGCGCGTGGAGCTGCATCT
Source organism: Clostridiales bacterium (assembly GCA_022779365.1). GTDB lineage: Bacteria > Bacillota > Clostridia > Oscillospirales > Oscillospiraceae > CAG-170. The sequence goes on from JALFSI010000040.1 coordinate 159,401, forward strand.
GCATACGGCGATGTCCGCCATGGACGCGCTGACCAAGACCGCCGACGCGGTCAAGCGCGCCGCGTCGTGGGGGCATCGCGCCATCGCCATCACTGACCACGGCTGCGTCCACTCGTTCCCGGACGCGATGAAGGCGGCGAGCAAGGCAAAGGTCGCGGGCACGGAGGAGAATATTCAGATCCTCTATGGCTGCGAGGGATATTATGTAAACGATGTAGACGACCGCATCGCCGTGCACGTCACGCTGAACGCGCCGGTGGGCTGCGAATATGTGGCGTTCGATCTGGAAACGACGGGGCTTTCGTCGCAGCACGACGTCATCATTGAGATCGGCGCGGCGCGCATGAAGGACGGCGAGGTGCTGGAAAAATTCGAGTCGTTCGTCGCACCGGGAAGACTTCTGGACGCGAAGATCGTCGAGCTGACCGGCATTACCGATGCAATGCTCGCCGGCGCGCCGGATATTTCTACGGCGCTGCCGAAATTTTTGGAATTTGTGGGCGACCGCCCGCTGTGCGCGCACAACGCGGATTTTGACGTCGGCTTTATCAAGGCGGCGTGCGAACGGCTGGGCATCGACTATGACCCAACGTATCTCGACACGCTCGTGCTGGCGCAGAATCTGATGCCGGAGCTGAATAAATTCAAGCTCGACATCGTGGCAAACGCCCTGAGTCTGCCGGAATTTAACCACCACCGTGCGTCGGATGACGCCGTCACCTGCGGGCTGCTGCTGTCAAAATTCTTCACGATGCTGCGTGAGCGCGGCATTGAGCGCCTGCCGGAGGTGAATCCGCTGATGGCGACGCTGCGCTCCGGCGGCAAAATTCTGGACCGCCGCGCGCGGCATATCATCGTGTTTGCGAAAAACTCGGTGGGACTGCGCAACCTCTACCGACTGGTCTCGCTGGGCAATCTGGAATATTTCAAGCGCGTGCCCATCATGCCGAAGTCGGAGCTGCTCAAATGGCGCGAGGGGCTCATCATCGGCTCGGCGTGCGAGGCGGGCGAGCTGTTTCAGGCGGTCGTGGAGCACAAGAGCTGGTCAGAGCTGCGGCGGCTGGCGTCGTTCTACGACTTTTTGGAGATCCAGCCCATCTGCAACAACCGCTTCATGCTCGACAAGGGCATGGCGGAGAGCGAGGACGAGCTGCGCGGCTTCAACCGCACCATCGTAAAGCTCGGTGAGGAGCTCGGAAAGCCCGTCTGCGCCACGGGCGACGTGCATTTCCTCGACCCGGAGGACGAAATTTACCGCCACATCCTGCTTGCCACCAAGCAGATGCAGGACGCGGACCGTCCGCTGCCGCTGTATTTCAAAACGACGGACGAGATGCTGGAGGAATTTTCGTATCTGGGCGCGGAAAAGGCGCATGAGGTCGTGGTGACGAATCCGAATCTCATCGCAGACTGGTGCGACGATGTACGTCCCGTGCCGCACAATCTGTTTGCGCCGAAGATCGAAAACTCTGTGGAGGACCTGCAAAAGCTGGTATACGGCAAGCTGGAGCGGCTGTACGGCGAAGATCCGCCGGAGCTGATCCGCAAGCGCGTGGACACGGAGATGCACGACATCATTTCGTGCCATTACGACGTCATTTATATGTCGGCGCAGAAGCTGGTGCAGAACTCACTGGAGCATGGGTATCTCGTCGGCTCGCGTGGGTCAGTCGGCTCGTCCATCGTGGCGTTTTTGTCCGGCATTACGGAGGTCAACTCCTTCCCGCCGCATTACCGCTGCCCGCAGTGTCATTTTACGACGTTCGACGTGCCCGACGGCTGCGCCTGCGGCGCGGATCTGCCGGATGCGGTGTGCCCCAAGTGCGGCGCGCGGCTGGAGAAGGACGGGTTCAACATCCCGTTTGAGACGTTCCTCGGCTTCGGCGGCGATAAAGTGCCGGATATTGACCTGAACTTCTCAGGCGAATATCAGGCGAAGGCGCACGCCTACTGCGTGGAAATGTTCGGTAAGACGCACGTCTTCCGTGCCGGGACGATCGGCACGGTGGCGGAAAAGACGGCGTATGGCTATGTGAAAAAATACCTTGCCGAGCGCGAGATGACCGTCCCCAAGGCGGAGGAAAACCGGCTGGCGGCGGGCTGCGTGGACGTCAAGCGCACGAGCGGGCAGCACCCCGGCGGTCTGGTCGTCATCCCGCAGGAGAACGAAATTTGGGATTTCTGCCCCGTGCAGCACCCGGCGGACGATAAGGACTCCGAGTGGATCACGACGCATTTTGAATACCACGCCATGGAGGAAAATCTCCTCAAACTCGATATGCTGGGGCATGACGACCCGACGATGATCCGTATGCTCGAGGATATGACGGGCGTGGACGCGCAGAAGATCCCGCTGGACGATCAGGACACGATGTCCATCTTCACCTCCAGCAAAATTCTCGGCTTTGAGGACGATCCCATCCTCGGACCGGTCGGCTCGTGCGCCATCCCGGAATTTGGCACGGGCTTCACGCGCGGGATGCTTCAGGAGACACAGCCGACGAAATTCGACACGCTCATCCGCCTGTCGGGCTTTTCGCACGGTACGGACGTGTGGCTCGGAAACGCCCGCGACCTGATTTTGTCCAAGACCGCGACGGTCGGCGAAGCGATCGGCTGCCGCGACGATATTATGCTCTATCTGATCCGCTGCGGAATGCCCGAAAAGCGGTCGTTCAAGATCATGGAGGCGGTGCGAAAGGGCAGGGGACTGCCCGACGGTGCGGAGGAGGAGATGAAGGCGGCTGGCGTGCCGGATTGGTACATCGGCTCGTGCAAGAAGATCAAATATCTCTTCCCGAAGGCGCACGCCACGGCGTATGTGATGATGGCGTTCCGCATCGCGTGGTTCAAGGTGCACCAGCCGCTGGCGTTTTACGCGGCGTATTTTTACCGCCGCAGCCAGAAGGGCGGCTTTGACGCGGCGGTGATGACGCGCGGCATCGAGGCGGTCAAGCAGAAGCTCCAGCAGATCAAGGAGGACGAGGACGCCACGGCGAAGGATGAGGACCTGCTCACCACGCTGGAGGTGTGCTACGAGTTTTACCTGCGCGGCTTTACATTCGCGCCCATCGACCTGTACCGCTCGCACGCGACGAAGTTCCTCATTGAGGACGGGCGGTTGCTGCCGCCGTTCGTGTCAGTGTCGGGACTGGGCGAGACGGCGGCGTGGGATATCATGGAAGGACGCAAGGGCAAGCAGTTCATCTCCATCGAGGAGTTCTCCGCCGCGTGCCCCAAGGTATCCAAAACGCACATCGAGGATCTCAAGCGCGCCGGCGCGTTCGGCGATCTGCCGGAGACGAGCCAGATCACGCTGTTCTGAGCACGCAAAAGAATGGGGTGCGGCGCATCAGCGCCGCACCCCGGTTTTTATTTGCTCTTTTTATTTGCCTTTTTTATTGGCGGCGGCGCGGATGATGAGGAGCGTGCCGACCATAAGGACAATGCCGATGGGCAGGCAGATGAGCCAGCTGCGGATGAAGCCTGCGATGATATACGCCACAAACGACACCGCCGCGGCGGTCATAGCGTAGGGAAGCTGCGTGGTGACGTGGTCGATGTGCACGCACTGCGCACCCGCCGACGCCATGATGGTGGTATCGGAGATGGGAGAGCAGTGGTCGCCGCAGACCGCGCCCGCCATGCAGGCGGAGATGGAGATGATCATCAGCTCGTTCGAGAGGTTGCCGTCAAAGACATTGACGACGATCGGGATGAGGATGCCAAACGTGCCCCAGGACGTGCCGGTGGCAAAGCTCAGACCGCAGCCGATCAGGAAGATGATCGCGGGCAGCAGCGACAGGAAGCTGCCGGCAGAGCCGCGCACGAGCGCCGCGACGTACTGCTGCGCGCCGAGCGAGTCGGTCATTGCCTTGAGCGTCCACGCGAACGTCAAGATCAGGATGGCGGGGACCATGGACTTGAAGCCCTCGGGGATGGCGTCCATGCACTCAGTGAATTTCATCACGCGCGTGGCGAGGAAGAAGATGATGGTGAGGATCATGGCGATGACCGAGCCGTAGGTCAGACCGAGCGAGGCGTTCGAGCCAGAGAAAGCGTCCACAAACGACACGCCGTCAAAGAAGCCGCCGGTGTAGATCATGCCGATGACGCAGCAGACGATGAGCACGATGATCGGGAACACCAGGTGGATGACGCGCCCGTTGGGGTTGCCCTCTTCGTTCGGCTGCTTTTCCGCGCCCGTGATGCTCGCCTTGACGCGCGATTCGTGCTTGTCGCTGAGATATTCGCTCATCTCATACATCCGCATCGGACCGTAATCGAATTTTGCGAACGTGAGCGTGAGCATCATCACGATGGTCAGCAGCGCGTAGAAGTTATACGGAATGGCGCGGATGAACAGCTCCAGACCGTTTGCACCCTCGACAAAGCCGGTGACGGCTGCCGCCCACGAGGAGATCGGGGCGATGATGCACACGGGCGCTGCCGTGGCGTCGATGAGGTAGGCGAGCTTGGGACGGGAGATGCCGTGCTTGTCCGTGACCGGACGCATGACCGAGCCGACGGTCAGGCAGTTGAAATAGTCGTCAATGAAGATGAGCACGCCGAGGGCGACGGTGGCGAGCTGCGCGCCGACCTTGGTCTTGACGTGCTTGACAGACCATCTGCCGAACGCCGCTGAGCCGCCCGCGCGGTTCATCATCACGACCATCGCGCCGAGCACCACGAGGAAGATCAGGATGCCGACGTTGCCGGCGCTGGTGAGCGCCGTGCCGATCATGCCGTCGGCAAAGACGTGCTCGAATGTGCCGACGAGGTTAAAGTTGGAATACAGCAGACCGCCGATGAGGATGCCGATGAACAGCGACGAATAGACCTCCTTGGTCAGCAGCGCCAGCGCGATGGCAATGATGGGCGGCATGAGCGCCCAGAAGGTGCTGTAGACGTGGCTGGCGGCTTCGACTGTGCCCGCGCCGCCGCAGGTGGCGCAGACGTGCTCTTCCTCCGCGCCGGTGTCGTAATTGGCGACGGTCACAACGCCCGCGCCCTCGCACTCCGGGCAGTCCTGCAGGCGGGTGACGCCGCGGGTGCTGACGGCGGCGTAGACCATCAGCGCGAGGATGACTGCGATCACGATCGCCGTGATGAGCGCATTGCTCCGCTTTTTCTGTTCCATGCGTTTTCTCTCCCTTTTCAAATAAAAAAGTTGCGTCATGACAGCGGCATGACGCAACATAAAAAGCTATGTTTCGTACATGACAGCGCTCCACAGATCTGTGACAGTCCGGCAGATATTCTCTGCCGTCCCAGAAACGGCGTCCCGGCAGGACGGTCGTTCCTTCGGCGAAGTCCCCTTTCCGCTCCCCGGTGCCGCCGGGTGTGCGAGCGTACTGATGTTCTTCGCAACCTCTATCATAACGCGTTTATTATACACGTCCGGCGGGCGGTGTCAATGGGTTTTGCAAAAAAATGCAGATCTTGGCGGATGTGACCGATTTCTGCCGCGGCACATACAATAAGGCGGGAGGGAAGCTCTATGTTTGAATACTATTTTACGTTCCGCGCGGTGACGCCCGCCCAGAGCGCGCGGAACGTTTTGCATAGCGGCGGCGTCGCCGCCGCGATCGGGCGCGCGCCGCGGCAGCTCTCAATGCAGGGGTGCGGGTATGTGCTGCGCGTCGCGCCGCAGGCGGGGCTGCGCGCGCTGGGGCTGCTGCGCACGGCGCACGCCGCGTTCGTGCATATGTACCGGGTGTATGCCAGCGGCGCGGTGGAGGAGGTGGCGGTGTGATCTATTTTGACGCCGCCGCGACCTCCATGCCGAAGCCTCCGGCGGTGTACACGCGGGCGCTGGTCGCCATGCGCGCGTTCGCAAGTCCCGGACGGGGCGGGCATCGCGCCGCCATGCGCGCGGCAGAGGCGGTGTATGCCTGCCGCGAGGCGGCGGGGGCGCTGTTTGACGCCGAGCCGGAGCGGGTGGTGTTCACGATGAACGCCACGCATGGGCTGAACATCGCCATCAAAACGCTCCTGCGCGCGGGCGACGAGGCGGTCATCTCCGGCTTTGAGCACAATGCCGTCACGCGTCCGCTCCACAAGCTCGGCGTGCGCACAGTCGTTGCGGGGCGAAAGCTCTTTGACCCGGAGGACACGCTGCACGCGTTTGACCGCGCCATCACCGAAAAGACGCGCGCGGTCATCTGCACGCACGTCTCGAATGTGTTCGGTTATATCCTGCCGGTCGAAAAAATCGCGGCACTGTGCCTGGAACGCGGCGTGCCGCTGATCCTCGACGCGTCACAGTCGGCGGGCGTACTGCCGGTGCATTTGCGGGAGCTCGGCGCGGCGTTCATCGCCATGCCGGGGCACAAGGGGCTGTACGGTCCGCAGGGGACGGGGATCCTGCTGTGCGGGCGGATGCCGGAGAGCCTGCTGGAGGGCGGGACGGGGAGCTTATCGGAGCTTCCGCAGATGCCGGACTTTCTGCCGGACGCGGCGGAGGCGGGCACGCAGAACGTGACGGGCATTTACGCGCTCTCCGCTGGGCTGGAATTTATCCGGCAGCGCGGAGAAAAGTCGATTTTGGAGCACGAGGTGCGGCTGCGACGCCGGCTTTCGCAGGCGCTGCGCGAACTTCCCGGCGCAGAAATTTATGAGGGCGCGCCGCAGACAGGTGTTTTGTCGGTGAATTTTCACGGTGAGGACTGCGAACGCGCGTCGCAGCGGCTGGCGGAGCACGGTATTGCCGTGCGTGCCGGGCTGCACTGCGCGCCGCTGGCGCACGAGAGCGCTGGGACGCTGAAAACGGGCACGGTGCGCTTCAGCTTCAGCGCGTTCAACACAGAACGGCAGGTGGCGCGGGCGGCGGCAGTTCTGAAAAATTCTGAGCATTCCTAGAAATTCTCCGACGAGACTTGCGCGGCGGAGGGAAGTGCGGTATAATAAGCTACGATTATAAGTATAACTGCGCGCTGATCCCGATTCAGGAGTGTTGCTATGTCTGCTGTTGAGAACTTCTTTCAAAACCTGTTTTACAGCATCCCACAGATCTCGATCACGGATATTCTGGATATTCTGGTCGTTTCGTTTTTGATCTACAAGCTGCTGCGTCTGCTGCAAAGCACCAACGCTGCGCGTGCGCTGCGCAGCATTCTGGCGCTGCTGCTGCTGACGTGGCTGACCGATCTGCTGCATATGTATGCGCTGCACTGGGTCCTCAGCAAGATCCTGGAGGTCGGCGTGATCGCGCTGGTCATCGTGTTCCAGCCGGAGCTGCGGCGTGCGCTGGAGCGCATCGGCAGCCGCACGAGCCTGCCGGTATTCGGCAAGCCCCTGTCTGTCAGCACCGAAGCGGCGGCGATCAGCGCCACCGTTGCCGCATGTGAGGTGATGTCGCGGCAGAAGATCGGCGTGCTGCTCGCGTTTGAGCGCAACGTGTCGCTGGAGGAATATTTTAAAACCGGCACGATCGTGGACGCGCGCGTGTCCGAGCAGCTTCTGCGCAATCTGTTTTTCCCCAAGGCGGCGCTGCATGACGGCGCGGCGATCATCCGCGGCGGGCGCGTCGCGGCGGCGGGCTGTGTGATGCCGCTGTCGGAGAATACGCATCTGTCAGCTGACCTCGGCACGCGCCACCGCGCGGGCGTCGGCACGAGCGAGGCGTCCGACGCGGTCGTGGTCATCGTCTCGGAGGAGACGGGCACGATCTCCGTCGCCATCGGCGGGATGCTCAAACGGCATCTTGCGCCGCAGACGCTGGAAAAGCTGCTGCAAAACGAGCTGCTGCCGAAGGAGGACGAGCGTGACCGCAACCTGCTGAAGCGGCTGAGAAACGAACTGAGCAGGAGGATGGGGAAGCATGAAGGACAGTAAGATCATCACATTCGTCATCTCTCTTGTGGCGGCGATCTGCCTGTGGATCTTTGTGGTCACGGTCGTGAATCCCGACGGGGAGACGACCATCTCCGACATCCCCATTGTCTTTTCCGGCGAGGAGGTCCTGCAGGAGGACCAAAATCTCATCATCGCCGATGGGCGCGACGCGTCCGTTTCAGTGCAGTTTTCGGGCAAGAACACGGAGCTGAAAAAGCTCCTGCAGGCGCGCAGCGAGATCACCGCTGTGGTGGATGTGACGAATGTGCGCAGCGCCAAGGAGTATACGCTGAGCTATGACATCAGCCTGCCGAGCGGTGTGTCCGAGTCGCAGGTCACCATTTCCGACCGCCGCCCCGCGCGCGTGACGTTCAGCGTGGAACGGCTTGTCACGCGCCAGATCCCCGTCAAGGGCGATTTCTCAGAGCTGGAGATCGCAGACGGCTATATGCTCGAGAGCACGTCATTTGACTTTGACACCGTTACCGTAAAGGGTCCTGAGCAGGAGGTCGCGGCGATCGAGACGGCGCTCGTCACCGTTTCGCGGACGAACCTCAACCGCTCGTTTGTGCAGGATGTGCCTTACACGCTGGTGGATGCCGACGGCAACGCCGTGGACATGAGCAACCTCACCACCGATACCGACACGCTGGAGCTGACGGCGAGCGTGGTGATGTATAAGGAGGTGCCGCTGGATGTCACGTTTATCAGCGGCGGCGGTGCGACCGAGTCTGACGTGACGTATACCATCGCGCCGGAGACCATCACGCTCTCGGGCGACGCGACGATCCTGGACTCCGTCAACAAGATCGGGCTTGGAAACATCGACCTTTCCACCACGCCCAACAGCAAGGACTTCATGATGGGCATTTTACTGCCGGACGGCGTGAAGAACGTGAGCGGTGAGGAAGAGGCGCTCGTGAGCGTGCGCATCAAAAATCGCGAGACGGCGGTCGTGCGTGCGACGAATATCACCTTCATCAACACCGACGACCGGCTGGATTACAGCAGCGTGACGCAGCTCATCCAGGTGACGGTGCGCGCCGGGGCGGCGGAGATCGAAAGGATCTCCACGAACAACCTGCGCGTGGTCGCTGATATGGCGGACTTCACGCAGGTCGGCAAGGTCAACGTGCCGGTGGAGATCTATGTGGACGGCTATGCCGACGCCGGCGTTGTGGGTGAGTACTCCGTGGTGGTGTCTATCACGGAAAAGGAATGATCGAGAGATACGGAGGAGAGGGCTTTGATTAGAAGTATGACCGGCTACGGTCGGGCGGTGCAGACGATCGACGGGCGCGAGATTACGGTAGAGCTGCGCTCGGTGAACAATCGTTATCTGGACTGCACCGTGAAGCTGCCGCGGATGTTCAGCTTTGCCGAGGACAGTGTGAAAAATCGCGTCAAGGCGGCGGTCAGCCGCGGAAAAGTGGATATATATATCGGCGTGAACGCCGTGCAGACGGCGGATGTGCAGGTCGCCGTCAACCGCCCGGTGATTGAGAGCTACCTTGCCGCGCTGCGGCAGATCGAAACGGAGTACGGCGTGCGTGACGATGTGACCGTGATGTCGCTGGCGCGCCTGCCGGACGTATTCTCCGTGGAAAAGACGCAGGAGGATGAGCAGAAGCTCACACAGGATATTCTGAGTGTCGCCGAGGAAGCGATCAGCCGCTACAACGCCATGCGCGAGACCGAGGGCGCGGCGCTGGAGGCGGATCTCCGAGGGCGTGCCGCGACGATCCTGGAGCGTGTCGCGCTTGTGGAGCAGCGCAGCCCTGCGACCGTGGCGGAATACCGCGAGCGCCTGCGCCAGAAGATGCAGGAGGTCTTGCAGAACACGGCGATCGACGAAGGGCGCATTTTGCAGGAGGCGGCGATCTATGCCGACCGCATCGCGGTGGACGAGGAGACCGTCCGCCTGCGCAGCCATCTGGCACAGCTCGGCGATATGCTCACCAAGGGCGGCGCCATCGGGCGCAAGCTGGATTTCCTGCTTCAGGAGCTCAACCGTGAGACGAACACCGTCGGCTCGAAGTGCAACGACCTGGAGCTTTCCAACATCGTGGTGGATATGAAGGCGGAGCTGGAAAAGATCCGCGAGCAGACCCAGAACATCGAATAAGCGGAGGACGGAATGAAACTGCTGAGTATTGGCTTTGGGAGCGCCGTGTCCGCCGCGCGGGTGCTGGCGCTCGTCAGCCCGGAATCCGCGCCCATCAAGCGCGTGGTGCAGGAGGCGCGTGAGCGCGGTATGCTCATCGACGCATCCTACGGCAGGCGCACAAAAACGGTGCTTTTGATGGACACCGACCATGTGATCCTGTCCGCCATCGCGCCAAAGACGCTCTCGGAGCGCATGGACGCGGACTTTACCGCCGCAGACGAACAGGAGGAGCTGTCATGAAGGGAAAACTGTTCGTGCTGTCCGGTCCGTCCGGCGTCGGAAAAAATACCATTTTGAACCGCGTCATCGCGGCGTCGGACCATGTGCGCTACTCCGTTTCGGCAACATCGCGCCAGAGCCGCCCCGGCGAGGTGGACGGCAGCAGCTACTATTTCGTCACCCGCGAGCGCTTTGAAGAGATGATCGCGCAGGACGAGCTGCTGGAATATGCCGAATATGTCGGCAACTATTACGGAACGCCGCTTGCCCCTATCCGGGAGGCGATGAAAAACGGCTTTGACATCGTGATGGATGTGGAGGTCATCGGCGCAAAAAAGATCAAGGCGCGCGTGCCGGAGGCGGTGCTCGTATTTGTAGCGGCGTCGTCGTTGGACGCGGTGCGCCAGCGGCTCATCGCCCGGGGCGACGTGTCGCCGGAGGCGATGGAAGAGCGCCTCAAGCGCGCGGTCTGGGAATGCAGCCAGGCGGAGGGCTACGACTACATCGTTCTCAACGACGATGTGGACCACGCGGTCCGCGAGCTGCGCGCGATCATGGTCGCAGAAAAATGTAAAACAGTGGAGCGCATCCATTTACTCAAGGAGGAATTTTAATGCTGTATCCCGCTATGTCTACGCTGCTCACCCATGTGAACAGCCGGTATCTGCTCGTCAATGTCGTCGCGCGCCGCGCGCGGCAGCTGTCCATCGAGGCGGAAATGACCCATGAGCCGCTGGAGGACAAGCCCGTCACCATCGCCATCCGCGAGGTCGCCGACGGGGAGCTCACGGCGTCGCTGAAGGAAAAATATCTCCGCTGAGAAATCGGCGGCACAGCAAGGCGCAGGCAGATCGCTGCCTACGCCTTGAAAGCATTACAGGGGGAGTAAAGAATGATCGCAAAAATCGCCGTTTCCTCCGCCTGTTTTTCCATTGACAAGCCCTATGCCTATAAAATCCCCGGCTCGCTGACGCTGGCGGCGGGGATGCGGGTGATCGTGCCGTTCGGCAGGGGCAACCGCCGATGCGAGGGCATCGTGCTGGAGGTGGCGGAGGGCGACGGTCAGTCGCTCAAGTGCGTGGAGCGGGCGCTGGATACCGCGCCGGTCTTGAGCGCGCGGCAGCTTCATCTGGCAGCGTTTCTGCGTGAGCGGTATTTTTGCACGTTCTATGACGCGGCGCACGCGATCTTGCCTGTGGGACTGTGGTTTCACACGATGCAGACCTACACCGTCCTGCGCGAAAACGGCGACTGGCACGCGCTCACGGCGCGCAATGAGACCGCCGCTGCCGTGATGCAGGCGCTGGAGGATCGCGGCGGGTGTACTGACCTGTCGGCGCTGCGGGCGCAGTTTCCCGATGAGCAGGCGCTTCAGGCGGCGCTGCGGTATCTGCTGGCGCGGCGGCTGATCGAGGAAAATGTCGATATGACGCAGCGCGCCGGCGAAAAAACCGAAAAAATGGCGCGTTTGACCGTTCCGGCGGAGGAGGCCGCGGCGTTTGCCGCGCGCAAGCAGAAGTCCGCGCCGCTGCAAACGGCGGCATTGGAGCTGCTGTGCGCGGTGGAGAGCGCGTCGTGCCACGAGATCATGTATCTCTCCGGCGCGTCGATGCAGACGCTGCGGCGGCTGGAAAAGCTGGAGCTGATCGAGCTGTACACCCGCGAGGTGTATCGCGGCGCGGCAAAAGCTGTGACCGAACCGGCGGACGAGCCGGTATTAAGCCCCGCGCAGCAGGCGGTTTTTGACGCGCTGCGCGCACAGATGGCGCAGGAAACGCCGGGCGCGGCGCTGCTGCACGGCGTGACCGGCAGCGGCAAAACGTTAGTTTACATAAAACTTATCTATGCGGCGCGCGCCGCCGGGCGGGACGCGATCCTGCTCGTGCCCGAGATCGCGCTGACGCCACAGCTTCTCGAACGGCTTCGCGCGCATTTCGGCAGCGACGTCGCCGTGCTGCACAGCAGCCTGCGCGTGGGCGAGCGCTATGACGAATGGCGGCGCATCGCGGCGGGGCAGGCGCACATCGTGGTGGGTACGCGCTCGGCGGTGTTCGCGCCGGTGCAGGATCTCGGCGTGCTCATCGTGGACGAGGAGCAGGAGCATTCCTATAAATCCGAAAACACGCCGCGCTATCATGCGCGCGAGGTCGCGTTTTACCGCGGCGCGCAGGAAAACGCGCTGGTGCTGCTCGGCTCGGCGACGCCGTCGGTGGAGAGTATGTACCGGGCAAAAAGCGGGCTATACTCCCTGTACCGGCTGACGGAGCGCTACAACGGGCGGGAGCTTCCACGCGTGGAGCTGGCGGATATGAAGCAGGAAATTCGCGCGGGCAACCCCGGCGCGATCAGCGCACCGCTGCTGGACAGGCTCCTTCAGAACGTGCAGGACGGCAAGCAGTCCATTCTGTTTCTCAATCGGCGCGGCAACAGCCGCTGCCTCGTGTGCGTGGAGTGCGGGGAAGCCCCCGGCTGCCCGCGGTGCAGCGTGAGCCTGACGTATCACTCGGCAAATAACCGCCTGATGTGCCACTACTGCGGGCATTCGCAGGCCGTTCCGGCGCGCTGCCCGTCGTGCGGCGGGGCGCTGAAGAGCGTCGGCTTCGGCACGCAGAGGGTCGAACAGGAGCTGCACGAGCTGCTGCCGGACGTGCCCGTTCTGCGTATGGACGCCGACACCGTGAGCGCATCGAACGACCACGAGGCGATCCTATCGCGCTTTGTGCGCGAAAAAATTCCGATTTTGCTTGGCACGCAGATGGTCGCCAAGGGGCTGGATTTTGAAAATGTGACGCTCGTGGGAGTTTTGGATGCTGATCTGTCGCTGTATTTCGGCAGCTTCCGCGCGGCGGAGACGACGTTTTCGCTCGTCACGCAGGTCGTCGGGCGCGCCGGACGCGGCAAAAGCGCAGGCACGGCGCTCATCCAGACGATGACGCCGGAGCACCCGGTGCTGCGGCTGGCGGCGCGGCAGGACTACGACGCGTTTTACGACATGGAGATCCAGCTTCGCACGCTGCGGCGCTTTCCGCCGCTGCGCGATGTGTTTACCGTCACGGTGACGTGCCTGCACGAGGACCGGCTCATCCGCAGCGCGGCGACGCTGCGGCAGGCGATCGCGGGCAATCTCGCTGCGATGGCGCTGATGGATGCTGAATTGTTCGGTCCTGCGCCCGCGCCGGTGGCGAAGGTGAACTGCGTGTACCGCTACCGCCTCAGCCTGTGCTGCAAAAATTCCAAGGCGGTGCGGCAAATGCTGGCGTTTGTGCTGCGGCAGTTCGCAAAAGACCCGAAAAACCGGGGCGTGAGCGCCTTTATTGATGTAAATTCTTATGATTGAGAGGAAAAATACAGATGGCTCTGCGGAATATTGTCACCGTGGGTGACCCCGTTTTGACGAAAAAATGCCGCCCGGTCGTAAAATTTGACGACCGTCTGGCGCAGCTCATCGACGATATGAAGGAGACGATGCGAAACGCCAACGGCGTGGGGCTTGCCGCGCCGCAGGTGGGCGTGCTGCGCCGGCTCGTGGTGGTGGACGTCGGCGACGAGATCGTGGAGCTGGTGAATCCCGAGCTCGTGTCCGAAAGCGAAGAGCAGCAGACCGGCGTGGAGGGCTGCCTGAGTCTGCCGGGGGAGTACGGCGTGGTCACGCGCCCGATGTATGTGACGGTGCGCGCACAGGACAGAAACGGCGACTGGTATGAATACGACGGCGAGGAGCTGGTCGCACGCTGCTTCTGTCACGAGATCGACCATCTGGACGGGCATATGTACACGGAGGTCGCCGAAAAGATGCTCACGCCGGAGGAGCTGGAACAGATGGTGGCGGAATCGGACGATTACGAAGTCGAGATCGAGGAAGATAAAAAATGAGAATTGTTTACATGGGCACGCCGGACATCGCCCGCGTGTGCCTGGAGCGGCTGTATACGAGCGGCGCGTGCGAGATCGCGGCGGTGTATACCAAGCCGGATATGCCGAAAAACCGGGGGATGAAGCTGACACAGTCGCCGGTGAAGGAATTTGCGCTGGCGCACGGGCTTCCCGTCGTGCAGCCGGAGACGTTCCGCGACGACGCGGCGGTGGAGCAGCTTCGTGCGCTCGCGCCGGAGCTGATCGTGGTGGTCGCCTACGGCAAAATTCTGCCGCAGCGCGTGCTGGACATCCCGCAATACGGCTGCATCAATATGCACGCGAGCATCCTGCCGGGGCTGCGCGGGGCGGGTCCTGTGCAGTGGTCGATTTTGAACCATTGCGCCGAGACAGGCGTGAGCGCGATGTATCTGACCGCCGGGATGGACGAGGGCGACGTCATTGAAATTCGCAAAACGCCCATCGACCCGATGGAAACGTCGGAGGAGCTGATGGCGCGGCTGGCGGACATCGCAGCTAGTCTTGCGTGCGACACGGTGCGCGCCATCGAAAACGGCACGGCTGGGCGCACGCCGCAGGATGCGGCAAAGGCGACGTATGCGCCGATGCTGGATAGATCCATGTCGCCCATCGACTGGACGCAGCCGGCGCAGTGGGTCATCGACCAGGTGCGCGGGCTCATCCCATGGCCCGTGGCGACGGCGGAGCTGGCAGGCACGGCGTTCAAAATTTTCCGTGTGGAAAATACGGATCAGACGACGGACAAAGCACCCGGCACGGTGCTGGGACTTGACAAAAAGGGACTGCTCGTCGCGTGCGGCGAGGGCGGCGTTCTGCGCGTGACGCAGCTTCAAGCGCAGGGCGGCAAGCGGATGGCGGCGGCGGATTATTTCCGCGGGCATCCGCTGGAGCTGTAAATGGCGACGGCGCGGACCACGGCGCTCAGCGCGCTCATCGCCACGCGCCGCCAGGACGCGTGGTCGGACGGCGTGCTCAAGCAGTACATCGCGCGCGACGCACTCGACCGGCGCGACGCCGCGCTGGCAAGCCAGCTCTGCTACGGCGTGCTGCAAAACCGGGCGCTGTTAGAGTACGAGCTGTCGCAGGTTTTGAGCTGCAAATTCAAGGATTTGCAGCCCGTAGTGGCGGATATTCTGCTGCTGGGGGCATATCAGGTGCTGCTTTTGGAGCGTGTGCCCGATTCCGCCGCCGTCAACGAGGCGGTGGAGCAGTGCAAAGCGTATGGCAACCGCCGCGCGGCGGGGCTGGTCAACGGCGTGCTGCGCTCGCTCTCGCGGCAGAAGGGCAGCCTGAGGCAGCCAGACGATCTGGAGACAAAATACAGCCACCCGGCGGCGCTCGTGGCGCTTTTGCGCGAGAATCTGCCGGAGGGGACGCTGGAGGCGTTTTTGGCGGCGGACAACGCGCCCGCGCCGATGACGCTGCAATATAACCCGCTCAAAACGCAGCCGCAGAGCGTCTGGGACGAGCTGACGGCGGCGGGCGTGCGCCTCACGCCGCATCCGTGGCTGCCGGACTGCATGCTGGCGGAGGGTGCGGGCGACCTGACACGGCTTCCGGCATTTTGCGATGGGCGCGTGTATGTGCAGGACGCGGCGGCGGCGCTGGCGGCGCGGTGCGCCGGGGCACAGCCGGGTATGCGTGTGCTGGATGTATGCGCCGCGCCGGGCGGCAAGAGCTTTGCGATGGCGTCGCGGATGGAAAATCGCGGCGAGGTCCTATCGTGCGACATTCACCCGCACAAGATCGCGCTCCTCGAAAAGGGCGCGCAGCGGCTCGGCATTACAAGTCTTCACGCGCGCGTGCAGGACGCGTCGGCGCGGTGCGAGGAATTGATCGGGCAGATGGACATTGTGGTGGCGGATGTGCCGTGCTCGGGGCTCGGCGTGATCCGCAAAAAGCCGGACATCCGCTATAAGGACCTTGCCCCCATGGAGCGCCTGCCGCAGGTGCAGCGGGCGATTTTGGAGAATGTTTCGGCGTATGTAAAGCCCGGCGGTGTGCTGCTCTACAGCACCTGCACAGTGCTGCGGCGCGAAAACGAGGACGTTGCGCAGGCGTTTTTGCAGGCGCACCCGGAGTTTTGCGCGGAGGTGATTCCGCTGCCGGACGGGCTTCGCGTACAGGATGCGCACTTTGTGACGCTGCTGCCGGGGCAGCACGATTGCGACGGCTTTTTTATCTGTAAAATGAGGAAACAGGCATGAAAACAGACCTCAAATCCATGACGCTCGCGCAGATGCAGGCGGAATTTCGGGCGCTGGGCGAACCGGCGTTCCGGGCAAAGCAGGTGTTCACATGGCTGCACCGGGGCGTGGAGTCGTTCAGCGAGATGACGAACCTGTCAAAGCCGCTGCGCGAAAAGCTGGACGGGCTTTATACCATCACCGTCCCGCGCGTGGCGCGCGCGCAGCGTTCGCAGAAGGACGGCACGATCAAATACCTCTGGCGGCTGGCAGACGGCAACTGCGTGGAGTCGGTGGTGATGCAGTATCGCCACGGCAATACCGTGTGCATCTCGTCCGAGGTCGGCTGCCCGATGGGCTGCAAATTCTGCGCGTCCACACTGGGCGGGCTCGTGCGGCGGCTCGCACCGTCGGAGCTGCTGGATCAGGTCATTTTTTCGCAGAAGGAATCGGGTCTGCCGATCTCGAATATCGTTCTGATGGGCATCGGCGAGCCACTGGATAATTTTGACGCGGTGATGCAGTTTTTGGAGCTGGTCAACAGCCCGGAGGGACTGAACATCGGGATGCGGCACATCAGCCTCTCCACCTGCGGGCTGGTCGACAAGATCGGGAAGCTGGCGGAGCGGAAGCTGCAGCTCACGCTGTCGGTCTCGCTCCATTCGCCGGATGACGAATCAAGAAGTCAGATCATGCCCGTCAACCGCCGCTGGGGCGTGGACACGCTTTTGGCGGCGTGCCGGGACTATTTTGAAAAGACCGGGCGGCGGGTGTCGTTTGAATACACGATGATCGACGGCGTGAGCGACAGCGAGGCGCAGGCGCAGCTTCTGGCAAAGAAATTGCGGGGTATGGCGGCGCACGTCAATCTCATCCCGCTCAACAGTGTGGAGGAGACGGGACTGCGCACGTCCACGCACGCAGCGATTGCGCGTTTTCAGGAAATTTTGCAGCAGCACGGCGTCACGGCGACGGTGCGCCGCACGCTCGGCAGCGACATCGACGCCTCGTGCGGGCAGCTCCGCAGAAAGTACGAAGGCGGCAAGGAGGATGGTATATGCAGATCTGGGCACTGACCGACCCCGGCAATCTGCGCCTGCAGAATCAGGACGCGTATGAAACGCTCAGCCTTGGCTATGACCGGGCGCTGCTCGTCGTCTGCGACGGCATGGGCGGCGCGCGCGCCGGGAATGTTGCGAGCGAGCTTGCCGTGAAGGCATTTTCCGACCACATCCGCGCCAGCCACAAGGGCGTGAGCGGTGCGGAGCGCATCTTCTCCCTGCTGCGCGAGGCGCTGGCGCGCGCGAACCGCGCGGTGTATGAAAAAGCGCAGTCCAGCGAGGACTACGCCGGCATGGGCACGACGCTGGTGGCGGCGCTGGTCGTCAAAAATACAGCCTACCTCATCAACGTCGGCGACAGCCGCGCCTACCATTTTTCACAGAACGGCGTGCAGCAGATCACGCAGGACCATTCGCTGGTACAGATGATGGTGCTGCGCGGGGAGCTGACGCCGGAGCAGGCGAAGAATTTCCCAGGAAAAAATCTCATCACCCGCGCCGTCGGCACTGAGTCGGAGGTCGAGGGCGATGTGTTTACGCAGGAGCTGCGGAAGGACGAGTGCCTGCTGCTGTGCTCCGACGGGCTCTCCAACGAGATGGCAGATCAGGAGATGCTCTTTGAGGTGGCGCACGGGCAGCGCAGAAGCGACTGCTGCGAGCGCCTTATGCAGATCGCCAAGCACCGCGGCGCGCCCGACAACGTGACGCTCGTGCTGGCGTCGATGTGAGCATCTGGAGGAAAAGGAGCATCTTATGGATCGTTACATAGGAACGCTGTTGGATAATCGCTATGAGATCCTGGAGCTGATCGGCTCGGGCGGCATGGCGATGGTATACAAGGCGCGATGCAACCGCCTCAACCGCCTCGTCGCCATCAAGATCCTGAAGGAAGAGCTGTTTCAGGACGAGGAGTTCCGCCGCCGCTTCCACGCGGAGTCGCAGGCGGTGGCGATGCTGTCGCACCCGAATATCGTGAGCGTTTACGATGTGTCGCACTCGGACAACATCGACTACATCGTCATGGAGCTCATCGAGGGCATCACGCTCAAGCAGTATATGGAGCAGAAGGGGCAGCTGAGTTGGCGCGAGGCGCTGCATTTTGCCACGCAGATCGCCAAGGCGCTGGAGCACGCGCACAGCCGCGGCATCATCCACCGCGACATTAAGCCCCACAACATCATGATCCTCAAGGACGGCAGCGTGAAGGTCGCCGATTTCGGCATCGCGCAAATTTCGTCCGCGCAGAATACGCTCACGCGTGAGGCGCTGGGGTCGGTGCATTATATCTCGCCGGAGCAGGCGAAGGGCGCACACGTCGATGCACGCTCCGATCTGTACTCGCTGGGCGTTGTGATGTATGAAATGCTGGCGGGGCGTCCGCCGTTTGACGGCGACACGCCGGTGTCGGTCGCCATCCAGCACATCAACGCCACGCCCGTGGCGCTGCATATGCTCTGCCCCAGCGTTCCGGCGGGGCTGGAAAAGATCGTGATGCGCGCGATGGAGGCGGACCTTGACGCGCGCTATCCCAGCGCGGCCGCCATGCTGGCGGATATGGAGGAGTTCCGCAAGAACCCCAACTGGAGTCCCGGCGAGCCGGTGGTCAGCCGCGCGGTGGAGTCGGACGCGCAGCGCTTGTCGGATAAAATTCTGGAGCGTTCTGCCGCCGAACGTGCCGTTGCGCGCGCGGGCGGGCGCACGGGGCTGCCGCCGGAGCAGACGCGGCGCGAAAAAAAGCGCACGCGTGTGGCGATGGTCGCAGGCACGGTGTGCATCGTGCTGGCGTTTATCGCCATCGGCGTGTTCCTGTATCAGTTTTTCCTGTCCGATCTCTTTACCCGCACGGCGGAGGACACCGTGCCGCGCCTGATTGGGCAGGTGTATGATGAGATCGACGCGAGCGAATACCCGAACTTCACCATCGAGGTCAAGGCGTGGAGGTCCAGCGACCAGTACGCCTACGGCTATGTGATGGACCAGACGCCGGACGCCGGGCGCTCGGCGAAGGTAGGCACGAAGATCGAGCTGACCGTTTCCTCGGGCGCGGAGAGCAATCTCATGCCGAATCTGGTGAACAAATCGCTTCAGGAGGCGCAGGCGGAGCTGAACGCGCTGCCGGTGAGCGTGGTGGTGAACGTGACGTATCAGCTCAGCGATGTGTACACCGACGGCTACGTTATCGAGACTATGCCCGCCTCCGGCGCGGCGCTCACGGAGGGGCAGACCGTCACGCTGGCGGTCAGTCAGGGCAGCGCCGCAGCGCTCGTGCCCGTGCCGCCGCTGGTGGGACTGGATATTGACCAGGCGCTGGCGCTCATCGACGAGTCTGGGCTGGGGCGCGGAAGCGTCCTGACCGTGGACGACGACGCGCCGGAGGGCACGGTCACGTTCCAGAGCATCGCCGCCGACGAGCAGGTGAAAGCCGGGACGGTCATCAATCTGCAGGTCTCGCGCGGACCGAAGAATGCTGCCGCGCCGGAGATCACGCGCCAGAGCGGCGACCAGACGGCATTCGCGGGCGATTCGTTCAGCCTGTTCGTGGAGGCGAGCGCGGCGGACGACGGCACACTGACCTATGCGTGGTATCGCTCCAAAACCGGCAGCACAGACGATGGTGAGCTCCTGGTGCGCAGCGGCGACAACGCGCAGATCAGCGTGACGGAGGACACCGCCGGGACATATTATTACTACTGCAAGGTCGTCAACACCCTCGACGATTCAACGGCGTCCGCACTGTCCGACATGATCTGCGTGATCGTAGAGCCGGGCAGCACGGTGTACAGTCAGGTCATTGAGGTGGAAGGTCCTGACGATGACGAAAAGCACAGCGTGGAGGTGTATCTCGACGGCGAGATGGCGCTCGACCCGTTTACGGTGGATATGAGCGAAGTGCCGGATGGCATCATCCGCATCGCTGTGGAGGGCGTTGGCACGCAGCAGGTGCAGGTGTATATCGACAACCGCCTGGCACTGAGTAAGACCATTCGGTTTGGGTGAAGCATGGAAGAAGGACGGATCATTAAGGCGCTGAGCGGGTTTTACTACGTTCAGACGGAAAACGGCGTGGTCGAATGCCGCGCGCGGGGGCGTTTTCGCAAGGAGGGGACGTCGCCGCTCGTGGGCGACCGCGTGAGCATCGTGCGCGAGCAGGGGAAGGGGACAGTGGACACCATCCTGCCCCGGCGCAACGCGCTCATCCGACCGGCGGTCGCAAACGTGGACGTGCTGGTCGTGCTTGCCTCATGCGCCATTCCGCAGACAGAGCCGTTTCTCATTGACCGTATTTTGACCATCGCCGCGCGGCAGGATGTGCCGTGCCTCGTGTGCGTCAACAAGGACGATCTCGCGCCCGCCGCGCCTTTGGCGGACATTTACCGCAAGGCAGGCATCCCGACGATCGTGACGAGCGCCGCGACCGGCGAAGGCATCGAGGCCCTGCGCGCGCAGATCGCGGGAAAGTTCGCCGTGTTTACGGGCAATTCCGGCGTCGGTAAGAGCAGCATCCTGAACGCGCTCGCGCCGGAGCTGGCGCTGCCGGTGGGCGAGGTGTCGCAGAAGCTCGGGCGCGGACGGCACACCACGCGGCATATCGAGCTGTTCAGCCTGCCGGGCGGGACGTATATAGCCGATACGCCGGGCTTTTCGTCGTTCGACACCGACCGCATGGACGCTATCCCGAAGGAGGAGCTGGCGCAGACGTTTGTGGAATTTTTGCCGTATCTGGGGCAATGCCAGTTCCCGGACTGTGCCCACCGCAAAGAGCCCGGCTGCGCCATCCGCGCCGCCGTGGAGCAGGGCGCGATCGGCAAAAGCCGCTACGAGAGCTATTTGAGGCTGTACGATATTGTAAAAGACCATAAACCGTGGGAAACCTAAAGCTCCCGGCCCAAAGGGCGGGAGCTTTTTGACAGGCACGGCGCGCCGGCACGCATATACAGAGGCAAAACAAAACCCGATCTGTAAAACAGGTCGGGTTTTGAAGCCTTTATACTAGAATCTGTTAAAAAGCTTGAAGAGCTTTTTATAGCGCCAACGGCGCGTCAGATTCTGCATGAGACGGCGCAGCGTGGATTCGCACGATGCGAGTGTGCGTAGCACACGGGATTCTTGATTAAATATTTTAATCAAGAATCAGTATTAGACGTTGAACAGGAAGTTCACCACGTCGCCGTCGTGCATGACGTATTCCTTGCCCTCGCTGCGCAGCAGACCCTTTGCCTTGGCGTTTGCCAGCGTGCCGCAGGCTTTGAGATCGTCAAAGGCGATGACCTCCGCGCGGATGAAGCCGCGCTCAAAGTCGGAGTGGATCTTGCCCGCCGCCTGCGGGGCTTTTGTGCCCTTTTTGATCGTCCAGGCGCGGCATTCGTCGCTGCCCGCGGTGAGGAACGAGATGAGCCCAAGCAGCGCGTAGCTGCGCTGGATGAGGTTGTCGAGCCCGGATGTTTTCAGTCCAAGCTCTTCCATAAACATCGCCTTTTCGTCCGGGTCGTCCAGCTCGGCGATGTCGGCTTCCAGCTTGGCGCAGATGGGCAGCAGCTCGCTGCCCTCGCTCTCGGCGAGCTTGGCGACCTGCGCAAAATAGGGGTTGCCGGTCGGGTCGCCGACGTCGGATTCCGAGAGGTTCGCGGCGTAGATCGTCTTTTTGAGCGTGAGCAGGTCGCTCGACGCTACCAGCTCCGCCTCAGCCTCCAGCCCGTCCCAGGTGCGGGCGAGATTGCCGTCGTTCATATACGCGCGCAGGGCGGAAAAAACCTCCGCCTCGTGGTTAAAGCGCTTGTCGCCGCCCTTTGCCATCTTCTGCGCCTTGTCGATGCGGCGGTCGATCATTTCAAGGTCTGCCATGATGAGCTCGGTGTTGATGATGTCAATGTCGCGCAGCGGATCGGTCGAGCCCTCCACATGGGTGACGTTCGCGTCGTCAAAGCAGCGCACGACGTGCACGATGGCGTCGCACCCGCGGATGTTGGCGAGGAACTTGTTGCCCAGACCCTCGCCCTTGGACGCACCCTTGACAAGACCCGCAATATCGACAAATTCGATGACGGCGGGGGTGAATTTTTTCGGCTGATGCTGGTCGCGCAGCCACTCCAGCCGCGCGTCCGGCACGCTCACCACGCCCACGTTCGGGTCAATGGTGCAGAACGCATAGTTGTCAGCGGCAACGCCCGCGTTGGTGATGGCGTTAAACAGCGTGGACTTTCCGACATTTGGAAGTCCGACAATGCCTAATTTCATAATTGTTTATACCTATCCGAAAAGCCTTGATTTATAAGGCTTTTCGCCTTTCCTTAAATTTCTTGTACGCCCTTTTTACGCCCTTTTTTTGAAACTGGCGGCGTAGCCTGTTGAAATTGGCGTATGGCGTTTACCAGTGATTCGTCCGTAACATGAACATATCTGTCCATTGTTGTTTTAATACTTGCGTGTCCTAAAAGCTGTTGCAGCACTTTAGGCTGTACGCCGCGCTCAATGGCGCGTGTAGCATAAGTATGTCGCAAGGCGTGCATACAAAAGCGTTTAATACCTGCTTCATCACACAATTTGTATAAGTGTGTGTCATAGGAACTGTTTTTTGCGGGTTCTCCTGTTCTCCAGTTGACAAAAACCAAATCTCGCATAACAAGGCATTTATTTTCGCCTGTCCTGCTGTCGATATACTCTAAAACCTGTGACAATGTTTCAGACTGTTTTCGTTGGTCTTTTTCATCATAGCAGCTTTTGAGAATGGAATATGCCTTATCTGTGAGAGGAATGGTACGATAACTTTTCTGCGTCTTAGGTGGTCCCGCACGCCAATATCCCTGGCTGTGTCGATACTCTAAACTTTTGTTTACTGTCAATGTCCGCTTTTTCCAATCAATAGCGTCCCAAGTCAGACCAATCAATTCAGCCGTTCTCAATCCTGTTTCCAGTAACAAGGCGTACTGCCTGTAATTATGAGAGCGTTCCGCTGCTTCCAAGAACTTCTCCTGTTCCTCAACGGTTAAGTATTTAATATCATCTACCGCACGAACGGGTTTTGTGTAGCGGACACCATTCATCGGGTGCTTTGCGATAATATCATTCATAACTGCTGATTTCAGCATGGTTCCCATTGTGATATAAGCCTGTCGAATGGTCGAGCCTGCGTAGGTAGTTTCCATTCGGTTCAGAACAGCTTTACAGTGCATGGGTTTTACATCAGCTATGCACATGGCACCTATTACGGGTTGGATATTCCATTTGTAACGCTCTTTATAATTTCTTATGGTATTCGGAGCAAGGTCACAAACGATATTCTCAATCCAGTAAGTAAACCACTTGTCTACCGTCATATCGGGAGAAGTGACGATAAGGTTATGCCGTTCCTCATATCTTGCGTCAGCAAGCCAGTTTTTCGCTTCCGGCAATGTTTCAAAATATTTCTCTTTGCGTTTGCCGTCTTTTGCGTAGTATCTTGCGGAGAATAAACCGTCCTTTCTTTGGTAAATGCCTTTGCCGCACTCTTTACCTTTAAGATTTTTTCCCATATATCGGACTCCTTTCGTATCTCAAAAGAGAGTCCAATGCAAGCATATATTATAGCATAAAGACTCTGTTTTTTCAATCTCAATAACAAGAATTGTCGATTAGATATTCATATTGTCAGCTCACGCCGGATATATTCTTCAAATTCACGACGTTTGACTAATTTTCTTGTCCCCACATATAGTACAAATGGACAATTAGGTTGCTTTAGCATGGTGTCAATCTTGTTAATTCCAATATTGCTATATTCGGCAGCTTCTTTTATGGTCAATGTCAGTTTAAGATGTATCGGTACTCTTTGTTCGCTGCCAGTTGTAACTGCTCCTTTAGTGCCTATCGCACAAGGGGCGTTCATTTTTTCTTCATTCATAAGAACATTTCCCCTTTCAATGGTTGAAACAATTAAAAACATCAGTAAAGTGGGCTATCGTCAGACGGTCGATTAGCTTCTCAACCTCACGGGAATTGCACCCCTGCGCGGTTCTCGCGCAGCCCTATCCATTGCCTGCGACGCTTTTAACGCTCGGACTGTGGCTATAAGGGAGTATCATTATGTATTTTGCGCGTCGTCGCCGACAGGCTGCTATACCTGTTTTCCGGCGTCGGTGTTGGTCGCTCGTCTATCAAGCGGGAAAATCCCGCTATAATAGGGTCATGGCGCACCCGCCGCATGGCTCGGCGCAAAAGGAACGTATCTGATTTGCCCTATGCTGCGTCGCCGTTATCTTGCGCCGCTTTCTTTTTCAAGGTACAAAAGACAGAAATATGCAAAGAGGAAAGGGGAGGAACACTTTGCGTTTATTTCTCTGTCTTAAAGGATAGGACAGCCCGCATGAGCTTTGCTTGCAGCCGTTCCCGCAAGTCCTCGTCTATGCCGTAATAGGTGTTGCCGCTTTCGTCGCGGAGCTTTCTCATAGACAGATGGGCTATGTAGCTTTGGTAATGCTGCACCACAATTTTCATGGCGTCGGGGTCGCCCTTTGTCGCGGCTAGAATGACCGGGTAGGGTAACAAGCCGCGCTCATTGTCATTACAATTCGTTCCATTCATCAGCGCGTTCCTCCAAATATCGTTTTAGCAGGTCAAAAGAGCTTGACCGTCTATACTGTACTGTGCTGCGGGGTACTTTCATAAGCTCCGCGATTTCAGTGTCGGTCATGCTGAAAAAGTAGTACAGTAAAACGGCTTGCCGCTTTTCTTCCGGCAGGGAGCGCATTGCTTCGGCAAGCAGCTTCGCCGTAATCTTCAAACCGCCTGCACAAAAAGCGTCCTCGTCCTCATTGACAAAATATCTGTCAACGGTATAAAGCTGCTTTTCCTCATGCGGGGCAAGGTCTGAAAAGTTGACTTCGTGCTTTTGCCGACTTCTGCTTTCCCGGCAGGCGTCAATCAGTTCGTTGCGTAGCGTGCGTTTGCAGTACGCATTAAACTCACATCTTGTCTGCCATTCCAACCGATTAGGGTAATCCATGTTCTCACCCCCTTTCGTCCCGGGGGCGGGTTATTTATCCCCTTTCGGCTGCCTTCCACGGACGCACCGCAGATTTGCCAAACGGAATAGAAAAGTTTTTCAAAAAAGTTTTGAAAAACACAAAATGCGCCCGTCCGCAAGACGCGGACGGGCGCAAAGGAAATGTATGCAGTATTTAGGTGATTTGACAGTTCATATTCGTAGCCGGAATACCCCGACGGCGGGTGATAGCTTTTTTTGACCGTAGATTATTCGGTGGGTTAGTGTAAATAAAAATGGACACGACGCTACCTCCATAGATACCGCCGTATCCT
>JALFSI010000054.1:0-9088 GCA_022779365.1 Clostridiales bacterium
TAAAAAGCTTGAAGAGCTTTTTATAGCGCCAACGGCGCGTCAGATTCTGCATGAGACGGCGCAGCGTGCATTCGCACGATGCGAGTGTGCGTAGCACACGGGATTCTTGATTCAATATTTTAATCAAGAATCAGTATAAGAATGTCCCATTTTCAAAATCTCCCCCGGCTTTCGACCAGAAAGCCGGGGGAGATTCTTATTTCTTCGCACTCTCCACGATGCCGCTTGCCAGACCGGCGAGTCCTTGGAGCTCGGAGGGGATGATGATCTTGGTCGCCTGACCGTCGGCGATCTTCTGCATCGCCTCGAGCGCCTTGAGGCGCAGGACCTGATCGTTCGGTGCTTTTTCGTTGAGCATCGCCAGCGAATCCGCCAGCGCCTGCTGCACGGCGCGGATCGCCTGCGCCTCGCCGTCTGCTTTCAGGATGGCGGATTCCTTTTCCGCCTCGGCGCGGAGGATCGCCGCCTGCTTTTCGGCGTCCGCCTTCAGGATCGCCGCCTCCTTTTCGCCCTCGGCGACGAGGATCTGGCTGTGCTTCGCGCCCTCCGCCTGCAGGATCGCCTGCCGGCGGTCGCGCTCCGCCTTCATCTGCTTTTCCATGGAGTTCTGGATGTCCTGCGGCGGCAGGATGTTTTTGAGCTCCACGCGATTGACCTTGATGCCCCACGGGTCGGTCGCTTCGTCCAAAATCGCGCGCATCCGGGTGTTGATAACGTCGCGCGAGGTGAGCGTCTGGTCAAGCTCCAGATCGCCGATGATGTTGCGCAGCGTCGTCGCCGTGAGGGTCTCCATCGCCATCATCGGATGCTCCACGCCGTAGGCGTACAGCTTGGGGTCGGTGATCTGAAAATACACGACGGTGTCGATCTGCATGGTGACGTTGTCCTTGGTGATGACGGGCTGGGGCGGGTAATCGAGCACCTGCTCCTTGAGGCTCACCTTTTTTGCCACGCGCTCAATGAACGGGGCCTTGAAGTGGATGCCGACCTGCCAGACCTTGCTGAACGCGCCGAGGCGCTCCACAACGTAGGCGCGCGACTGCTGGACGACGACGATATTGCGGACGATGATGAGCAAAACGATGAGAACGAGGACGAGGGGGATGATCCATTCCATGGGCTTTCTCCTTTCAGGTCACAGCTTGGCTTTTTCTTCTGCGGGCGCAACAAAAAGCTTTGCGCCCTCAATGCGTTCGATGGTCACGAGCGCGCCGACGGGGATGACGGCGTCCGACGGGGCTTTGGCGGTCCATTCCACGCCGTTTACCCTGACCGCGCCGGTCTCGTGCAGGTTGTCCACCGCTTCGGTGACGAGCACCTGCCGCCCGAGCAGGCGGTCGGCATTCGTGCGCTCGCGGCGCTTTTTGGTGGTCTTTTTCGCAAGCGGCAGAAAAACCGCCAGCAGCACGCCGGACGTGAGCACGAACACGGCAAGCTGCGCCGGTACGCCCCAGCCCAGAAACGACGCGCCGAGCGCCAGCAGCGCCCCGCCCACGAACCAGACCGACACCAGACTGACCGTTGCCGCTTCCGCGACGGCAAACACGACCGCCGCAATGATCCAGACGATCGCCATTGCAGGCATCCGCGATCCCTCCTTTTTCAGGCGATAGTTTACGCTTTCAGTATAGCACGACGCCTGACGGTCTGTCATCTTATTTTTTCTTTAATAATTATTTGCTGCCCTCAAAAATTTACATTTTGTTTGCCGATTCGTCGTTCATTTGATATAGTATACTGGAAATACTGTGCCGCACGGAAAACGATACGCGCGGCGGCATGATGGGAGATACGGATGATGGAAAAAATGACATTCTGCGTGCCGTGCCTGTTTGGGCTGGAGGGGCTGGTGGGCGATGAGCTGCGCCGGCTGGAGCCGGAGGATGTGCGCGTGGAGGACCGGCGCGTGTTCTTTGCGGGCGATCTGGCTGCGATGGCAAGGGCGAACCTCTGCTGCCGCATGGGGGAGCGGGTGATGATCCTGCTTGCCAAGGGGCAGGTGCGCAGCTTTGAGGAGCTGTTCCAGCTTGTCAAAAACGCGCCGCTGGAGCGCTTTATCCCCAAGGACGGGGCGTTCCCCGTCAAGGGGTACAGCCTGTCGAGCCAGCTCCACTCCGTGCCGGACTGTCAGGCGATCGCAAAAAAAGCGGCGGTGACGCGGCTGGGCGAGAAATACGGGATGTCGTGGCTGCCGGAGACGGGCGCGGCGTATCCGCTCCGCTTTTCGATCCTGAAGGACGAGTGCGAGCTGTTTTTGGACACGACGGGCGCTAGCCTGCACAAGCGCGGCTACCGCGAGACGGCGAATCTCGCGCCGCTGCATGAGACGATGGCGGCGGCGATGGTGAACCTCGCGCGCTATCGCGGGCGCGATTTCTTCTGGGACCCGTTCTGCGGCTCGGGCACGATCTGCATCGAGGCGGCGATGATCGCGCTGAACCGCGCGCCGGGGCTGCGGCGCAGCTTTGCGGCGGAAAAATGGGCGTGCGTGCCGCAGGAGGTCTGGCGCACGGAGCGCACGGCGGCGATGGACCGCGAATACCGCGGCGACTACCGCATCCTCGGCACGGACATCGACCCCGAAGCGCTGGCAATTGCACGCGACAACGCGCGCAAGGCGGGTGTGGAAAAGCTCATCGAGTTCCGCGAAGCGGACGCGACCAAAATGAGCCTGCCGTGCGACCGCGGCGTGATCGTCTGCAACCCGCCCTACGGCGAGCGGATGCTCGAGCAGCGCAGCGCGCAGCAGCTCTACCGCGCGCTGGGGCGGCATCTGAAATTCTCCGACGGCTGGAAAAAATACATCATCTCCTCCGAGCCGGAATTTGAGCACTATTACGGCAGGCAGGCGGTCAAAAAGAGAAAGCTCTACAACGGTCGCCTGCAATGTAATGTTTATATGTACTACTGAGGGGGCAGCGCCATGAAGCATCTGTTCATCATCAATCCCGCGGCGGGAAAATACGATCATACAAAGGAATACGCCCAGACCGCCGAGCGCGTGCTGCGCAAGTATGATCTGGAATACGAGCTCGCGCTGTCCACCGAGCCGGGCGACTGCGAGGTCATCGCGCGGCGCGCCGCCGAGACGGGCGAAGAGCTGCGCATCTACGCCTGCGGCGGCGACGGCACGCTCAACGAGGTCGTGTGCGGCGCGGCGGGGTTTGAAAACGTCGCCATCACGCATTTTCCGGGCGGATCGGGCAACGATTTTATCAAAATTTTCTCCGAGACCGAGCCGTTCCATCACCTGGAGCGTCTGCTCGACTGTGAGGAGACGCGCGTCGATCTCATCCGCTGCAACGGGCGCTACTCGGTGAACATCCTCTCGATGGGGCTGGACGCGCGCGTGGGCACGGAAATTGCGAAGTATAAACGTCTGCCGCTGGTATCCGGGTCGGGCGCGTATGCGATGTCGCTGGTGGTGAACCTGATGAAGGGTCTGAGCCAGCCGATGACCGTGGTGCTGGACGGCAAGACCGTCGCGCGCGGGCAGCAGACGCTCGTGTGCGTGTGCAACGGGCGCTGGTACGGCGGCGGCTACAACCCCGTACCAACGGCAGAGCCGGACGACGGGCTGCTGGACGTGCTGGTGGTGGAAAAGCTGAGCTTGGCGAACGTGTCGAGCCTGCTTAAAAAGTATCAGCAGGGGCGCTGGCAGGAGTGCGGCGGCAAGATCCACCACTTCCGCTGCCGCTCCGCCGAAATTCTCTGCGAAAAGGAATCCGTCGTGAACGTGGACGGCGAGGCGCTGTACACTAAACGCGCCGAGATCGCCGTCGTGCCGAAGGCGCTGCGCTTCTTCTACCCGAAGGGGCTGACCTTCAGCGCGGAAAAATTCACAGTTGCGACATAAAATTCCCCAAAAACCCTCTTGACATTTTGAGCAAAGCGGGTATTATATATCATGTTAGCACTCATGATAAGCGAGTGCTAAAAGCATGGTAAATTCGCGGCGCATGCCGCACGCACAATAACGAGGAGGTAACTGTTATGAAACTGAAGCCGCTGGCAGACAATGTGCTGCTGAAGAGATTTGAGGCTGAAGAAAAGACCGCGTCCGGGATCATCCTGTCCACGGCGACGAAGGAAAAGTCCGTGGTCTCCGAGGTCATCGCCGCAGGTCCGGGCACGAAGGACGTGCCCATGACCGTGAAGAAGGGCGACAAGGTCGTGACCGGCAAGTTCTCCGGGCAGGAGCTCAAGCTCGACGGCGAGGATTACACCATCTGCAAGCTCGCCGACATCCTGGCAATCGTGGAATAAAGGAGATTTTGAATCATGGCTAAACAGATCATTTATGGCGAAGAAGCGCGCAAGGCGCTGCAGTCCGGCATTGACCAGCTTGCCAATACCGTAAAAGTCACCCTCGGTCCGAAGGGTCGTAATGTAGTTCTCGGCAAAAAGTTCGGCGCACCGCTCATCACCAATGACGGCGTGACCATCGCCAAGGACGTGGAGCTGGAGGATGCGTTCGAGAACATGGGCGCGCAGCTCGTCCGCGAGGTCGCTACCAAGACGAATGACGCCGCCGGTGACGGCACGACCACCGCGACCGTTCTGGCGCAGGCGATCATCCGCGAAGGACTCAAGAACGTTTCCGCCGGCGCGAACCCCATGGTCATGCGCAAGGGCATGGAAAAGGCTGTCGCCACCGCCGTGGAAGCCATCAAGGCAAACTCCGAGAGCGTCAAGGGCAGCGAGGACATCGCGCGTGTCGGCGCTGTTTCCTCCGGCGACGAAGCCGTCGGCAAGCTGATCGCCGAGGCGATGGAGAAGGTCACCTCCTCCGGCGTCATCACCATCGAGGAGTCCAAGACCGCCGAGACCGGTCTGGAGGTCGTAGAGGGTATGCAGTTCGACCGCGGCTACATCTCTCCCTACATGGTCACCGATACCGACAAGATGGAAGCCATCGTCGATGATCCGTATATCCTCATCACCGACCGCAAGGTTTCCTCGATTCAGGAGATCCTGCCGATCCTGGAGCAGATCGTCAAGGGCGGTCAGAAGCTCGTCATCATCGCCGAGGACGTCGAGGGCGACGCGCTGTCCACGCTGCTGGTCAACCGTCTGCGCGGCAGCTTCAACTGCGTCTGCGTCAAGGCGCCCGGCTTTGGCGACCGCCGCAAGGAGATGCTCAAGGATATTGCCGTTCTCACCGGCGGCACATATATTTCCAGCGAGCTGAACATGAACCTGCCCGACGTGCAGATGGCTGACCTCGGTCGTGCGCGTCAGATCAAGGTCTCCAAGGACAACACCGTGATCGTGGACGGCTGCGGCGATTCGAACGCCATCAAGGCGCGCGTTGCCGAGATCCGCAACACGCTGGCGGTCACCACGTCCGATTACGACAAGGAAAAGCTGCAGGAGCGTCTGGCGAAGCTCGCCGGCGGCGTCGCCGTCATCAAGGTCGGCGCGCAGACCGAGGTCGCCATGAAGGAGCAGAAGCTCCGCGTGGAGGACGCCCTGAATGCGACTCGCGCTGCCGTGGAGGAGGGCATCGTTGCCGGCGGCGGCACGGCGTATGTCAATGCCATCCCGGCAGTCGAAAAGCTGACGGCAAAGCTGTCCGGCGATGAAAAGACCGGCGCGCAGATCATTGCCAAGGCGCTGCAGGCGCCGATCCGCCAGATCGCGGAGAACGCGGGCGTGGACGGCTCGATCGTCTTTGACAAGATCCGCTCCAGCCGCAAGGTCGGCTACGGCTACAACGCCTACACCGAGACCTACTGCGACATGGTCCCGTCCGGCATCGTCGATCCGACCAAGGTCACGCGCTCGGCACTGGAAAACGCGGTGTCCATCTCCGCGTGCGTGCTGACGACCGAGTCCCTCGTCGCTGACAAGCCCGATCCTCAGGCGGACGCTGCCATGGCAGCCGCAGCCCAGGGCGGCGGCATGGGCGGCATGTACTAAGAGACACCGCAAAGCCTTGAAATTGCTTGATTTTTTGAATGCAGAAAAGCGGATTTACGCCAAACTTACGCCACTTACGCCAAAAATTCAAGCGCATTATAGGGTAACAGAAATCGGCGCCTGCCTTAAAAAGCAGGTGCCGATTTTTTCCTTATTTGCGTTTCTTTTTGCCTTTCCCGTGCTGCAACTGTGGTTTTGCTTTCCCTCGCTGGTTGCTGGGGCTTTTCAGGTACTTGGACTTTTTAAGTCCGCTAATGATTGAAACAAACTCTTCCTTCGTGAGCGCATCGTAATCAAGTCCGATGGTTGCAAGATACGCTCGGATTTTCTTTTCCTCAGAACTACCCTCGAAGTTCATCGCATCCTGCAACTGCCCCTGTACGGTTGCTACGAGGGAGCTTTCATCCGCAGTCATAGTGTCGGATGCTGCTCTCGAATGTCACGGAGGATACCTTTCAGATCATCTGCAATCAAGCTTCCGAAATACTCATCCTCTCTGATCTGCGCGACTTCCAGCGTCCGCAGGTGCAGATCATTTTCCTCGCCGCCGTTTTTCATCAATCCCATCTGCCGGACTGCTTCCAGCACGGCGTTCATATTGTTGACGCGCATATCTGCGATCCGGTCAACGTAAATCTCGGCGTCCAGCATGAAACGCTGGAAATCCTTGTGGCAGATCAGCTCCGACAGCAGCCGATGGTTGAACTTGCCTGTTTTCAATACTTCGATTGCATCATCACCCAAATGCAGAGCGCCCAGCTCTGCGTTTGGGTGATTTTTTTGTTCTGTCAGCCCCAGCAGGTAATCGGTGGACACGCCGTAGAACTTTGCCAGCTCCACCATGCTGAACGGGCTGATGTCCTTAAAATCATCGGCTTCGTATTTTCCCAGCGCAGACTTTGAAATACCTGTTTCCGCAGAAAGATGTTCCAGTGTCAGACTGTGCTCTACGCGCAGGTCTTTCAGCCGTTCCTGAATGGTGAGTTTTGGCTGCATAGCGGTGTCCTCCCTTCAATTTTCTGCCCTTTCCGGTCTTGTCCATAAGCGTGGAAATCTGCGTTTTCCGGCGCGTTTTCCGACCTCTTGGATATACGGGAGAGGGCTATATTTTTCGCTAAAATGGTCTTGCAATCGCACCTGAACCTTGAAAATTGCATGACCGTCCGAACGGGATATGTTCTCTGGCGAAGTGCCGCATCCAGCGCACCAAGGAGAACGAAACGCCGGGAGCGATCCTCCGGGCAGGAACGACGTTCGGAAAGAGCGGCAAAATCGAAAGTCAAAATCAAAGCAAGTGAAAACGGCGAAATAGTTTTCTGCTCTGTGCGGTTATCTGCACGGAATAGAGCGCTATTCAGCAGTGAATGACGCTTGTCGTTCAACATGATATTTCGCCGTTTCACGCAAAGACACATCAAACGGCAAAAGCGGAAGGTGTCGCCTGTGACCAACGCATCATCGGCAGTATTTCCAGCCGAAAGCCGTGCATCAAAAACCAGCGCCCTATGGCGAACGGGTGTCACGATTTAACAAACCCATTTTACCATAGGGCGCATCGAAAAAACAGGAGGAAAGCTTGAATATGAGAAAATCTGAAACCTATCGCAACGAGATCAAGTCCTACATTGTCCGCACCGGCATGACCATGACCGAGGTGGTGGACTACCCCTCCAACGAATACGGTTGGAGCCGCAGCGTCCCCAACCTCTCCGGTAAGCTCAAGCGCGGTTCGCTCCGCTATGGCGAGGCGGTAGAGTTGGCGGACACGCTGGGGTATGACATTGTGTGGGAAAAGCGGAAATAATAGGATTTGTACGTTGAATTTTGGAAAACTCAATCGTATAATAAAGGGAAAAAGATTAAGGGAGTGAGTCTATGTCGAATTTTACTCGCAAAATCGGTGATATGGAAGCACTGCAAAAGCAGCTTACCACAGATGGCTTTTTGCAAGGAATCAATCGTGAATTGATTCAGACCGGTCGCGCTTTTCTTGCGTTTCGTAATGATGAAGCGACGATTTATTACAACGGAAATCAGCTTTGCAATTTGTCTGGGTCCCATGGGTATGAAACCATGGTCTATAATCACTATCTTCCAATCACTCGTTCACGCACACTTTCCAGTCATCAGAAGAAAGAACCGTATACGATTGGACAGTGGCGTGAAAATATCGGCAGTAAAGAAATCTCTTTTGAAAGCGTAATCAAAGAGATTCTTGATAATCTTGAAAAAGAAAGCTCGCCCGAAAGCTTGCAAGCTTCACGATTCTACCGTTTCTCTCCGCTGAATAAGCAGACCGCGCATGAAATTGTGCTGCTGGATATTGAAGCAGCGTTTTCATCCACAGGTGAAAAAACAGACAGGATTGATTTGGTCTTTTACCACAGGAAAGATAGGCGCTTGATGTTTGTGGAAGTAAAGCGTCTGTCAGATTCACGATTGTATCCCAAAGGAGCAAACTCAGCAGAGGTGATCAGCCAGCTCACGAGATACAAAAGGCGCTTAGAAACTGAGGCACAGCAAATAACCAGTCAGTACAACAATACCATCGACTATTATAATACCTTATCCGAAGGAAATCTTCCGCACGTTTCGCCAGAGTTTCCCCCACTGCTCGGTCTTTTGCTGGTTGAGTTCAATCGGAGTGCAATAAAGCAGAAAAATGAAGTTCAAGAAATGATTAAACGCAATGGCTTCAAGTCGTATGCCATCGGAGATACCTCCAATGTTACAGAAGATTCCACAATTGCAGCAATCTATAAGGCATTGAAATAATTTTTGCACCACCACCCTGTTGTCGCGGCGGTTTGCTATACTGTCCTCAAAAACAGGAGGACGATTTTATGGCAGAAGAAACACGACAGGAAAACACTGTGCGCTCCGGCGATGATGTGACCTGCCCAAACTGCGGCAGCCATAATGTGCGCTGTATTCCCTATCCAAAGGTGGAGTTTGGTATCTGGTTTGTACTGTGGCTGATCGTTGCATTCGGCGGCTATATGATCTCGGTGTTCATCACAATCGTCGGCATCATTTTTTGGAGCATTGCTTTGGTGATTCGCCTGAAACAGAATAAACTGGCAAGGCAATATGTCCGGATGCAGTGCATCACCTGCGGAACAGAATTTGATGTGGCAAGAAGTGAACTGATGAAAGGGGGCAGCGG
>JALFSI010000001.1:0-27590 GCA_022779365.1 Clostridiales bacterium
GCCGGACAGGACGTTCATCAGCGTGGATTTGCCCGCGCCGTTCTCGCCCACCAGCGCCTTGATCTCGCCCCGCTTTACCTGAAACGTCACGTTATCCAGCGCCTTTACACCCGGAAATTCTTTGGTGATGCCTCGCATCTCCAGGATATTATCTTGCATTTGCTCATCTCCTCAAAAGACGCGCAGAGTGCTGCGCATCGGGGTCGTTGCTCTGCCGCGTGCGCGGCTGTTTATAGTGTGACCGCCGGAAAACCCGGCGGTCACGATCAATACGTTAGCCGTTCACTTCAGCGTCGGTGTAGAAGCCGACATCCACAAGGTACTGGACATTGTCCTTGTCGATCAGGTACGGATCATAGGTGCTGGCGGGAACATCCTTCACGCCGTTGTTGTAGGTGGTGGTGGAAGCGGGCTCCTTGCCGGCGAACACGTCATTGACGATGGGAACAATGATCTCACACAGAGCGTTGGCATCCAGGAACGCCGTCATGGACTGCTTGCCGGCCTTGATGTTCTTCACAGCTGCAAGCTCGGCGTCCTGCCCGGTGATGATGGGATAGGGGTTGTCGGACGTGCCGTAGCCCATGGTCTCCAGCGAAGAGATGACGCCAAGTGCGAGGCAGTCGGCAGCGACCAGAACAGCGTCCAGATGCTCGTCTGCATAATAGCCGGACAGCAGGTTATCCATACGGGACTGCGCCTTGGAGGAGTCCCAGGACTGAATTGCGGTCTGCGTGTAGCTGGTCTGACCGGACTTGACAACGAGCTTACCGTTATCAATGTAGGGCTGCAGCTTGTTCATAGCGCCCTCATAGAAGAAGGTAGCGTTGGTGTCATCCTGCGAGCCGGAGAAGATCTCAAGGGTGAACGGACCGTCCTGGTTCTCGAGGTCCAGCGTATCGACGATGTACTGACCCTGCAGCTCGCCCATACGGGTGAGGTCGAAGGTGATGTAGTAATCGACGGCTTCCGTGTTGGTGATCAGGCGGTCTTCTGCGATAACATAGATGCCGGCGTCCTTTGCCTTTTCGCAGGCGTCGGTCAGAGCGGCGCAGTCAACGGCAACGATGACCAGCGCGTTCACGCCCTTGGTGATCATGTTTTCGATCTGCATTGCCTGCTTCGCGGAATCGTCCTCGGCGTATTCGATCTGTGTGGCATAGCCCGCATTCTCAAAAGCAGCGGTCAAACGTTCGCCCTGGATCGACCAGATGGTCTGCTCCTTGGTGGGCATCAGGATGCCGATGGTCTTCTTGGCATCAGCAGAGGCGGCGGGTTCATCGTTGGTTTTCTTGTCGCCGGAGGCAGCACAGGCGCACAGCCCGAGCAGCATGACGAGTGCAAGCGCGATCGCGATGACTTTTTTCATTGTTCGTTCCTCCTGATTTTTTGATGGCGTGCTTTTCTGCCAAGCTGCCTGCCGGACGTCTGCGCAGCGCTGCGCGTAACGTTTTCTTGCTGTCCCCGCCCTGACCTCTGAACTTTCAGAAGTTTATCGTTCTTTGACAACGTCAAAGGACAGCGGGACGTTCCGCTGTGCACTGTTTTGCGAACACAAGTGACAAGGATGCAGGAAAACGCAATCGTGCAGACTGCACAACAGAGAAGTTTTTTGAGCTTCCCTGACCGGCAGAATCACTAAAGCAGTAAAGCTAACCTATGCGTTCAGTTTAAGCGCAGTTTGCCCGATTGTCAAGAATTTTCAGTAGCCTTCTGCTTTTCAAACCGAATTTTGTGTAAACTATCCAAAACAAAACCACTAAACCTGCCAATTTTCAACGAGACAATGTTGCGGACAATCTTGCGATTTAGTAAGTCATCCGCCGTCGCGCTAAAATAAAGAAAGGAGGCAGCCTGCGGCTGCCTCCTTGAAAATAGCGATTATTCGGCGTCTTCCTCGACCGGCTCTTCGTCCGCGGACGGAGCGAGCAGGGCGCGAATGGACAGGGAGATACGCTTGTGCTCCTCATCGATGTCGATGATCTTCGCTTCGACTTCCTGACCCTCGGACAGCACGTCTTCGGGCTTGCCGATGCGGCGGTCAGCGATCTGGGAGATGTGGATCAGACCGTCAACGCCGGGGATGATCTCGGCAAACGCGCCGAAGGTCATGAGCTTGACGACCTTGACCTTCACAACGTCGCCAACGTGATAGTTGGTGGTGAAGATCTTCCACGGGTTGGTGTCCTCGGTCTTGTAGCCGAGAGAGATCTTCTTCTTTTCCGGGTCAAACGCCAGAACGAACACATCGACCTCGTCACCGACCTTGACGACCTCGGACGGATTCTTGATGCGGTTCCAGGACAGCTCGGAAACATGGACCATACCGTCAACGCCGCCGATGTCCACGAACGCGCCGTAGGACGTGAGGGACTTGACAACGCCATGATAGTGCTTGCCGACCTCGATCTCGCTCCAGATCTTCTCCTGAGCTGCCTTGCGCTGCTCAGAGGCGACGGCACGGATCGAGCCGACCACACGGTGACGCGCGCGGTTGACCTCGGTCAGGCGGAGCTGGACGGTCTTCTTGACCAGCTCGCCCAGATCGCCGCCCTTGGGAACGCCGGTCTGCGAGGCGGGCACGAACACACGGATGCCCTTGACATTGACGACAACGCCGCCCTTGTTCTCTTCGGTGACAACGCCTTCAAACACGTCCTTGGATTCGACCGCGTTCTCGATCTCTTCCCAAGCCTTGCCGGCTTCCAGACGCTTCTTGGACAGGCGGACGACGCCTTCGCCGTCGTTGACGTGCACGACAACAGCTTCGACCTCGTCGCCGACCTTGACCAGGTCTTCGATCTTGGCGTTGGGGTCGGACGAGAAGTCTTCGATCGGGATGTAAGCGGTGTGCTTCGTGCCCAGATCGACTTCGATCTCCGTAGAGCCGATCGCCATGACGGTGCCCGTGACCTTATCTCCATTATTTAAAGTTTTGAGGGACTGCTCGAGAAGCTCGGCAAAATTCTCCTCCATTGCAGTTTCAACCTTGATTTCTTCGCTCATTTTTTTGTTTACCTCCTTAATTATCCACGCCGGTGTGGACGCACCTGCGGTGATGCCAACAGTATTCGCGTTTTGGAAGAGATGCAGGTCCAGTTCCTCCGCATGATCGACCAGCGACACACTGCTGCAATGCTGTTTGCAGATCATGGCAAGCCGCCCGGTGTTGGAGCTTCTGGCGTCACCCACGACGACCATGGCGTCGCTCCTCTGAGCGAGCACGGTCGCTTCTTTTTGACGCATTTCCGTAGCTTTGCATATTGTATCAAAGATTTCGCAATTTGTACACACTTTTTTTGCGATTTCGCAGCAAGTTTTCCACAAAATCTGCGTGCTGGTCGTCTGGCAGACCATGCGCATCGGCTGGTTCTTGCGATTTTCGTCCGCGTCGAGCCAGCCTTGCAGCTCCTCCGGGGTCTCAAAGATCACGGGGGCCTCACACCAGCCCGCGATGGCGAGCACTTCGGGGTGCGTGCGCGTGCCGATGATGACGGGCTGCTGCCCGTTCAGCGCGGCTTCGGAGATGATCTTGTGGATTTTTTTTACAAACGGACACGTCGCGTCCACGATGCGCGCGCCGGTCGCCTGTAAGCGCTCGTACTCCGCGCGCGACACGCCGTGGGAGCGGATGACGACGCACTCCCCTGCCTGTGCCTGTTCTGGGGCGGACAGCTCGCGCACGCCGAGCGCCTCAAAATGCGCAACCACATGGCGGTTGTGGATGATCGGACCGAGCGTGGCGACGCGTCCTCCCGCCTTGACTGCTTCCTCGACCAGCTCGACCGCACGGCTGACGCCAAAGCAGAACCCCGCCGTTTCGGCGACGATGACGGTACGCGCCATTACGCCAGCTTCTCCCGGATGATCTTAAGAATGCGCTGTGCTGACTGCTCCACGTCCAGCTCCGACGTGTCGAGCAGCACTGCGTCCTTTGCGGGCTTGAGCGGCGCACAGGCGCGGGTGGAGTCCTGCTTGTCGCGCTTCTGCATTTCCTCCAGCACCTTGGCGAGCGTCGTTTGTTCGCCCTTCTGTGTCAGCTCCAGATACCGCCGCTGCGCGCGCTGCTCCGCCGAGGCGGTGAGGAAAATCTTCACGTCCGCGTCCGGCAGAACGACCGTTCCGATGTCGCGCCCGTCCATGACCACGCTGTTCACACGCGCGAGCTGCCGCTGCATATCCAGCAGAAACGCCCGCACGACCGGCAGCGACGAAACGCCGGAGGCGTAACGCGACATTTCGGGCGTGCGCAGCTCGTCCGTCACGTCCTTGCCGTTCAGGATCATGTGCTGCACGCCGTCCGGCTGGTGCTCGATCTGGATATTCACATCGTCCAGCAGCCGCGTCACGCCGTCCACATCCTTCGGACCGATGCCGTACAGCCACATATGATAGCCGACCGTGCGGTAGATC
Organism: Clostridiales bacterium; assembly: GCA_022779365.1. Taxonomy (GTDB): domain Bacteria; phylum Bacillota; class Clostridia; order Oscillospirales; family Oscillospiraceae; genus CAG-170. The sequence continues at coordinate 4,414 of JALFSI010000001.1, forward strand.
GCGCCGGTATCGACGTACAAAATGCCAAGCTCCTGCGCCACACGGCGCGCCATGGTGCTTTTACCCGCGCCGGCAGGACCGTCGATGGCAACGCTGAATCTCGATTTTTTCATAGTGTATCCTCCCGAAGTGCCTCCGCCGCCGCCAACGCAGCCGCGCGCGCGGTGGACCATGCGATCTGCAAATTAAAGCCGCCCGTGTAGGCGTCAACATCCAGAATCTCGCCTGCAAAATAGAGCCCCGTGACGAGCTTGGAGCGCATCGTGCCCGGCTCGACCTCCGAGACCTTTACACCGCCGGAGGTGACGATTGCCTCCTCCACAGGCGCTTTGCACGCGATCTCCACGGTAAAATCCTTGAGCACATGCAATAGCTGCCGCCGCTGCTCACGCGTGACGGCGTTGACCTTCTGATCGGGTGCGATCCCGCTGCGGCGGATCACGACCGGGATCATCAGCCGCGGCAGCAGCACGCCGAGAACATTGTCAAAATCGCGATTGGGATTTTCGGAAAACTCCCGCAGCAGCCGCGCGTCCAGCGTCTGGTCGTCCAGCGCGGGCTTGAGGTCGATGTGCAGCGTGTACGCCTCGCCGTCCTTCATATGCGCGCTCGCGCTGAGGACGACAGGACCTGACACGCCGAAATGCGTAAATAACAGCTCGCCGAAGTCGGTAAACACGGACTTTTTGCGCCCATTTTCCAGCCGGACGGCGATGTTTCGCAGAGAAAGCCCCTGCATCTGCGCGCAGTCGTGCCCCTTTTCGACCAGCGGAACGAGCGAGCCGGTGGGCGGCACGATGGTGTGCCCCAGCGCCTGCGCCATGCGGTAGCCGTCGCCGGTCGAGCCGGTGAGCGGATAGGAGCAGCCGCCGGCGGCGAGGATGACCGCGCGCGCCGCGATGTCTCCGGCATCGGTCTTTACGCCCGTCACCGCGCCGTTTTCCGTCAGAATTTCCTCCGCACGGCAGCGCTTTACCTGCACGCCGCCCGCGCGAAGATACGCGCGCAGCGCGTCAATGACGCTGGCGGAGCGGTCGGACTGCGGAAACACCCGTGCGCCGCGCTCGGTCTTGAGCGGACAGCCGAGGCGCTCCAGCAGCTCCATCATGCTGCTCGGCGGAAAGGCATAAATGCTGCTGTACAAAAAGCGCGGATTGCGCGGGACGTTTTTGAAAAAATCCTCCGGCGGGCAGTCGTTCGTGACGTTGCAGCGCCCCTTGCCGGTGATATAGAGCTTTTTACCCAGACGGTCGTTCGGCTCGAGAAGCACCACGCGTGCGCCCTGCTCCGCCGCCGTTCCTGCGGCAAGCATCCCTGCCGCGCCGCCGCCGATGACGATCAGCTCATTCAACATATTCGTTGACATCGTATTCCTCCCACAGACGCTCGATGTCCTGATACGTCCGCGAGAGCATCTGCTCCTGCCGGCGGCTGATCAGGGCGAGCAGCGCGTTGACCACGCTCATCGGCGCGACGAGCGAGTCCACGACCGACACCATGTCGCTCTTGGCGACCAGCACGCAGTCGGACACGCGTCCGGCGGGCGCATCCACCTTGTCGGTGATGGAGGCGGTCGTTGCGCCGCGTGCGCGGGCGTATTGCAGGAGCTTGACCGTGCGCACCGAGTAGCGCGGCAGGCTGATGCCGAGCACAATGTCCTCATGCGTCACATGGATCATCTGTTCAAACATCTCGCTGGTAGAGGCAGACGTGATGAGCTGCACATTATCAAAGGCGCTGCGCAGGTGGAAATTCAAAAAAAACGCGATGGCAGCGGACGAGCGCACGCCTACAATATAAATACGCCGTGCGTGCAGGATCGCGTCCACACACTTTTCAAGCTGCTCGCGGTCCAGCAGCTCCCCCGTGCGGCGCAGCGCGTCAATATCCGCCTGCAAGACCGCACCCGCCACATCGCCCGCAATGCGGCTGTTGGAGACCTCAATGCGCTGCACGCTGGTGAGCTTGGTGCGCACGAGCGCCTGAAGCGTTTTCTGCATACTCGGGTAGCCGTCAAAGCCCAGCTCCACGGCAAAGCGCACGACCGTCGATTCCGAAACGCCCACGGTCTTGCCCAGACGACTGGCGGTCATAAACGCCGCTTTGTCGTAGGAATCCATAATATAGTTGGCGATGAGCTTCTGTCCCTTGGAAAAGGTGCGGAAGCGCTCCTGCAAAAGGGAAAGAATATCGTCCGACACGCACGATACCTCCTAAATTTCAAATCCTGTTTATGATACAGGTTTCGCGGAAATTTTGCAAGCAAAACTGCAAAATTTCCGCGAACGATTGTCGTTTATTTTGTAAGAGATTCGAGTTCTTCGTCCGTCAGCTTCCGCCACGCGCCCGGGGCGAGCTGACCGAGCTTCAAGCTCCCCTCCGCCACGCGCAGCAGGCGCGTCACGCGCACTTCGTCGCGCTCGCAGAGTCTGCGAATTTGGCGGTTGCGCCCCTCGCAGATCACGAATTCCAAAAGTGCCCGATCCTCCTGCCGCCGTACAAGGCGCACCTGCGCAGGCGCGGTCGCGCGTCCGTCAATTTCGATCGGCTCGCGCAGAGCAGCATCCACGCCGTCGCGGTAGCCCGTCACCCAGACAAGATATGTTTTTGTAAAGCCCGCGCGCGGGTGCATGAGCCGGTTTGCCAGCGCGCCGTCATTCGTCATCAGCAGCAGCCCCTCAGAATTGAAGTCGAGCCGCCCGACGGGATAGACGCGCGCGCCGCAGTCCTGCACCAGCTCTGCCACGGTCCTGCGCCCCTTTTCGTCGGAAAGCGTGGTGACATAGCCGCGCGGCTTGTTGAGCATGAGGACTAATCGCGGCTGCGAAAAACGCAGGCGCTTGCCGTCCAGCTCGATCACGTCCTCGGCAGCGTCGGCACTGTCGCCCAGGTGCGCGGTGTTGCCGTTGACGCGCACGCGCCCGGCGAGGATCAGCTCCTCCGCCTTCCGGCGCGACGCCGCGCCGCTGCGCGAGAGGAGCTTTTGCAAACGTTCTTCCATGGGGCTTCCTTTCCATTTACCGGCGGCGCGTTTGCTGCGCGACCGGGGCTTCAAAATAGAGTGGGACGGAGCACAAAACCGTACCGTCTACCAGCACGTCAGCGTGACCGGCAAAGCCCGGCAGGACGGGTGCAAACGCATACTGCGGTGCGAACACACGCACCTGCGCGCGCTCCCCTGCCGAAAGCGGCAGCGTGACGGGCGACGCGGTGCACAGCCAGACATATTCCTGCGCGCCGCCGAACACCGGCACGCGCGTAAGACGCTCTCCAGCCCGCAGCAGCGGGCACGGCGTGTACGCTGCAAACGCAAAATCGAGCAGCGCCGTGTGGTCGCGCCAGTCGTCCGGGTCGCCGATGGTGACGCAAATGACCTCCCAGCCGTCCCGCTGCGCGCTGCTGACGAGCACGCGCCCGGCTTTTTTCGTGTAGCCGGTCTTAACACCCGTCGCGCCGGGATAGCGCCAGAGTAATTTATTATGGTTCGTCAGCGCACGCCCGCCGATCGTAATGGTTTTTGTGCCGACGATGCGGCGAAGATCCGCATTTTTCAGCGCCGCGCACGCAAGGCGCGCAAGGTCGCGGGCAGTTGAATAGTGTGTGTCCGCATCCAGCCCATGCGGGTTTTCAAAATGCGTCCCGCGCAGACCAAGCTCCGCCGCGCGGCGGTTCATCTTCTCGGCAAATGCCGGGATGCTGCCCGCTGAATAAATGGCGAGCGCTGCGGCGGCGTCGTTGCCGGAGCGCAGCATCATGCCATACAGCAGCGCCTCGACCGTGAGCTTCTCCCCGGCGGTCAGCGCCAGAGACGAGCCTTCGACCCCGACCGCCTCCGCCGGGACGGTGACGATGTCCTGAAGGTCGCACTGTTCACAGATAATCAGCGCGGTCATGATCTTGGTCGTGCTGGCGATCAGGCTGCGCGCGTCAGCGTTTTTCTCGTACAAAACGCGCCCCGTTGCGGCGTCCACCAGCACAGCGCTGTGCGCAGAATCGTCCGGCGCGGCGGCATGGCAAGCGCCGCAAAGAAGCAGCGCGGCAGCGGCGGCTGCCGCTGCCGTTTGTAAAACCGTTCGTTTCAAATCCATCACCCGGCGTAGCTTTTGCCGGGTGCGGGCGGATTATTCCGCAGACGCTTCCTGCTGCTTTGCCGCCTTGCGGGAGGCAAGGAAATCATCCGCCTTGTCGAGAAGATCCGGCAGCAGCTCGATGAGGCGGTCTACCGACGTAGAGGCGGGCTCTGCAATGGGCAGCATCCGCACATTTTCGCCCCGGATGACGAGAAACGCCACCGGCGTGATGGTCACGCCCGCGCCCGCGCCGCCGCCAAAGGCATTGTCGCGTCCCGCGGGGTAATTTTTGGTTGCGAAATCGCTCCCGCCGCCGCCATAGCCGATGGAGACCTTGGTCACGGGGATAATGGTCACACCGTCCGGCGTAGTGATAGGCGCGCCGACAACAGTGTTGACGTCAATCATTTCGCGGATCTTGCTCATGGTATCGCCGAGCATTTCAGACAGAGGGTGGTTCATGTTCTGCATCGCCTTTCTTTTTATTGGATACAATTCTCAAAAATCCGAGTCCCGCGCGGATGCCGAGGGCAAGCGCGCGCCCGATGGTGATCGTGAGTACTATGCGCCCTTCCACGCGCAGCTTATCCTCCTGTGGGGCAAAGCGCGGCTCGATCCGGCGCTTTTGGATGACAAAAAGCTGATCCAGCAGCGGTGTGATGCTGCCGATGACCGCCCACGCACGCCCGTAGGCGATGGCGTTTTTCGCAGGGTCGTCGCCGCCAAAATGGACAAACAGCGTGAGGACCTCCACGCGCAGCTTGCGCCGCAGGTCGCCGAGCGTCTGCACGCCGAGCTGAAGCAGTGCGCGCAGCTCCTTCGGGTCGCCGGAGAACAGCGGCTTTTTCGGCGCTGCTGCCGGTTTTTGTGCCGGTTTTTTCGCGGCGGGCTGCTTCTTTTTCTGCTTTTTGGGCTTTTTCGGTTTGGACGGCAGAATGCGCACGCGGATGAAACCGATCTTGATCGCCAGCCGCACCTCGCCGTCAAAGCCCACGTCCACACCGACCAGGATGCAGCCGATAAAGTCAAGCACCGCCAGCACGAGCAGTACGATCATCCACCAACTCATTCGGCAGCCTCTCCCTCCTGCGCGGCGGGCGCTTCGCTCATGTCAAGCTGAAGCTGTTGGCGGCTGCGCAGATCGGTCAGCTCGACCTCCGGCAGCTCATCCAGCGACGAAAGCCCGAACACGCGCAGAAAATCCGGCGTGGTGCGATATAAGATCGGGCGGCCGGGCACATTCAATCGCCCGTCCTCGCAGATGAGCTTTTTCGTCAGCAGCGCGCTGACAGAATACGCGCTGTCCACACCGCGGATCTGCTCAATGTAGGCTTTGGTAGTGGGCTGATAGTACGCAACGATCGTCAGCGTTTCGAGCTGCGACTGCGAGAGCTTGGGCGGCTTGCGCGTCTCGAGCGTTTTGGTGACGAATGACGCCTGCTCCGAGGCGGAGCACATCTGGTACGCGTCCTCCAGCCGGACGATGCGGATGCCGCTGCGGTTGTAAGAAAGGCTGTCCATAAGCGCCTTTGCCTCACGCTCGAGCTCGTCGGCATCGATCTCCAGCGACTGGGCAAGGCGCGCGATGCTCACCGGCTCGCCCGCGGCGAAGAGCACCGCCATCAGCGTCCGCTGCAATTCAGTTTGTTCCACGCCGCCGCCTCCTATTCGTGCGCGACCGTCTCCTCCGGCATTTGCAGGTAGGTCACATCGACCTCGCCGCCGTCGGATTGCTCGACCGCGATGGATTTAAGTTTACATAATTCAAGAACAGCCAGAAACGTCGCTACGATCTCCGACCGGCTCTTGCTGCCGCGAAACAGCGACAGGAATTTGCATACGCCGTGCGAAATGAGTCGCTTTAAGAGCTGCGCCGCCTTCTGCGTGACGGAGTACGGCTCAGAGCCGACGATGCCCGCGAAATTCGACACCGGCGGTGGCAGCAGCCGCCCGCTGCGCTCCTGCATGGCGGCAAACGCGTCGAGCAGGTCCTGCGGCTCGTGGCGGTAGCGGTAGGTATTGTCGCGCGAGTACGGCTCAGGCTGCTTGCAGAACAGCCCCGCGCCCACGCCGTTGCGCTCCGACATCCACGAAAACGCGGGCGCGAGCGCCTCGTACGCCTGCTTGCGCTGGCGCTGCTCGAGGGATTGGATGAGCAGCTCCATTTCGCTCATCGCCTCCTCCTGTTCGGCGGCGGAAAGCAGCATTTTAGTTTTGATGAGCATGAGGTGCGACGCCATGGCGGTAAATTCGCTGGCGATCTCCACGTCCATGCGCTTCATTTCGTCCAGATACGCCAGATACTGCTCCAGGATGGCGGAGATGCTGACGTCCTGAATTTCGATCTTGTTCTTGCTCAAAAGCAGAAAGATGACGTCCAGCGGACCGTCAAAATCCTCCGGCGTTTCAGCACGCGTGTGGACGACGCCCTCCAGATGGTAGCGCGGTTGTTCCATGAAATGATCCTACATCAGGCACTTGAGCGTCAGTGTAAACGCCCAACTGCCGCCTTTCGTCAAGAGATCCAGCAGCCCCTCGCGTAAAAACGTCAGCGGAGTGTCCAGAACGTTGGTCAGAAGCAAAATTGCCAGCAGCGCCATGCCGTAGCGCTCGTAGCGCATGAGCTTGTCATAGGCGCGCGCGGGCAGCAGCGCAAAGAGCACCTTCGAGCCGTCGAGCGGTGGGATGGGAAAAACATTGAACACCGCCAGACCCGCGCTGATAAGCTGTACACAATATAAAAATGTGAGCACATACGAAAGCCACGCCGCCGCCTTCACATAGTACACGGCGGCAAGTGCCATGTACAGCACCACCGCGATATACGCCAGCAGCACATTGGCAAGCGGACCGGCAAGAGCCGTGATCGCCATACCGGCTTTCGGGTTCTTGAAGTTGCGCATATCCACCGGCACAGGCTTTGCCCAACCGAAGTGGACGACCGCCATCATCACAAGACCGACGAGGTCAATGTGCCGCAGCGGGTTGAGCGTCAGCCGCCCCGCGCGCTTCGCAGTGGGGTCGCCGAGCAGATACGCGGCGTAGCCGTGGCACGTCTCATGAAACGTGATGCACAAAAGCGAGGCGCAGACGATCAGCGCCGTCTGGATGACGGAGTCAAAATCAAGCTGCTGCACCCAGGTGATGAATTTATCCAAGCGTTGTTCCCTCTTTGAGCATTTGCGTCAGTTGACAAGGGCACACGCGGTTTTTCGCGGGGCAAAACACCGTCTGGCTGCGTTATTCTCGTTGGCGGGCGTCAGCCCGCCTGCCTCGGCTGCCTTGCCAGCCGCCGTTTATCCTCCGCGAAAAACTCCGAAGGACTTGCCGGCACGGCTGGGGCGCTGCCTGCAAGGCAGAGGACGCAGGCTTGCTGCCGCAAGTCAAGGACGATAACGCCGCAGGCGGCGTTCCAGCCGCGCCCGCAAGCGTGTGTGCTCTTGTCAGCTGACGCTTTGTTTATTTTAGCACAAAATATCCGGCTTGGCAACGTAGAAAAAGGGAGCGGCGCACCGCTCCCCTATTTCGTTTATGCGTCTTGCGTAATAAACCCAAGCAGCGCGTCGCGCCCTGTGCCGTTCTGCGCCGAAAACGGGATAAGCTCCACGGTATCGGGCAGCCCCAGTGTCTGGCGGATGCAGGCAAGATTGGGCTCTATTTCGCTTTTTTTCAGCTTGTCCATCTTGTTTGCCACCACGACGAAGGGCTTGCCGCTGCCAAGAAACCAGTTTGCCATCACCACATCGTTTTCCGTGGGCTTATGCCGCGCATCCACGAGCAGCACGCCGCGCGTGAGCGTGTCGTCAGCGGCAAAATACTTTTCCATCAGCTTTGCCCAGCGCTCTTTTTCACGCAGGGGCACTTTGGCGTAGCCGTAGCCCGGCAGATCGACGAGATAAAGCGCCTTGTCGATGCAGAAAAAGTTGATATGCGTCGTTTTTCCGGGCGACTCACCCACGCGGGCGAAATTTTTGCGCCGCAGCAGGCAGTTGATGACCGAGGATTTGCCGACGTTGGACTTGCCCGCAAAGGCGATCTGCGGCAGAGCGTCCTTGGGACACTCCGCGACAGAGACGCAGGAGCGGATAAATTCCGCGTTGTGCAGATTCATACACGCGCCCTCACTGGCGGATGCCCGGCTTCTGGCGGGACGGTTTTTTCGGCGGGATGAACGCGGGCGCTTCCGGCTTGTCCTCCGGCTGCGCCGCGGGCAGGACCGACAGATCCAGCGCCGTTTCGATCACCGTGTCCACATGGCGCACAGGGATAAAGTTGAGCGCCTGCCGCACGGTGGGGTCGATCTCCGCGAGATCCTTTTCGTTCGCTGCCGGGATGATGACGGTATGCACGCCGTGGCGCAGCGCCGCCATCGTCTTTTCGCGCAACCCGCCGATGGGCAGCACTCTGCCGCGAATCGAAATTTCGCCCGTCATGGCGACATCGCGCCGCACGGGCGCGCCGGTGAGCGCGGAGACGATCGCCGTGCAGACCGTGATACCGGCGGACGGACCATCCTTGGGGATCGCGCCCTCCGGGAAATGGACGTGGATGTCCTTCGTCTTATAAAAGTCGGGCGCGAGGTGATACTGCGCCGTGCGCGAACGGATATAGCTCATGGCGGCGTAGACGGACTCCTTCATCACGTCGCCGAGGTTGCCGGTCAGCTCGAGCTTTCCCGTGCCGTCCACCACGTTGACCTCGACCTCCAGCGTCTCGCCGCCGACCGCTGTCCAGGCAAGCCCGGTGACAAGTCCGACGGTGTCGCCCGCGGGCAGCTCGTCCGGCAGGAATTTGCGCGGACCGAGAAGCTGATCGAGATTTGCACCGTTTATGCGGATGCGCTTGGGCGCGTTATCCTCCACGAGGCGCATGGCGCACTTGCGGCAGACCGCCGCCAGCTCGCGCTCCAGATTGCGCACGCCGGATTCGCGGGTATAGCAGGTGATGATCTCGCGGATGGCGTCATCCGACAGGTGCACCACGCCCTTCGGAATGCCGTGGCGCGCAAGCTGCTTGGGCAGCAGGTGGCGCTTGGCGATCTGCAGCTTTTCTTCGTCTGTATACGAGCCGAGCTCGATGACCTCCATGCGGTCAAGGAGCGCGCGCGGGACGGTGTCCAGCGTGTTGGCGGTGGCGATGAACATACACTCGTGCAGATCAAACGGCACTTCGAGATAGTGGTCGCGGAACGTGGCGTTCTGCTCCGCGTCCAGCACCTCCAGCAGCGCGGATGCGGGGTCGCCGCGATAGTCGCCGCCGAGCTTGTCGATCTCGTCGAGCACGAGCAGTGCGTTTTTAGACTTTGCCTGCGCGATGCCGGACAGGATACGACCGGGCATTGCGCCGATATACGTCTTGCGGTGACCGCGAATTTCCGCCTCATCGTGCACGCCGCCGAGCGAAATGCGGGCGTAATTGCGCCGCAGCGCGCGGGCGATGCTCAGTGCAATGGACGTTTTGCCGACGCCCGGAGGTCCGACGAGGCACAAAATTTGCCCCGGCAGCTCCGGCGCGAGCTGGCGCACAGCAAGCGTTTCGAGAATGCGCTGCTTGACCTTATCCAGCCCAAAATGGTCGGCGTCGAGAATGCGCGCGGCGGCGCGAACATTCAGCCGCTCCTGCGTGCGCTTGTTCCACGGCAGCTCCAGCACAAAATCGAGATAATTGCGCAGCAGTGCCGCCTCCGGCGAGGTGGACGGCTGCTTTGAGAGCCTGCGGCATTCGCCCAGCAGCTTTTCCTCCGTTTCTTCCGGCAGCTTCAGCGCGCGAATGCGGCGGCTGTAATCATCGCCGGTCTCGTCCGCATCCCCGTCGCCCAGCTCCTCGTGGATGGCGTGGAGCTGCTCGCGCAGGTAATACTCGCGCTGGTTTTTATCCACACGCTGCTGCACCTTTTCGGAAATTTCGTTTTCAAGATTCAAAATATCCAGCTCTTTGGCAAGATACACCGACGCCTGCTCCAGACGGCGTACGGGATGGAGCTGCTCGAGCAGCTTCTGCTTTTCCTGATAGGAAAACGAGGCGTTCTGCCCGACAAAATCGGCAAGATAGCCCGGTCGCGTGTTTTCATACAGGTCAGGCATGGCGTCCGAGAGGTTTTTCGCCGCCAGATCGACGAACTGATCGAGCTGTGCGAGCGTCTGGCGCATGAGCGCCTGCGTTTTGGGCAGGTTTTCGTTCGCAGGCTGCTCCGGCAGCGCGATGACGCGCGCAAACAGATACGGCTCTGTGTGCACCACATCCAAAAGCCGAGCGCGCGTGACACCCTCGACCAGAATGCGCATATTGCTGCCCGGCAGACGCAGCACCTGCCGGATGACTGCCACCGTGCCGACCTCATAGAGATCGCTGCGCGCGGGGTCGTCCTTCTGCGCGTCCTTCTGCGCAACGAGGAAGATGCGCTGATCCTCGCGCATGGCTTCCTCCACCGCACGGGCGGACTTTTTGCGTCCCACGTCAAAATGCGTCAGCATATTCGGGAACACGCACAGCCCCCGCAGCGCCAGCACCGGCAGCACGGACGGACGTTCAAAATCGTACATTTTATAACACTCCCTTCAAGGAGATTCGGGATTTTCTGCTAGTATAACAGGTAAATATGACAAAAGTAATAAGCAACGGTGAAAAATACACGGCTGCTTATTACTTTTGAGACTGGTTTACAGCGTCACGCCCGCGTTGCGGATGGGCGCGCGCAGCTTTGCCGGGTCGCGCGTGATGACGGGCTCTGCCTCGCCGCGGACGCTCGCCGCGGTGATCTGCACGCTCTGGATCGACGGATCGGACGGAATATCGTACATGATCTTCTGCATGACGCGCTCCATGATGGCGCGCAGTCCGCGCGCGCCGATCTGGCGGTCCAGCGCCTGCTGCGCGATGGCGTCGAGCGCGGCGGTCTCAAAGCTGAGCTTCACGCCGTCGTACTCCAGGAGCTTGGTGTACTGCTTGCACAGAGCGTTCTTCGGCTCGGTCAGGATGCGCACAAGATCCTCTTTGGTGAGGCTGTTGAGCGAGGTGATGACCGGCAGACGACCGACCAACTCCGGGATGATGCCGAATTTCAGCAGATCGTGCGGCTGCACGAGCTGGAAAAGCTGCCCGACATCCTGTCCCTTCTTGCTGGCGACCGGCGCGTCAAAGCCGATGGCCGACTGCTCGGTGCGTCTGCCGATGATCTTATCCAGACCGTCGAACGCGCCGCCGCAGATGAAGAGGATATTCGTGGTGTCGATCTGGATGAACTCCTGCTGCGGGTGCTTGCGCCCGCCCTGCGGCGGGACGTTTGCGACCGTGCCCTCAAGAATTTTCAGCAGTGCCTGCTGCACGCCCTCGCCGGAAACATCGCGGGTGATGGATGTATTTTCGGACTTGCGGGCGATCTTATCCATCTCGTCGATGTAGATGATACCGCGCTGCGCCAGCTCCACGTCAAAATCCGCCGCCTGAAGCAGCCGCAGCAGGATGTTTTCCACATCCTCGCCGACGTAGCCTGCCTCGGTGAGCGTGGTGGCGTCGGCGATGGCAAACGGAACGTTCAGGATCTTGGCAAGCGTCTGGGCAAAGAGCGTTTTGCCGGAGCCCGTCGGACCGATGAGGAGGATGTTGCTCTTTTGCAGCTCCACGTCCGACTTGTTCTCAAAGTAAATACGTTTATAGTGATTGTAGACCGCGACGGACAGGGCGATCTTTGCCGCGTCCTGCCCGATGATGTAGCGGTCCATATAGGTTCGGATCTCCTGCGGGGCCGGGAGCGTATCGGGGAGCTCCAGCTCAGAGGTCGCGTTGGGGTGCATCTCGTCGCGCAGAATGCTCGAACAGAGCTGCACGCACTCGTCGCAGATATAGACGTTTGGACCTGCGATGATGCGGTTGACCTGCTCCTGACGCTTGCCGCAGAATGAGCAGCGGATGCTGTCCTTTGCCATACCGCCGTCTCCTTTCGTGCTGTGTTAACGGGTATAGATGACCTTATCGACCAGACCGTATTCCTTTGCCTGTTCGGCGGTCATGAAATTATCGCGCTCGGTATCCTGCCGGATCGCCTCGATGGGCTTGCCGGTGTTGCGTGCAAGGATCTCATTGAGGTGCTGCTTGATCTTCAGCATCCGCTCCACATGGATCTGCATATCCGTGGTCTGACCCTGCGTGCCGCCGAGCGGCTGGTGGATCATGATCTCGGCGTTCGGCAGCGCGATGCGCTTGCCCTTTGCGCCGGACGACAGCAAAAACGCGCCCATGGACGCCGCCATGCCGATGCAGATGGTGGAAACGTCGCACTTGATATACTGCATGGTATCATAGATCGCCATGCCGTCGGTGACGCTGCCGCCGGGGCTGTTGATGTAGAACTGGATGTCCTTATCAGGATCCTGCGCCTCCAGATAGAGCATCTGGGCGACGACCAGGCTGGCTGTGGTGGAGTTGACCTCCTCCGAGAGCATGATGATGCGGTCATTGAGCAGGCGGGAAAAAATATCATACGACCGCTCTCCCCGGCTGGTCTGCTCAACAACATACGGTACTAAACTCATAAACGGATCTCCTTTCTTCGGATGAAACATTCTAACCATCCGGCAGGACCATTATTCCTCCGTCTTCTCCTCTGCCTTTTCCGCAGCCTTCTTAGAGGTGCGCTTCGCGGGCTTCTTTTCCGCCGCTTCGTCCTCACCTTCCGCCTTTTCGGCAGCCTTCTTGGTGGTACGCTTGGCAGCGGGCTTCTTCTCTTCCTTCTTTTCAACGGCAACGGCGTTGTCAACGATCAGCTTGACCGCCTTCTTCGCGGCGAGGTCCGCTTCCACGGATTCCTTCTTCACAAGCTCCTTGACCTTGTCCAGCTCCATCTGATACTGCTCCGCCATCTTCTTGAGCTCTTCCTCGATCTCCTCATCGGTCACGGACAGCTTTTCTTCGTCCACGATCTGGCTGAGGAGAATGTTGGAGCGGACGGTGGTCTCCGCCATCGGGCGCATGGACTCGCGCATCGCCTTGAGGTCGCCGCCCATCATCTTGGCGTAGTCCTCGATCTTCATGCCCTGCATCTGAAGCTGATAAGCAAACTGCTCCATGTGCTTGTCGAGCTGATCCTCGATCATGCAGTTCGGGATGTCGCAGGTCATGTTCTTGCCCGCGATCTCGACTGCCTCGTTTTCAAACGCGCGGTCAGCCTCTTCCTGGCGGGACTTCGTAAAGCGCGCCTTGATGTCCTTGCGCAGCGCGGCAAGGGTCTCAAACTCGGACACGTCCTTCGCAAACTCGTCGTCGAGCTCGGGAAGCGTGGTCTCCTTGACCTCGTGGATCTTGCACTTAAAGGTAGCCTCCTTACCGGCAAGCTCCGGGGTGTACTCGGTCGGGAACGTCACGACAACGTCCTTCTCATCGCCAGCCTTGCAGCCGACGAGCTGATCCTCAAAGCCGGGGATGAACGAGCCGCTGCCGAGCTTCAGGGAGTAGCCCTCCGCCTTGCCGCCGTCAAACGGCTTGCCGTCCACAAAGCCCTCAAAATCCAGAACAACGGTATCGCCGGTCTTTGCCTCGCGGTCAACGGTCTCAATGCGGGCGTTGCGCTCTGCCATACGGTTCAGCTCCGCATCGACCTCCGCCTTGGAGACGGAAACGGCAGCCTTGGGCACCTCGATGCCCTTGTACGCGCCGAGGGTGACCTCGGGGTACAGCTCCGTGGAAACGGTCAGCACGACGTTGCCGTTTTCATCGGTATCTATATCGGCGACGGACGGCGTGCCCACAGCCTTGAGCTGCTGCGCCTCGATCGCCTGCGCGTAGATCTCGGGGAAGATCTCATTGATGGCATCCTCGTAGAAAACGGTCGCGCCGTACATGCTTTCCACGACCTTGCGGGGCGCTTTGCCCTTGCGGAAGCCGGGGATCATGATGTTCTTCCTGCACTTGGCATACGCCTTGCCCAGTGCATCGTTGAACTCTGCCTTGTCGATCTCGACGACAACTTTAGCGCTGCCCTTTTCTTTTTCTACGCTCTTAACATTCATATCGGTTTTTCCTCCTACTATGGTGCGGCATAACGCCCTGGTGCACCAATTTTGAATCCGCTATATTCTAACAGACTTCTTTGAATTTTTCCACAGTTATTTTCTAATTTTCATCAATTTCTGATTTTTACGGGGGTGAAGTTTACATAATCCGCTGATACGAGGTGGAAATCAACGTCGTGGCTGCGTCCGAGGAAGGCAAGCCGCAGGCTTTCGGCGTGCAGATGCCCGTAATAGCAGTCGCGCACGCCGTATTTTTGCAGCAGCTCCAAGATCGGCGCACACTCGTAGCCCTGATATTTGGGCGGGTAGTGCAGAAAACAGAGCTTTTCGTGCTCCCCTGCCGCGCGCAGCGACGTTTCCAACCGCGACAGCTCACGCAGAAATACCTTCTCATCATGCGTGCCGTGCTTTTCTTCCTCATAAAACCAGCCGCGCGTGCCGCACAGCGCCACATCGCCGTAGAAAAGGCAGTTGTTATGCAGGACCTCCATCTGCGAAAAGCCCTGCTCTGCGCAGAAGCGATGGAATTTTGCCGCCGTCGTCCACCAGTAGTCGTGATTGCCCTTGAGGACGATTTTGCGCCCCGGAATGGCGGAGATAAATGCAAAATCCGGCTGCGCCGCCTCCATGGACATTGCCCAGCTCAGATCGCCGAGCAGGACGGTGGTGTCCTCCTCCGTGATGCAGGAAAGCCCCGCCCGCAGCTTATCAATATATCCGTCCCAACGTCCGCCGAATACATCCATTGGCTTGTCCGCACCGAAGGACAGGTGCAGATCGCCGATCGCATACAGCGCCATCAGCCGAGCAGCTCCAGAACGGTCTGCGCCATATGCTCCTTGGTGGTGCAGGCGGTAAAGCGGACGCTCTTGCCCTCAAGCTGTGCCAGCGGCGCGGGCGCGGGGCGGCCGCTCACCTCGGCAAGCTGCCGGATGACCTGTACGCCCGGTCTGTGCGTGTGCACGCCCAGCGCGTCGAGCACGCTCGTGCAGAACTTAAACGGGCTGGCGGTGGAAACGAGAATAGCAGGGCGGTCGTCGCCGCTCTGTGCGCGCCACGCGCGCAGCACGTTCCACGCGACGGCGGTGTGTGTATCTGGCAGGTAGTCCCAGTCGGCAAACACATCGCCGATGGTCTTTTCCGTGCCGGTGTCGCCGCAGAAGCCGCAGTCAAAATGCGCCTGAATTTGCGCGAGCACATCGGCAGATACCTCGTAGCGCCCGGTCTCATTAAGCTGCCGCATATAGCCGCGCACAATTTCGTCCGAGCCGGTGAACAGGTACAAAAGCCGCTCCAGATTTGACGAGATGAGAATGTCCATCGACGGCGAGGATGTGCAGTAGAACGGGCGGTTACGGTCATACACGCCGGTACGGATGAAGTCCGTGAGGACGTTGTTGGCGTTGGACGCGCAGATGAGCTTGCCGAACGGGACGCCCATCATCTTGGCGTAATACGCCGCGAGAATATTGCCGAAGTTGCCGGTAGGCACACAGACGTTCACGGTCTGCCCCGAAGCTAACTGCCCGGACGCGACCAGGTCGCAGTACGCCGAAACGTAATACGCGATCTGCGGCAGCACGCGCCCCCAGTTGATGGAGTTCGCGGACGAGAAGAAGCAGCCGCGCTCGTTCATCGCCTCGCGCACGGCAGGATCGGAGAAAATTTTCTTTACGCCGGTCTGCGCGTCGTCAAAGTTTCCTTCCACGGCGCACACGCCGACGTTGCCGCCCTCCTGCGTGACCATCTGGAGCTTCTGCACGTCCGAAACACCGTCGCGCGGGTAGAACACAAGGATCTTCGTGTGCGGCACATCGCGGAAGCCCTCCAACGCCGCCTTGCCGGTGTCGCCGGACGTAGCGACGAGGATACACGCCGTGCGCGTCTCGCCCGTTTTGCGCAGCGACGCCGTGAGCAGATACGGCAGCATTTGCAGCGCCATGTCCTTGAACGCGCACGTCGGACCGTGCCACAGCTCCAAAACGTGCGTGCGCTCGCCGACCTTCACCAGCGGCGCGACGGCGGGCGTGTCGAACTTGTTCTGTCCATACGCCTTTTCAGCGTAACCGCGCAGCTCCTCCGCCGTAAATTCGTCAAGATACATCGCCATCACTTCCGCTGCGCGCGCCGGATATGGCAGCCGCGCCAGCGCCTCGATCGCGCCGGGGGCGAGCTGCGGAATGATCTCCGGCAGGAGCAGACCGCCGTCGCGGCTGAGCCCCTGTACGATCGCCTGCGCGCCGGTCAGGCGGAGAGAGGAATCTCTGGTACTCACATAATACATTGTTTCACGACCTTCATCAGGGATTGATAAGACAGGCTTGCCAGCGTCTCATCCGAGTAGCCGCGCGCCTGCAAATATGCCAGCAGATTTGTGTAATCGTCCAGACCCGAAAAGCCGTCCGGCAGCGTTTCGCAGCCGTCCAGATCGCCGCCGAGACAGACGTGCCCGTCGCCGCCCAGCTCCATCATGTGGTCTAAATGGCGGTACGCGTCGTCCAGCGTGGCACGCTCCGTGCCGGTGAGGAAGCCTGTGTACAGATTCAGCCCGACCGCACCGCCGCGCTGGAATATTGCACGAAGCTGCTCGTCGGTCAGGCTGCGCGGCTGCGCGCACACCGCTCTGCAGCAGGAATGGCTGGCGAGGAACGGCGCGTCACTGCGCTCACAGAGCTGCCAGAAGCCGCGATCCGACAGATGGCCCACGTCCAGCAGAATACCGAGCCTGCGCGCTTCGTCGCAGAACGCAAGTCCGCGATCGGTGAAGCCCTCGCCGGTCATGCAGCTTCCCGCCAGTGCGTTTTTAAGATTCCATACGGGGTTGATCATGCGCACGCCCTGCGCGTACACACGCTCAAGCTGCGTCGGGTCACAGTCCAGCGCTTCCGCACCCTCGATGGATAAGAACGCGCCGCAAACGCCGTCCCGCAGTGCTACCTCGGCGTCCGCGCCGGTGCGGCACAGGCGGATCGTGTCATAATCCTCCCGGAGCTGCGCCTGAAAGTAGTCATACGCCGCCGCGTAGCGCTGTGGGCACGTCAGCCCATCATTCATCCACGGCGTACAGAAGGAAAAAAACTGCACCCATCCGTCCAGCCTTTTCGCGCGGCGCAGGCTCACCTGCCCGGAATTGTCCCGCAGGCGCTCCCCTTTTCGCCACAGCTCCACCGGCGTATCGCAGTGCGCGTCAAATACAATGGTTTTCACGAAAATGCATCCTCCAGATGCCGGATCTCCGGCTGCTCAGTCTGCTCGCCCTCCGGGGCGTAAATTTCGATCACGTCAAAGCGCGGCTGAAGCGCTGTTTCGTGGCTTTGCAGCCACAGCGCCGCCGTGGTGCGCAGGCGCTCCTGCTTGCGCGTATCCACAAATTCCGCCGCACTGCCGTAGCGCCCGGATTTTCGCAGCTTGACCTCGACAAACACGACATAGCGCCGGTTCTGCGCGATCACATCGATCTCGCCGAAACGGCAGCGGTAGTTGCAGGCGACGACCGCATAGCGCTTTTTGCGCAGGTACTCGGCGGCAAGCGCCTCGCCCCAAGCGCCGCGCAGGCTTTTATTCTCCATAGAACTTGCGCAGAAACGTCTGCCGGTGGATGGGGCACGCGCCAAATTCGCGCAGCGCAGCGTAGTGCCGCTGCGTACCGTAGCCCTTGTGCACGGCAAAGCCGTACTGCGGGTACTTTGCATCGTATTCCTCCATCAGCCGGTCACGCGTGACCTTGGCAAGGATGGACGCCGCCGCGATGGACGCCGACAGCGCGTCGCCGTGCACGATCGTGTGCTCGCGGCACGAAAGCCCCGGCGCGCGGTTGCCGTCGATCAGAGCGATGTCAGGCGTGACGGTCAGCTTTTCAAACGCGCGGCGCATGGCAAGAAACGTCGCCTGCAAAATATTGATCTCGTCGATCTCCTGTTCATCGGCAAAGGCAATACCGTAGCTGACCGCCTGCTCGACGATGACGTCATACAGTGCGCGGCGCTTTTTGTCGGTGAGCTTTTTTGAGTCGTTCAGACCTTCAATTTGAATATCCGGCGGCAGAATGACCGCCGCGGCGCACACAGGTCCTGCCAATGGACCGCGCCCGGCTTCGTCCACGCCGCAGACGCAGGCAAAGCCCTCCCGCGCCGCCTCGTGCTCATACAGCCAAAGATCAGGTGCTTCCGTTTTCATGTTTCCATCTCCTGCGGGTCTTCCAGCGTGAATGTGCCGAGCTTGCAGCTTCGGTATTCCTCCAGCAGCACCTTCGCCATACGCTCGGTGTTGATCTCACCGCCGCTCATCAAAAAGCCGCGGCGCTTACCCGCCGCCTGTAACAGCTCATAGCCGTCCGGCTCATCCGGGATGTCGATGCCGTAGCGCGCACGCAGCGCATCGGGATAGCGCACGGCGAGCATCTGCATGAGGCTGCAAGCCAGGCTCTCCACGTCCATTACGTCGTCCTTCACCGCGCCCGTAAAGGCAAGGTGCAGCCCGACCTGCGGGTCGTCAAATTTCGGCCAGAGGATGCCGGGCGTGTCCAGAAGCAGCAGCGATGTGTCCACGTTCACCCACTGCTTGCCGCGCGTGACGCCGGGGCGGTTTTCCGCCTTTGCGCCCTTGCGCCCGGCAATCTGGTTGATAAACGTCGATTTGCCGACATTCGGAATGCCGACCACCATAATTTTAAGCGCCCGCCCGACCTGTCCTTTTTCGGCATAACGCGCGAGCTTGTCAGCGAGCAGTGCGCGCACGGCGGGCGCGAAGGACGAGATGCCGCGCCGCGTCTTGCAGTCGGTCTGGATGACCGCCATGCCACGGTCTTTGAAGTAGTCCGCCCAGCGGCGGGTCATGGCGGGGTCTGCCATGTCAATGCGGTTGAGCACGACCATGCGCGGCTTTTTGCCGCAGAGCGTGTCAATATCGGGGTTGCGGCTGGAAACAGGGATGCGCGCGTCCAGAATTTCGCACACGGCGTCCACCAGACGAAGGTCCTCCTCCATCTGCCGCCGCGTTTTGGTCATGTGACCGGGATACCACTGGATATTCAGGCTGTTTTCCTGCATCATTCTGCCGCTCCGATCCTGGAAAATTGTCGCTTGCCGGTCACAGACCCGTACTGATCTGTCTGCTCGCCCGGAAATACGATGAGCAGGACCTTGCCCAGCACGCAGCTCTCATCCACGCAGCCGACGGGCGCAAAGCGGCTGTCGGCTGAGTGATTGCGATTGTCGCCCATCACAAAGATCGAGCCCTCCGGCACGGTGACGGGATAGTCCAGCGACACCCCATAAGCACCATAGCTTTCATACGTCGGCTCAAAGGTGTACGGCTCATCGAGCCGCGCGCCGTCCACATACACCTCACCGGCGTCAAAATCAATATCGACTGTTTGACCGCCGGTCGCGATAACGCGCTTGACGATCGGACCTTCATTTTCGAAATACGGCACGTTCATCACCACGATGTCGCCCGCCTTGATGTCACGGTAGAGGACGTTGCTCTCCAGCACCAGATAGTCCCGATCGACAAACGTGGGATACATCGAGCTGCCGTCCACGCCGACAAGTCGAAAGAAGAACACAAACAGGATCGTGATGACCGAGAGCATATACACCAGATCCTGCAGCATCGAAAACGCCTCATAGCCCTTGGGCGCTTTGGCTTTGGGCTGCTGTTCGGCGGGCTTATTATCGTCTTGAAGCATAGTACGCTCCCCTGTCTGTTCCAAACTCGGGTGGCAGTAAGGCGCATACCACCCCATATTGACCACATTATACACAATTTCCCGCCATAAGAAAAGGGGGCGGCAAAAATTTTGCGCAGGAACGCAGAAAAAGCGAAGCCGAACGGCTTCGCTTTCACTGCACAGATTTGGTTTAGACTTTTTCCTTGACCTTGGCAGCCTTGCCGAGACGATCACGCAGGTAGTAGAGCTTCGCTCTGCGGACCTTGCCGCGACGGACAGTCTCCACGTCCACAACGTTGGGCGCATGCACGGGGAACACCTTTTCGCAGCCGACACCGTAGGAAATACGGCGCACGGTGATGCTTTCTTCGATGCCGCCATGCTTCTTGGCAATGATCGTACCCTCGAATGCCTGCACTCTCTCGCGCGAGCCTTCTTTGATCTTGACATGAACACGAACCGTATCGCCGACGTTCATTTCGGGCAGTTCCTTCTTCATGTACTGGCTGGTCAGAGCCTTCATCAGATCCATAACTTTGTCCTCCTTCAAATTAAGACGTTCATGCCGCAGGAAATGCCGCTGTACACTCGTACCGGCTGCGACAGAGGACCACCTTTTCAACAGACCATGGGATTTTATCATATTTCTGGTGCAAAATCAAGAGGTTTTTTCAATTATTTTGCAGCATCCGCACAGAGCGCGACGGCGACGTCGTTGACGTTTGTGCCGGTCGGTCCTGTGATGAGCAGCGCGTCCGCCAGCTTCAGCGCATGATAGGCGTTGTTTTCCTCCAGCGCGCGGCGGATGGGATAGCCTGCCGCGTCCAAACGCGCGGCGGTCTCGCCGTCACAGATGCCGCCGGCGGCGTCCGTCGGACCGTCCGTGCCGTCGCTCCCGACGCTGAAAATGACGATGTCCCGCGTGCCACGGATGCCCTCCGCCGCCGCGAGTGCCAGCTCCTGATTGCGTCCGCCCTTGCCCTGCCCCGTCACATGAACAATGGTCTCGCCGCCTGCGATGAGCGCGCAGGGGCGCTTCGTCTGCGCGAGCGCACGCTTTGCCAGCTCCGCGCCCGCCTCGCGCGCCTCACAGTCCAAGCTGTCGGTCAAGATCTCCGGCGCATAACCAAGCTGCGCGCAGCGCTCTGCCGCCGCCGCGCATAAAAGGCGCACGCTGCCGATGATCTGCGTTTGCACATTGTCCGCGCGCTTGGGCGTTTCCTCCGCGAGGCAGCGGCGCGCCGCGTCCGACAGGCGCAGATGGTATTTTTCCGCGATCGCCTGCGCCTCGGCGCAGGTGCTCGAATCCGGGTATGCCGGGCCGGAGGCAATCATATCCAGCCGGTCGCCGACCACGTCGGACAGCACGATGCTCAGCACCCGCGCGGGCGCGCAGAGCTCTGCAAACCGCCCGCCCTTGACACACGACAGCCGCTTGCGGATAGTGTTGATCTCCACAATATCCGCACCGCAGGCAAGAAGCTGCTGTGTAATGTCCCGCAAGTCCTCCGGCGGAATTTTCGGCAGCTCAAACAGCGCGCTGCCGCCGCCGGAGAGCAGGAACAGCACCGTATCGTCCGCTCGCAGGTCGGATACCAGCTCCAACGCGCGGCGCGTGGCGGCAAAGCCGTTTTCATCCGGGACGGGATGCGCCGCCTCCATGCAGCGAACACCCGGGATCTTACCGCGAACATGGTCGTATTTCGTGATGACGAGTCCCGTTGTGACCGCGCCCGGCAGCGTCTGCACGGCGGTGCTTGCCATCTGCCACGCCGCCTTGCCGACGGCGATCAGAATGACCCGTCCGGGGAATGTGCGCCCCGTGAGCGCGGCGCGGACGGCGCTGTCCGGCTGGACGGCGCGGATGGCGTACTCTAAAATGTCGCGCGCATCGGCGCGCACGTCTCTTTGCATACTCTTTCCCTCGCAAATTCTCAATTTTCCTATTATTGTACTTACCGCGTTGTGGCTTGCAAACTGGCAAAATCGCTAAAAATGCACGTCTAACTTTGTAGCGGTCACCAAGACGGACGGGTACGCGCGTAACGTGATTGACGGCGCGCGGCGCGGCGTATATACTTAAAACATAAATATCGCGCCTGATTGGAGGGTCACCCTATGAAAACCGAACTGATGGACGTTTTACAGCAGTTTGCACTGGACGCAGAGCCGATCTCCTGCTCGCCCTACGGCTGCGGGCACATCAACGTCACCTATCTCGCGCAGACGGCGAGCGGGCGGCGCTATATCCTGCAAAAGATCAACGACCGCACGTTTCACGACATCCCGGCGCTGATGCACAACATCGTGCTCGTCACCGAGCACCTGCAAAGGAAGGTCCAGCCGCCGATGCAGGCGCTCCAGCTTGTGCGCACGCTGAATGGCGGCGCGTATCTGGAGCACAGCGGCTCCTGGCGCGTGTACGATTTTGTGGAAAACTCGCTGTGCCTCCAGCAGCCGGAGTCGGATCGGGATTTTTATGAGGCGGCAAGCGGCTTTGGCGCGTTCCGCCAGATGCTCACCGACTTCCCGGCGGAGCAGCTCCATGAGACCATCCCGAATTTTCACAACACGCCGCTGCGCCTTACCGCGCTGCGCGAAAAGGCGGCGGAAGACCCCATGCACCGCGCGGGCGCGGTCACGGCGGAGATCGACTTCGCCCTGTCGCGCGCGGACGAAATGGGAAAAATTCAGGCGCTTCTGGACGCGGGCGCGCTGCCGCTTTGCGTCACGCACAACGACACGAAGCTCAATAACGTTCTCTTTGACGCCGCCACGCGGCACGCGCTGTGCGTGATCGACCTCGACACGGTCATGCCCGGTACAAGCCTGTTTGACTTTGGCGACGCCATCCGCTTCGGCGCGGCGACGGCTGCGGAGGACGTGACCGACCTGTCACGGATGCGCCTGAGCCTCGACCGCTTCCGCGCGTTTACAAAGGGCTACCTCACCGCGTGCCCCGGCATGAGCGCGCAGGAGCTGGAGCTGCTGCCGCTGGCGTCCAAGATCATGACGATCGAATGCGGCGCGCGCTTCCTGACTGACCATCTGGACGGCGACCATTACTTCTCCATCCACCGCAGCGGGCACAACCTTGACCGCTGCCGCACACAGTTCAAGCTCGCCGTTGACATGGAGCAGCACTGGGACGAAATGCACGCCATCGTGCAGGAGGAAGCGGCAAAGCTCCGATACTAAAAAACGCATAAATGTGCGGATCGCCGGCAGTTTTGAAAACTGCCGGCGATCCGCTTATGGGAATATGGGAAGGAAAAAGAGAGGGGGCATACTTATACTAGAATCTGTTAAAAAGCTTGAAGAGCTTTTTATAGCGCCAACGGCGCGTCAGATTCTGCATGAGACGGCGCAGCGTGCATTCGCACGATGCGAGTGTGCGTAGCACACGGGATTCTTGATTCAATATTTTAA
>JALFSI010000025.1:0-75178 GCA_022779365.1 Clostridiales bacterium
TCGCCTTAGCTTCACTCAAGAATTTTTCGTTGGCTATTCAAAGAATCTCATCTCAGACATTCTATGAACAACTTAATTAAATCAAATCGTCCAAGGTGTTTGTCATGTTTCTCGTTGTTTAATTTACAAGGTACACTCGCCCGTTTCGGGGGCGGATCGCTCAACTTTGGTTCATCGGAACGTTCGTTCCTCACCGCAGCGAACTCTCGTATTGTAGCACCGTGAGTTTCATTTGTCAAGAACTTTTTTCACTTGATTTCAAGTTTTTTCTTGACTGTTCGCTCATCGGAGCGCCGCGCTCTTGCGGAACGCTTCGCTATCTTACCAAAATGGGCCGCGTTTGTCAACACTTATTTTTGCTTTTTTCGATCTTTTTTTACAGCCACTACCAGT
The DNA here is from genome assembly GCA_022779365.1 of Clostridiales bacterium. Taxonomy (GTDB): domain Bacteria; phylum Bacillota; class Clostridia; order Oscillospirales; family Oscillospiraceae; genus CAG-170. The sequence goes on from JALFSI010000025.1 coordinate 394, forward strand.
AGTGTCAGAAGCGGCAAAGCCCCCCAAAATACAGCCGCGCCGCCGCCCGACAGCCACCCCGGCAGCGGACAGACAAACCATCCGAACGCCAGCGCGAGCGCGCAGATGCCGGGCGCGAGCCAGCGCGGCGCATCGCTCCGCCGCAGCCCGCCGCAAAAAAGTGCCGCACACGACTGCGTCAGCAGCGCCGCGAGCGCGAAAAAGCTCAGATACAAAACCGCCGATACTAGCGGCTCGAGCCGCTCCATGACCGACAGGAGCGACAGGCTTTTTGCCAGCGTGTAAAACGGCAGCGCGTCCGCCTGCGCGACCTGCGGGCTGAGACACCCGCTCGTCACGACCGCAAACGCCGCCGGTGCAAGCGCCAGTACCGCGAGCATCGCCCACGGCAGCCGCCCGCCGTCCGGCGTGCGCGGCAGGCAGAGCGCGGCAGACGGCAGCAGCAGCGCCGGAAAAAGTGTGAAAAGCTGTGACGCCTCGCCCCACGGCGCGCACCACCGCAGGTTCACCTGTCCCAGCGCCGTGAGCAGCAGCACCGCGTGGATGACCGCCAGCACCGGCGCGAGCACAGCCGCCGCCCGCGCCGAGGCGCGCACGCCGCGCGTCCCGGACGCGGCGCATAAGATCAGCAGCACCACGCCGCAGAGCAGCCCCTCCCGGCTCTCCGGGAACGCCGCGGCGCTGCGCCGCGCCGTATCGCCAAGCGCCGTGAGCGTCCAGAGCGCGGCGGCGATCAAAATGCCGCGCCCCACGCCGCCGAACGCGTCCCGCGCAAGCACCGGCAGCGGCTTCTGCCCCGCGCGCACCCACAGCCGCCATACCATTATATAGTATAGCGCCGCCAGCGCCCCGGCAAGGAGCACCCACTGCCACGCCGCCGACGCGCACAGCAGCATCGCCGGCACGCCCAGCGCGCCGAAGCACCACGCGAGCTGCTGCCGCCGGGTCAGATCAGCCTCCATACAGCCTCATCCTTCCCTGCGCGCAGACGAGCGTTGCGATCTCCGGCGCGCCTTCCGCGCCCAGCAGCCGCGCGCGCACATCCGTCAGCCGCGCGCCGCCGCCATGCGCCCGCAAAAAGTCTCCCGCCCGCGAAAGCTCGGGCGTGCCGCCCTGCAAATAATACACCCGCGCTGCGGGGCGCAGCCTCCGGCTGACCACCGCCTCCGGCAGGACATGCCGCGCGTCAGGCGTGATCAGGATATGCTCCGCCGTCTGCAAAAACAGCGTCCCCGGTGCGCTGGCGCAAAGCTCGTCCAGCGCCGCGTCCAGCGTCTCGCCGCGCCCGGTGCAGGTATCGCCTTTCACGTCGCACGCGACCTCGATGCCGCGCCCCGCGCCGCTTACGCGCAGCACCGTCACCGGCAGCAACTCCGCCGCGTCCGTCGCCGCCGGGGTCAGCAGCCGCAGCGCCGCAAGCAGCGCCAATACCGCCGGAACTGCCCAATATTTTTTCATGCCGAACCCTCCCGTCCGCGCCGCCCATAGCGGCGGCGCACAAACGCGCCGCCGGCGCGCACCGCCGAAAACGGCGCAAGATATGCCTCGCCCAGCGAGGAAAGCCCCGCCAGATGCAGCAGCAGCGTAAGCGTCCCCACCGTCACGCCGAACAGCCCCGCGAGTCCGCCGAGCGCCGCCAGTGCAAAGCGCCAGATGCGCAGCGCGTCGGACAGGTCGCGGCTCGGCAGCGCAAAGCCGCAGATGCCCGCCGAGGCGGTCACGATCAGCGCCGCGGGCGAGACGAGCTTGGCATCCACCGCCGCCGTGCCCACGACCAGCCCGCCGATGATCGACACCGCTGTGCCGATCGCCTGCGGCAGGTGCAGCCCCGCCTCCTGCAAAATTTCAAACGCCGCCAGCAGCCCCAAAACCTCCAGGATCGTTGGAAACGGCACGTTCTGCTTGCTCTCGATGATCGCCTCCAGCAGCTTCGTCGGGATCATGCCCTGGTGATACATCGCCATCGCCGCGTAAAGCCCCGGCAGCAGCAGGCTCGCCAGCCCCGCCAGATACCGCAGCACGCGCACGCACGTCGCCGACACATGATCGACCGCGCGGTCCTCCGGCGACTGCATCAGTCTGCCCAGACTCACCGGCGCGAGAAAGCCCTCCGGCAGCCCGTCCACCAGCAGTCCGACCTGCCCCGCGAGCAGGCCCTGACAGAACTTGTCCGTCCGCTCGGTGTACTGCATCATCGGAAACGCCGTCCGCCGCGCGCCGGTCACGCTCTCCTCCACCGCCGCGGGCGAGAGCACCGCTTCGAGCTGAATTTCGCCCAGCCGCGCGCGCATCCGTGCCACCCGCTCCGGCGGCGTCACGCCATCCAAATAGCAGAGCGTCACATTCGTAAGCGTCCGCGTGCCGAGTACCAGCTCCTCCAGCCGCAGCCGCGGCGTGCGCAGATGGCGGCGGATGAGGCTCGTGTTCGTGCGGACGGTCTCGGTGAACGCGTCCTTCGCGCCCTTGACGGTGTTTTCCGCCTCCGGCGCGGACACGCCGCGCTTTTCGCCCGTTTTCGTCTCAAAGCACAGCGCGTTTTGGACGCCCGGGAACACGACCACGCAAAAACCGTTCACCAGCCTCTGCGCCGCCGCGTCCGGCGTGTCCGCCTCCGAAACCGACGCACACCACACGCCGCCGTCCCGCGCCCGCGCGTACACGTCCGCCGCCGTGCCCGGCGCGAGCTTTGTCAGCGGCTGCACCACATATTCCGCGATGTCGCCGCCGGACGTCAGCCCGTCGATGAAAAACGCCGTGAGCGTCTGCCCGCCGGCAAGCACGGTGCGCTCTTCAAAATCGCCCGCGTCCTGAAAGATCGCCCGGATGTCCTCCGCCCACATTACGCCACCCCCAAAACCTTTTGACTATTCTGCCGCAAACCGGCAAAAAGTATACCGCGCCGGTTTGCATCTGGCGGGCAATTGTGGTATGATAAATTGACGTATTATTAAGGAAACGCTCAAACGAGGTATTGGAATATGTACGAACTCATCACGGAAGCGACGCTCCCGGAATACGAAGCCTTTGTCCAGTCGCACCCCAAGGGCAATTTTGCGCAGAGCAGCCTCTGGGCGAAGCAAAAACCCATGTGGCAGTGGGACGCCATCGCCGTGCGCGGCACGGACGGCAAGATCTGCGGCACGATGGCGCTTATGACGCGCAAAGTGCCCGGCATCGGCAAAACGCTGATGTACGGCTGCCGCGCGCCGGTGTGCGGCGTGCACGACCGCGAAACGTTCGCGCAGTTACTCGACGGCGCAAAGGCGCTTGCGAAGCAGCGCAAATCTTACGTCATCAAAATTGACCCCGACGTGCCGTCCAGCGACACGGAATTTGCCGCGATGCTGCATGACGCGGGCTTTCGCAGCAAGGAGGGCGGCAAGAATTTTGAAGCCGTCAACCCGCGCTATGTGTTCCGCCTGAACGTGGAGGGCAAAACGGAGGAAGAGGTCCTCGCGGGCTTCCACCAGAAATGGCGCTACAACATCCGCCTTGCCGAGCGCAAGGGCGTAACGGTGCGCGTGTGCGGGCAGGAGATGATCGGCGCGTTTTCCGACCTCATGCTCACCACCGGCGTGCGCGACGGCTTTGTCACCCGCAAGCCGGAGTATTTTTCCGCCATGCTGCAAAATCTCGGCGAGCACTGCCGGCTTTATATGGCGTTCAGCCCCGAGGGCGCGCCCATCGCGGGCACGCTCGCCATCGCCTACGGCGACAAGGTGTGGTATCTGTACGGCGCGTCGTCGAACGAGCACCGCAATCTCATGCCGAACTATCTCTTACAGTGGCGCATGATCCAGTGGGCGATCGAGCGCGGCTGCCGCGTGTATGACTTCCGCGGCGTGTCGGGCGATGTGTCGGAGGATAACCCGCTCTACGGGCTCTTCCGCTTCAAGCAGGGCTTCGGCGGCGACTTTACGGAATTTGTGGGCGAGATGGACCTGGTTTTGAACCCTGTTATTTATTGGTGCGTGGAGCACGGCACGTCCGTTTTTAAGGAGCTGCGCCGGCGGCTGTACCTCCTCAAAAACCGCGGAAAATAAACAGAAAGGCGGCGGACCATGAAGGCGTATTATGTGGAAAGCGGCGACATCCGCAAAAATCTCGAAAATCTCAAAAAGCGCGCGGGCGACGCGCCCATCTGGGCGGTCCTGAAGGGCAACGGCTACGGGCTGGGGCTGCTGCCGATGGCGCAAATTTGCCGCGAGTGCGGCATCACGCGCTTTTGCATCACCGAGCCGAACGACGCGGCGCTGCTGCGAAGGTCCGGCTTTGCCTCCGAGCAAATTCTTATGCTCCGCCCCACGACCGACCCGGACGAGGTGCATATGCTGCTCGACCTGAACGTCATCGCCACGGTGTCGAGCCAGGACGACGCGGCGCTCTTAAACGGCATCGCGCTCCAGCGCGGCGTGGTCGCCGAGGCGCATATCAAGATCGACACCGGCATGGGGCGCTACGGCTTTCTGCCGTCGGACGTGGACAAGATCATCCCCATCTACGCCTATATGGACGGCATCGCCATCTCCGGCATCTACACGCACCTGCACTCCGCGTTTTGCAGTAAAAAAGCCACAAGACTTCAGGCGGCGGCGTTTGACGGCGTGCTGCAGGCCATCAAAAAAGCCGGCTACGAGACCGGCACGCCCCATATCTGCAACTCGGCGGGGCTGCTGCGCTTCCCCGACCTCGCAATGGGCGGCGTGCGCATCGGCTCGGCGATCTTGGGCAGGCTCAGCTTCAAGGGCAGCTACGGCTTAAAGCGCGTGGGCGTGTGTGAGGCGCCGATCGGCGAGATCCGATGGCTTCCCAAGGGGCACACCTGCGGCTACGGCGCGGCGTGGAAGGCAAAGCACCCCACGCGCATCGCCATCGTGCCCGTCGGCTGGTATCACGGCTTCGGCTGCGAAATGGGGCACGATGTGTTCCGCACGCGCGACCAGCTCCGCGCCGCTCTGTCGGCGCTCGCGGGCATTTTCCGCCGCAAGGCGTATTACGTCATGCTCGGCACGCAGCGCTGCAAGGTGCTCGGACACATCGGGATGCTGCACACCGTTATCGACGTGACCAAGGTCAAATGCGCCCTCGGCGACCGCGTGCAAATGAACATCAATCCGCTCATGCTCAAGGGCGTGGATGTAGTTTTTAGGTGAGGCATCATTATGAGTGATTTAATTGCCGCCGTCGCCACCGGCTGGGTGCGCGCCGGGATCGGCATTCTGCGCCTGTCGGGGAGTGGCTGCATCGAGGCGGCGGAGGCGGTATTCCGCACAAAAAGCGGCAAGCCCCTGCGCGATCTCGCGCCGGGCAGGCTTACGCTCGGTACGCTCTTTGACGAGCAGACACGCCCCATCGACCAGTGCGTCGCCGTTGTATTCCGCGCGCCGCATTCGTATACCGGCGAGGACGCGGTGGAATTTCAGTGCCACGGCTCGCCCGCCGTGCTCGCGGCGGGGCTGCGGGCGCTGTTTGCAAACGGCTTCCGGCAGGCGCCCGCGGGCGAGTTCACGCGCCGCGCGTTTTTGAGCGGGCAGATGGACCTGACGCAGGCGGAGGCGGTCATCGACCTCATCGACGCTGAAACGCCCGACGCCGCCGCCAACGCCGCCGGGCAGGTCGGCGGCGCGCTGCGGCGCAAAATCGAGCCGCTGTACGACGCGCTGTGCGGCATCTGCGCGCATTTTCACGCGGTTCTCGACTATCCCGACGAGGATATTGACCCCTTCCAGCTCGAAAATTTCCGCAAAACGCTTGAGGATGTGCGGCAGGCACTCATCGCGCTGCTGTCCACCTGCGCGCGCGGGCGGCGGCTGAAGGGCGGCGTGCGCGCCGCCATTCTCGGCAGCCCGAACGTCGGAAAATCGAGCCTGCTCAACGCCCTGTGCGGCTATGACCGCGTGATCGTCACAAGCATCCCCGGCACAACGCGCGATACCGTGGAGGAATCCGTCACGCTGGGCAGGCATCTGCTGCGCCTTCTCGACACCGCCGGCATCCGCGACACGGACGATACTGTCGAGCGCCTCGGCGTCACGCGCGCCGAGCACGCCGCGCAGGAGGCGGAGCTGGCGCTGCTGGTGTGCGACGGCAGCCGCCCCTTAAACGAAGAGGACGAACGCGCCATCCGCGCCGCGCTCAGTGCACCGCGTGCCATCGCGCTGCTCAATAAATCGGATCTTCCCCAGTGTGTGCAGCCGTCCGACCTGCCGTTTGATCTCGTCGTGCCCATCAGCGCCAAAAACGGCACGGGGCTGGACCTCTTGGAGCAGGCGCTGGACCTCGCCTTCCCGCATGAGAGCGTCCCGTGCGACGGCGGCATCCTCACGAACGCCCGCCAGTCCGGCGCGCTCGTCCGCGCGGGCAAGGCGATCGACTGCGTGCTTTCGTCCATGGACGCCGGGATGACGCCCGACGCGGTGCTCGTCGACGTGGAGAGCGCTATGCAAGCGCTCGGCGAGGTCACAGGGCGCGTCGTGCGCGAGGATATTACAAATGAAATTTTTTCGCGCTTTTGCGTGGGTAAATGAGGCATTTTTATGATCTATCTGGACAATTCCGCCACCACCAAGCCGTGCGCCGCGTGCGTGGAGACGATGCAGCACCTGCTGCTGCGCGCGTGGGGCAACCCCTCGTCCGTGCACCAGCTCGGCATTGACGCCGAGCGCTGCCTGCGCGCCGCGCGCGGGCAGGTCGCCAAAGCGCTGGGTGCGGAGGAGGGGCGCGTGTTTTTCACCTCCGGCGGCACAGAGGCGGATAACTGGGCGATTTTCGGCACAGCCGAGCGGCTTTGCAAGCGCGGCAGGCATATCGTCACTACCGCCGTGGAGCACCACGCCGTGCTCCACCCGATGCAGAAGTTAGAGGCGCGCGGCTTTGAGGTCACCTACCTCCAGCCGGACGAGACAGGCTGCGTCAGCGCCGGGCAATTGGAGGCGGTGCTGCGCCCCGATACGATTTTGGTGTCCGTCATGATGGTCAATAACGAAACGGGCGCGGTCATGCCCATCCGCGACATGATCCGCGTCACGCGCCGCAAAAGCCCCCTCGCGCTGTTCCATACTGACGCCGTGCAGGGCTTTTTCAAGCTGCCGTTCCAGGCAAAAACGCTCGGCGCGGACCTCATCTCCATCTCCGGGCATAAGATCCACGCCGCCAAGGGCGTGGGCGCGCTGTACGTCCGCCCCGGTCTGCCACTGCCGCCGCTGATTCTGGGCGGTGGGCAGGAGCAGAATTTCCGCTCCGGCACGGAGAATCTGCCCGGCATCTGCGGCTTCGGCGCGGCGTGCGCCGCGCAGCTCCCGACGCTTACGCAGGACATCGCCAATATGACCGCCCTGCGCGACGCCTGTCGCGAAAAGCTCGCGCAGGTGCCGGGTCTGGTGCTCATTGGAAAGCAGGATGCGCCGCATATCGTGAATCTCGCTCTCCCGCACCTGCGCTCACAGGGCATCATCAACTGTTTGCAGGACCGGGACATTTACGTCTCGGCAGGTTCCGCCTGCTCGCGCGGACACCGCAGCCATGTTTTAGAGGCGATGCACCTTCCCCCCGCCGTCATCGACGGCTCGATCCGCGTCTCCTTCTCGGCAGAAAATACAGAAGAGGATGTGGATGCCTTAGTGCAAGCCCTCCTCACCGCCAAGCAGACCCTCAAGGGATAAATGCTCCCCCCGCCGCGGGCGGGGGCATTTTTCGTCGTAATGTAGGGGAGCGGCTCGCCCCTCCCGACGGTACAATGCAGCAAATTTGTTCGCACCATGCGAATCCGCGCGCACCCTTGTAGGGGCGGACGCCTCTGTCCGCCCGGCGGCAGGCACGTCCGTTTTTACGAAGCCCAACGGCAAACCCGCAATTACCCAACGGGCGGACAGAGTCGTCCGCCCCTACAGGTGCATACCATTTCGCATTGGCGCATTCAAATTTGCAGTGCCATACTGCCGGGGGACAAGCACCTCCCCTACGTTACGACGAAACGTGAAACAGCCAAAAACCAAGCGCCCGCCGGGGAATTTCCCCGGCGGGCGCACTTTATTTTATCTTCGATAACCGATGGCGCGGCTGATATTCTGCGCGGCAGTATCCAGCGCGGCGACGGACGGCAGCAGCCGCTCCTGCGGCAGCAGCCCCACGCAGCCCACGGCGTATGCCACGCGTCCGCTCACGTCCCGCACCGGGACGGACACCGACCGAAGCCCCAGCTTATACTCGCCGTTTTCCAGCGCGTAGCCCTGCCGGCGAATTTGCTCCAGCTCCGGCAGGAGCTGCTCGGCGCGCGTGAACGTGTTGGGCGTAAACGCCGTCAGCTCGTTCGTGCGCAGAATATGCCGCGTCTCCGACGCGGTCAGGTTCGCCAGAAACAGCTTCCCCTGCGACGTGCAGTGGATGGGCAGGCGCGCGCCGACCTCGGACACGACGCGCAGGCTGTCGCGGCTCTCCTCCTCGGCGAGCGTGACGACCGCGCCGCGGTCGAGCACCGACAAAAACACCGACTCGCCCAGCACCCGGCACGCCTCCTGCATATACGGGCGCGCGAGCGCGGCGATGTTCCACGCATTCGACACCGCGCTGCCGTATTCAAACAGCCGGATGCCCAGCCAGTAGCGCCCGTCGTTGCCCTGCTCGATCAGCCCGCCGGCACGCATAGTCGTGAGCAGCCCGTGGATGGTGCTCTTCGGCCAGCCGAGCTGCCGGTGCAGCTCCGTCAGCGCCATGGGATGCCCCGTTTCGGTCAGCAGGTCCAGCAGGCGCACCGCCTTTTCCACGGAATGGATCGTTTTCCCTTCTACCTCCGGCATTTCCGCGCGCCCCCTTGTGTCCTTTTTTGTAAGTATAGCAAATTTTCTGCGGCTTCGCAAGAAAAAGTTCGCCATCAGCGAAACGCATTCGCACAAATTCGCCCATCGCGCACCGCAGGATAGTTTTGCGCGCATTTGGGCATAGTATCGCTGTATTTACTGAAAACTGATGAAAAGATTTCATGGCATGAAATCTTTTCATAGCCGCCGCAGCGGCGTAGTTTTCGTATGAGACGTCTTTTGAAGCCTAACCGCGCCTTGGCGCGGCTCTTACAGGCTTCAAAAGGGTTTCACGAAAATCAGAGATTTTCGTGAAACAATAGTATCATGTGATGAAAGGACTTGCGATCATGGCAAAACGTATTCTGGATTCCACGCCCGTCCGCGACGGCTATTTTATGCCGGCGGAGTTCGCGCCGCAGGACGGCGTGTTTATGATCTGGCCTGAGCGCCCGGACAACTGGCGAGACGGCGCAAAGCCCGCGCAGGCGGCGTTCTGCGCGGTGGCGGCGGCGATCGCGCAGTTTGAGCCGGTGACGATGCTCGTGTCGAACGCGCAGTTTGAAAACGCGCGGGCGCGGCTGCCGGAGGCGGTGCGCGTGGTGGAGTGCACGACGGACGACGCGTGGGTGCGCGACTGCGGACCGACGTTCCTCATCGACGGCAAGGGCGGCCGCCGCGCCGCCGACTGGCGCTTTAACGCCTGGGGCGGGCTGTACGACGGGCTGTACTTCCCGTGGGCGAACGACGACCGCGTCGCGCAGAAAATTTGCGAGCTGACAAACACCGACTCCTACCGCACGGACGGCTTCGTCCTGGAGGGCGGCTCGATCCATGTGGACGGCGAGGGCACGGTGCTCACAACGGAGATGTGCCTGCTCTCGCCGGGGCGCAACCCCGACCTGGACAAGCACGCCATCGAAAAAATGCTCTGCGCGTATCTCGGCTGCGAAAAGGTGCTGTGGCTGAAGGACGGCATCGACCCCGACGAGACGAACGGGCATATCGACGACGTGGCGTGCTTCATCCGCCCCGGCGAGGTCGCGTGCATCTGGACGGACGACAAAAACCACCCGTTTTACGAGCAGGCGCGCGCGGCTTACGATGCGCTCACGCGCATGACGGACGCGAAGGGGCGCGCGCTGAAGGTCCACAAGCTGTGCCTGACGAAAAAGCCGTGCCTGCTGCACGGCGCGGACACCATCGACCGCGTGGCGGGCAGCATCCCGCGCGAGAGCGGCGAGGTCGCCATCGCGTCGTATATGAATTTCCTGATCGTAAACGGCGGCGTGATCGTGCCGCAGTATGACGATGAAAACGACGCGCTCGCGCTCTCGCAGGTGCAGGCGATGTTCCCGGAGCGCCGGGTCGTGGGTGTCGCCACGCGCGAGATCGCCTACGGCGGCGGCAACATCCACTGCATCACGCAGCAGCTCCCGCGCGCGTGAGGTAGGGCTATGGAGAAAAAAGTCAGCTTTGTAAAATGCGTGCTGTTCACCATTTGCAGCGTGCTCGTGCTCGACTCGCTCGCCGCCGCGCCCGCGCGGTTCGGCACGCCCTCGCTCACGATGTGGGTGGTGATGGCGGTGCTCTTTTTCATACCGTATGGGCTGCTGTCGGCGGAGCTCGGCAGCACCTACCCCGACGACGGCGGCATCACCTCGTGGGTCACGCGCGCGTTCGGCGAGCATTTGGGCGTGCAGACCGGCTGGTTTTACTGGATCAACGTCGCGTTCTGGATGCCGGCGGTGTTCGTGACGTTCGCGTGGTGGCTGAGCTATTCGTTCTTCCCCGCCGCGCCGCCGCTGGTGATGGCGGGCATCGCCGTGGCGATGTGCTGGGTGATCGTGGGCATCGGCATCCGCGGCGTGGAGCTGTCGGTGACGGTGACGGCGGTCGCGTCGTATGCGAAAATGGCGATCCTGCTGCTGTTCGGTGTGCTGGGCGCGGTGTATCTCGCAAAAAACGGCTCGGCGCACTCGTTCCGCCCGCAGGACCTCCTGATCGGCTCGTTCGGAGAGCTGTCGTCCGGCGTGGCGGTCATCGCGTACAACCTGCTGGGCTTTGAGCTGATCGGCTCGATCGGCAGCAAGATCGAAAACCCCGGCAAGACCGTCCCGCGCATGACGATTCTGGCGGGCGTGGTCATCACGCTTTTATACCTGCTGGGCACGTTCGGGATGCTCGTTGCGCTGCAAGAAATCGACGAAATGGACGGCTTTTACAACGCCCTCGCGGTGCTCTGCTCGGTGTTCGGGCGGGCGCAGAAGCCGGTTCTGGACGTGCTGGTCGTCATTTCGTGCCTGACACTGGTGTCGAATATGCTCTCGTGGACGCTCGGCGCGAACGAAAGTCTCATCGCGGCGGATCTCGACCGACGCTCGCGCTTTCTCGGCAGGCGCAGTGCCAAATACGGCACGGCGAAAAACCTGTACCTGCTCATGGGGCTTTTGTCCACGGTGCTGCTGCTGCTCAACTTCGCCTTCGGCTCGTCGGACGCGAACGCGGTGTTCTGGGACGTTTTGTCGTTCTCGTTCGTCATTTTCCTCATCCCGTACCTGTTTTTGTTTGCGGCGGCTGTGCGCCTGCGCTATAAAGACCCGCAGACGCCGCGCGTCTACCGCCTGCCAGGCGGCAGCTTCGGCGTGTGGCTGTGTGCGGGGCTGTGTACGCTGTGCGTGCTGACGGGCATCTTTTTCCTGTTTTTTGACGACGCGCGCAGCGGCAACTACTTTGCCCTCGGCGTCAAGCTCGTCGGGACGCTCCTGTGCGTGCTGACCGGCGAATGGCTCTACCGCGAAAAACCGGCGAAAGCCGAATAATTGGAGGCGTATTTATGGCAAATAAACGTGATTTTATCACCACGCAGGACTTTACCCGGCAGGAGCTGCTGGACATCATCGACCTGTCGCTGCTGCTCAAAAAGTGCATCGCGCGGGGCTATTATCCGCCGCTGCTGAAAAACAAGACGCTCGGCATGATCTTTCAGCAGTCGTCCACGCGCACGCGCGTGTCGTTTGAGACGGCGATGGAGCAGCTCGGCGGGCACGCGCAGTACCTCGGTCCGGGCATGATCCAGCTCGGCGGGCACGAGACCATCGGCGACACGGGCAGGGTGCTGTCGTATCTTGTCGATGTGGTCATGGCGCGCGTGATCGAGCACAAAACGGTCGTGGAGCTGGCGCGCGCGTGCAGCGTGCCGGTGCTCAACGGAATGTCGGACTACAACCACCCCACGCAGGAGCTTGGCGACCTGTGCACGATCGTGGAGCACCTGCCCGCCGGCAAGCGGCTGGAGGACTGCAAGGTCGTGTTCGTGGGCGATGGGACGCAGGTGTGCGCGTCGCTCGGCATGATCTGCACCCATCTTGGGATGCACTTTGTGCATTACGGCCCGCAGGCGCACCAGCTCGGCGCGGACATTCGCGCCATCTGGGAGGAGAATTGCCGCGAGAGCGGCGGGAACTGGCAGTCAACCGACGACCGCGCGGCGGTGCGCGGTGCGGATTTCATCTACACGGACGTGTGGTACGGGCTGTATGAAAACGAAATGCCCAAGGAAGAACGCGTGCGCGTGTTCCACGATTATCAGGTCAACCGCGAGCTGATGCAGCTCGGCAATCTCGGCTGCAAATTTCTGCACTGCCTGCCCGCCACGCGCGGCGAGGACGTGACCGACGAGGTCATCGACAGCGCCGCGTCGCTCTGCTGGGAGCAGGCGGGCAACCGCCTGACCGCCATGCGCGGTCTGCTGGTGTGGCTCACAAGGGATAAAAAAGCACCGCTCGCGGAAGAAACCGCGGCGGTGCAGGCGGAGCTGGAGCAGTTTTTGCAGAGCAAGGGATTGGCGTAAGGCAAAAGCCCTCCCATTTGGGAGGGCTTTTGCCGCAGATTGACAAAATCTGACGTGTCTGCTATGATAGGCGCAGGGCGTAAGCCCGGGTAGGGTATCACACACATACGGCGGGCGGTTGTGGCTACATCTCCGTAAAGGAGGTGAAGTCAATGCCTATTACATTAACGTTCCACATCCTCTGGATAACGGTAACGATTCGTGTAACAAGCAAAAACCGCCACTCCGACAAGTGACGGTTTTTGCGGCTGTAAAGCCAATATAAAGCCTATTCCTTGTTGAGTCACAACCGTTCGCTGTGATACCCTACTTTTATTATACGCACGCGGGCGGATTTGTCAAGGGCTCGACCTTCAGAACAAATCGCTGTGCGTGCCGGTGCGGGTGAGGTAGAGGATCAGGTCGCCGGCAGACAGCTCGTAGATCAGCAGCCAGTCTGGCGCGATATGGCACTCACGGCAGCCGGCATAATCGCCGGACAGGCTGTGGTCACGGTTTTTCTCCGGGAGGCTCCCGCCGTCAGCCAGCGTTTTGATCACGTTGGTCAGCAGAGAAAGATCGTAGCCCCGGCGCTGCACCCGCTTGACGTCCTTTTGAAACTTACTGGTCGGGCGAACGTTGTATATCATCGCAGCAGATCCTCCATCATGGCGTCAACGTCGGTGTAGGTTTTGCCGAGGGTGGGGTCGGCTTTCATACGCCGGACCTCCTGCAATGCCTCTTTGGTTTCGGCATTCGGAATTTCCGCGCCGATCTCGAACGGGATGCGGTATTCCCGCACGGCTTTTTTCGCAAAGACGTTGAAGGCGGTGCTCATGGTCATGCCCATGTCTGCGCAAAATGCTTCAAACTGCCGTTTCAAATCGCTGTCCATGCGGATGTTGATGTTGGTGTTTGCCATTGTAACGACCCCCTTTCATGAGTAGCGTATGCGTTGTGCGTATTTTTATTGACGGTGTCATTACAACTATTATACGCACGCGGGCGGATTTGTCAAGGGGTGGCGGCATACACAGCGCCCTTGCCTCCCCCTTTGGGGGAGGTGTCCGAGCGCAGCGAGGACGGAGAGGGTGAATAATGAAGACCCTCTCAGTCAGCTTCGCTGACAGCTCTCCCAGAGGGTGAGCCAAGGCGTGGTGCAAGGGGGCGGGGCAAAAAAGAATCCCGGGGCAAATGCCCCGGGATCTTTTGCTGGGTATTCAGGATGAGACGAATCTCAATGAAGAATTAGTTAACGAAGGTGTACACAGCAGCCGTGCCGCCGTTACCCGGAGTCACAACAACAGTCCAGGAGTCAACGTTGGCATCGCTACCCTTGGTGACGAAGCGCAGGTCCGTGTCGTTGACATCAACGAAGTCAGCACCGAACTTCAGCTCGATGGTGGCAGCGCTGTTCGCTTCCAGACCAGCTTCCAGAACCTTCAGCAGTTCCTTCGCGGTGTAGTTGTAGGTCTTGCCAGTCACGGTGATGGTGTTCGCCGTGGTAGCGCCCAGACCAGCGATCGGGTCCTTGAAGGCAGTAGTGGTGTAAGCAGCATCCCAAGCGAGCTCGACGGTGACGTCAGTGGTGACAACATAGGTCTGGTCAGCTTCCCACTGAGAAGCAGCGGTGAAGACCGTGCTGCCGAACAGGACGCGGTTGACATGCATGCCTTCGGGCAGGTTGGAGAAGGTAGTGCCTTCCCAAGTGTGACCGATGGTCTGGTCAGCGGAGGCGACAACACCCAGGACAGTAGCGCCAGCGGTGTCAACAGCCTTGTAAGCAGCCAGAGAAGCAGCGTTCACAACGGTGAACTTGTCGTCAGACTTGTAGACGTACAGCTTGTCGCCGTTCGCCAGGTCAGCGAAGTTGGCGTCCTTCAGAGCGTCGCCGTCGAGAGCGTAGGTGACAACGTCAGCGTCGCCGCCGTCGATGGCGACGGGGGTAGCCACGATGTAGTTGCCGGTCACATCAGCCTTGCCGGTAGCGGCAACGCCCTGCGCGATGTTAGTGCCGGTGAGAAGGTCTTCAACGGTGATCAGGCCATCGGGAGCAGTGGTGCCAGCAGGCGCCTTGTCAACCACGAGGGAGATCTCGTTGGAGTCGCTGACATAGACCTCGTAGAAGCCGACAGCCATGTTCTTCAGAGCGTCCTTGTTGGCGGACTTGAAGGTGTAGGTAGCCTTGGTCAGCGTACCGGCAGCCTTATCCAGAGCATAGGCGTCAAATTCGATCGGGTACTTGCCATCGACCTTCTTGCCCGCGAAGCGGTCAGCGCCCGCGAAGAAGATGACGGTCTTCGTGCCGGAGACGGAGATGTCGTTGACATAGACAACATCGACCTTGTTGGTGTCCTTGTTGACGTGATACTGCACATCGCCGGTCATGGACGGGACCTTGTCATAGCCAACATAGGCGGTGTAGGTCGCGAACGGAGCGGACGTGCCGGCATCCTGCACAAGGATGAGGGTGTCGGTGGTCATCTGGAAGAGGACGCCGCTCTTCTTCACATAGGAAGAACCGTTGGTGAACTCAGCATCGTCCGCAGTCAGAACCGCGTTGTAAACGGTGTTGTCCCAGATGCCCTTGCCGTTCAGGCTCAGCTTGTAAGCACCATCGGTGGTGGTGTAAGCAAACAGAGTGTCATACAGCTTGGCAAGCGTGGTGTTGTTGGCGAAGACAACGTTCAGGGCGCTGGTGCCCAGAGCGATGAGGTCGGTCGCCTTGAACTCCGTGTCAGCACCAGTGGTAGCGCCGTTGAAGAAGTCAGCATTGACAGTGACAGAGGTGATCTCGACGTCTTCCAGCTTGTCGCCGGCAACGGTGACGAGGTCAGCCTTGACGGTAGCCTTGCCCTTGATGGACTCGACCCACAGCGCGTCGATGACCGCGTAGTTCAGCGGAGCATAGTACTTCTCCATGCCGATGACGTTGCCATAGGCATCGAAGTAAGCGACCATGTCGTTGCCGAGGTCGGCAGCGTCGATGCCGTTGTAGAAGTACTTCGCAGCGATGTCGGAGAACTCGCCGTCCAGAGCGATCTGAGCGAACTTACCATCGACCTTCTTGATCTTGGTGAACTCAGCGATCTTGGACTCGGCAACAGCAACAGTCTGCACGTCGCCGTTGGCAACGGTGACCAGAACCATGTCGTCCTTCGCAAACGCATCGGACTCGAAGGTCTTGGTAGCGGTAGTGCCAGCAGCAGTGAACTGCGTGCCGTTGTTCCACACACTCAGAGTGGTGGCAGCCTTGCGGGTGACATGATCCTTGGCGTCGCGCTTCTCGGTGACGACCTTGGTGACCTTAGCAAGGTAGGTGTTGATGAAGACGATGCGGTCCTCGAAGACCTCGGTCAGAACGCCCTGGCCGCCGATGTCGGTAGCAGTGGTGTTCTTGATGGTCATCTTCGTGCCAGCCTTCACGCCGTCTTCGTAGGAGGTCAGCTTGACGCCGTCCTCGTCGAAGTCGCAGTCGTTCAGGATGTCGCAGCCGGCGACAGCAACGGTGTAGGAAGCGAGAGCGCCCTCAACATAGGTGCCGATCTCGTCCTTGCCGAGCTTCCAGATGTGGCACGGACGGCCAAAGGCGTCGTCCTTGTCGGTGAGCTTCTTCAGATCCCAGGACTCGTACAGGTAGCTGTCGTTTTCGATAGCGCCCGCAGTCGTCAGGACGTTCTTACGGCCGGAGGTCTTGATCTCCTGACCATAGGAGACGGTCTTCGCATTCAGAGCGTTGAGCATGATCTGCGCAGCAGCGTCACGGGTGAGCTCTGCATCGTAGTCATACTTCTTGCCCAGCACGTCGGTCAGACCGGCAGCGCGGGCGAGCTTCAGAACGTTGACCTTCCAGGACGTACCAACAAGGCCCTCTTCCTTAGCATCGTAGCCCAGGGTAACCAGGACCATCTTCAGGAACTGGATGCCGGTGAGCTTGCTTTCGGGAGCGTACTTGTTGTTGCCAACGCCGGAGATGATGCCCTGCTTCGCGCAGTACGCGATGTAGGAAACAGCCCAGTAATCCTTGGCAACATCCACAAAGGTGTTGGCGGGGTTGTACAGCTTGCTAATATCAGTGTCGCCATTGTCGAACATGGCAATGATCTTAGCAGCCTCGGAGCGCTTCAGGGTATCGTTGGGCTTGTAGGACGCGCCCTTACCATTCAGCACACCGATCGCGGTGAGTACGTCAACAGCCTCGACATACTTGACGTCTTTGGCGTCAGCGTAGATCTCGGTCGTGTCGACCTTGGCGCCTGCAACGGTGGCAAAGCTCAGCAGAGTTGCCAGAGCCAGCACAAGCGCCAGAACTTTCTTAAAGTTCTTCATTGAGTCTTCCTCCTGTTAAAATTTTGATCGCCGGAGCAGATAGCTGTCCCGGCTATCATCTACGCGTATGATATTCCACAAAACGCAAAACGTCAAGAGCCAGAGGGGGATTGTAATGTGATTGTAACATTGGAGGGGGGATCGTTACAAAACTTGGCTCTCCCTCTGGGAGAGCTGTCGCCGAAGGCGACTGAGAGGGCCTTCCTTGTTTACCCTCTCCGTCCTTCGCTGCGCTCGGACACCTCCCCCAAAGGGGGAGGCAAGTGTGCTCGCCGCACCGGCAGCTTTGCAGAAGTTCCTTGGCTCTCCCTCTGGGAGAGCTGTCAGCGAAGCTGACTGAGAGGGTCTTGCAGCCTTTTTTGAATGATACGGTCGATTTGTGTACACACGGCACAAAAATCCCTGTCAATATCCCGGTTGGAGAATCGCAAAACCTCCAAGCCGAGAGTCGTCAGGAATCGAGAACGTTCCGCATCATAAGCAAGCCCGCGGGATTCATAATGCTGAGATCCGTCCAATTCAATGACCAGCCTTGCCGGAGCACAGTAAAAGTCCACGATGAATCTGCCAATGATCCGCTGCTTGTAGATCTTGACTGGATATTTGCGCAGAAAAAGATACCAGAGCTTTCGTTCGTGGGGCGTCATCTCCCTGCGAAGATGCTTGGCATTTTCTAATTGAGCATTGTCTTTTGGTATGTTCATTACTTGCCCTCTCCGTCCTCGCTGCGCTCGGACACCTCTCCCAAAGGGAGAGGCAAGGGCGCTTGCGTGGTGCATCAAAAGGTGTATAGAAGCCCTCCCAGCCGGGAAGGCGTTTTGTTTTTACACGTTCGCCGTCTTTTTGCCTGTTGCGGCGACGACCCAGAACATCACCAGCAGGACGCCGGAAACGCCGTAGCAGAGGGGCTGGATGTAGCCTTCCGTCTGCGGGCAGAGGAAGAAGTCGATGAGCTGCCCCGCCAGAACGAACGCCATGACCACCGGGCAGATGAATTTGATGCAGATGGTATAAAACGCGCTGAAAAACGCCGAATGCTCGCCGTTGTGGATCTCGTCCAGCAGCAGCGCGGGCTTCAGCTCCCAGCCGACCATGAGCGCCATGATCATCGCGCCCAGCGGCATCATGAAGCCCTCGGAGAAGAAGTCCATGAAGTCGAGCCAGCAGTCGTTGAACATCGGCAGCCCCTCGGCGAAGAACCGCTGGAAGGGCACCCAGACGCCGTTTGCGCCCAGCCCGTCGATGGCGACGAGCAGCGCCTCCACCAGGATCGCGGCGGAGACCCAGAGCGTGACGGTGCTGCGCTTGACGGTCTTTCCCTTTTCCGCCGCCTTGTCGATGAAGTGCGCGGCGACGACCTCCATCAGCGAGATGGCGGACGAGATGGCGGCGATGATGACGAGCAGATAGAACACGATGCCGAACAGCGGACCGACCGCGCCCATGTTGGCGAACACGTCCTGGAGCGTGACGAACAGCAGCTTCGGGCCGCCGAGGGCGATCTCATTGAGCGGCGTGCCGTTTGCGATGCCGTTGGCGACCGCCGCCGGGATGACCGCCAGACCCGCCATCAGCGCGACGATGGAGTCCGCAATGACGATGAGGGCGGAGTTTTTGACGATGTTTTCCTTTTTACTAAGGTACGAGCCGTAGGTGATCATCGCGCCCATCGCCAGCGACAGCGAGAAGAACATCTGTCCGCCCGCCGTAGCGAGGACGGAAATGAGGCTCGGCGTCTCGTCGGTAAAGCCCGCCGCCACGGCGTAGCCCGGGACGAACATATACTTGAGCCCTTCCTCCGCGTGCGGCAGCGTCACGGAGCGGATGATGACGACGATGAGCATCACAAACAGCGCCGGCATACCGATCTTATTGAATTTTTCAATGCCCTCGGACACGCCGCCCTTGACGATCACCATGCACAGCCCCAAAAACAGCAGCGTGAACACCGCGCAGCCGAACGGGTTCGTGAGCATCGAGCCGAAGGTGGTCGCGCCGTCGATGGACGCGCCGAAGATGCTGCTCAGCCCGAACGACAGCTCCGCCATGTTCAGCGACATATACTGGAAGCAGTAGCCGCCGAGCACCGAGTAAAAGCTCATGATGAGGAACGGCGAGAGGATGCCGAGCCAGCCGACCCATTTGAATTTTTTGCTGACCGCGCGGTATGCGCCGACCACGCCCGTGCGCGTCTTGCGCCCCAGCGCCAGCTCGCTGGACATGATGACCATGCCCACGAACACCGCCAGCAGGATGTAGATAATTAAGAACGTAAAGCCGCCGCTGCGGCCCATTTTGTATGGGAAGCCCCAGATGTTGCCCAGACCCACGGCAGAGCCGATCGCAGCCATGATAAAGCCGAGATTGCTCCCCCATGAGGCGCGTTTGTTTTCCATAGTGTTCTCCTCTTCTCTTTTTCCCGATTCTTCTACTATTTACAATAGTAAACAGCAGAATACCATGCATTATACCCGACGGACGTTTGTCCGTAAAGGGCGGAATGGAATCTTTGTGAGTCCCCACAAAATTTCCATGCAAAAACTGGATGAAATGACAAAACCCGAGCCGTGGGCAGCGCCCACGGCTCGGGTTATACATTATAATATGTGGCACGTCACTTCACGCACGCCGGGCACGGCGAATAGCCGCTGTTTTCGGCGAGCTTCCGGCTGTACGCCCAGAATGTCTTGCCCGCAAAGCGGCTGCACCCGTAGCGGTGGTACAGCCCCGTGCCGTCGTTTTCCACCAGCACGACGTAAGACTGCATAAAGTCCGCCGCTGCCTGCGCCGCGGCGCTCTGCGTGACGAGCGCGTCGTATTTTTCCTCCTGCGCCGTCAGCTCCGCCTGCTTGTCCTCCAGCGCCTGCTCCAGCTTTTCCAGCTCCGCCTTCTGCGCCGTCATATCGTACTGCGTCTGGCTGGCGGCGGATTCGGCGGTGTCGATGTTCTCGCGCAGCGTCTCAATGAGGTCGTTTTTGGCGGACAGGTCACTCTCGAGCTGCGAGACCTGCGCCGTCAGTTCGTCATTTTCCGCGCGCAGCGCGGAGACCTCCGCCTCCTGCCGGGTCATCTCCTCCTCGCGCAGCCGCAGCGCCACCCGCCGCGATGAGAGCGTGAGCAAACCGTATGCCGCGGCCGCCAACGACAGTACCGTCACCACGATCAAAACGATTACCCCCGCGCCGATTCGCCTCCGCACCGGCTTCACCGGCGCAGGCGCCGCCGCAGGCTTTTTCGCCTGCCGTACCGGCGCGCGAAGCTGTCCCGGCACATTCACCTCCGGCGCGCGCTCGGGCGTGTCGGTAAAATCGTAAGGATTCAAACTGCACGCGTCGCAAAACAGCTCGCCATCCGCGATCGGCTTGCCGCATTTGATGCAGGTGTTCATTCGCACGACCTCCTGTCGCATTTCTGCTCCCATCATACCACCCACAAAGAAAAAAGTAAAGAAAAGTCGATTCGCGCCGCCGCCGTACAAAATCCCCCGACCGAGCCGTAGGGGCGGGGTTCTACCCCGCCCGCTCCCCTATTCACTCTTCACTCTTACTCCTTACTTATTCCCGGTACGTCCTCCATCCGTCCCAGCTCATCTGCCCCAGATCATCCCACGTCAGCCCGTATGCCTCCGTCTCCTGCCAGGTGCACCAGCGGAACACATACTCGATCCCAAGCTGCGCGGGAAGTAAGTCCTCGATGATCTCGCGCATCCGCGCGAACTCCGGCGGGATGCCCATCAGCCCCGGAAAGCGCACGCGCACATGGTTTGCCTCGCCCGTTTCCTCCAGCGCGCACTGCGCGCCGCACGCGGGGAGGCATCGCTGAAGCGCCTCCAGTGTGAACGCGTCGTCCGCCACCTGCATCAGCGCCGCGATCGCCGCCCGGCGCGACGGCACATTGTCCGCCGGAGGGCGATAACGAAACAGCGCCTGCGCGCGGTCCAGACCCTCGTCCTCCGCGCTCATCACGATGCTCTCGCGCCCGTTTTTCTCCAAAACCGCCCGCGCCGCGTCCATCTGCGCGCCCAGCGCCTCGAGCTGCGCCATAGAAAAGCTCCCGTCCCGGAACGTGTACACGCCCAGCGGGCGCAGCAGCGCCATCAGCCTCTGCGCGTAGCTCATACCGCCGCCTCCGTTAGCCGCAGCGTGCCGAGCACCGGCAGCCGGTCCGCCGCGCCCGCGATGTCACTTGCCGGCGCACTGAGCCTGTAATTCTCCACCAGCCCCGTGCCGTAGATCACATTCCCCAGCGCCGCACGGTACACGCTCCTGCCCAGCATTTCCCCGCCGAAATACGCCGCCAGCGCGCCCGTCACCGCCGCCTTCGCCTCGTCAAACGATGCCCCCGCCTTCGGCGTGAGCGCCGCCGTCACAGCCACCGTTTTCACGCTCGGCGCGCGCACCGTTACATCCACCGCGATCTCGCGCACCTTCTGGATGTCCGCCTGCACCTCCGCAACGAGCGCCTCCGACGGCACACCGTCCTCCGCCGCGATCACCACGCCGACCGTGCCGATGCCGTTTTCGCGCGGAATGACCGACGCCGCCCGCACGCCCGCGTGCGCCAGCGCCCGCTGCTCGTAAAACGCCGCGTTCGCGCCGTTCGGCAGACGGATAAAGCTGCCGAGCACCCGCTCGCGCAGCGCCGCGTCCGTCTCGCCGTCCGTCCCGCCGGTGAATGCCGCCGGATTCGTCACCCCCGCCACGCCCACCGGCGCCTGCGTCATCACCGTCACCGTCCCCGCCGCCGTGTTTCCGGCGCTGCCCGCCGACTCCGCCTGCGCGGGCGCGTCCGCGTACAGGTCTCCCGCCGCGATCACCGCGTCCTCCAGCGTCACGAACCGCACCAGCCCCGCCGTGGAGCACACCGTCCCCGCCGGGATCGTCAGCTCGTCCTCCCGCGCCAGCTCCACGCGAAAGCGCAGCACGCCGTGCGCTTTTTCGCCGTCCTTGCGCGCAATGCCGCGCAGCGCAGCGTGGCGGTCGAGATATTCCCCCTCCGCCGTCTGCGGAAAGCTCTGCGCCAGCGCCCAGTCGGCGTAAATATACAGCGTCTGGAGCTGCGCCGCCGCCGCGTACAGCCGCACCGCCAGATCGGCGCTGTCATCCATCGAAAATCCCGTTTTTTCCGTAAACACGTCCAGCATCTGCCGGTAAAGCTCCGAAACCTCTTTCATACCGTCACCTCCACCGCCGTCTGCGCGCCGGTTTTCGCGCGCAGGGTAAATTCCGCCGTCACCTGATCGTCCGAGACATTGCGCACCCGCGCCTCCACGACCGTCACGTCCATATCCGCCAGCGCCTCCGCCGCCATCTGCATCGCCGCCTGATCCCGGGCAGCGGTTTTTTCACGCCCCAGACGATACAGCCGGCTTCCGAGCCGCGGCAGAAAGCACAGCGCGCCGCGCCGGCACGTCAGCCGGTACAGCGCCCGCTGCAACTCCTTTTCGTCTCCGCGCAGCCGCACGAACCCGCCGAACCCGTCCGGCACATAATCGCCGCCGCGCAGCAAATTCTCCATCATTCCGCGCCCAGCTCCCTTCCGTTCACAAACAGCCGCCCCGTGATGCGCACCCTTCCCTTTACCTCAATATCGCCGTTGTTGCGCAAAACGAGCCGCGCCGCGTTGGAAAATACCATCACCTCGCCCGGCGCAAGCTCCGCCTGCGCCGTTTGCAGCGCGCCGGGGATGTACGTCTGGCTCGCCTTGAGCACCAGCACGCTCTCCCCCGCGCCCGGCTGCCAGCAGTAGCCGCCGGGCGAGATGATGCGCACATCGCGCTTTTCCCCGTCCGTCACCACCGCCGCGCCGCTGCCGCCCATGCTGATCGTCCCCAGCGCCGCCGCCTCGGTCTCCTGCTCCGGGTGCGTGATCCTTCTGGAAAGCCACATTGTTCCTTCACCTCAGTTCCAGCGTCGTAAAAACGCCCGTCTCGCCGCCGCAGTGCACGACTGCCGCCACGCTCAGTTCTTCCGCCGCGCCCAGCCCCGGCAGCCGCAGCTCTGCTGCATCCCCCGGCGAGACATCCGCCATCCCCGTGAGCTGCACCGTCGCCTGCCGGAGCTCCCGCGCGCTGTCCGCCAGCCGCTGCGCCGCCGTGCGCCATGTCGCGCGCAGCTTGCCGCCGCCCGTCATGCCGCTGACGTGCGTACACTGTATGCCGAGCCTTCGCAGCTCCGCGTTTTCCGCGACCTGCTGCTGTCCCGTGCGCGTGTTCACCATCACCTGCCGCGCGGCAGCGCCGTATCGGTTCTGCACATAGCTGCACGCGCGCACCTGTTCCGGCTCGATCACCACGCGCCGCGGCGCTTCGTTTTTCCGCAGCACCAGCGTCCCGTCGGGCGCAAAGCGCGGAAAAATATCCGCGCTGTGGCGGCAAAACCCGGTCAAGACCTGCCAGCAGGTGTAGCCCGTCTCCACGGCGAAATTTGCCACCTGCCCCATCGGCGCGGCGTCGATGCGCGTGATGCCGTAGGGCTTCACATACAGCCGCAGAATATCCTCGAGCTGCGCACTCACAAATTCCGCCGCGCGCACCTGATTGTCCATCAGCGCCGCCGCCATCGACCGCCCGGATACCTCCGCCAGCGCGCCGCGCCGGTCGAGCTTCACCGCAAAATCGTCCACCAGCCCGGTAAACACCGTCCGCCCATCGTCCTCCGCCGTAAACCCGACCGCCTGTTTTAAGACCGGCAGCCACGCCGCTTCAAACGCGAAGCACACTGAAAAGCTCCCGCACGGGTCGCCGTCTGTCTGCCGGATGGACCATTCCAACAGCGGCGGCAGCGAAACCGCCGCCCCGCTGCAAAGCCGCAAGCATCCCGTCATCCGATCCGCAGCTCCTCTCCCGTGTGGATGAGGTCGGGGTCACGAATTTGCGGGTTATACGCCAGCATCTGCCGCATGGTCAGCCCATACGTCCGGCACAGCGCCCAGAGCGTGTCGCCCGTGCGCACCGTCACCGTCCGCGCCCTGTTTGCCGCCGCGCTGTCCGCAGTCCCCGAACTCGCCGCCGCCTCCGGCGCTGCCTGCTCCTCGCCCGCATCGCAAAACTCAAAGCTGTACGCCACATAATCCTCGCGCGGCTCCTGCGCCAGCTCCAGCCGCGTAAAATACGCCCGGCTGCACTGCCACACCGGGTGGCGCAGCGCGCCCGCCCCCGGCGAGCGGAATACCTCCATCAGCCGCCGGAACTGCGTATACGCCCCCGCGCCGAAAAACTCGCCCTCGCCGCGCAGCACCGTGCAGCTCCTGCCGAGATCCTGCACGCAGTAGCCTGCCAGCGGGATCTTGTGCGCCGCCGTCAGCCGCTCGCACGAGAGCGTGTAGCTTTTCGGGTTGTTCACCCATACAAATGTCTTGTACTGCATTGCAAGCAGCATATCCTATCCTCCGTACCGTCTTGCGTCGCGCTCAAAAAAGCGCGAGATCTCCGCCATCGACCACGCCGTCTGCGCGCCCGCCAGCCCTGTCACCTGCATCTGCGCCGATACGCTCGTGCGCACGCCGCCCTGACCGCCTGCCGCCGCGCCGACCTCGCCGCTCGCGCGTACCGCCTCAAACCGTGCCGCGCGCTGCCGCACCGCCTCCGCCGCCTGCCGCGCGGCGGCATAGTCCCGTAATTCCTCCGCCAGCGCCGCCAGCGGCGATTTTTCAGTCCCGCCGTTCTGCGTCAGTTCCCGCGCAGCGTCGGGCGAAGCATCCTCCACGCCCGCAGAATCTGCGCCGCTGTCTGTTGTCACGACCCCCGGCATCGCATCCGCCGCCTCCGGCGCGCGGGCGTCCTCAATCGCCGCCGCCAGCGCCGTGTGCCGCAGCAGCACTCTCTCGATGTACTCCATCGCGCTTCAGCTCCTCATACCGCTTTTCGTCAAACGCCGCGTTTTCCTCCGGCAGCGGCGCGCCGCAGCAGACGCACCGCGCCGTGCGCGCCGTCTCGCGGCACGCCGGGCAGAGCCGCGCCAGCTCCTCCCGCTCGTCGAGGCAAAGCTGCATCGCGCAGTAAACAAGCTCCCCCTGCGTCAGCGCCCGCGCCCGCGCCTCCGTCGGAAGCACGCCAAACGCCCGCAAAACGCGCCAGCGCAGCCGCTCCTGCGCGTCCTGCTCCATCGCGCTCAGAAGCGCCTGCTCCTCGTCCGCCCCGCCGGTCAGACGCCCCGCCTGCGTCATCTGCTCATACGCCTGCATCAGCCGCTCAATTGCTTCTGCCGAAAGCGTCCGCAAAGCCTCCTCGCCGCTTGAAAACGCCCGCGAGCCGTCCTTTCGGTGCGCCGCGCGCGCCACGATGCACGCTCCCGCGCAAAGCCCCGCCGCCGCGCGGTTCTCCCCCGCCAGCCTGTCCGCCTCCGCCTGCGCCTGAAGCAGCGCATACGCCGGGACCGGCACGAGCCGCAGCCCATCGCATTCCGTCTCCGGCAGCAGCAGCGCGCGTACCGCGCCGGTCACTGCGCCGTCTCCACGCGGCTGCGCGCCTCCAGCGTGACCTTTTCCATCACATTGCCGCCGACCTCAGCGCTCTCCTGCACCTCGCTCCACTGGCAGCCGCCGTAAATGACGCTGCGGTCGGGCTTGCACACCACCAGCGAGAAGTCCTCCAGATCGAGGAACCTCACCCCGTCGCGGATCGCCTCGTCCGTCGCGTAAATGCGCGTCAGCTCGATGATGTATCGTCCCTGACCGCGGATGGTCGCCACCGGCTGCTCCTGCCCAAAGGCGTAGATCGCCTTGCTCGAGCGCTTTGCCGTCACCTTGTAGCTCTGCACCACCGCCACACGGCGACCGTCTACTTCCAAGTAAATATCCGCCGTCGTCGGCACCTTGATCCCCGTCATCTGCGCCCCTCCTTACACATTCATGTGCGCCGTGAGCAGGATGCGGTTGAGCCCCTGCACCACCGTAAACTCAAATTCCACCACACACGTCGTGCGGTCGTCCTGCGCCGCCGTCACCGTCAGCTTGTCATAGCCCTCGATGATCTCGCGCTCCACGCGCTCGGCCAGCTCCAAAACCACCTGATTGCGGATGGCTTTGCGCGTGAGGGCGTTATTTTTCGCGTGCGCAAATTTCGTGCGCAGCGCCGTGCGGATCGCCGGGATGAGCTCGTCGAGAATGAGCATCGTCGTCAGCTCCCGATACGTCTTGTCCGCGCTGCCGCCGGTCTTGCTGCGCGTGGTGAGCGCCCGGATGACCTGCACCCTGCCGCCCTCGCATTCCAGCGCCGTCACACCGGCTGCCGCCAGCGCGTCGTATTCTGTGTCGGAATACACCGCCGTCACGCCCGTCAGCCCCTGTAATTCCAGCCCGCTCAGCGGCAGCGCCGGATCGCGCTCGGCTGCCAGCGCCCCCGCCAGAGCCGCCGCTGCCATGCACCCGTCCTGCGCCGCCGTCTCACCCGCAACATACACCTGCGGACCGACAAAAACGACCCGCTCGCAGTTGAGCTTCTGCGCCCGCGCGCCGAGCTGTGCCGCCGTCGCCGCGCCCATGCCGCAGATGCCGATGCACTCGCCCTTCTGCTGCGCCGCGCCGGAAAGCGCCGTGCAGAACGCCGTCTGCACCGCCTCGATCGCCGACCCCAGCACGCACAAACTCGCCTGTTTTTCCGCTAAAACCGCCGCGACCGCCGCGGCATACGCCGCCGCGCTGTCCTCCGCCACCGGGTATGCCAAAACCGTCCCCGCGCCGTTCTGATACGCCAGCTTCAGCATTTTACCGAGCTGGCTGTCCGCGCCGAATACGTCCTGCGCCCCCGCGTAGGACGTCAGCGTGTAAACGCCCGCCGCCGCGCTCGACGTGCCGATCAGCGCGATCACGCGCTGCGCCGTCCCGACCGCCACGATGCTCGACGCATCATAGTCGGAGTAAACGCCCGGGCGCTCATGATAGGTAATGCTCATTTGACCGCTCCCTTCAGAATAAAGTCCGTAAATTCCGTCTCGTCCTCGTCCGTCACGGCGTATACATACGCCTGCGCCTGCGCGCGCACCGGGCAGACGAAGCAGTCGCTCTGCGCGTCATACTCGCACGCGCCCACGGTGATTCCCGCGAGCTGCACGCCCGCCGCCCCGCTGGACAGCGCCGCGACGACCTTCTCCGTCTCGGCGTAGCACGCCGCCGACCCGCCGCGCCGCGGCGCAAAGATCTGCATCAAAATTTCCGCCGATAATTCGCAGCCATACAGCGCCGTGCGCCCGCCGTCCGCGTCCTCCCGCATCCCCAGATACGAAAACTGCGCCGCCGTGCCGCTCTTTGCGCCCTGCAAGCCCACCGCCGTCACCGGCGCGTCCAGCTCCGGCGCGCTGCCGGGATAAAACTGCCGCACGACCGTCACGCCCGCCTCCGCGAGCAGCTTGCAAATTGCCTCGATCAGCTCATGCATCTGCCGTTCCTCCCGTCTCGCGCAAAAGCCCCCAGACGTACAGCGTCTCGTCTGCGAAAAACAGCCGCTCCGCGCGCTGCACGCGATACGTCCTTCCGCCCGCGCGCACCAAAGCGTCCGCCTCCGGCAGCACGTCCGCCGGACCGATGTACACATACCGCCCGCGCGGGATCTCGCCGATGGCGCGCATCGTCCTGCGCACGCTCTCCCAGCCCGCCTCCGTCACCGGCTGGATGAACGCCCGCACCGCCTGTGTGCCCTCTCCCACTGTGACCTCTGCCGCGCTGCCGTACTGCTGCAAAATGCGCCCGATCAGCTCCTTCATCCCAGAACCCCCCTGCACGAAAGCCCGCCCGCGAGAAACGGCAGCATCAGCCGCTCCGCGGCGCTGCGCAGCGCGCGGGCGCTGCCTGCCCCCGGCGTCACCGACACGTCTCCCACGCGAAACGCCTGCACGCTGCCCATTCCAGCGGTTTCGCGGTAGTTTGCCGCCGCCAGCATCGCCGCCGCGCAGATAAAGCACGCGCCGCAGTCCTCCGCCGTCACATCCCGGCGCAGCCGGTTTGTCAGCTCGACCTCCGCCGCGCCGCAAAGCGCCCGCAGCGCCGCCTCATCGGGCGCGCCGGCGGCGGAAAAGCCCGCCGCCAGCGTGTAAATTTCGTCCGCCCGTGCCAATCAGATCACCAGCACCTTCGCCGCCTCCGGCATGATCTTGCCAAAGCCGGAGATGGACGTGATCGTCGCGCGCTCGAGCTGACGGTCGATGAGCTTGTCGTATTCCACGCTCACCTCGCCCGCCTGCACCATCTCCAGCGCGTAGCGGCGGTCGAGACCGATGAGCTTGCCGGACGGCACGCACGCCGCGCGCAGCAGCTCCGCGCCCATCGGGGCGGACAGCTTGCCAGTGCCCTGGAAGTTGAGCCCGGTCAGCGGATTCTGAAGCTCCGTCAGCTTCAGCATCTTCACCATCGCGTCGCCCGATGCCAGCAGCGCGTTCATCGTGTACGGCTCAAACTGCGACCAGAACTCCACGAGCTGCGCATACGTCAGCGTCCCCTTCGTCCCGCTCAGCGGGCTCGTGCCGATGGTCAGCACCTCGGCGGCGTTATTGTTGCCGTCGCCGTTCACCAGCACGTCCACCGCATCCTGCAAATGCATCTTCTGGATGTACGCACCGATCTGGCGCAGCGTCACGGCAAACAGATCGAGCTTCTGGAAGCGGATGGCCTCATACGACGCCACCAGCATTCTCCCGCGCTTGTTGAGCTTCACCAGATTCGACTTGCTGCGAATTTCGGTTGCCGGGATGCTCGCGCCCTCCGCCACCTGCATCAGCTTCTTGTCGTCCTCCGACGCGGCGGAAAACACGCTGCGGTAGTCCATCGCGTCGATGGTCGTGGTGGTCGCGACGATCTTCGGCAGCACATCGTTTTCCTCCATGCCCTGCTTCACCGCGCGGGCAATATACTCCGGGAACAGCACGCTCGATTCTGCCGTGCGGAAGAATTTTTCCACGGGGTCGGAATACGCGCCGCGCGCGTGGATGTCAAAGCGCTTGAGCTGACGCTGGAACGCGTCCGTCCCCTCCAGCGCCGTGCCGGTGTAATTTTCGCTCGGGTCGAGCGATTCCAGGACCTGCGCAAAGCTCTTGCCGCTCTCGCGGTACATACCCTTTTCCAGTCTGATCGAATCAAAACCCATCGTTCAATCTCTCCTTTCCGAATTACAGAAACAGCCCCACGGTCTTGTTTGCCGTGTCCACGTTCACCACCAGATGGCTTCTGCCCGTCTCCGCGGGCTTCGTCTCCGTCGCCGCAGCCGGCACGCGCACGCCGCTCGCGCCGTCCGCCACCAGCGCCGTAAAGCCCAGTGCGGGCGCCGCGCCGGTGTACGGCAGCTTCACAAAGCCGCCCATCAGCACGCTTGCCGCGCCGTTTCGCACCTGCGTGATGACGCCGCAAAAATCGTCGCCGCCGGCACACGCGCCCACCGTGCCGTTCGCCGTGACCTTGCAGAGCTTGCCCTCCGCAGCCGTGTTGCCTGCGAGGAATGTCACATATCGCTCCGCGATCGCCTCAAAAGAAATTGCCATTGTCGTACCTCCTTAAAATATACAGTGCCGGAAAATGGGCACTGATTTTCACATCAAAAACGCGCTGTCCGTCTTTTTCGCCGCCGCCGGACGCTCCGCAAGCTGGCACACCGGCGGATACATCCCCTCCGCCTTGTGCTTCAAACTCTTCTCCGCCGACAAAAGCTGCTCCGGCGTCAGCGCGGATACCATCCCCTCCAGAATGTCCTGCTCCACCGCCACCTCCGTCAGCATCGCCAGCCGCACGACCTCCCCGCGCAGCCGCTCGCGGTACTGCCTGCCCAGCTCCGCCTGCTTTTGCAGATGCACGCGCGCAAATTCCGTCAGCTCATCGCCCTCGCCGCGCAGCCGCTTGAGTACGCCCGCGTTCCGCTGCGCCGGAACAGCCACAAACGAGAATTCGTAGGCGTCCTGCGGCTCGCACAAAACCGCGATGCATTCCTTCCCGCCGTACACCTGCCCCTTCTCATGCTGGCACGTCCCGTAGTCCGCCCCGCAGATCGAGCAGACCGAGCGCCCCATCGCGCACCCGACCGACACCTCTTTTTTGATGCCCGCCTCGATCTCGCGGATCAGCTCCGCCGTCTTGTCCGTGCGCAGAATGTACGCCCACGCGCGGATAAACGCCGCACCGTCCCCGTATTCCACACCCGTCTCAAAAATGCGCGCGAGCTGCTTCTCGCTCGACCACGCGTGGTCGGCAACGCCCGTTTTCCCCACAAACAGCTCCGCCAGCTTCGGCAGCGCCTCCGTTGAAAACCGCTCGTGGTCGCGGTCCGGCTGATCGTCGCACAGCCGCACGGAAAAGACGTACACCTCCTCCGCCGCCAGCGGCGTCTTTGCCTGCAAATTGATCTTCTCCAGCTGCTCCGCCGTGGGCTTGCCCGCGGTCAGAACGCCCGCCTGCTTCTGAACCTCCATGATGTTTACTCCTTTCCGTTTTCCACCCGCAGCTTGTCCGCCTGCGCGCGGTAAAGCGCCGCGTGCGCTTCCTCCACCGTGTCCTGAAGCGAAATGTCGTCCCATACGATCTCCGCCTCGCACCCAAAGCCCTCCGAGCGCAGCCACATCCGGCAAATTTTCTCCAGCACCGGCTGCACGCACCGCCGCAGCGCCCAAAGCTCCGAGGTCAGCAGGTCTGCCTGCTGTGCGCTCATCCGCTCGGTGGACGACCAGCTCAGCCCCAGCAGAAACGGCGGCAGCCCCGTCTTGGCGACGAGCTGTTCGAGAATTTGCCGCACCGGCACCTCGGAGTCGAGCGCCTGCCCATCCGCGCCGATCACGCGGATCTCCACATCGCCCACCGCCACAAAGTCGCGCACCTCACCATTGCGGCTGCTGCGCATCGCCTGCGACCATTCGCGCGCCATCTGCTCCGCCGCCTGCTCCGGCTGCACGCTCTCGCTGCCGGGCTTGTATACGACCGAGTAGCGCACATTTCCCGCCCGCTCCCAGTTCAGCCCGATCGTCCTGTAAATTTTCAGCAGCACGTCCGCCAAAAACGGCATCGAGCCGAACAGCGACGTGCCGTAAGGATGCGCCGCATTCGCATTCCACGTCGAAAACAGCAGCAGATTCTGATACAGCAGCACCCGCTCCTGCCCGTTTTCCCAAACGCACAGCTTCACCTCCAGCGGCGACGCGCCCTGCTTCACATGGACTTTCCGCACATCGCCCCAGCATACCGCCTGCAAGCGCCCGCCAGACATCACCAGCTCGCCCACCGCGCGCCCATACATCAGGAGGCTATCCAGGTATGCCTCCAGAAAGCCCGCAATGCCCGTCTGTCCGCGCCCCACGTTCACCGTGCGCAAAAACCGCCGCAAAGCGTCCTCCGCGCGCTTATCGCGGCACGCCACGTCAAATCCGCCCGTCAGCCGCACCAGCTTTCCCACCGCCGCGTCCAAGATCGGCAGCGCCGCGCGCATCGCCTCAAACATCTCCTCCTGCGCCCCGCCGAGCGCCCACGCCTGCCCCAGCGCGCCGAACGGATTCTGCTCCTGCGTCCGAAGCTGCGCCGCCTTCGCAATGCCCTGCTGTTCCTGTTTTCGCATCATGTACTCCCTTCCTGTCGTAAGACCGCCACCGCCGTAAACCCGCGCGGCGGCTCTAAAACGCCCATCACGAAATAGCGCATATCGTCCATCGCGTGGTCGTTTCGTTTTTCCACCCGGTCGCACGTCCCGCCGCGCTCCCAGACATACAGGTCCATCTCCCGCAGGCAGTCCACGCACTCCGCGCAGATGACGATCCGCCCCGTGCGCAGCGCGTCCGCCGTCCGCCGGATGCCGTTTAATACATCGTTGTCCGCCTTCTCCACCTGCCAGCCCCGTCTGCGCAGCGTCTGGATGAAGCTCGCCGCCGACGGATCGACGATCACCCGCCGGATCTCCCGCCCGCCTGCCAGCCCTCCCAGCGCCCCGGCGTATTCCTCGTCCGTCATCTGCCGCCCCTCGCGCCGCGCGTCAAAGTAAAATTCCTTCACTCTGTACCACACGCCGTCCAGCCGTCCCCACAGCCCGAACGACGCCGGATTCACCGTCCCGTAGTCGCACGAGATCACCCACTCCGAAAATTCGCCCACCGGCGCGGGCTGCGCCAGGCTCGTGTCGTAAAAGTCGTACACACGCCCCTCCGCCGCCGTCCAAAGCCCCTGCACGAACCGCCGGTAAAACACGCCCGCATACATCCGCGCGTACCGCCTGCGGATCTGCGGCGAGAGCGCGGGATTGTCCTGCATCGTAAAATGCAGATGCAGGCAGTTCATCTCCTCCGCCCGCACGATCCACTGCCGGTAAAACCAGTGCTGCGGACCTTCGGGATTGCAGTTGAACCAGAGCCTGCTGCCCGCGTCCGAGCACCGCGCGCACGCCTGCTCCACGAATGAGCGCGGCATCAGCACCACCTCATCCAGAAACACCCCCGCCAGCGTCACGCCCTGAATGAGCGCCGCCGACCGCTCGTCGTTCCCGCCGAACAGGAAAAAATCATTTTCCCGTCCGCCGAAGCGCACCCGCCAGCACCCGTCCGCCGTCCGCCAGGAAAAATCCATCCCCAGCGCCCGCAAGACCGGCAGCGTGTCCGCCAACACATTTCGCCGCAGCGCGCCCACCGTCCTGCCGCACAGCGCAAAGCGCCTGCCCGAAAATTCGCTCATCGCCCACAGGAAAAACCCCAGCGTCATCGCGAACGTCTTTCCCGAGCGGATCGCCCCGTCGCAGACGATCGCCTCATACCGCCGGTCGGGGCTGCCCGCGCGCCACCAGAGCATCGCCCGCCGCTGCTTGGGCGAGAACCCGCCGTTACGCTCCATCGTCCGCCTCGCGCTCCTCGTCCAGCGCCTTCAAGAGCTGCCGCGCCGCCGCCGACCGTTCGTCACCCTCGCAAAGCTGCGCGAGCTGCGCCAGAATTTTCGTCCTGTCCAGCAGCTTCAGCTCCACGCCGCCCTTGTCGCTGCGCTTAATTTCGGTGAGCATCGAAAGATCGAGCTTTGCGATGTCGTCATACTCGCTCAGCGCCAGCTTCACGCAGTCGTTCACCCGTCCGAATGCCATTCTCCGAAGCTGCCGCCGGATGCGCTCCAGATCCGAATTTCTATCCGCAGCCCCTCACCACCTTTCACCCAAACCCCCAACAAAACAAAAAGTTGCCCGTTTCCGAACAACTCCCCAAAAAGCGCAAAAAAGCCTCCCCTTGGTGACCCAGCCGCAGCGAGACGCTGTATAGGCTCCCCTTGGTGATCAAGGGGAGCTGTCGCCGCAGGCGACTGAGGGGATCAGAACCCTCCTGTTTCTGAGCTGCCGCCACGTTTCGTCGTAACGTAGGGGAGGGACTCGCCCCTCCCGCTGTTGCAAATTATGACCGCATTACCAATCGAGCCGTAGGGGCGGGGCTCTGCCCCGCCAGGCGGTACACCGCCACAAAATTGAATGCACCAATGCGGAACGGCGCACACCCGTAGGGGCGGGCGCCTCTGTCCGTCCCTACAAAACGTTTTTCGTTTTCGCCGATGATATTGCAGTTTTGCAACAAAAAACCGGCGGCGTCCCTTTGGGACGCCGCCGCTCTTACATTCTGCATTATTTTTTCAACTGCTTCTGCAGCCAATCCTTGCCGTCCACGAATCTGGACACGATGTACGATACCACATAGTCGCCTGCCGAGTTGACCATGGTCGCGGGGGGATCGACGAGGTTGCCGAGCGCCAGCGCGATGGGGTATGCCACCGCCAGATGGTCTGGGAAGAAGATGGTGCACAGCACCAGCTCGCCCGTGCCGCCGCCGCCGGGGATGCCGGACATCGCCACCGACGAAAATACCGCCACAATGATCGCCAGGATCGCCCGCCCGGTCGTGAAATCCTGTCCGAACATCCCGAACAGGAACGCGACCTTGATGATCGCGGACATCGCCGAGCCGTCCATGTGCATCGTCGCGCCCATCGGCACCACGATGTTCGTCACGTCCTTGGAGATGCCGGTCTCCTCGGCGACCTCCATGTTCGTCGGGATCGTCGCCACCGACGAGCAAGTGCCGAAAGACACCGCCGCCGGGCGGAAGAGCTTGGAGAACATCAGCTTTGCCGCGCCCTTGCCGCCGCCGAAGCGCGCGTAGATCGGGAACGAGATAAACATATACACAAAGCTCAGAACGTAGTAAATGATGAGCGTGCGCGAGTAATCGCCGATGAGCTCAGGACCGTACGACGCGACCAGATACGCAAAGAAGCCGAAAAATCCGATGGGCGCGTAGTAGGTGATGATCTTCACGGTCTTCATGATGCAGTTCGTTACATCCTCCAGAAGCTGCGCCGTCTTGGTTTTCGGACCGCCCGCCATCTGCACGCCGAAGCCGAACAGGATCGCCGCCACGATCAGCGGCAGGATCGCCTTTCTGCTCCAGAGCTCGGTAAAGTCGGGCTTTGTGAAGAAGTTGATGATCATGTCCGACAGACCCAGCGTCTGCCCGATCTCACCCTCGACCGCCACGTCGTATGTGCCCGTGACCGGCGGGATGAGCAGCACCACCACATACATGATGACGGCTGCGATGGCGGCGGTGATAAGGAACGTCGCCACCGTCACGCCCATGATCTTGCCCGCGCGCTTCGCGCTTTTCATGTTGGCGATGGCGGAGGAGATGGAGCAGAACACCATCGGCACAACCACGCAGAACATCAGATTCACAAACACCGTGCCGATCGGCTCGAGCGCCTTTGCCCCGTCCCACAGCGCGCCCACAACGCACCCCGCGACGATGCCCAGCAGCATACAGATCAAAAAACCGTAATTTTTCAGAAATCCACCTTTTTTCATGTTTTTTCTCCTTCAAATCTCATTTTTCAGCAATTCCTCGGGGAATACCTCGCCGCGCGCCACCAGCCGCGCCGGACCTGTTAGGAATAAGTCGCGCGCCGTGCCGTCCCGCGCCGTCACGTCCATCGTCAACACGCCGCCGCGCATTTTTACGCGCACCGCTGTTCCGCTCACGCGTCCGGCAAGCGTCAAAACGCTCACCACCGCGCCCGTGCCCGTGCCGCACGCGCAGGTAAAATCCTCCACGCCGCGCTCATACGTTCGGAGCAGCACCGCATCCTTGCCCGTCAGCGTGTAAAAGTTGACGTTCGCGCCCTTCGGCAGAGCTGGGTGATAGCGCAGCGCCCGCGCAAGGGCGCGCAGGTCGTCGTCCGCCGCGTCCGCCAGATGCGGCAGCTCCACCGCCAGATGCGGAAGCCCCGGGCTTCCCAGCTCCACATACGCACACGCGATGTCTCTGCCGTCCACCGTCAGCACCCGATCCGGCTGCATGACCGTCGCGTCCGGCAGCCGCACGCGGTACTGCTCCGCGGTCATGCGCTCGCCGGTCACAAGCCCCGCCGTCGTGCGCACGCGCGGACGCTTGCCCGACAGCCCCGTCTCGTACCCGTACCGGCAGATGCAGCGCGCGCCGTTGCCGCACATTTCGCCGAGTGAGCCGTCGGAATTGTAAAACCGCATCGTAAAATCTGCGTCGTCCGCCGGCAGCACCGCCATCAGCCCATCCGCGCCCACGCCGAAGTTTGGGTCGCACAGCGCCCGCGCCAGCTCCGGCAGCCGCGCCGTATCCAGTGCGCCGCGAATGCCGTCCAGGATGATAAAGCTGTTGCCCGCGCCGTTCATTTTGGTAAATTGCATCGTCCGCCCTCCCAGCTTTTTTCTACCCTTTCATTATACTGCCACTTTTTGCGCTGTAAATATAATATCCTGCTAAAAACCGCGCAAAAAATGCTCATGCCGGATTTGACAATCCATTCCACACCCGATACAATAGAAGTATTCAGAAAACTGCGCAAAAAGAGGTTTTTACGATGCAGACTTGTTATAATTGTGGTCAGCAGGTGGGGGACGACGTACTCATCTGCCCGAACTGCGGCGCGCTCGTGAGGCGCTATACCGACCCTCCGCGCCGAGACCCCGAGCCCGAGCAGCCCGAAGAGACCCAACAGCCCTATTTCGACCAACCCGAAGCCGCCCCGGCGTGCCGCCCGCGCGTCTGGCGTGACGCAAACGGCAAGCTCCGCCTCGCCGCGTCCGTCAAGGCGTTCATGATCGTCATGACCGTCCTCGCGGGCTATCTGGCGCTGAGCTTTGCGTGTCTGCTGTTTGTGTACCACAATCAGGATGTATATGCCGAGCTCTTTCAGATGATGTCCGGCGCGGACACCGCCTTTTCCGCCATTGCCAACTCGTTCGACGTCCTCATGACCGCCATCGGGCAGGCATACGGCTTCATTCTGGCGCTCATCGCCATCAGCCTTGCGCGCGTCGCCGCGTCCATCTGGTTTCTGTGCGCCAAGCGCCGCGCGGTGCTTTTCGCGCTGCTGATCCTGTGCGGCGTGCTGGCGGTGGGGCTGGCGGTGGCGGGCTACGCGCTCTACGCCATCGTCGCGGCAGCCGACGGCGTGGTCACGTCCATGCTCCTGCGCCGCGATCTGCGCACCTTAAAATAACGCTTCCCAAATAAAATTTGGAGGTTTATACGATGAAACGCAGACTTCTCGCCCTCGCGCTGGCGCTGTGCATGGCGCTCAGTCTCGTCCCCGCCGCTGCTGCGGCAGATGCGAATACGAACACGCTCTATTATAAAACCATCTGGTCGTCGGAGGAAACCTTCCACGACCCACTCGTGCTTGAGCCAAATACGTCTGACTTTCTGCGCTTCTTCACAGACGAAGCGTGTACCCACGAGGTCACGGAAAACCTGATCTTCACCGCAGACGAAGGCTCGCCCGCCGACGCCATCATCCCCACCCGCGACACAGATTGGGACGGGAACGGCAACGAGGTCGAGGTCTGGCGCATATACGCCCGCTCCTTCGGCACGGGCACGCTCACCTATACCGACGGCGGCACGACCTATACCCTCGCCGTCTCCTGCGTGCTGCCGGAGCAGGGCTTCTCATCCACGCCCGAACTGACGAAGGAGACATACCTGATCTCCGGGCAGGCGAGCTTTGTCGTGGGCGAGCCGTTCTATTATGTATTCCCGGAAGGGACGCAGATCCAGTCGGTTAAGGTAGACCAATGCATCATAGACGGTGACGAACTGTCCGTGGAGGTGCTCACGGGCAAGCCAAATGTCTGCAAGCTCACCGTCACAGCGGCTGCCGTCACGCCGCGCGCGCACAGCTTCCGCGTCGCGTTTACGCTCGTGCGTGAAAACTCGCCGACGGGCACAAAGGTGGATATGGAGCGCATCTCCCTGCGCGACGCCACGCCGCGCTTCGGCTTCCGCGACGCGCGCTGGATCAACGGCGAACTGAACGGCTACCGCGACTCCTTCCGCACGAGCTTTGACCTTGAGATCGGCGGTACGACCCTCGTCGGCTTCTTCTACGGCAATGAGCAGGCTAACGAGCCGCTCCATATCACCTCCGCCGTCTTTTACACCAACGATGGCAAGCCGGGCAGCACCGTCACTGCCGAAAAGTGGGACGGCGGCTATTGGAAACTGACCGCCAACGCGCTCGGTGAAGGCGTCCTCGTCTGCACCGCGGCGGACGGCGCGATCTACACCATGCCCGTCCGCGTCGCCCTCCCGTACCTCGGCTTCTATACCAGCCAGACCCGTTCCGCCGACGCCTGCATTGCCGATTTCTTCTACTATAACGCCAAAACCGGCACGGACACGTTCTGGCTCATCCGTGAGGACGGCTTCACCGCCGCCGAAGCCGACGCAGCGAGCCTCACCTGCGAATACAACGTTAACACCAACTGGTACACCCCTGCCGCCTCCGACTATTTCACATGGCAAAAAGTCGTGCGCGCCGATGCCCCGGACCGCTATGACCTGAAATTCACCGTCAGATCCGGCGTGACCATCCCGCAGACCAACCTGAATCTCCGGGTCGAGCTCCCGAACGGCTCTACATACCTGCGCATCAAGGACGAGCTCACCATGGAGATCAGCAAGCCCGCCCCCTCCGCCCTCACCGTGACCATCGACGGTAAGGACTACGTTGTCGGCTTCGGCACTGTGAACGACGGCATCCTCACCGTCAACCTCGACGGCAACTGGTCGCAGACCCACCCTCTGCCGCAGGATGACGGCACGGGCGCAGCCTACCGCCGCGTTTTCGGGGGCGATAGCTGGCAGATCTACGCCGCCACCGTCGAAACGCGCCAGATCGAGGACGGCACGGAGATCGTCTGCACCCCCGCGCCCGCCATCCGCAGGCTCGTGCGCGTGAACCGCGTCTGGCTGGAGCGCCGCAGCGGCTCTGGCAACAACGTGGACGGCACGGACAGCTTCAGCCTTGCCGATACCCGCCTGCTGGAGCGCACTAACGGTCTGGATGTCTATGGCTTCCCGCTCTACGTCGCGGACAAGATCGGTGAAGCCTACCTTTGCGCGAAAATCTCCGTCGGCGATCAGACCGGCACGATCTACTACGGTCTGAAATACGTCCGCTCCACCGTCCAGACCGTCCGGCTCGATTCCGTTGAAGCCATCAACCAGTGGCTCATCGACAACGCCGAAGCCATCCGCGACGCCGCCTGGAACGACAGCGTCGAGCCCGTCTGGAATCTGGAGCTGACCGGCAAGAGCTATAAAGGCACGGTCACCATGCCGGAAATTCTCCGCAACGTCGGCTACGGGCGCGGGCTCGGTCTGCGCTTCCTCGGGCAGAACCAGACCTTCACCGGCTCGATCGACCTCGGCGGCACAGCCATCGCTCAAATCGGCAACCTGAACTTTGTCGCCCCGGAAACAGGCAGCGGCACGGCGATCTCGCAGGGCTCTGCCACCGTTTACAATTGCACCTTTACCGGCTATGAAACCGCCCTCGGCAGCGGCAATACGCTCATGGCACACGACTGTAGGTTTATCCAAAACGATACTGCCATTGTGCTGGACATCCCGAACCCCGCCCTCGGCTGCACCCTGAGTGACTTCAGCAGAAACTACTTTGAGAAAAACGGCACGGCGCTGCGCATCGTCTCCACAAACTCGTTCGTCTCTCCGTACTACATCCGCCCGCATGACAGCGTGTTCCTCGGCAACACCGTGGACTTCGACGTTCGGACCGCCGGGACGTTCTATTTCCTGTGCAACTTCTTCGCCCACCACGACAGCATTCTCCCCTCCATCCGCCCGGTCGTTAACGTCTCGAACGGCGCAACGGTCTATGTGAACCCCATCTGGAAATACCGTGACGCGGACACCGGCGCGCTGCGCGAGCTGACCCTTGTCGAGGGAGTAAGCACCCGCCTGCCGGTCAATGAGGACTGGTCGAACACGTCCATCGCCGCCGACTCCCTCACCAGTGAAACGCAGATCGCCCTCGCCGACGAAAACGAC
Organism: Clostridiales bacterium; assembly: GCA_022779365.1. Lineage (GTDB taxonomy): Bacteria > Bacillota > Clostridia > Oscillospirales > Oscillospiraceae > CAG-170. The sequence continues at coordinate 39,657 of JALFSI010000025.1, forward strand.
AAAACCGTCGCTACATGGAGCGACTTCCGGGAGCAAGCCCCCGCGCAGCAGTCCCGCTTCGCCCTCTATTCTGCGGACGAAACAGGCACGGACACGACCCCTGACGGCTTCCGCCCCGGCGTCAGCATCGACACCCAGCCGACCGGCGAGCAGACCGTCACCGTGGCAGACAGCGCCGCGCTGGCAGTCAAAACGCCCCTGCTCACCATCCCCTGCACGCTGGAAAGCGCCGTCGTTCGACTGAACGGCAAGCCCGTCGCGTCCACGCTGGAGCTGGAGGGCGGCAAACTCAGCTTCCGCGTCACCACCGGCGGCACCTACACCGTCCGCCCCGGCACGAGCGAAAAATATGAGGGCGACACGATCACCATCGAAAATGCCCCTGAGGATGCACGCACCGCCATCGCTGCCCTCTACGACGCAAACCACCGTTTCCTCACCGCCGCCACCGCCCAAATAACCAACGGCGCAGCCACCATCCTCCTCAAAAAACCAGATCCCGCCACCTGCCGCATCTATTACCTGACAGCAAAGAACACCCCCGCAAATTGATAAAAAGCCCTCCCCAACGGGAGGGCCTTTTAATGAATGATGCCGCATGCACCCGTAGGGGCGGACACCTCTGTCCGCCCCTACGTTACGACAAATCCTGATCCTGCACACAAAATGGGAGGGGCTTCTGCCCCTCCCGTTCATCATTTAGTCCAAAAACTCCATCGGATCGACCGACACCCCATTCCTCGTCACCGCGAAATGCAGATGCGGCTCCTGGGCGATCTCCAGCATGGCGCTCGCGCCCACCGCGCCGATCGTCTGCCCGGCGCTCACGCGCTGCCCGACTGTCACCGTCGGCATCGCCGCCAGATTCTGATAGCGCGTCGTGTAGCCGTCCTCGTGCGCGATCGTCACCGTCGTGCCGAAATACTCGTCGTCATACACCGCGCTCACCGTCCCGGCGCTCGCCGCCATGACCGGCTCGCCCGCGAGCGCCGCCAGATCCATCCCGTCGTGCGTCCGCCAGTCGTGCGTCGTCTCGTTCCAGCTCAGCGCCTCCATGCTGTACGCCTGCGTCTGCGTGCCCGACACCGGCCAGACCCGCACCGCCTGCGCCTGCGCGCGCACCTCGTCGTCGCGGCTCATCGCCGCCGTTTCCTGCGCCGCCTCCCGCGGCGTCGTGTCCGCGCTCTGCTGTGCAGGCTTCTGCGCCGTCTGCGGAACAGTCGCCTGCGTCTGCACCGACAGCGCCGGTTCTTGCAGCGCGTTTTTCTCCGCGATCGCGCCGGACACAAATACATAGCCCGAAATTCCCACTGCCGCAAGGCACAGGAACAGGACTATGTAATAGCCCTTTTCCCGCAGGAACGTCCGAACCGGTCCGTTTTTTCGGTTTTCATTGTTCTGCATAAAATGCACCTCCGCAGATGAGTATTGCCCATTCTGCGGAGGTTAAACATTATTTGCCAAAAATTATGCCTGCTCCGGGAAAAAGCGCTCCTGAAAATACTTGAGGATGCTGCTTCGGGTCACGATGCCGATGAACGCGCCCTTGTCGTCCACCACGGGCACAAAGTTCTGCTCCGCCGCCACGCTGAGCAGGTCCTCCACGCGCGTATCGACGCGCACAGGCTGAATTTTGCGCCGCGGCTGGATCTCGCTGATGCCGTGCTGTTCGGTCTGCCGCAGGTCCATCACGCACAGCCGCTTGATCGCCCACAGCAGGTCGCCTTCGGTCAGAACGCCGCAGTACCCGCCCGCGCGGTCGAGCACCGGCAGCGCCGTAAAGCCCGACGCCTCCATCCGCCCCATCGCCTCGCGAATGGTGTCGTCCGCATCCACATACGCGCACATCGCCTTGGGGGTCAGAAAAAACAAAATGTTCATGCCGTTTCCTCCTGTTTTCCAGTATACCATTTCAAATTTCAAAAGGCATGACCAAATTGTAAATATCGCCCCCACAAAACGGCACGCGCCCTTGCCTCCCCCTTTGGGGGAGGTGTCCGAGCGCAGCGAAGGACGGAGAGGGGAAATAAGGAAGACCCTCTCAGTCGCCTTCGGCGACAGCTCTCCCAAAGGGAGAGCCAAGGAACTTCTGCAAATCGTTGCTGCCTAAAAAAGACGGCGGGTCACTTCTTCACTATTCACTATTACCTATTCCCTCAATTCGCCCCGCCCCTACATTACGACGAATCACGCCCCCGAATCACGCAAAAGCGCCCGCGCGATTCCTCGCGCGGGCGCTGCTTGCATTCATTTATAAATTCTTCAGCCTGTCGAAAAAGCTCTTCCTCTTCGGCTGCGTCTCCTCCGACGCGCCGTCGTCGAACTGGCGCAGGAGGTCCTTCTGCTTTTGCGTGAGCTTCTGCGGCGTCTCGACGACCACGGTGACGAACTGGTCGCCGCGCGTCTTGTAGCCGACGTACGGAATGCCCTTGCCGCGCAGGCGGAAGGTCGTGCCGGTCTGCGTCCCCTCGGGGACGTTGTAGCGCACCTTGCCGTCGAGCGTGGGCACCTCGATCGTCGCGCCCAGCGCCGCCTGCGCGAAAGTAATGGGCATCTCGCACAGCACATTCGCGCCGTCGCGCACAAAAATGTCATGCTTGCGCACGCGCACCGTCACGAGCAGGTCGCCGTTCGGACCGCCGTTCGAGCCGGCGTTCCCCTCGTCGCGCACGCGGAACGACTGCCCGTTGTCGATGCCCGCCGGGACCTTGACGCGGATGGTCTTGTTCCGGCGCACCTTGCCCTTGCCGCGGCAGGTGGAGCAGGCGTCCTTGATGATCTTGCCCTGACCGCCGCACTTGGGGCACGGCTGGTTCGACTGCATGGTCATGCCCATGAAATTCTGCTGCGTGCGCACCGTGCCCGTGCCGTGGCAGTACGCGCACGTCTCCGGCTGCGCGCCGTCCTTGCAGCCCGTGCCGTGACAGGTCGCGCACGGCTCGATGCGCCCAAACGTGATCTCCCGCTCGCAGCCGAACGCCGCGTCCTCAAACGAAATTTCAATTTCCGCCACGACGTTCTGCCCCTTGGAAGGACCATTCCGCCGCGCGGAGGACGAAGCGCCGCCGCCGAAGAAATCGCCGAAAATATCGCCCAGGTCGCCAAAGCCGAACCCGCCGCCGCCGAATCCGCCGAAGGGATTACCGGCATTCGGGTTAAAGTTCGGATCGACGCCCGCAAAGCCGTACTGGTCGTAGCGCGCCTTTTTCTCAGCGTCCGACAGGACCTCATACGCCTCGTTGACTTCCTTAAATTTTTCCTCTGCGCTCTTATCGCCGGGGTTCTGGTCGGGATGATACTTCATCGCCAGCTTGCGGTAGGCTTTTTTGATCTCCGCGTCCGACGCGTTTTTCTCAACGCCCAAAACCTCGTAATAATCCCGCTTATTCTGATCTGCCATCTGTTCTCACCTCAATTTGGTGGGGTAAACCGCCGGGCAGGGACGGACTGCTCCGCCCCTGCCCGGCGCGTTAAGCGCCTTATTTAACCTCTTCGTAGTCGGCATCAACAACACCGTCGTCATTGCCGCCGTTGTTCGGCGCGCCCTGCGCACCGGCTGCCGCGTTGGGGTCGCCCTGCGGCGCGGCGTTCTTGTAGAGCTTCTCGGAAACGGCGTAGAATGCCTTCTGCACCTCGTCGGTCGCCGCCTTGATCGCCGCGACGTCCGTGCCCTTCTGCGCTTCCTTCAGCTTTTCGATGGCAGCCTCCACCGGCGCTTTGTCCTCCGCCGTGACCTTGTCGCCCATCTCATTCAGCGTCTTTTCGGACTGATAGATGATCTGGTCGGCGGCGTTGCGGGTATCGACCTCGTCCTTGCGCGCCTTATCCTCGGCGGCATACTGCTCGGCTTCCTTGACCGCCTTGTCAATGTCCTCCTTGGAGAGGTTCGAGGACGCGGTGATGGTGATCTTCTGCTCCGCGCCCGTGCCCATATCCTTTGCGGAGACGTTCACGATGCCGTTGGCGTCGATGTCGAACGTGACCTCGATCTGCGGCACGCCGCGCGGCGCGGGCGCGATGCCCGTGAGCTGGAACTTGCCGAGGGTCTTGTTGTACGCTGCCATCTCGCGCTCGCCCTGAAGCACATGGACCTCCACGGACGTCTGATTGTCCGCCGCGGTGGAGAACACCTGGCTCTTCTTGGTCGGGATGGTGGTGTTGCGCTCGATGAGCTTGGTGAACACGCCGCCCATGGTCTCAATGCCCAGCGACAGCGGGGTCACATCCAGCAGCAGCAGACCCTTCACGTCGCCGCCGAGGACGCCGCCCTGGATCGCCGCGCCGACTGCCACGCACTCGTCGGGGTTGATGCCCTTGAAGCCTTCCTTGCCGGTCAGCTTCTTAACTTCTTCCTGCACCGCCGGGATACGGCTCGAGCCGCCGACGAGCAGGACCTTGGAAATGTCGTTCGCGGTCAGACCCGCGTCCGCCATTGCCTGCTTGACAGGACCGACGGTCGCTTCGACCAGATGCGCGGTCAGCTCGTTGAACTTTGCCCGCGTCAGCGTCACGTCCAGATGCTTCGGACCCGTTGCGTCCGCGGTGATATACGGCAGATTGATGTTCGAGGTGGTCACGCCGGACAGCTCGATCTTCGCCTTTTCGGCAGCCTCCTTCAGACGCTGCATGGCGACCTTGTCGCTGGACAGGTCGATGCCCTCGGACTTCTTGAACTCGTCCACGAGATACTTGATGATGCACTCGTCAAAATCGTCGCCGCCGAGGTGGGTGTTGCCGTTCGTTGCCAGCACTTCAATGACGCCGTCGCCGATGTCGAGGATGGACACGTCGAACGTGCCGCCGCCAAGGTCATACACCATGATCTTCTGCTCGGCTTCCTTGTCAACGCCGTAAGCCAGCGCCGCCGCGGTCGGCTCGTTGATGATTCTCTTAACTTCGAGACCCGCGATCTTGCCGGCATCCTTCGTCGCCTGACGCTGCGCGTCGTTAAAGTATGCCGGAACAGTGATGACGGCCTCCGTCACCGTACCGCCCAGATACGCCTCGGCGTCCGCCTTCAGCTTCTGCAGGATCATCGCGGAGATCTCCTGCGGGGTATATTTCTTGCCGTCGATGTCTACCTTGTAATCCGTGCCCATGTGGCGCTTGATGGACGCGATGGTGCGCTCGTGGTTCGTGACCGCCTGACGCTTTGCCACCTGACCGACCATACGCTCGCCGGTCTTGGAGAATGCCACCACCGACGGGGTGGTGCGGTTGCCTTCCGCGTTCGCAATGACAACAGGCTCGCCGCCCTCCATCACAGCCACGCAGCTATTGGTCGTACCAAGGTCGATGCCGATAATTTTACTCATAATTCAGTTCCTCCTATATGAAGTGAAAGTTTTTACAAATTTAATGTGTCAGTTCGCGACCTTGACCATCGCGAACCGCACGACCTTATCGCCGAGCGTAAAGCCCTTCTGGAACACCTCGGCGATCACATTCTCGCCCAGCGCCTCATCCTCGCAGTGCATCACCGCGTTGTGCAGCGTCGGATCGAACGTCTCGCCCGCCGCGCCGAACACCTTCACGCCCAGCGCCTCAAAAACGCCCGTGAGCTGATTCATCGTCATCTCCACGCCCTTTTTGAACGCCTCGTCGGTGGTCTGCTGGGAGAGTGCCCGCTCGAGATTGTCGTATACCGGCAGGAATTTTTCCACCGTCGCCGCGCGCGCGTCGGCATAAATGCCGTCCTTTTCGCGCTGCGAGCGCTTGCGGAAATTATCATATTCCGCCGCCAGCCGCAGATAGCCGTCATGCTCGGCTGCGAGCTTCTGCTCCGCCTCGCGCAGCTTTTCATCCGCGCCCGACTTGTGCTTGGACGGCTTTTCGGGCTTTTCCGGCTTTTCAGCCTTTGCCGTCTCCGCCTTGTCCGCAGCCGCTTCCGGCTGCTGCTCGGTCTTTTCCGCCTCTTCGGCTGCGGCCTCGGCCGCTTTCTTTTTTGTATCTTCGCTCATAGTATCTATGCCTCCGGGTCTTTTTCATGGTCGCCGCCTGCGGGCGGCAGTGCGGCGTCGCCGGGCTTCTGGAACATCCTGCCGAGATTCTCGGCAAAGTAGCTCAGCCGTGCGGTGATCTGCGCGTAATCCATACGCGTCGGACCGACCACGCCGATCATGCCCTGCATCCCGTCGCCGATGTCGAACTTCGTCATCACAACGCTGGTGTCCTTCAGCTCCGCCGCGATGTTTTCAGGACCGACCAAGATCTGCGTCCCGCTTCCGCCGGCAAGCGCCGGCAGGTTCGTGACGATGTCCTCATCGAGCGACGCCAGCACCGTCTGCGCCTTGTCAACATCCCGGTATTCCGGCTGCGCCAGCAGCTTTGCCTGCCCGGTCATGTACACCTCGCCGGGCTTCTCGCGCAGCAGCTCCAAAAGGAACTCCGCCGCCAGCGGAACAAGCGGCGCAGCCGTCCCCGCCGCGCGGGTGATGCGCGTGAGCACGTCGGGCGTTACGCCCTCCGCCGAAAGCCCCGTCAGCGATGCGTTGAGCAGCGCCGCGAGCGTGTGCAGATCCTGTTCGTTAATTTCCAGCGGCAGGCGGATGAGCTTGTTTTTGACCTGATTGCTGTCCAGCATCACGATCAAAATGATGCTCTCAGGACCAGCCTGAATGAGGTCAAAGCGCTGCGCCGTCACAGGCTTTGCCGGTGCGGCAAGCGCGTAGGCAGGCAGATTCGTGAGCTTGGAGACGAGCTTGCCGACCTGGGAAATGACCTGATCGACCTGCTGCATCTTGCCCTCAAACGCCTGATTGATCGACCGCGTCTCCTCGACCGACAGCCGGTACTCCTGCATCAGCTCATCCACATAGAACCGATACCCCGCCGCGGACGGCACGCGCCCGGCGGACGTGTGCGGCTGCTCCAGCAGCCCCAGCGCCGTGAGGTCCGCCATCTCGTTGCGGATGGTCGCCGAGGAAAAATCCATCCCCGGCATCGCGGCGATCGCCTTAGAGCCTACCGGCTCGGCGGTACGGACGTAGCTGTCCACGATCGCGCGCAGGATCTTCTTCTTGCGCTCTGAAAGCTCCAAGCTCATCGCCTCCCCGGTTCGTTTCATGATTTAGCACTCATCATCCCTGAGTGCTAAACGCAGTGTACCACCAACCTTTCGCAAAGTCAATACCTTACATTGTGAATTATTTGTAAATCTATACATTCCCGCAAAAACCACCCCAATTGCATAGGGGGCGGGGTTCTGCCCCGCCCGCGCAGGACACAATTGCAAACCCGCACAATGAACGGCAGCAACGTAAAACGTCCTGTAGGGGCATACAAAAACCGGGAAGGCTTGCCTTCCCGGTTTTTCTGCTTTTTATCCAGCCTGCATCTGCGTCAGTCTCCACAGGGCGCAGATCGCCTGTTCTCTGGTCAGCTTCGCTTTGGGGGCGAACCTGCCGCTGCCTGTGCCCTGCATGAGCCCCGCCTCATACGCCCGGTCGCAGAAGCCCTGCGCCCAGTCGGCGATATTCGCGCGGTCGGAAAACGCGTGCTCGGGGGCGTCGGCGCTCTCGTCCAGCGCGTCATACATCGCGGCGAGACGGCAGAGGATCTTTGCCATCTGCTCGCGCGTGACGGCGGCGTCCGGCTGTAAGCTGCCGTCGCCAAAGCCGCTGACCAGCCCGATGGACGCCAGATACTCCATATAATCGCCGTTTTCCGCCTCGTCGGTGTCGTCAAACGAAAAGCCGAGCTGCCGCAGCGCCGCGCGCGGCGCAGCCGTGACCATCGGATAGATCAGCTCCGCCAGCTCCCCGCGCGTGATCGGGTTCTGCAGCCCGGCGCACTGCGCGGCGGGCAGGAAGCCCGCAAGGTAAAACTCCGTCACCGTCTCCAGCGCCCAGCCGGACGCGCCCGTGAGATCGACCACCGTCACCGGGATCGTCGCGGGGATAATATCGCGGCTCGCCGCGCGCACATTCAGCACGCAGTGCCCGGTTTTGAGCGCCGTGAGCATGCCGTCCTCCGCGACCGTCACGATCGACGGGTCGCTGGACGAGACACGCAGCGCCGCGCCGGGGCGCTCCTCCACGTCAAAGTGGAGCTGCACCGGCACGCCCTTGCGCACCATCAGCGTCACGAACGCCGCGCCGTCCAGCGTGATGCGCGCCCGCGCCCGCGCGGCGGGGTAGTCGCCCTGCGCCATCGGGTGCGCGCGCGAGAACGCTGCCTCCTTATAGCCCGTGCCGCGCGTGTGCTGCTGAAATTTTTCGCCGCCGCGCAGAAACCAGCTCCACGTCATCGCGCCGTCCTTTTCCTTGCACGCGTCCCACGTCACGTCGAGGCTGTACCATTTCCCGCCCAGCGCCACCAGATTCCAGCCGTGCGAAACGCCGCCGGCGTAGCCGGTCACGACGCGGCAGGGGATGCCTTCTTGCAGGAGCAGCTCGCGCAGGAGCAGCGCATAGCCCTGACAGACCATTTTGCCCGTTTGCAGCCCGTCGTAGGCGGAAAAATTCTGAAGCTCGCCGTCGTAGATAAAGTGCGTGGCGACGTATTCATACAGCGCCAGCACCCGCTCAAACTCCGATAAACCATCGAGCTTCAGCCCCGCGCGGATCTCGCGGCAGGCGCTCACCACGCGCTGCTCTTCCTCGGCGGTCGTGAGATACTCGATGCCGATGCGAAGCTGCCCGTCCTGCACGCCCGGGTCGAGCATTCGGATGTTCAGCACATCATATTCCGTCCGGCTGCCGTCGGCGGATTCGGCGGCGCATTCGCGCAGCAGATCCACCAGCAGCGTCCCGTCTGTAAATTCCTCCAGACCGTCCGCCGGCAGCGTCACAAGCGTCTGCCGCGCAGCCAGACCCTCCAGCAGCGCGCCTTTGAGCGTATCGCGCGGCGCGGGCGCAGGGGCTTTCTGCGCAAGCGTTCCCACGCTCAGCGTGAGCAAAATCGCCAGCAGCAGCGCCAGCCGCCGGACGGCGCGGGATGTTTTTATGGTCGTTTCCTTCATCGTCGGTTCTCTTAATTGGGCACAATAATTTCCAGCGCCTGCTGGTGCATCCTGACCTCGACCTCGTTGTATTCTCCGCCGTATTCGCCGTCCACCGTCCACGCGACCTTTTCGTCAAAGCGGAAGCGGATGCGATCGGTGCGGCGGAAGATAAATTCCTTCTCGTTCTGGAACTCATAGCGCAGCAGATGCGTCGCCACGCTGTGAAAATCCAGCAGATTCTTAATGTCGCGGATGAGCACGACCTCCGCCTGCCCGTCGTCCAGCGCGATGCCGAGCGTGCCGCTCGGCGCCTTGAAGCCGCCCACGCTCATCGTGCTGCAAACCAGCCCGTCGAGAATGTCCGCCTCAAGCTCCTCGCCGTTTACCTCGCAGTGCGCGTGCACCGCGTGCACATCGCCCAGCGCCTTCACGCCGTTGAAGAAATACGCAAGCCGCCCCAGCACGCGCTTATCCTCCTGCGGGGTCTCATACGGCACGCCCGTAAACAGCCCGAACGCCGCAACATAGGCAAAATAGCGCTTGCCGAGCTGCCCGATGTCCATATGAAACGATTTTCCGTGCATAATATCCTGCGCCGCCGTCACGGGATCGCGCGAGAGCCCCAGCGTGGAGGCGACGTCGTTGACCGTGCCGCTGGGGATGTAGCCGAGCGGCGGACGCTTTTCCAGCGCCATCATGCCGTTCACGGCTTCGTTGAGCGTCCCGTCGCCGCCGGTGCAGACGATGAGATCATAGTCCGCGCCCATCTCTTTGATGGTCTCGGTCAGGTCGCGCGGGGCGCGCGTGGGGTGCACCGTCACGTCGTAGCCGCCGATGGTGAACACCTGCAAAACCTCCATGAGGCTGCTGCGGATCTCGGCGTGCCCGGCGTTGGGATTGACGAAAAACAGCAGTTTGCGTCTCATAAAAGTGCCTCCTGTGCAGTTTTTTACGGCTCGTCCGTGGCGGACGCGTCCGCATTGTCGGTCGTCTCGCTCTGCGCGGCTTCGGCTTCCGCCTGCGCCGCAGCGTTCTGCGCGCGGCTCTCCGCCAGCACGTCAAAGATCGCCGCCTGCGTCAGATCTTCGCTGAAGTCAAATTCGTCCATCGCATCCTGCTCCAGCTGCGAGGCGCGCTCGCGCTGCAGGTCCGCCTTCGCGGTCTCGTACCAGTACACCTGCTCCGACGCGGCGCAGAAATAGATGATGTGGTAGCCGTACTCGGTCTTCACGAGACCGTAATCGCCCGCATCGCGCCCGTCTTCGAAGCACCAGTCGTTGAACTCCGTGACCATCTGCCCCGGATACACGTTTTCATACAGCCCGCCGGAGGTCGCGCTGCCGTCGGCGGAGTATTCCTGCGCAAGCTCTCCGAAGCGCTCCTCGGTCTTATCGCCGGCCTCCCACTCCCGCAAAACCTCGTTCGCCTTCTGCTCGGCGGCTGTCCACGCCTCGTCGGAGTAATTGCCCTCTTCATCCTGCTCGCCCTCGGGCTGGATGAGGATGTGGCGGATGCTCACCATGGGCTTGTCGATCTTTTCCACGCGCTGCGCGGCATAGTCCTCCGCGTGCTCGTCATAATACGCGGCGACGTCCGCGTCGGAGATCGCCTCCGCGTCCACGAGCGACTGGAGATACTCCGTCGTCAGCAGCAGCTTGCGGCAGAACTCCACATAGCCGTCCACGCTCGCCGACGGACCGAACACCGACCGGATATACGCGTCGCCGGAGTCATAGCCGAAATACGCCGCGCTCTGCTCGCAGGTGTCCTTGAGATCGGTGAGCTGCTGCTCGGAGTCCTCGCTGAGCTGGAAATCCGCCGCCTGCGCCTTCTGCGAGAGCGACGCGATGGACTGGAACATCTCCACGCCGCTGTTCAGCAGCATCTGCTGCCAGGTATTCTCGCCGTCGGGAGACATCTGATCCTCCAGCGCCTTCGTCTGATCCATCAGATACGCCATATACATCCCGTAGGCGTTCTGGAAGGAATAGTACTGATTCCAATAGTAGTAGGCGAGGTCGCGGTTCGTCAGCTCCTCGCTGCCGCACACCGCCACCACGCGCGCGAGCACCTCGTCGGTCAGCTCCTCCGCCGTGGCGGAATAGCTGACGGCGGGCTCGGCAGGCTCGGCGGCGTCGGCGCTGTCGGTATCTTCAGCGGGCTGCTCGGACGGCTGCACCTCCTCCGCCGCAGGCGGCTCGGCGACCGGCGTTTCACCCTGCGCATTCTGCTTCAGGCGCGGGATGAGCAGGATCAGCGCCACCGCGACCACCGCGATCGCCGCCGCCACAATGCCGATCAGCTTACCGTTCGGCTTCTTCGGCGCGCCGGACGCATTCCCTTCGGCAGCAGGCGCTGCCTCGGTCTTTTTTTCTTCCGCTGCCTCCGCAGCCGTCTCCTCCGCAGCGGTCTGCTCCGTCAGCGGCTTGCCGCAGTGCGGGCAAACCGCCGCGTTTTCGTCCTCCAGCGGCATCCCGCAGAACTTACAATCCATAAATTTCACACTTTCCGCGGCAAATGCCGCCTATATTCCCCCGGAGGGTGATTTGCGTATAGTTTAGCATAGAATTGTGACATTTTCAATACCGCAGGTTTTGACCGCGCCCCCCCATTGAGCCGTAGGGGCGGGGTTCTACCCCGCCCCTACGGCAAATTTGGCAGATTTTTTGCTGTGCTGCACCCACGCAAAAACGCCCGGAGAGATATTTCCCCGGGCGAAACGATTCTTTTTTATGATCCACCAATTTTCGACGGACTTTGCGCATTCCATCTGCTAGGATGTACACGCAGCTTATCCAATGCGAGCGCACTTCATATCCCCGGCGGCGCGCCCCATCTGCGCGCCGCCACCCACAACCCTGGTCCCTGACTGCGCTCGCGGTCAGGGACGCCTTTTTTTGCCGGATCTTTTGGCGAAAGGATCTCAGTATTTCAGGAATCTGCGCAGCTGCCGCTCGGCGCGCTGGAGCGTGCGGCAGACCGTGGATTTGTTCACGCCGTACTCGCGCGCGAGCGTGGGGATGTTTTTGCGCGCCAGATAGTAGTCCTGCAATACGCGGCGCTGCTTGTCGGTCAGCTCGTTGTCGATCACGTTCTGCACGCGCTCAAGCAGCATCTGCCGGCTCATGCGCGGGCCGCAGTAGCCGTCATAGGCGATATTTTTCATCCCGCCAATAGCTCCTTTCGTAGTAATGCTCGGTCAGGTCCGCCAGCTCGTTCATCTGCTGGAGCATCTGCCCGAGCACGAGCTTGCGCCGCGAGAGCCAGAAGCGCTCGTGCTCGTCCGTCGCGACCTTTTCGCGCTGCCGCAGCTCGCGCAGCCTCTGCCGGATCGGCTGCGCCGCGGCGCGGTAGTCGTTCGATAATTCGCGCAGCGTCATGGCATACGGCGCGGCATCGCCACGCGCAGCTCGCCGATAAAATAGCTCCGCGCGAATGCCGGCAGGCAGTCCCGGCAGACCGCGCGCCCGTCCGGCTCATAATAGCTCTCGCCCGCGTAAATTTCCCCGCCGCACAGGCTGCACCACCGCGCGACCACGTCCTCCGGCGCGTCCGGCATATACGGCTTTGGCTGCTTTGCGTTCGTAGTGACCCCTCCGTTTCGGAATGATTACCAAATATTTACATTTAGAGCATACTACACGAACTGTGTGATGTCAAGTGTAAAATTACAAATTTTAGGAAATCAGGAGGACGAGGACATGATCGGAGCACGGATCGCCGCGCTGCGGCGGCAGAAAAAACTCAGCCAGCAGGCGCTGGCGCGGCAGGTGGGCGTGAGCGCGAGCGCGATCGGGATGTACGAACAGGGGCGGCGCGAGCCGGACTGCCAGACGCTGGTGAAGCTCGCGGCGGTGCTGGATGCGACGACGGATTTTCTGCTCACGGGGCAGGCGCAGCCGCGCGATTTCGCGGCGCTGTGCGAGCTCGCGCAGACGGCGCTGTCGCACCTCGACGGGCGCTTGACATTACAGGGAACGGACGGCGAGAGCCGTCCGTTTGACGCGCGTGAGCTTGCGATGCTGCTGGCGGCGCTGCTCGGTTGACGCGGCGGCGGCGGTATATTACAATGTAGAAAAAACGCAGAAATACGGGAGGGACGCGGATGGACGACGAAAAATTCATGCGCGAGGCGCTGGCGCTGGCGCAGGCGGCGGCGGACGAGGGCGAGGTGCCGGTCGGCTGCGTGGTCGTGCGGGGCGAGGAGATCGTCGGGCGCGGGCGCAACCGCCGCGAGAGCGCGAAAAGCGCGCTGGCGCACGCCGAGATCGAAGCGATCGCCGAGGCGTGCCGGAATCTTGGCGGCTGGCGGCTGTGGCAGTGCACGCTGTATGTGACGCTCGAGCCGTGCCCGATGTGTGCCGGCGCGATCATCAACGCGCGCCTGCCGCGCGTGGTCTACGGCGCAAAAGAACCCACCAACGGCTGCTGCGGCTCGGCGGTCGATCTGTTCATGCTCCCATGCAGCCAAAAGCCGGAGCTCGTGCCGGGCGTGCTGGAAGAAGAATGCTCAGCCATGCTGAGCGCGTTTTTCAGAAGATTACGGGAAAAACGCAAAGCCGAATAAAAGCAAGGGCAGGGAGGATCCCCTGCCCATTTTTGCACCGCCCGACCGGGCGGCACCCTCCCTTGCCTCCCCCTTTGGGGGAGGTGTCCGAGCGCAGCGAAGGACGGAGAGGGTCAATAATGAAGACCCTCTCAGTCAGCTTCGCTGACAGCTCTCCCAAAGGGAGAGCCAAGGGACTTCTGCAAATCGCTATTGCCTCAAAAAAGCGGCGGGCGGGGCAAGCCCCGCCCCTACGTTGCGGCTAAGAGCGCCTTTTCGCCCTTTCTCGCGCTTTCCTCCTACTATAATATTTCCGGGAGGGATGTTTTATGATCCGGGTACGAAAGAGGCTTCCGATCGCGCCGGTGGCGGCGGTGTTCTGCGTTGTTTTATCGCTGGTCCTGCGTGCGTTCCTGATGCCAAGCCTGTCGCGCGGGGCGTATGTTTACCGCGTTGTCGTGCGGTGCGACGGCGCGGCGAGCGCCACGCTGTATAACGCCATGGGGCAGTATTGCCGCACGGTCACATTTTCGGGCGGCGAGAGTATGCTCACCGCCCGCGCGGGCGAGTATATCCTCTGCGCCGGGGACGCGCAGGTGCGCTTTACGCTGGCGCGGGACGCGGCGGTTTCTGTCAAGGGCGGTGACGGCTGGACGGACGGGACGGTGCTGCAATTCACCCCGCAGCCGGACTCCTGCCTCATGATTTAACAGAATATTCACGCAAACGCCCCGCAGCAGGGTATAATAGGTACAAACACAAGAGAAAAACCGCCGAGGGGAGAGAGAAACATGGCAAAAACCATTCTGGTCGTCGAGGACGATCCCAACATCGCCGACCTGTTGCAGCTTTATTTAACGAAAGAGGGCTATACCGTCGCGCTGGCAGACGACGGCGGCAAGGGCGTGTCGCAGTTCCGCGCGGTAAAGCCCGACCTCATTCTGCTGGACATCATGCTGCCCGTGCTCGACGGCTGGAGCGTGCTGCGCACCATCCGGCAGGAGAGCGCCGTGCCGGTCATCATGCTCACCGCCAAGGGCGAAACGCAGGACAAGGTCACGGGGCTTCATCAGGGCGCGGACGATTACATCACAAAGCCCTTTGACATGAAGGAGGTCCTCGCGCGCATCGAGGCGGTGCTGCGCCGCACCTCCAAGGACGAGGGCAAGGGCAGCAAGCGCCGTCTGGTGTTCGACAAGCTCATCATCGACCTCGACGCGTTCGAGCTGATCGTGAACGGCAAGCGCGTGGAAACGCCGCCGAAGGAGATGGAGCTGCTGTTCCATCTTGCCTCATCCCCCAACCGCGTGTATACGCGCAACCAGCTTCTCGATGAAGTCTGGGGCTTTGACTATTTCGGCGACAGCCGCACGGTGGACGTGCACATCAAGCGTCTGCGGGAAAAGCTCGAGGGCGTGTCGGACAAGTGGTCGCTCAAGACCGTGTGGGGCGTGGGCTATAAATTCGAGGTCCTGCCGGGATGAACACCATGTTCCGCAGGCAGTTCGTGCTCATCACGGTGCTGCTGCTGCTTTGTATGCTGTTCACGGGCGTCGCGTACCGCTTCTGGATGCTCGACACCGTGGAAACGGAAAATCAGCGGACGCTTTATCACGACGCAAAGGCGGCTGCCGCCTTTGCCCGCGCGTACAACACCACGGGTGAGCTGGAGAGCAACTGGGATTTTCGCATGGGGCTGTCGTTCGTCTCATCCGTCAGTGACGCCGAGGCGCTGATCTGCGACCCCGACGGCGTGGTGCGCCTGTGCTCGTGTGAGCAGTTCCTGTGCGAGCACATCGGAAAGACCGTGGACGCGGCGCTGCTGCGCCAGATCGACGCAAGCGGCAGCGTCGTCGGCAGCGCGGGCAGCGGCGAGGCGCTTTCGGAGCTGTATTCCGACAGCCGCAGTCTCGCCGGCGTGCCGATCGTCTCTGCGTCCGCCGGGCAGACGATTGGCTATGTGATCGTCTCCGCGCCGACCACACAGCTCGACGCGTTCATGCGCCGCAGCTCCACGCTGTTTCTGGCGACGGCGGCGCTTGCCATCGTGATCGCGCTGGCAGCGGCGAGCCTGCTCTCCCGCACGCAGGTGCGCCCGCTGGCGCAGGTCGCTGAGGCGGCGCGGCAGTTTGGTCACGGCGATTTTGAAACGCGTGTCAGCGTCCCGCCCAGCAGCCCCGAGGAGATCCTGGAGCTGGCGACGGCGTTCAATACCATGGCGGAGAGCATCCAGCGCGCCGAGCAGCGGCGCGACGAGTTCGTGGCAAACGTCTCGCACGAGCTGAAAACGCCGATGACGAGCATCGGCGGCTTTATCGACGGGATGCTCGACGGGACGATCCCGCCCGAGCAGCACGCGCATTATATGCAGATCGTCCAGCAGGAGGTGCGCAGGCTGTCAAGGCTGGTGCGCAGTATGCTCGACGTGTCGCGCCTGCAGGCAAAGGGCGTTGAGGAATCGCGCAAAACGCGCTTTGATATTGCCGAGATCATCAGCGACGTGCTCATCTCGTTTGAGCAGAAGATCAACAACCGCCGCTTACAGGTGAGCGTGAACCTGCCCGACCGGGCGCTGTTCACCCGCGCCGACCGCGACGGCATCCAGCAGGTGCTGTATAATCTGGTGGATAACGCCATCAAATTCTGCCCGGAGGGCGGGATGCTGGGCATCCGGCTCGCGCAGGAGGGCGGCAAGGCGGTGGTGAGCGTGCAGAACACGGGCAAGACCATCCCGCCGGGGGAGCTTCCGCTGCTGTTTGAACGGTTCCACAAGGCCGACCGCAGCCGCTCGGCTGACCGCGAGAGCTGGGGTCTGGGGCTGTACATCGTAAAGACCATTCTGGACGCGCACGGCGAGGACATCCGCGCCGAGAGTCATGACGGCGTGACGACCTTCCGCTTCACGCTGAGTGTGGTGCGCTGACCAGATCATCGCATTCTTCTTGAGAGGGGATTCCTATGGATTATCCGAATGACCGCCGGGACGGGTATTACGACGACAATACCGTCGAGCAAACGCCCTGGCAGAGCTATACCGAGCCGATGCGCACGCCGTGCCGCCGCAAGGGTCACGGCTGGATCGTGCTCGTCGCGGTGCTGATCGTGGCGCTGGCGGCGGCGATCGGCATCTGGCGCTGGGTGCAGAACTATTCCGTGCAGCTTGAGCGCACGCCGGACGGCATGACGCTGCGCGTGGAGGAGCGCACGGCAGACACCGCCGAGCCGGAGCCCGCGCAGACGGCTGAGGCGGAAACGCCGGAGGACGCGTCCGCCGCCGCGCCAAGCCCGCAGCCCGTCGCCGGGGATACGCTGCACTCCGCCACGGAGCTGACGCTCCAGCCGGGGCGCGCGGGCGCGCCGACCGCGTCGTCCGACGATGTGGACGCGCTGAGCTTGCAGGAAATTTACGAAAAGATGATCCCCAGCGTCGTGTCCATCGTCACCAACGCCGGCACGGGCACGGGCATCGTGATGTCGGAGGATGGCTATCTCATCACGAACTGCCATGTCATCGCGCAGGCGCAGCAGATCTCCGCCATGACGTGGGATGAGACGACGTATACCGCCGCGCTCGTCGGCAGCGACGAGGCGAGCGACCTCGCCGTTTTGAAGATCGAGCCAGACGAGGCGCTCATCGCCGCCGAGTTCGGCGATTCGGACGCGCTGCGCGTGGGCGATACGGTCGTCGCCATCGGCGACCCCCTGGGCGTGAAGCTGCGCGGTACGATGACGAACGGCATCGTCTCCGCCATCAACCGCAACCTTATGGTCAACGACCGCGAGATGACGCTCATCCAGACGAACGCCGCGCTCAATAACGGCAACTCCGGCGGGCCGCTCATCAACTGCTATGGGCAGGTCGTGGGCGTGAACGCCGTCAAGCTCAGCTCGTATTATTCGCAGGCGACCGTGGAGGGGCTCGGCTTCGCCATTCCCATCTCCACGGCAAAACCCATCATCGACGAGCTGATCCAGAACGGCTATGTCGCCGGACGTCCCGCCATCGGCATCTCCGGCGAGCAGCTCCCCGCCGCCGCGCGCGTGTACTACGGTCTGCCGGAGGGCGTGTACGTCACCTACGTCGCGCCCGACAGCGGCGCGTGGGAGGCGGGCGTGCGCAAGGGCGACATCATCACTGCCATAAGCGGCACCGCCGTGAGCAGCGTAGACGCGCTCAACACCGTCAAAAACCGCTACTCCGCCGGCGACACCATCACCCTGACGATCTACCGCAGCGGTCAGACCGCCGACGTAGACATCACCCTCATGGACGAAGCCCTGCAAACGGAGCAATAAAAAAAGCCCCTCCCACCGGGAGGGGCTTTTTGCACCGATCGAAGCCCCTTGGACTTTTGCAAATCCGCCGCTGCGGTGTGCAGCCTTGCCTCTCCCTATGGGAGAGGTGTCCGAGCGCAGCGAGGACGGAGAGGATCAGCACTGACCATGCCGCAAGACCCTCTCAGTCAGCTTCGCTGACAGCTCTCCCAGAGGGAGAGCCAAGGGGCTTCTGCAAATCCTCCGCTGCCACAAAAAATAGCGGGAGAAGCGATCGCTCCTCCCGCCCATCGTCTCAAAACTCCAGCCGGATATAATGCTCCGCCGTTACGCCTGCGGGCAGATAGGGCTGGCTGAACGCCGGGACATTGACGGCGTTCGGCGCGAACTGCGGCTCGAGCGCCACGCCCTCGTGGGCGTGATACTGCCGCGTCTTGCCCGCGACGTTCATGTCCGCGTCGCCGGAATAGAGCTGGATGCACGGCATATCCGTGTAAATTTCGACCTTCCGCCCCGAGCGCGCGCCCTCCAGCGTCGCGGCGTGCTGCCCGCGCAGGACAAAATTGATGTCATACTCCTCACCCGGCGTGCGCGAGACGGGGCGCGGCGCGGTGAAGTCAAACGCCGTCCCGGCGACAGGCTCGACCGTCCCCAGCGGGATCAGCTCCGCGTCCACGGGCGTATAGGCGTCTGCGTAGATGGTCAGGCGGTTCGACACCGCGTCCCCGACCTCGCCGTCCATATTGAAGTAGATGTGACTCGTCGGCGCCCAAACGGTGTCGCGGTCGCTGCGGGCGGAAAACTCGATGTGCAGTGTGCGCCCCGTGACGCGGTAGGTCACGCTGTGCGCGAGCGTGCCGGGGTAGCCGTCCTCGCCGTCGGGCGAAACGGCGCTCATGCGCACGCCGTCCGCCAGCTCCTCCACGCGGTAAAATACGCGGTGGAAGCCGCCCGTGCCGCCGTGCAGATGGTTTTCGCCCTCGTTTTTCGTCAGGTGGTACGTCTCGCCGTTTAAGACAAATTCGCCGCGCGCGATGCGGTTTGCCGTGCGCCCGACATTCGCGCAGACGTAGCCGGGATTGACGTTGTAGTCCTCCCCGCGCGGAAAGCCGAGCACGACGTCCACGCCGTCCACGACCAGGCTCTGAAGCGCCGCGCCGAAGTCCAGGACGCTGGCGCGCAGCGCGTCATTTCCAAACGTGTATCTCGTCACAGCGCGCCCCGCCACCGCGCCAAAAGCCTCTTTCTGCATCATAACACCCTCCTGAAAACCGGGCTTGCCCGTAGTATGCCCAGTATACCACCCGCGCGGCGGAATGTCTATCCCGTTTGCGCGCTGCAAAAACCCTCCCGCCGTCTGTTCGGACGGCGGGAGGGTTTCCTTTCATTCAACTCCCCGACGTGGGATCGTAATTCTTGCCGAATTTCAGATCGGTAAATTTGATCGTCGCGCTTTCGGGGTGCGAGGGGGTGGCGGGTGCGGGGGCGGGCTTGGCGTCGTTCGGACCGACCAGCTTCTCCAGGTTCTCCGAAATTTCGCTGGCGATCTCCTGCGCCGACTCCGCCGGGGCGGCGGGAGCGGCGGGCTCGTGTGCCTGCCAGTCATAGGGCTTCTCGTGCGCGGGCTTTTCCGCCTTCGGCTGCTCGGCGGCAGCCTCCTGCCTGAGGTCGCGATTCTTGAGCGTTTCCAGCAGGTCCAGATGCCCGCGGATGTCCTGCTCGATCACGTCGATGAAGTTCAGCGCTGTCTGCCGCGCGCAGCGCAGGCGCTCCTGCTCCTCGGCGATATGACCGTCCAGCGAGGACTGCTCGGCGTTTTGCAGCATCGCGGCGCATTTGCGCTCCGCCTCGGCGACCATCTGGTCGCACTTCTGCTGCGCCGCCGCCAGCGCCTGCTGCGCGCCGGACTGCTGCTGACGCAGCTCCTCAAATTTTTCCACCAGCACGCGCAGCTTCGCGCGCAGGGTGTCATTTTCCTTATACAGGGCGATATAGTCGTCGGTCAGCGGTTCGAGAAACGCATCGACCTGCTGCATATCGTAGCCGCCGAAGACCGCCTTGGAGAACGTCTGCTCCTGGATCTGCTGAGGTGTAAACATTGATATTCCTCCCGGACAAATGGTCTGCTGCGCTTTACAGGTACAGCCCGCTGTTCTCCAGCTCGTCGATCAGATCGCCCACGATGTCCACGTTGTAGGGCGTGATGATGTAGGTGCTGATGGCGATCTTTTTGATCTTGCCGTCGAGCGCGTAGGCGCAGCCGGACAGGAAATCGACCAGCCGCCGCGCGACGTCCTTGTTCGTCGCCTCCAGATTGAGCACGACCGCGTGCTTGCTGCGCAGATGGTCGGCGATGTCGGACACGTTATCAAAGCGGTCGGGCTTGACCAGAACCACCTGCATCTGCGCGGTGGTGTGGATGTTCACGACCTTGCTGCCGCCGGGCGTGCGGCGGGCAGACGGAGTCTGATCCAGATCCGACGTATCAAAGTCGGAAAAAGACGACGGCGCTGCCGAGCTCGCGGCGCTGGACGCGCTGCGGCGGGAGGAACGGGCGGGCTTGACGTCCTCGTCGAAATCGTCAAATTCGTCGTCCTCGCTGTACGGCTTCGCCAGCTTTTTCAGTTCATCCATGAATCCCATGATGGTTTCCTCCAGTATTCCTAATCAGGTGTTATAATGACGCGCACCGAAAATCGCCGTTCCCACACGGATCATCGTGCTTCCCTCGGCGATGGCGTCGGGATAATCGTCGCTCATGCCCATCGACAGGCACTCCATGGCTACATTATCGTATGTTTTTCCCTTTATGTCAACAAAAAGCTGACGCATTTGTCTAAAAAATATCCGATTATCGCCCAGATGCTCGCTCACGGGCGGGATCGCCATGAGTCCGCACAGCTTTACGCCGGGATAGTCTCCCATTTTTGCCGCAAGCTGGGCGGCTTCGTCTGCGGTAAAGCCCGCCTTGCTCTCCTGCCCGGCGATGTTGACCTCCAGCAGGATGCGCTGCACAACGCCGCGCTTTTGCGCCAGCTTGTCGATGGTCTCCAGCAACTCGATGCGATCGACCGATTCAATGAGATCCACCGTACCCACGAGATATTTGACCTTGTTTGTTTGCAGCCGCCCGATAAAATGCAGCGGCTTTCCTGCATACGCCCCCTGCGGCAGCTTCTGCTGAAGCTCCTGCACGCGGTTTTCGCCGCAGCAGTCCACGCCCGCGGCGATCGCCGCGCGCACCGCGTCCGCGTCGTTCATTTTCGTCGCCGCGCAGAGCTGAATGTCCTCCGGCGCGCGTCCGGCATCCCGCGCCGCCCGCGCCATCGTTTCCCGAATGTGTGCAACGTTTTCCGCGATCGTCTTCGCGTCCATTACCCCACGACCTTTCCGTCATACAAGTTTTTCGCGCCCACGAGAATTTCATCCCCGGGCCAGAGGTTTTCTGTTTTTGTCTTGTCCAGCTCCACAACGTAGCTCTCGCCGTTGTCGTGCAGGATCGAAATGGGCTTCCAGCGCGCCCGCGCGCTCTCTAAAATATACACGCCCGGCTGCCCGGTTTCGTCAACATACACTGCGTCCTTCGGCACGCGCAGCCCCGTGTACTGGATGAACACCACGTCCGCCGACTGCTCGCGCAGGAGCGTGACGCTCTGCATATACTCGCGCGACGAGAGCACCAGCAGACGGAAGCCCGCCTCGTTCTGCCCCACGCGCTCGACCTTCATGGCGATCTCGCCGTAAAAATCGCGCGCAAACGTCACGCGCACGCTGTCGCCCGCCTCCACATCGGCGAGCTCGCCCGCCGGGATGCTCGTGACAAAATACCAGCGGTCGCCCGTGATGAGCTTGCCCGCCCAAGCCTCGCCCACGTCCTCCGGCGTGAGCACGTCAAACTCGTGCACGGTCATCGTCTCGAGCGCCTCCGGCGTGAGGACGCTCTCGTACCCGTCCACCACGGCGGAAAAATAGCCCGCCTTCGGCGCGGTGATCTGCGCGGTGTCCTGCCCGGCGGCGCTCTGCAAAATTTGCAGCTCCTGCTGCGCGTTTTCAAGCTGCCGCGTGATGAGCTCCGCGTCGGAATCGCTGCTCTCGCGCCGCAGCACCAAGCCCTTCAGCTCCGCCGCGCCGTCCTGAAGCGAGTTCATGTCCCGCCGCGCCAGATACCGCGTCATCTGCGTGAGCGCGTTGCTGATGGCGGCGTCGAGCTTCGCCTGATCGGCGACGGAGGTCGAGTACTGCCCGGCGTAGCCGAGCTGCTCGATCTGCGCGTGGAGCTGCGCGATGCGCGTCTGCCGCGCCTGCGCGTCGGCGGTGAGATAGCCCGTCGCCAGCACCTCGTTTGCCGCCACGCGCGCGCCCTCGGCGGCGGTGACGGTGGTGATGTCATAATCCGACGCAATCGGCGTCTCGTCGCGCACGACAAAGCCGGTCGCGTAATAGCCCGCGCCGGCTTCATACTCGATGGCGGTCGTGGTCGTATAGGGGTCGCGCAGCAGAGTGCTGACGTGATAGCCCAGATACACCACGATCGCCGCCAGAAAGATCCACAATATGAGCGTTGTGTAGCGCTTGCCCTGCTTCATGGCTGCTCCTTTGGCTCGTGCAGGGCGGCGCGTGCGCTCACTCCTGCGTCAGCTTCACGGGGCTCGACGGCGTAATGGTCGAGACGGCGTGCTTATAGATCATCTGCTGCTTGCCGTCGGCGTGCAGCACGATCACAAACTGGTCAAAGCCCGTAATGACGCCGCGCAGCTGAAAGCCGTTCATCAAAAACACCGTCAGCGGCGTGCGGTTCTTGCGGGTCTGATTCAAAAACTGATCCTGATAATTTTCTGTGTAAGCCATGGGGATCGCTCCTTTTCTGTATGTGATACCCATATCTTACCATTTTCATCCCGCGAAAAAGGGGATAATTTGCAGCGCCTCCTGAAAAATCGACGCATCGCTGCCGCCCGCGCCGCGCACGAGCCAGTGCATTTTTTCGTTGCGGCGAAACCAGGTGAGCTGCCGCTTGGCGTAGTTGCGCGAGCGCTGCTGGATGAGGCGGAACGCTTCGTCAACAGCATACGCCCCGCGCAGCGCCGCTGCCAGCTCCTTGTAGCCGATCGCCTGCATGGACGTGGCGGTGTCGGGCACGCCGGATGTCAGCAGCCCGCGCACCTCGTCCTCCAGCCCCGCCGCGCGCATTTTGTCCACGCGGCGGTCGATGCGCTCGTACAGCGCCGCGCGGCTCTCGAAATCCAGCCCCAGCCAGACGGGATCGTATTTGTCGGGCATGGCGCGCGTGCGCTCGTTGTGGCGGCTGATGGGCTCGCCGGTCTCATAATAGACCTCCAGCGCGCGCACGATGCGCTTTTCGTCCGCCGGATGCAGCCGCGCCGCCGTCTCGGGATCGACCTGAGAAAGCTCGCGCAGCAGCGTCTCGCCGCCCTCGCACGCAAGCCGTGCCTGCAATGCCTCGCGCGCGCCCGTCTGCGGCACGGGCGCAAAGGTCCTGCCCGCGATGAGGCTGTCGGCATACAGCCCCGTGCCGCCCACGACGACGGCGACCTTGCCGCGCGACAGAATGTCCTGCACGCACGCGTCCGCCATGGGCACATATTTTCCGGCGGAAAAATCCTCGTCCGGCTCGCAGACGTCGATCATATGATGCCGCGCCCGCGCGAGTTCGTCCGAAGTGGGCTTCGCCGTACCGATGTCCATGCGGCGGTAGACCTGCATGGAGTCGCACGAGACGATCTCGCCCGAAAGCGCCTCTGCCAGCCGCAGCGCCAGCTCCGTTTTCCCCGACGCCGTCGGTCCGACGACGCAGATGATGCGGTCCATTTCGTGCTCACTCCTTTCGGGCAGGTTTGCGCAAATCCAAGGCTCCCCTTGCTGACCAAGGGGAGCTGTCGCTGAAAGCGACTGAGGGGATCAGAACGTTGCGGTTCGCAGAGCGCCACCCCGTGGTGCGGAAAAACGTACACCTTCTCATCCCTTCCGTCACGGCTTCGCCGTGCCACCTCCCCCTGGTCACCAAGGGGAGGCTTGGGTGCGTTCCATCACCGCTTAAACTGCCGCTCCAACTGCCCCTTGGTCAGTTCAATACAAATCGGTCTGCCGTGGGGGCAGTATTTGAGATCGTCCCGCGTCAGCACCTCGCGGACGAGGTACTCGCGCTCGCGCGGGTCGGTGTGGTAGCCCGCCTTGATCGCCGCCTTGCACGCGACGGTGTGCAGCAGCGCGTCGCGCTGCGCCCCCGCGTCGGGGAAATTCCCGCCGAGCAGCGCGCCCGCCAGCTCCTGCACGGTCTGCGCGGCGTCCTCGGCGCGAATGCTTTCCGGGATCTCGCGCAGCAGCAGCGTCCCGTCGCCAAATTCCTCCGCGCCGAAGCCGAGCCGCGTGAACAGCGCCGCGTTTTCCAGCACGCACGCCGCCTCCTCGCGCCCCAGCTCCGCCGGGATGGGCGCGAGCAGCCGCTGCGCCATGACCGGCTGCGGCTCTTTTTTGAGCTTTTCGAACAAAATGCGCTCATGCGCGGCGTGCTTGTCGATAAACAGGAGCTTTTCGCCCTGCTGCACCAGAATATAGGTATCCAGCGCCTCGCCGATGACCCGCCACGGCGCGTCCGCGATGGGCAG
Source organism: Clostridiales bacterium (assembly GCA_022779365.1). Lineage (GTDB taxonomy): Bacteria > Bacillota > Clostridia > Oscillospirales > Oscillospiraceae > CAG-170. The sequence continues at coordinate 64,048 of JALFSI010000025.1, forward strand.
CGTCTGCTGCACCGGCTCGACCGGCGGCACTTCCGCGATCTTCGGCGCTTCCTGTTCCGGGTGCTTGACCGGCTCGGCGACCGTATGCGTCTGTTCGGCACGCGGCGCTTCCGGCGCTTTCGGCACGTCCGCCGCCGGGATGCGCGCCGCCTCGCAGACCGTTTTTGTCCACTCGCGCTCACGCGCAGTAAACACGGGCTTCGCCGTCTTTTCCGCCTGCGCGCGGTACTGCGCCGCGTCCATCGTTTTAAAGAAATCCTGCTGCGGCTTTGCCTGCGCCGCAGGCGCCTGCGCGGGCTTCTGCTGCGGCAGCTTCAGCTCCTGCCGCCCCGACGCGCGCCCCAGCGCCGACAAAACGGCGTAATGCACCGCGTCGAATACCTCTCGCTCGCGCAGGAACTTGACCTCCGTCTTTGCCGGGTGGACATTCACGTCCACCGCCTGCGGGGGAAGCTGAATGTGCAGCACGCACGACGGAAAGCGCCCCACGGTCATCTGATTCTGATACGCCTGTTCCAGCGCGCTCATCAAAAGCCGCGACTTTACGAACCGCCCGTTCACAAAAAAGAGCTGCTGCTGGCGGTTGCCGCGCGTGCAGGCAGGGCGGGTGGCGAACCCGCTCGTCTCGATCTTTTCAAATTTCCCATCGACCTTCACCATCTCGCCCGCGAGCTGGCGGCCCAAAACGGCGTACACCGCGTCAAACAGCACGCCGCTGCCCGCCGTGTGCAAAGCCTCCGCGCCGTCCTTCACGACGCGCAGCGAAACACCCGGATTTGCCAGCGCCAGATGCTGCGCCACGGTGAGCGCGGCGGAGGACTCGGCAAGGTCGGACTTCATGAATTTTAAGCGCGCGGGCGTGTTGTAAAACAGGTCGCGCACGAGGATCGTCGTCCCCACGGGGCAGCCGGCAGGCTGCTCGTCCGTCACCACGCCCGCCTCCAGATGCAGCGCCGTGCCGGTCTGTGCCTGCGCGGTGCGCGTTAAGAGGTCGATGCGCGAAACGGCGCTGATCGCCGCCAGCGCCTCGCCGCGAAAGCCGAGCGTGCGGATGGCGGTCAGATCCTCTTTTGTATGCAGCTTGCTCGTGGCGTGGCGCAAAAACGCCGTGCGCGCGTCGCTGGAGTCCATGCCGCAACCGTCGTCGGTCACGCGCAGAAGCGTCATGCCGCCGTTTTGCAGCTCCACCGTGACGGTTTTCGCCCCGGCGTCGATCGCGTTTTCTACAAGCTCCTTGACGCAGGACGCCGGACGCTCGACCACCTCGCCCGCGGCGATGAGGTCGGCGACGTGCTGCGAAAGCCGCTGGATCACTGCCATTTTAAACTCCTTTTCTTACGAAAGCATTCCCAGAACGCCTGTGGCAACGGCGTTGATGATCGCGTGCAGCGAGATCGCCGCCCAGATCGAGCCGGATTTTTCATACGCAAAGCACAAGGCTGCCGCCGCCGGGATATACGGCAGCGCGCTGAGCAGCACCGCCCCCGGCGCATACAGCAGAAAATACTGCCAGGTGTGCATAAACACGAACACAAGGATAGACACGATGTACGCAAGCGGGCGTGAGGCGTCCCGGACCGTGCCGAACACCAGCCCGCGCACGAGCGTCTCCTCAATGATCGGCGCGGCGAGGACCGTTGCAAGGGTCATCACTGTGCCGCCGCCGGTAAGAAGCTCAGACACCGTGTCGTTGTTGAATAATGTCAAACTGATAGAAAGCCGCTGCGCCGCCCAGTCGATGACGAACGTCCCGCCGTAGTGGATCGCCGCGCCCAAAATGAGCGCCTGCAAAAAGTCCCAGAAGCCGCTGCCGAAGAACGGCTGGCGCAGGAAGCTGTGGAAGATGATGAGCACCGCCGCGAGGTTTACGGCGAAGTAGACGATGTTGACCGTCACGCCGTCCATCCCGAGCCGCAGCGCGTCGTTCAGCCACCCGAGCAGCACGTTCAGCCCCACCAGATACACCGGCAGATAGCACCAGCCCGCGATCTTCGCCGCCCGGCTCATCCCCGGCAGCCGGGAACGACTGCTGCGCGCCATAGCTTCACGTCCTTTCTGTTTCTGAGTTGTTTCGTGCTTCGCCGCCCCGCCCTCTGTTTTTCTGAGGCAGTGCCGCTTTGCGCAAGTCCTTTGGCTCTCCCTCTGGGAGAGCTGTCGCCGAAGGCGACTGAGAGGGTACTTGGCTCTCCCTCTGGGAGAGCTGTCAGCGAAGCTGACTGAGAGGGTCTTCCTTATTGACCCTCTCCGTCCACGCTGCGCTCGGACACCTCTCCCAAAGGCAGAGGCAAGGGTGCGCAGTGCACGGGCGGGTTTGTGAAAGTCCAAGGCTTCCCCCTGGGGGGAAGCTGTCACCGAAGGTGACTGATGAGGGGAAGGGTTCTTATTTTTGAGCTGTATCGCGTTTTTGAGCCGAAACGTGGCAGCATCTCAAAACGTACCACCCTTCTCCTCATCCGTCTCGCTCCGCGAGCCACCTTCCCCTCAAGGGGAAGGCTTTGGAGCTGCTCATAACATCTGCTTGAGCTTATACAGCGTATTCATCGCCTCGATCGGCGTGAGCGTTTCCACGTTGATCGCCTCGAGCGCCTGCCGCAGTCTCTGCGCGCCGAGGTCGATCATGCTGACCTGATCGTCGTCCTGCGCCTTGGACACCGACGCCTGCTTTCCCGCGCCGCTCTCCAGCTCCTTGAGTATTTCGCGCGCACGCGCGACGACCCTGTCGGGCAGCCCCGCGAGCTTGGCGACCTCCACGCCGTAGCTGTCGTCCGCCGCACCGGGGACGATGCGGCGCAGGAAGATCATATCCCCCACGCGCTTTTTGACGGCGATGTTGTAATTTTTCACGCCCGCCAGCTCCTGCTCGATGGCGGACAGCTCGTGATAATGCGTGGCAAAGAGCGTTTTCGCGCCCAGCTTTTTCGTGTCGGCGGCGTATTCCAGCACCGCCCGGGCGATCGCCATGCCGTCATAGGTGGACGTGCCGCGCCCGATCTCGTCCAGGATCAGCAGCGAGCTCGGCGTGGCGTTTTTGAGGATGTCCGCCACCTCCGACATTTCCACCATAAACGTGGACTGCCCGGAGGCAAGATCATCCGACGCGCCGATGCGCGTAAAGACCTTGTCCACGATGCCGATGCGCGCCGACGCCGCCGGGACGAACGAGCCCATCTGCGCCAGAATGACGATGAGCGCCACCTGCCGCATATAGGTCGATTTGCCCGCCATGTTCGGTCCTGTGATGATGGCGCAGCGCGCCGAGCGCGGACCGAGGAGGGTGTCGTTCGGGACAAACAGGCTGTCCTTCAGCACCTGCTCCACCACGGGGTGGCGACCGTCGTGGATCTCAAGCTCGCCCGACAGGTCGATCTGCGGGCGGCAGTAGCGGTTGTGTACGGCGACGCTGGCAAGGCTGCGCAGCACGTCCAGCGCCGCGACGGCGCGCGCCGTGCGCTGCACGCGCTCGGCAGCGTCGGCAACGGTCTGCCGCACCTTGCAGAACAGCTCGTATTCCAGCGCCGTGATGCGATCCTTCGCCGTGAGGATGCTCGTTTCCAGCTCCTTTAATTCCTGCGTGATGTAGCGCTCGCCGGTGGAGAGCGTCTGCTTGCGCACATAGCGGTCGGGCACAAGCTCAACCTGCCCCTTCGCCACCTCGATATAATAGCCGAACACGCGGTTATAGCCCACGCGCAGGTTGCGGATGCCGGTCAGCTCCTTTTCGCGCGCTTCGATGTCGGCAAGCGCCTGCTTGCCGCCGGACTGAATGTCGCGCAGGCGGTCTGCCTCCTCGCTGTAGCCGGGGCGGATCATGCCGCCCTCGCGCAGCGTAAACGGCGGCTCGTCCACGATGGCGCGCATGATCAGCTCCCGCAGGTCGGAAAGCTCGTCCAGCTCACCGAGCAGCACCTGCAAAAGCGAGGCCTGCGTAGCGTGCAGTAAGCTCCTGATCTGCGGCAGCGTTTCCGCGCCCGCCGCCAGCGAAACAAGATCGCGCGCGTTCGCCGTGCCGGTGGCGGTACGGGACAGGACGCGTTCAAAGTCAGACACGCCGCGCAGCAAAACGCCCAGTTCCTCGCGGCAGTAGGTGTCCTTTACCAGCTCCTCCACCGCGCCGAGGCGCTTTTCGATCTGCGCCGGCGACAGCAGCGGCCGCTCCATCCAGCTTCGCAGGAGTCTGCCGCCCATGGCGGTCTTTGTGTGGTCAAGCACCCACAGAAGGCTGCCGCGCTTTTCCTGTGAGCGGAGCGTCTGCGTCAGCTCCAAGTTCCGACGCGCCGTGAGATCCAGCCCCATAAATTTGCCGGACATATAAAATTCCAGCGCCCGCACCTGCGGCAGGTCGTTTTTCTGCAAGCTCCGAAGCTGCCGCAAAAGCGCCCCCACCGCGCGCACGGCGCAGGGATAGTCGGTCATACCGAGCGTTTCGGGCGTCTGCCCGAGCTGCACGCGCAGCGCGACGACCGCCATATCCTCTTCAAACTGATTTTCCGGCGCGGTGTCCACGCAGCAGCGCAGACGCTCGCGCAGGGTGGTTTTGAGCAGCTCGGCGTGCAGCGCCTCGCCGCCCAGCAGCACCTCCGCCGGAGAAAACGCGCCCAGCTCGCTGCAAACGGCTTCCTCGGCGGTCGCCCCGTCAAAGCAGGTGGCGCAGAGCGCGCCGGTGGAAATATCGCAGAAGCTCACGCCAAACGAGCCGTTTTCGGCAAAAACGCAGGCGTAATAGTTATTTTTCGATTCCTCAAGCATGGAGCTTTCCGTCACCGCGCCGGGCGTGACCAGCCGCGTGACCTCGCGCTTCACGAGTCCCTTGGCAAGTGCCGGATCTTCCATCTGGTCGCAGATGGCGACCTTGTAGCCGCGCGCGATGAGCCGCGCGATGTACGCCTCGGACGAGTGATACGGCACGCCGCACATCGGCACGCGCGTCTCGTCGTCCTTATCCTTGCTGCGGTCGCGCGTGGTGAGCGTCAGGTCAAGCTCCCGGGAGGCGGTGCGGGCGTCCTCGTCGAACATCTCGTAAAAATCGCCCAGCCGGAAAAAGAGGATGCAGTCCGGGTTCTGTTCCTTGATCTGCCGGTACTGCCGCATCATCGGCGTCATCTCCGCCATGGCGCACCTCCTGATTGGTTTTCAAAATTTTTGTGTTTCAAAGGCTTCCCCTTGAGGGGAAGCTGTCGGCGAAGCCGACTGATGAGGAGGAGCGTTGTACGTTTTGAGCTGCCGCCACGTTTCGGCTCAAAAACGCGCAGCATCTCAAAAGCTTTCGGTCTCCTCCTCTTTCGGCGCTTCGCGCCACCTTCCCCTCAAGGGGAAGGCTTGGGTGCGTGCGTCACACAAGCTCCCCCGTCAGGCTCCATGTCGTGCAGCCGGTGATCCTTACGTCGGCAAATTGCCCGATCCTCTCGTCACCGCCGGGAAGCCGCACCAGTCTGCCGCCCTCGGTGCGGGCAGTCAAAAGGTCGCCGTCGCGCCCGTCGATGAGCACGCGCAGCGTTTTTCCGACATACGCGGCGTGGATTTCCTGCGAAATGCGGTTCTGCACGTCGCACAGGCGGTCAAAGCGGCGGTTTTTCTCTTCCTTCGGCGTGGGGTCGTCCATTTTGGCAGCGGGCGTGCCGCCGCGCGGGGAGAAGATGAACGTAAACAGCGCGTCATAGCGCACGCGCTCGATGAGTTTGATCGTGTCCTCAAACTCCGCCTCCGTCTCGCCGGGGAAGCCGACGATCACGTCGCTCGTGAGCACCAGCTCCGGCATGACGGACCTCGCGTAATCGACCAGCGCCAGATACTGCGCTGAATCATAATGCCGGTTCATCGCCTTCAGCACCCGGTCGTTTCCCGACTGGAACGGCAGATGGAGCTGCTTTGCGATGCGCGGATGCGCCGCCATCGTGTCAAAGAGCTTTTTGCCCGCGTCCTTCGGGTGGCTGGTCATAAAGCGCAGCCAGTAATCGCCCGGAATTTCGGCAAGCTCGGCAAGCAGATCGGAAAAATCGACGCCGCAGTCGAGGTCCTTGCCGTAGGAATTGACGTTCTGCCCCAGCAGCGTGATGTCCTTATACCCCGCCGCCACGAGCGCGCGGACCTCCTCCGCGATCTTCTCCGGGCGGCGCGAGCGCTCGCGTCCGCGCACATACGGCACGATGCAGTACGAGCAGAAATTGTTGCACCCGTACATGATCGACACCCACGCCTTGAGCGTGTTGCCGCGCACGACGGGCAGCTCCTCGCAGATCGTCCCGGCGGAGTCCTCGGTCGCGAACACGCGCCCGTTTTTCGTGAGCACGGTGTGCAGCAGCTCCGGGAAGCGCCAGAGCTGGTGGGGATTGAAGACCCCGTCCACATGGCGGTAGCTGGTTTTGATGCGCTGGGCGACGGCGGGCTGCCCCATCATGCAGCCGCAGAGGAAAATTTTCTGCTCCGGGTGGCGGCGCTTGGTGTGCACGAGCGCGCCGACGTTGCCGTACACGCGGTCCTCCGCGTGCTCGCGCACGGCGCAGGTATTGATGACGATGCAGTCCGCGCCCTCCTCGGTGTCACTCATGGCGTAGCCCGCCGCGCGCAGCAGCCCCCGGATACGCTCGGAGTCCGCCTCGTTCTGCTGGCAGCCGTAGGTGTCCACAAATGCCAGCGGCGTGCGGCAGCGCGCGCGCCAGTATTCCGCGATGCGCGCGCAGAATCGTTCCTGCTCCGCCCGCGCCTCAGCCGTGATCTCGGTGGTTCTTTTTTCTAACATAGCCCCTCCGCCCGTGAAAGTGTCTTTAAGGTAGTATTATAGCAGAATGCGGGCGATTTTTCAATCATTGAGGACGGGATTTTCGCAGCACGTTCGGATTTGCAGAAACCCAAGGCTTCCCTTGGTGACCAAGGGAAGCTGTCGCCGAAGGCGACTGAAGGGATGAGAAGGTGTACGTTTTGAGCTGAAACGCGTTTTGTCGTAACGTAGGGGCGGACGACCCTGTCCGCCCGCAGGACGCACCCGCAAACATGGATGTACCAATGCGAATCCGCACACCATTTGTGGGGGTCGCCGCACATTGTGCGGATTTGTTGGTGCGCCCCGCGCGGGAGGGGCAGGTGCGCGGCGAAAATCGGCTTTACGCGCAGGTGTTGGCGTGCTATAATATAGAAAACCTTGAGAGGGGGTCGTGGAATGGAGCGGTCGGAACTGCCGGTTTTGTTTTTTGACTCCGGCGTGGGCGGGATCAGCATTCTGCGCCGCAGCGTGCGGCTGCTGCCGTGCGAGGACTACCTCTATTTCGGCGACTCGCTCCATGCGCCCTACGGCGTGCGCAGCCTCGGCGAGGTGCGCGAGCTCTGCCTGAACGCGCTCGAACCGCTGATCGCGCGCGGGGTCAAGGCGCTGGTCGTGGCGTGCAACACGGCGACGTCCGCCGCCATCGGGGCGCTGCGTGAGCGCTACCCCGACCTCATCGTCATCGGCACAGAGCCCGCGATCAAGCCCGCGGTGGAGCGGCACGAGGGCGGGCGCATCCTCGTGATGGCGACGCCGATGACGCTGAAGGAGGAAAAATTTCTGGCGCTGCAGGCGCAGTATCAGCCGCGCGCCGAGATCATCCCGCTGCCGTGCCCGGGGCTGATGGAATTTGTGGAGCAGGGCGTCACGTCCGGCGGCGCGGTGGAGGGCTATCTTCTGGATAAGCTCGAGCCGTACCGCAACGTGCCGGTCAGCGCGATCGTGCTCGGCTGCACGCATTATCCGTTCCTCACGGGTGCGATCCGGCGCATCGTGGGGCGGCACGTCGAGATCATCGACGGCGCGGACGGCGTGGCGCAGCAGCTTCGCAGCCGCCTCGCGGCGGAGAATTTACTGTCCGCACGCACCGAGCCGGGTCGGGTGGCGTTTGAAAACTCGCTCGACCAGCCGGAAATTCTGGAACTATGCCGGACGCTTCTGAACGCGCCGGAGGAATAACGAGCTTGCCGCATCCGGGCATCCGGCTGCGGCGATTTTTCGTGGAAAGGGGCAGGATCATGGAAATTTCCGAACTTTTAGAGAAGCAGCGTGCGTGCTACGCAAGCGGCAAGACGCGCTCCGTGCCCTACCGCGCCGCGGCGCTGCGGCGGCTGTATGACACGGTGAAGGCGCAGACGCCGGAGCTGGAGGCGGCGATGCTCGCCGATTTCGGCAAGCCCGCCGCCGAGACGTACATGACCGAGATCGGGCTGGTGCTGGCGGAGCTCCGCGACCAGCTTCGCCATGTGCGCCGGTGGTCGCGCCCGCGGCGCGTGCCAACGCCGCTGATGCACTTTCCGGCGAGCAGCTACATTTCGCCCGAGCCGTATGGCGTGGTGCTCATTATGGCGCCGTGGAACTATCCCATCCAGCTCTGCCTCGCGCCGCTGGCGGGGGCGATCGCGGCGGGCAACTGCGCCATCGTCAAGCCCTCCGCCTACGCGCCGCACGCCAGCCGCGCCATCCGCGCGGTGATCGAGGCGGCATTCCCGGCGGAGCACGCCGCCGTCATCGAGGGCGGACGCGCGGAAAATCAGGCACTGCTGCACGAGCGGTTCGACTACATCTTTTTCACCGGCTCATCGGCGGTCGGCAGGCAGGTCATGCAGGCGGCGGCGGAGCATCTGACGCCGGTGTCTTTGGAGCTGGGCGGCAAGAGCCCCGTGATCGTGGACGACACGGCGGACATCCGTGTCGCCGCGCGGCGCGTCGCGTTCGGCAAGGTGACGAACGCCGGGCAGACGTGCGTCGCGCCGGACTACGCGTTCGTACGCGCGCCGGTGCTGGAGCAGTTTCTGGCAGAATACCGCCGCGCGCTGGCGGAATTTTTCCCGAACGGCGACCTGTCGCAGATGCCCGTCATTGTAAATGAGCGCCATTTTGCGCGCCTGCGCGGGCTGCTGGAGGGGCAGCCGGTCGTCATCGGCGGCGGCTGCGACGAACAGACGCGCCGCATCGAGCCGACCGTGATCTACCCAGCAGACCCGGAGAGCGCCGTGATGCAGGAGGAGATCTTCGGTCCGATCTTGCCGATCATCCCGTACACGCACATCCGCGAGTGCATTTCGTACATCAATGCACACGAAAAGCCGCTGGCGCTGTATCTGTTCACGCGCGACTGCGCCATCCGCCAGCGCGTGCTCGCCACCTGCTCGTTTGGCGGCGGGTGCACGAACGACACGCTCGTGCATCTGTCGAACCCGCACCTGCCGTTCGGCGGCGTGGGCGCGTCCGGCATGGGCAGCTATCACGGCAAAAAGAGCTTTGACACGTTCACGCACGAGCGCAGCCTCCTCAAAAAATCGCCGTCGGTGGACATCCGCCTGCGCTATCAGCCGTACACCGAGGGCAAAGCGCGCGCGTATCGTTTCTTTTTACGGTGAGATTTTTCGGCAAAACGCCGAAAAAATTGTAATTTTTTATTTTTTGCTTACCTTTTCCCGAAAAACTGTGTTATAATGTTAAAAACGAAGATGGGGAGGGGCGCGTATGTTTCGCATTGGCGATTGGGTGATCTATGGGCACGAGGGCGTCTGCCGGGTGGAGGACATCGGGCATCCGTCTGTGCCGGGGCTTGACCCGGAGCGGGAGTATTACTGCCTCAAGCCCTACTATCACGCCGGCACGATCTACGCGCCGGTGGACGGGAAGATCGTCATGCGCCCCGTCATCTCGCGCAGTGCGCTGGACGATCTGCTGCCGCGGCTGCCGGAGCTGACGGTGCTGGACGACGTGCCGCAGAATGGGCGGCAGGCAGGCGAATATTACCGCGCGCTGCTGGCGGAGCATTCGTGCGAGCGGCTGCTGCGGCTGTGCAAAACGCTCTGCGCCAAGCAGGCGTCGCTGACGCACACGCGCCGCTCCGTCAGCGCCACCGACCTGCGGAGCTGGAAGACGGCGGAGGAAATGCTCTACGGCGAGTTCGGCTTCGTGTTGGGGATACCCCCCGCGCAGGTACGCGGGATACTCGAAGAGCAGATCGGGGGACAATAAAAATGGCCCGGGAAAGGCGTTTGCCTTTCCCGGGTCATTTCTGATTAAAGAATTTAATCAGAAAACAGTATCAAATGTCGATCTGTTCGCTGAGCGTCTGCTCCAGACAGCGCGCGACCTGATCTGCCGTCGCCAACCGTCCGGCAAGCGCAGTCGCCGAGCCGCAGGCGACGCCCATGCGCAGGGCGGCTTCGCCGCCGGTCTCCTGCGACAAAAAGCCCGCGACCAGGCTGTCGCCCGCACCCACGGTGCTCACGACCTCGCCGCGCGCGCCGCACACGGCGTGATACGCCGCACCGTTTTGCGCCAGCAGCAGCGCGCCCTCCGCGCCCATCGACACCAGCACGTTCTGCGCCCCGCCCGCCTGCAAGCGCCGCGCCAGCTCCAACGCGTGCGCGCGGCTCTCCACGCGGCAGGAGAACAGCTCGCCCAATTCGTCGAGATTGGGCTTAATAAAATACGGGCGGTATTCCAGCGTGCCCAGCAGTGCCGCACCCGTCGTGTCTACCGCCAGCCGCGCCCCGGAAACGGCGGCGCAGCGCGCCAGACGCGCGTAAGCGTCGGCGATGGAGGGCTGCAAATTGCCGCTGAGGACGAGCGTGTCGCGGCTGGTCAGCCGTTCGAGCTTGCGCACAAGGCGCTCCAGCGCCGCGCCGTCCACCGCCGGACCGCTGCCGTTGCAGGCGGTCTCGGGATCGCCTAAAATTTTGACGTTGATGCGCGTCATGCCGCCGGTCAGCTCCGTGAGGTCGCTGCGGCAGCCCGCGCCCGCGAGCAGCGTGCGCAGCATCCCGCCCGACGCGCCCGCGCAGAAGCCCAGCGCGCACGCGTCCGCGCCCAGCCGCGAGAGCAGGATCGCAACGTTCACGCCCTTGCCGCCGGGTCGGCATTCCTCCCGCGCCGCGCGGTTGATCTCCCCCACGCGCAGCGGCGCGGTCAGGTCCATGTAATAGTCGATGCAGGGATTGGTGGTGACGGTGTAGATCATGATGAACCTCGATTTTTGTTGTTTTTAGGTTACTTATACTAGAATCTGTTAAAAAGCTTGAAGAGCTTTTTATAGCGCCAACGGCGCGTCAGATTCTGCATGAGACGGCGCAGCGTGCATTCGCACGATGCGAGTGTGCGTAGCACACGGGATTCTTGATTAAATATTTTAAT
>JALFSI010000028.1:0-3396 GCA_022779365.1 Clostridiales bacterium
GATTAAAATATTGAATCAAGAATCCCGTGTGCTACGCACACTCGCATCGTGCGAATGCACGCTGCGCCGTCTCATGCAGAATCTGACGCGCCGTTGGCGCTATAAAAAGCTCTTCAAGCTTTTTAACAGATTCTAGTATTAGTCGTAACGTAGCCTCCCGCACAGCACGACGAGATCAAAGCGTCAAGCCGTACCCCACGCAGCTTACCGCCGCGACTAAATTCACGCCGGTCGCCGTTAAAACCGGGAGTTCCCACGAGATCTTGCGGCGCAGGCGTCCTGTGGGGCGCACCTGCAAAACGGCGATGCTTACGAGATACAAAACCGGCAGGAAGTAGCGGCCCTGCAAGCCCATGATCGTATCATTTCCGGGCGTTGTCCACTGGATGTAGAGCGCCGTGCACGTCAGCAGCGCCACGCCGAAGGCGGACACGAGCGCCAGCCAGCCGTCGCGCTTCTGCGTGAGCGCGACACCGCCCTCGCGGCGGGAAAAGACCGCCGTCAGCGCGATGAGCACGAGGTAGCCGTAAGTCAGAAGGCGGCTGTTGCGCACGCCGCCCACGCCCATGCCGATGCCCATCATCTGCTCCAGCAGCGTCCTGCCCTGTACGCGCAGCGTGCGCAGCAGGATGCGGCAGTAGCCGAGCGGATCGTGCAGAATGGCGGCGAGCTGCGTGCCGCTGGTGGAGTACCCGGCGGCAAGATAGCGCGACGAGATGGCAAGCCACCCCAGCCCCGCGCCGAGCGCCAGCGCGACCAGCCCCGCGAGATTCCACCAATACCGTTTTTTGCTCCCGAACCGTTCCGGCGAGAGCACGAAGAAAAACAGGCACACCGGCAGATACACGATCTTGCACTGCGAGAGCATCAGAACGAGCAGATACAGCGGCACGAGCTGCCGCGCCGTGAGCCGCCCGTGCGTGCCGTACTGCAAATGCAGCACATACGCCAGCCACAGCGCCACGACCGCCAGCGTCAGCCCGTCGGCGGACATCGACCCCGCCTTGTGCACATAGATCGGCGTGAGCAGCAAAAGCGCGGGCAGCGCCTTGGAAAACGGGAACAGCTTCACCGCCAGCGCGCAGAGCAGCGCCACAACGACGAGGTTCGCCAGCCGTCCGGCGTATAAAATCACGAGCGCGCGGTCCGTCACAAGGTTTGCGGCGGCGATGCCCGCCGCGTGCGGCAGGTAGCTCAGAGGCGAATAGAGCGCCGAGCCGGGGAAGTCATACGCAGCAGAGTTCGCCCGATCAATGCGCGCGCCCCACGCGGCGCGAATATCGTCATAGCCCGTCGCGGCGTAGTCTGAAAGCGATTCCGGGATCAGCCCGTCCGGCAGAAAATCGCCCACGCTGCCGTCCGGCAGCGCCCGCGGCGCGCGCAGCACGGCGATCTCATAGCTGCGCAGAAAATGCTGCGGCTCGTCCGACACCTGCAAGATCGGCACGGCAGCAAGATACAGCAGCCCGCAGACGAGAAACACTGCGAAAAACGCCCGGTGCGCCTGCCGCGGCGCGCGCAGCACGAACACACTCAGCGGCGTGAGCACTGCGGCGGGCAGCAGCGCCCAATACCAGTGCGCCAGCATCCCATAGCGCCGCAGCGCCAGCACGGCAAAACCCGTAAAGCCCAAAATCAGAACAGCCGCGGCGATCTCGCGCCACCGGCGGCGGATAAAACTCAATACCCTCACGTCCCTTCCCGCTTATCATACCATATCCCGGCGCGGCGGGCAATGTAAAAAGCCTTTGCTTTTTGCCATATTCCCTGTATAATGTAGGGAGTACCGAAAAGGGGGCGGAGAGTCTGAAAACGCTCGTCATCATCCCGGCGTTCAATGAGCAGGCGGCGATCGTGCCGTTTGTGGAGGAATTAAAGACAGTCTGCCCCGCGTGCGATCTTATCGTCATCAACGACTGCTCGCGCGACGAGACGGGCGCGCTGTGCCGCGCGCACGGCTACCCGACCGTGAACCTGCCGGTCAATCTCGGCATCGGCGGCGCGGTGCAGACGGGGTATTTGTATGCTCTTGAAAACGACTATGACATCGCCGTGCAGATGGACGGCGACGGGCAGCACGACCCGCGCGACCTCGCGGCGCTGCTCGCGCCCATCGAGCGCGGCGAGGCAGACCTTGCCATCGGCTCGCGCTTTGTGACCGGCGAGGGCTTTCAGTCCACATGGCTTCGGCGGCTGGGCATCGGTATTCTGCGCGGGGCGGTGCGTCTGCGCACGCGCCATACCGTCACCGACCCCACCAGCGGCTTCCGCGCGGCGAACCGCCGCATCATCGAGCTGTTCGCGCACGATTATGCGCAGGACTACCCCGAGCCGGAGTCGCTCGTCACGGCGCTCAAGTCCGGCGCGCGGGTGTGCGATGTCCCGGCGGCAATGCGCGCGCGGCAGGGCGGCGCGTCCTCCATCAGCGAGTGGAAGTCCGTCTACTATATGCTCAAGGTCACGCTGGCAGTTTTACTGCACACCCCTCATGCAAAACTTTAAGGAGGAACGTCCATGTCTCCGACTTTGCGTCTGGTATTGATCCTCGCCATGGCGGTGTATTTTACGGTGCTGCTGCTGTTTGTCCGCCGCCGGGGGCTGAATCTCAAATATTTTCTGCTGTGGCTCATCATGGGCGCGGCGCTGTTCGTGCTCATTCTGTTCCCGCGTATCCTCACGGCGATGGCGAAGCTGCTGTGCATCCAGAGCGAGATGAACGCGCTCATCTCCGCCGTGTGCTTCTTCATCATCCTGCTGGAGATTTCGCTCACGGCGATCGTTTCGCGCCTCAATGACAAGCTCACGCGCACCATCCAGCAGACGGCGCTGCTGGAAAAGCGCATCCGCGCGCTGGAGCAGGCGCTGGAGGAAAAGGAGAAGGACGCATGATCGTACTCTTTGCAGCGTATTTGCTGTTTTCCGTGGGCGGGCTGGTGCTCTTCAAGCTCGGCACGTCCTGCACCGCCGTGCCGTTTTTCGAGCGCCTTTTGCACCTGCGCCTGAGCTGGGTGAGCATCGGCGGCTGCTGCTGCTATGTGGTAAGCTTTCTTTTATACCTCCTGCTCGTCAGCCGCAGCGAGCTGAGTATCCTGTTTCCCATCGCAACGGGCGTGTCGTGCATCTTGGTGCTCATCGCCTCCGCGCTCATCCTGCGCGAGACAGTCAGCCCCCTCAACTGGGCGGGCGCGGCGGTCATCGTCATCGGCATTCTGCTCGTGAATCTGGGCAGGCACTGAACCGCACGCTTCATACCGGATAATACTAGAATCTGTTAAAAAGCTTGAAGAGCTTTTTATAGCGCCAACGGCGCGTCAGATTCTGCATGAGACGGCGCAGCGTGCATTCGCACGATGCGAGTGTGCGTAGCACACGGGATTCTTGATTCAATATTTTAAT
>JALFSI010000047.1:0-4316 GCA_022779365.1 Clostridiales bacterium
GTTAAAAAGCTTGAAGAGCTTTTTATAGCGCCAACGGCGCGTCAGATTCTGCATGAGACGGCGCAGCGTGCATTCGCACGATGCGAGTGTGCGTAGCACACGGGATTCTTGATTAAATATTTTAATCAAGAATCAGTATTACTCCAACTGCGCAGCTTGCGCCATGATCCCCAGCCGGTCGGATCATCGTTTACCTGAGCAGCGCAGACCATATTGAATTGTGAATAACAGACCGGCAAAGAAGCATGGCTGAGCGTGCAAAAAAATGCGTGCCGGTATTGTTTTATATTTCCCGGATATGTTACCATATTTCGTGAAAAAAGGACTTTTAAATAAGCTTTGGAACGATCAGTAATTCTGCATGAGACGGCGCAGCGTGCATTCGCACGATGCGAGTGTGCGTAGCACACGGGATTCTTGATTCAATATTTTAATCAAGAATCAGTATAAGAGAAGGAGTGAAGCAGCCTTGAGCAGACTCGACATCAAAACCGCAAGCAAGGCGCAGACGGTCGTTGACCGCCTTTACAAGGACATGGAGCGCAGGATCGCGTCCAGCCCTCCGGGTCTGTGTCCCATTGATATGTCCCTGACCTTTCTGCAGCTCTGCCACGCGCAGTCCTGCGGTAAATGCGTGCCCTGCCGTATTGGGCTCGGTCAGCTTACCGCGCTGATGGGGCAGGTGCTCGACGGAACGGGCACGATGCTGACAATCGACACCATCGAAAAAACGGCGCGGGCGATCGCTGCCTCCGCCGACTGCGCCATCGGACGCGACGCAGCGCAGCTCGTTTTGAGCGGCTTTGAGGGCTTCCGTGATGATTATGTCAACCATGTGAAGCATCACCGCTGCCTTGCCTCGCTGCAAAACCCCGTGCCGTGCGTGTCGCTGTGTCCCGCCGGCGTGGACGTGCCGGGCTATGTTGCGCTGGTGCGCGAGGGGCGGTATGCCGACGCCGTGCGCCTCATCCGCAAGGATAACCCCATGCCGACCGCCTGCGCATACATCTGTGAACACCCGTGCGAGGCGCGCTGCCGCCGCAATATGGTGGATGCGCCCATCAACATCCGCGGGCTCAAGCGCTACGCGGTCGATCACGCGGGCGATGTTCCGAACCCGGATTGCGCGGAAGCGACCGGCAGGCGCGTTGCGATCATCGGCGGCGGTCCGAGCGGTCTGTCGTGCGCCTATTATCTGCGCCTGATGGGTCACAGTGTTGTCATTTTTGAGGAGAAGAAGCAGCTTGGCGGTATGCTCCGCTACGGCATCCCTGCCTACCGCTTCCCGCGTGAAAAGCTTGACGCAGAGATCGAGTCCATTTTGTCCACCGGCGTCGAGGTACATACCGGCGTGACAGTCGGAAAGGACATTTCCTTCGAGCAGCTCCACGAGGATTACGACTGCCTTTATGTCGCCATCGGCGCGCATACGGACAAGAAAACGGGTATTGCCGGCGAGGACAGCAAAAATGTCATGTCCGCCGTGGAGATGCTGCGCGCCATCGGCGACGACGTCATGCCGGACTTCACCGGCAAGCGCGTCGTGGTCATCGGCGGCGGCAATGTGGCGATGGATGTGACGAGAAGCTCGGTGCGTCTGGGTGCTGAGAGCGTGACGTGCGTCTATCGCCGCCGGATCGCGGATATGACCGCGCTGCCCGACGAGGTGCAGGGCGCGATCGCCGAGGGCGCGGAGATCCGCGAGCTCTGCGCGCCTGTTCGCATCGAGGCGAACGAGGCGGACGAAGCAGTCGCCCTCTGGGTGCAGCCGCAGATCATCGGTCTTGCCGACAAGGCCGGAAGACCCCGCCCGGAGACGGCAGACCAGCCCGAGGAGCGCATCCCGGCGGATGTGATCGTCGTTGCCATCGGGCAGGGCGTGGAGATCGCGGGCTTTGAGCAGACCGGCATTCCCATCCGAAGAGGCACGTTTATGGCGGAGAGCTCCAGCCAGATCGACAACATGGAAAACGTCTTTGCCGGCGGCGACTGCGTGACAGGTCCTGCTACCGCCATCCGCGCGATCGCGGCAGGCAAGGTCGCGGCGGCGAATATCGACGAGCAGCTCGGCTTCCACCACGAGATCCGCACGGATGTAGTGATCCCCGCGCCGCATCTGGACGTCTGTCCCGCGCGCGGGCGCGTCAATACGAAAGAGCGCGAGGCCGCCCAGCGTAAATGCGATTTTGAAGACATCGAATGCGGCATGACGCACGAGGAAGCCTGCGCCGAGAGCGGCCGCTGCCTGCGCTGCGACCACTTCGGCTACGGCATCTTCAAGGGAGGGAGGATCGAACGATGGTAACGCTCACGATCAACGGAAAAACCGTTCGTGTCCCGGAGGGGACAAGCATTCTGGATGCTGCACGCGCGGTGAATATCGACATCCCAACGCTCTGCTATCTCAAGGAGCTCAACGAGATCGGCGCCTGCCGCATCTGCATGGTCGAGGTCGAGGGGCAGGACACGCTCGTTGCCGCCTGTGATAACGCGGTCAGCGAGGGCATGGTCATCCACACGAACTCCCAGAAGGTGCGCATGACGCGCCGCGTCAATCTCCAGCTCCTGCTCAGCCAGCACGAGGTCAACTGCGTCAAGTGTACGCGCAGCGGCAACTGCAAGCTCCAGAAGCTCGCCAACGACTATAACCTGCTTGGCGCGCCCTATCAGAAAAAGCTGCGCCCGGCGACAGTCGATTATTCCGCGCCCATTCTGCGCTTTGAAAATCGCTGCATCAAGTGTATGCGCTGCGTGCAGGTCTGCGATAAGATGCAGGGCGTCCATATCTGGGATCTGGTCGGCACCGGCTCACGGACGACCGTCGGCACGGCAAGTGCCGACAGACTTTCAACCTCTCTTTGCACCTATTGTGGACAATGTGTGACCCACTGCCCCGTCGGCGCACTCGAGGAGCGCGACGACACCGACCATGTCTACCGTATGCTGGCAGACCCGGAGCTGACGACTGTTGTACAGGTCGCGCCTGCGGTGCGCGCGGCGTGGACGGAGTATTTCGGTCTGACGCCGGAGCAGGCGACGCCGGGCGTTCTGGCGACCGCACTGCGGGAGCTGGGCTTTGATTATGTATTCGACACCAATTTCGGCGCCGACCTCACGATCATGGAGGAGGGCAGCGAGTTCATTGAGCGCTTTACGCATAAGGATGCGTATCCCTGGCCGATGTTTACCTCCTGCTGCCCTGGTTGGGTGCGGTTCGTAAAGGGGCAGTTCCCGCAGTTTGCGAGAAATCTGTCCACGGCGAAATCGCCGCAGCAGATGTTCGGCGCGGCGGCAAAGAGCTATTTCGCGGAAAAAATCGGCATTGACCCCAAAAACCTCCGTGTCATCTCCGTCATGCCGTGCACGTCCAAAAAGGCGGAGGCAGCGCTGCCCACGATGAAGGATGCCTGCGGCGACCCCGATGTCGACGTGGTCATCACCACGCGCGAGCTCGTGCGGATGCTCCGCTGCTCCATGATCGACCCGGCGGCGCTGGAGGAAAGCAGCTTTGATAGTCCGCTCGGCTCCGGCACGGGCGCGGCGGTGATCTTCGGTGCGACCGGCGGCGTGATGGACGCAGCGCTTCGCAGCGCGTATTATCTTGCGACCGGTGGAAATCCGAACCCCGATGCCTTTACTGCTGTGTGCGGCATGCAGGGCTGGAAGGAAGCGAGCTTCGACATTCCCGGTGCAGGCACGGTGCGAACAGCGGTCGTCAGCGGTCTTGGCAACACAAGAAGGCTGATGGAGGCTCTCAGCGCCGGGCGTGTGCAGTATGACTTTGTGGAGGTCATGGCGTGCCCCGGCGGCTGCGCAGGCGGCGGCGGTCAGCCGATCCACGATGGGGTCGAATGCGCCGAGCAGCGCGGAAACGTCCTCTGGAAACTCGACCACAAGGCTGTGCTCCGCTTCTCCCACGAGAACCCGGATGTGCAGGCGCTTTACAAGGAGTATCTCGGAAAGCCGCTGTCCGAGCGCTCGCACCACCTGCTGCACACCGA
The DNA here is from genome assembly GCA_022779365.1 of Clostridiales bacterium. Classification (GTDB taxonomy): domain Bacteria; phylum Bacillota; class Clostridia; order Oscillospirales; family Oscillospiraceae; genus CAG-170. Next base: position 4,002 of record JALFSI010000047.1, read on the forward strand.
CATTGACGGCTGGCAGATGCCGCAGGGGCTTTGATCGGCGCTGCCTTCAGGGGCACAGAACAAATACGAATCTGCGGGACAAGCTTGCCTTGTCCCGCAGATTTGAGCGTGTCAAAAAAGTGTTTTTGACACGCTCTCAAACGAAAACCGCTTCGCTGGGTTTCCGTTTGAACAGGCTTGCAGCCCGCCGCGCGCATAATTTGTGTGCCGCAGGCACACAAATTCCACACTTGCAGGCTGAGTTGTATTTTCTGCGACGTACACGCCGCCGCAGAAAATGATCCGAATCATTTTTGCGCCTGCGGGCGCAAAACT
>JALFSI010000048.1:0-4741 GCA_022779365.1 Clostridiales bacterium
GTTAAAAAGCTTGAAGAGCTTTTTATAGCGCCAACGGCGCGTCAGATTCTGCATGAGACGGCGCAGCGTGCATTCGCACGATGCGAGTGTGCGTAGCACACGGGATTCTTGATTAAATATTTTAATCAAGAATCAGTATAAGGACATACAGGCAGCACCGCACAATTCGGTAAAAAGTATCCGCCCGTGGGTCTCGACCCGCGGGCGGATTTTTCATGCTGTTTATTTGCGGAGCTTGTTGTCCACGTCCTCCTCGAGGATGGCGGTGAAGGCGTCGATGCTCATCGCACCCAGGTCGCCCTCGGCGCGGTGACGCGGGGAGACCGTGCCGTTTTCGATGTCGCGGTCGCCCACGATCAGCATATACGGCACTTTTTCAAGCTGCGCCTCGCGGATCTTCTTGCCGATCTTTTCGTTGCGCGCGTCCACCTCCACGCGGTAGCCCTGTGCGTCGAGCTGCGCGGAGAGCTTGGCGGCGTAGTCGTTCGCGCGGTCGGTCACAGGCAGGATCTTCACCTGCACCGGGCTGAGCCACGTTGGGAACGCGCCGGCAAAATGCTCGGTAATGACGCCGATGAAGCGCTCGATCGAGCCGAGGACCACGCGGTGGATCATCACCGGGCGATGCTTCTGCCCGTCCTCGCCGGTGTATTCGAGCTCAAAGCGCTCGGGAAGCTGCATATCGAGCTGGATCGTGCCGCACTGCCAGGTGCGTCCCAGCGAGTCCGCCAGATGGAAGTCGAGCTTCGGACCGTAGAACGCGCCGTCACCGGCGTTGACGATATACTCCTTGCCCATCTCCGTGATGGCGGCAGCGAGGGTCTCCTCGGCAAAGTGCCAGTCCTTCTCGTCGCCGATGTGGTCGTCCGGCATGGTGGACAGCTCGATCTGATACGTCAGACCGAACGTGGAATAGACCTCGTCAAACAGCTTCACGACGTTTTTAATCTCGTCCTTCATCTGATCCCAGGTCATGAAGATGTGCGCGTCGTCCTGCGTGAAGCAGCGCACGCGGAACAGACCGTGCAGCGCGCCGGACAGCTCGTGACGGTGCACCAGACCCAGCTCGCCCACGCGCAGCGGCAGGTCGCGGTAGGAGTGCGGCTCGCTGGCGTACACGATCATGCCGCCCGGGCAGTTCATGGGCTTGACGGCATAGTCCTCACCGTCGATGACGGTGGTGTACATATTCTGCTTGTAGTGATCCCAGTGACCCGAACGCTCCCACAGGCGGCGGTTGAGGATCATCGGCGTGGAAATTTCCACATAGCCGTAGCGCTTATGCACCTGACGCCAGTAGTCGATCAGGGTGTTTTTGAGCACCATGCCCTTCGGCAGGAAGAACGGGAAGCCCGGACCTTCCTCCGTCAGCATGAACAGCCCCAGCTCCCTGCCGAGCTTGCGGTGATCGCGCTTTTTCGCCTCCTCGATGCGCGCCAGATACTCGTCCAGCTCTTCCTTCTTCGGGAAGGCGACGCCGTAGATACGCTGGAGCGTCTCGCGGTTGGAATCACCGCGCCAGTAGGCGGCGTTGCAAGCGGTGAGCTTGATGGCGTTGCCCTTGATGCGCCCGGTGGAGTCCAGATGCGGTCCGGCGCAGAGGTCGGTGAACTCGCCCTGCGTGTAGAAGGAGATGTGCGCATCCTCCGGCAGGTCGTTGATGAGCTCGACCTTATACGGCTCGCCCTTGTCCTCCATGTACTTGATCGCCTCCTCGCGCGGCAGCTCAAAGCGCTCCAGCTTCAGCTTTTCCTTGCAGATCTTGCGCATTTCGGCTTCCAGCTCTTCCATGATCTCCGGCGTGAAGGCAAACGGCGCGTCAAAGTCATAGTAAAAGCCGTTGTCGATCGACGGACCGATGGCGAGCTTGACCTCGGGGTGCAGACGCTTGACCGCCTGCGCCAGAACGTGGGAGCAGGTGTGCCAGTAAGTGCGGCGGTACTGCTCGTTTTCAAAGGAAAATTCGTTGTTTTCAGACATTTTTCATTGCCTCCTTGTTGATTTGGGGCAAAACAAAACTGCTCCACCCCCGAAAAGTTCAGGGGTGAAGCAGAAAGCTCCACGGTTCCACCCTGCTTACGGAAACATTCCGTCGCTCGTGATCTCGGTAACGGGAGAACCCGTCGCCGCTTACTCGTCGGTTCAGCGGCGCAGCTCAAAAGGGGTACTTCCGCGGCAGGCGTCGGGCTATTTCCACCAAACAAAGCCCTCTCTGCGGCGCTGCGGGTGCGGAAGCGTGTCTTTTTCAGCGCTTTTATCGTTCCTACTATACCACGCGCGGGCGATTCTGTCAATTTTGAAGTGATGAAATTTATTTTTAACTATTTTGTTATTTTTTGTTCCGTTTTATTCGATAAAATATTACATTATCCGCCAAATTTGTTCCTTTTTACGCGCCCAAAATTTTTGAATTTTTCGTAAAAGTTGTCGCATTTTCGCGTTCTATCATAAAGTTCTTGACTTTTCACGCAAAATAGTTATAATTCATATCATGTGATGTTTCGCATATAACTGTAACACATTTGTAACCGACCCCGTCGGCTACTGTATCCAGGAAAGGAGGCTTCCCGATCATGAAGTCCAATCGAAAGATCCGACCGCTTCTTCCGGCTGCCGCCACTGCCGCACTGCTGTGCATCTGCATCGTATTCAGCAGCGTCGCCGCCGTCGGCACGCAGTCCGCGGTCGCGCAGGTATCCGCCGCATCCGCTCCGGCTGCCGCGCAGGCTGCCCCGGAGCATTCCGCCGCCGCGCCCTCTCTGGAGGTCGAGCTGCTTGCGGCGCAGGAAGAAACGACGTTCCCCGCCACTGTCCTGGCGCAGCCCGCACAGCCGCTGCCCATCTCGCAGGAGGATCTGCGGCAGATGGCAGCCGATGCCGAGGCGGAAGCCGCGGAAGCGGAGGCTGCCGAGGCAGCCGCCGAGCCCGCCGTGCCCGACGATCTGGTGCTGATCGACCACTTCACCGCCACCGCCTACTGCACGACCGGCACGACTGCCACAGGTACATACACCACCGTAAACCGCACCCTCGCCGTGAATCCGTCGATGATCCCCTACGGCACGCACGTCTGGCTGTTTTTCCCGGACGGCACGCTCGTCGGCGATTTCTACGCGGAGGACACCGGCTCGAACATGATGGAACATCCCTACGTCATCGACATCTACAAGGGCGCGGATTCCTACGACGAATGTATGCAGTGGGGCGCGCAGCGTGTGAGCGTCTACGTCAGCGCATCGGAAACAAACTGAGCTTTGGATTGAAAATCCGCCTTTTGTCTGCTACAATGGCAGATGAAAGGCGGATTTTTTATGGATCTTTGTAACATTACCGAAATCAAAGCCCTGCTTGCGCGGCACGGCTTCCATTTTTCCAAGGCAAAGGGGCAGAACTTTCTCACCGCCGCGTGGGTGCCTGAGCGCATCGCGGACGAGGCGGGCGTGGACGAGACCTGCGGCGTGCTCGAGGTCGGACCGGGCATCGGTCCGCTGACACGGCAGCTCTGCCGCCGCGCGGGCAAGGTCGTGGCAGTCGAGGTCGATACGTCCCTTCAGCCGCTGCTGGCGGAGACGATGGCAGGCTGCGACAATTTGGAGATCTTATTCCGCGACATTCTCAAAACGGATATTCCCGCGCTGGTGCGCGAGGAATTTGCGGGGCTGCGCCCGATGGCGTGCGCCAATCTCCCCTATTACATCACCACGCCCATCCTCGCCGCGCTGCTGGAGAGCCGCGCCTTTTCCTCCGTCACCGTCATGGTGCAGAAGGAGGTCGCGCAGCGCATCTGCGCCCCCGCCGGGAAAAGCGAGTACGGCGCGTTTTCGGTATTCTGCCAGTATTATGCCGAGCCGCGGCTGCTGTTTGACGTACCGCCGTCGTGCTTTCTCCCGCAGCCCAAGGTCACGTCCGCCGTGCTGACGCTGCCCACGCGCAGCGCGCCGCCGTGCGATGTCGTGGACGAAAAGCTCTTTTTCCGCGTCGTGCGCGCGAGCTTTGCCCAGCGGCGCAAAACGCTCCTAAACGCGCTCTCGTCCGGCTTCTCCGAGCTTTCCAAGGCGGAGATTGCGGAGATCATCGAAGGGTGCGGCTTCGCACCCACCGTGCGCGGCGAGACACTGGATATTCCCGCCTTTGCCGCCATCGCAAACGCGCTTGCGGCGCGGAGCTTGTGATGTATTACGTCTATATCGTCCGCTGCCGGGACGGCAGCCTCTACACTGGGCTTGCAAAATATCTCTGCCGCCGGATGCACGAGCATTTTGAACGCACCGCCGCCTGCGCCAAATATACGCGCAGCCGCCCGGTCACGGCGCTGGAAGCCGTCTGGCGCACCGAAACGCGCAGCGCCGCCGCCTCGCTGGAGGCGCTCATCAAATCCCTCCCCCGCGCCCGGAAGCTCGCGCTCATCGCCGCCCCGGATACGCTTCTCCCCCGCTACGCCGACCGCCTCCCCGCGGCGGAGTACGCCCCGCTCTCCGGCATTACCCTGAAAATGTGTCTGGACAACAGCGCCATGCTGTAAACGTTTGTGTTTGCAGCATGGATTTTTGTATTTTTTGACGGTTGACTTTACCGCCTAAAAGCGCTAAAGTATCTGCAACTTATACTGATTCTTGATTAAAATATTGAATCAAGAATCCCGTGTGCTACGCACACTCGCATCGTGCGAATGCACGCTGCGCCGTCTCATGCAGAATCTGACGCGCCGTTGGCGCTATAAAAAGCTCTTCAAGCTTTTTAA
>JALFSI010000052.1:0-28486 GCA_022779365.1 Clostridiales bacterium
GTTAAAAAGCTTGAAGAGCTTTTTATAGCGCCAACGGCGCGTCAGATTCTGCATGAGACGGCGCAGCGTGCATTCGCACGATGCGAGTGTGCGTAGCACACGGGATTCTTGATTAAATATTTTAATCAAGAATCAGTATAACTGCATACTCCTGCTGTCGTGTACATATCTATGTACACGACAGTTTATTTTTGGGAGGGTCTTTATGCAGACTATGACGGAATATTTTCTCGGCGGCAACACGGCGCAGGGGTTTTACTCGCTGTATGACAGCTTCTGCCCGCCGCGCGGCGGGATGTTTTTGTGGGTCATCAAGGGCGGACCGGGCTGCGGCAAATCGACGTTTATGAAAACCATTGCCGCCGCAGCGGAGGAAGCGGGGCTCGTCGCCGAGCGCGTGCGCTGCTCCGGCGACCCGCACTCGCTCGACGCGGTGTGCATCCCGGCGTGGAACGTGGGGTATGCAGACGGCACTGCGCCGCACGTTCTGGATGTCCCCTATCCGGCGGCGGCCGGGGCGTATCTCGACCTGGGGCAGTTTTATGACATCGCGGCAGTTCGCGCGAAGCTGTCTTTGATCGTATCCTTAAACAGCGCGTACAAATCGCGCTACCGCGAGGCGTATGCGCTGCTGCGCGCGGAGGACGCGCCGGAAGGATCCGAGCCGTGGCAGCAGCACGCCGCCCCGCGCTTTGCCCGCGCCATCACCTGCGAGGGTCTGTGCGACCTCACGCCCGCAAAGGCAGAGCGCCTGCCGGCGCGGGAGCTTTCGGCGCGCGCGGAGGCGTCGGCGCTGCTGGGAAGGCACCTCATCGACCTGCGCTCTCCCCTGCACCCGGCGCGCTCGGAGGGCTTTTTCCTGCCGGACAGCGGCGTGTGCTGCCGTCTGGACGACGCGTCGGCGGAGGAGCGGCTTGCGGAGGCCTGCGAGCGCGTCTGCCCCATCCTTGCGCAGGCAAAGGCGCTGCACGACGAGCTGGAGGCGCTTTATAACCCGCACGTCGATTTTGCAGGCGTGCACGCGCTGGCACAGACGCACATCGCGCGGCTGAAAAAATAAATTCACATTTTACGCATTGTAAGATGCGGAAAAATGTTGTAGAATAGACTCCAAATGTGAAAATAGCAAATTCGGAGGTACTACAAATGAAAAAACCGATTGTATTGGTCATTATGGACGGTGTGGGACGCGGTGACGGCGGCAGCGGCGACGCAGTCGCGCAGGCGAACACCCCCGTGCTCGATAAGCTGATGGCGACCTGCCCCATGACGTGGCTCAAGGCGCACGGCACGGCCGTGGGGCTTCCCAGCGACGACGACATGGGCAACTCTGAGGTCGGTCACAATGCGCTCGGCTGCGGGCAGATCTACTCGCAGGGCGCAAAGCTCGTGCAGGAATCCATCGAAAACGGCGCGCTGTTCGCGTCGAAAACGTGGACGGAGCTGACTGACAACTGCCTGCAAAACGGCAAAGCGCTGCATTTTATCGGTCTGCTGTCCGACGGCAACGTCCATTCCAACATCTCGCACCTCATCGCCATGCTGCGCCATGCGCGTGAGCAGAACATTGCCCGCGTCTACTGCCACATCCTGCTCGATGGGCGCGACGTGCCCGCAACGAGCGCGCTGGACTATGTCGCGCAGCTTGAGGGCGTGCTGGCGGAGCTGTCCGACGGCGCGCATGAATACAAGATCGCATCCGGCGGCGGGCGCATGGTCATCACCATGGACCGCTACGAGGCCAACTGGGGCATGGTCGAAAAGGGCTGGCGCACGCATGTTCAGGCGGAGGGTCGCCAATTTGCCAGCGCCAAGGAAGCCATTGAGACCTACCGCGCCGAAAATCCCGGCATGATCGATCAGGATCTGCTGCCGTTCGTCGTGGCAAAGGACGGCAAGCCCGTCGCGAAGATCGAAAACGGCGACAGCGTCATTCTCTTTAACTTCCGCGGCGACCGCGCGCAGGAGATCTCCCTCGCATTCGACCGCAAGGACTTTGACAAGTTTGACCGCGGCGACTACACCGGCGTGCTGTTTGCCGGTATGCTGGAATATGACGGCGATCTGCACATCCCGCAGAAGTATCTTGTGGAGCCGCCGGTCATCAAGAACACGCTGACCGAGGTCCTCTGCAAGGCGGGCGTGCGCGAATACGCCGTATCCGAAACGCAGAAATATGGGCACGTCACCTACTTCTGGAACGGCAACCGCTCCGGCAAGGTGGACGAAAAGCTCGAAACGTATGAGGAAATTCCGTCCGACATCATCCCGTTCGATCAGGCGCCGGCGATGAAGTCCAAGGAGATCACCGACAAGCTCGTCGCCGCCATGGCGTCGCACGACTACGATTTCCTGCGCTGCAACTATCCGAACGGCGATATGGTCGGGCACACGGGCGTGATGAGTGCCGTTGTGACCGCGATGGAGTGCGTGGACGCGAGCGTCGGTCGTGTGATCGAGGCCGCCGACAAGTACGGCTACACCGTGCTCGTGACCGCCGACCACGGCAACGCCGACCAGATGACCGAGACGAAGAAGGGCAAGACGAGCGTCCGCACGGCGCACTCGCTGAATCCCGTGCCGTTCATCATCTACGACCCGGATACGAAGTACGTCATCCACGACGGGCATTATGGGCTGGCGAACGTCGCTCCCACTATTGTGACGATGATGGGGCTGGAAGCGCCCGATTGCTGGCAGCCCAGCATGGTCTAAAGAAAAATTAAGATTGCCATGCAAGAGAGGTCCATAGTCATTCTGGTTTTCGCACTGGCGCTGGCGCTGCTCTGCGCGTGCTCGTCCGCACAGACGCCCGCTGTACCGGCGGACGGGGCGTCTGCGTCCGTGTCGGAAAACACCGAAGCGCCGGCGTCCGCACCGAATCAAAAGCCTGAGCCGAAGCCTGTTTCGGATCGCATCCAGATTTTACCTTCCGCGCAAAATTCCGAGCCTGAAGCATCTCCTGAACCCGAGCCTGATCGGGTTCAGGCGTTCGGGACAGAGCCTGTGCAGTCTGACGGTCTGCGCGCTCCCGAACGTGTTCTGATCTCTGAAAAATATACCGCCGAGGTCTATGTCAGCACGACCGAACGGGATGGCAGCCAAATCGAAAGCCGGGAATACTGCGTCTCTGACGGCGTAACGGCATCCACCTATCGCGCGACCGGCTCCGGCGACTGCGTCTTTTTTGACCAGGAGGTCACAGAGGCGGGCGCTCTCTGGTATTACAGCTTCGAATCTGGCGAATGGATCTGCGAGACGCTCGCCGAAGGGAGCTTTTCCTCCCCAGTCGTCGTTGTGGAGCTTGACTCCGGCACGACCTATTTCTTTGCCCTGCCGCGCACGGTCGTCCTGCGCGAAAATGACTCCATGGAGTATCTCCCGGAGCAGGATGGTGCGCTGAATATCACGCAGACCGAAGAAGGGCTTCAGTTGACGGTAACAGGTCACGGTCTGGCAGAAGAACGCGTTTCGGATGCGCTGATTTTGACTTCGCCGGATAAGATCATGAACTGGGACGTCAACAATTGCGCCAAGGCATGGGTATCCTATGTGACTAACGACAGTATGCTGTGGTGCTATGGGGGCTATTATCGGGAGTCTCCCTATAATTACATACCGACCGGCACAAATTATTATTACTGCTGCCCTGCGTGCTACTGCATCCGGGGCTTCCTTGGGCGCACGCCGCCGTGCAAGGAAGCGCCCGCGCTCACCATTCTGATGCTTGACACCATGGCACAGCGGCAGAACAGCTATGGCTATTGGGCGACCGAGCCTGGCAGCGGATGGCTTCAAGGCGACTACGGCATCGGGGCAGGCTTTTATGACACACGCTTCAATACGGAGCTGCTTGAGCTCTATATCCGAGCCGCGCAGAAATTCGGCGGCAATATGTTTGAAGATGCCATCGACCACTATCTTGCGTTTTATACCCAGTATGCGGATACGAACCACATTGCCACAGAGAACGGCGGCTGGCTGATCCCCGACTACTGGCATCCGGACGAGCATACCACGCCACATATCTCGCTCAACCATCAGGTCAGCGAATGTCTGGCGCTGTATCACGCGGCGGAGCTTTTGGATCGGGATGCGCTTTATTCGCTTGCCAATCGGATGCTGCTGGCGATCGAGGATACCGGCTCTGGATGGGTCATGCCGGATCATAACCTCTATTACAGCATCAAGCCGGACGGTACTTATGTGGAGGGCGACTATCCATACCTGACATACAACGATCTGCTTCATCTGCGTGATTATCTGGACGGCATCGGTCGGACAGATACGCAAACGCTGACCGATCTGATGGGTGAAAAGCTCCAATGGATGACAAATAACGGCGTGACCGGTTATGAAAAAAGCTGAAACCCTATTTTTAACTTGTACTTTTGCCGCAAAAGAGTTACAATGATGTGACAACTATGGAGGCAGCACCGCGCAATTGCGTCTACACGCTTCGGCGGATCTTTTCCGCCAATCCTGCGGTTTGAAACATGCAAAATACACAAAGTATTCCTGCACGTTTCAAACCTTGACTTGACGAAAAATCTCTCGCCGAATCCGCTTGCCGAATTGCGCGGTGCTGCCTGAAAAAACCGACTCTCCATCCAACGAAAGGAGGATTTCCATGATCCGTCAGAAAACCAGCCGCGGTGTGATTGCGGTGGAAAGCGATGTCTATACCAGCATTGCCGGCTATGCCGCGTCGAACTGCTTTGGCGTAAAGGGCATGGCGGTGCGCTCCATGACCGACGGTCTGGTGCATTTGCTTCGCCGCGAGGCGATGCGCAAGGGCGTGCGCGTTTTGTTCCATGAAGACGGCTCGATCTCCATCGACCTGCACATCATGATCGACCGGGGCGTCAATATCTGCGCCATCAGCGACTCCATTATCAATGAGGTCCGCTATTTTGTCTCCAAATCCACCGGCACGCAGGTGCGCGCCGTCAACGTTTTTGTTGACTCTATCACTACTGACTAACGCGCACCGTTTGCGCAACACGGAGGTGTTCTAACTTGATTCAGACCATTGACGGCGCTTCCTTCCGCCGGCTGATCTGCAGTGCGGCTGCGGCGATCGATAACAACTGCCAGAAGATCAACGAGCTGAACGTGTTCCCCGTTCCCGACGGCGATACCGGCACGAACATGGGCATGACGCTCGGCGCTGCCGCGACCGATCTTTCCAAAGCGCCGCAAGACCTGACCCTGACCAAAGCGGCGGATATGACCGCTTCTGCCCTGCTACGCGGGGCGCGCGGAAATTCCGGCGTCATCCTTTCGCTGCTGTTCCGCGGCTTCTCCACCGCATGGAAGGGCAAGCTCAGTGCGGACGGGCATGATTTTGCCGCCGCGCTCACCACGGGTGTGGACGCTGCCTATAAGGCGGTCATGAAGCCCGCCGAGGGCACGATCCTCACCGTTTCGCGCCTGACTGCCGACGCGGCGCGCGCGCTGGCAGAGGACTGCGCCGATATTGAGTACGTTGTGGAGCAGTCGATCGAGACCGCCCGCGCGGCGCTGGAAAATACCGTCAATCAGAACCCGGTGCTCAAAAAAGCCGGTGTTGTGGACGCGGGCGGCATGGGCTTTGTGTTCATTCTGGAGGCGATGCTCTCCTCCCTGCGCGGCAACGACATCGTCAGCACCGCAGACCGTGCTGCGGTAAACGAGCAGGCGGATTTTGCCCAGTTTGACTCGGAGGATATTACGTTCGCGTTCGACACGGTGTTCATCGTGCGCAAATTTAAAGACGTCTCGCTCGAGCCGCTGCGCCATTTCCTCGACGGCATCGGCGACAGCCTCGTCATCGGCGAGGACGATGAGGCGTTCAAGGTCCATGTCCATACCAATATCCCCGGCGACGCGCTGAGCGAGGCGCAGAAGTACGGCACGCTGGAGCTGGCGAAGATTGAAAATATGCGGATGCAGCATGACGATCTCGCCGCCGGACGCGCCGCGCGCTCCACTGACGATCTGGAAAAGATCGAGCAGGAGCTGGAGGCGCAGGAGGACACCGCCGTTGAGATCACGAAGGAGTACGGCGTGGTCGCGGTTTGCGCGGGCGCGGGGCTTGCCGATGTGTTCCGCGACCTCGGCGTCGATCAGATCGTCGAGGGCGGGCAGACCATGAACCCCTCCACGCAGGATATTCTGCGTGCCGTGGAGCAGACCCCGGCGCAGACGGTCTTTGTCCTGCCGAACAATAAGAACATCATTCTCGCCGCGCAGCAGGCGGCGGAGCTGTCGGACAGGCAGGTCATCGTCATCGCCAGCAAGACCGTGCCGCAGGGCATCACCGCGATGCTGAATTTTGACGCGTCGCTCCCGGCGGAGGACAACACCGCCGCGATGTCGGACTGCCTTGACACCGTTACGACCATGCAGATCACCTACGCCGCACGCGATTCCGACTTTGACGGACATCAGATCGTTGAGGGCGACTATCTGGCGCTGTGCAACGGCGCACTGATGGGCACGAGCCGCGACCTGCACGCGCTGCTGCGCATGATGGCGGAAAAGGTCGGTGCGGATGGCAAGGAGTTCGTGAACATCTTCTACGGCGCGGATACAACGCAGGAAGAGGCGGAGCAGACCGCCGCCCTGTTCACCGAGCTTGCGCCGCAGGCGGAGGTCAACCTTCTCTCCGGCGGTCAGCCGATCTACTATTACCTCATTTCGGCGGAATAAGAAATTTAAAACAGGCGGGCACGATCGTGCCCGCCTGTTTTTTGCGAAAAAGAGCCTATCTCTGAGCTGCTGCCGTGTTTCGTCGTAACGTAAGGGCGGGGCTCGCCCCGCCCGCGCGGTGAAACACCGCAAATTTGACCGCGCTAGTGCGAAACGGCGCGCACCCGTAGGGGCGGATGGTCCTACAGAACGTTTTCCGTTTTCGCCGATAACGCGCGAACTTTGCAATTGCATCCCGCCGGGGAGAGCGCGGCATCGACCCCTACGGACGCGCTGTGCTGTCGCCGTTTGTTGTGTGAAATTGTTTGTGCACCTTGCGCGGAAGGGGCAGGCTCCTCCCCTACGCAAATTTAGAAGATTCTACAAAATCGCCCCCGGGCGCTGCTGTGGCAGCGCCCGGGGGTTTTGAGGAAAGAACTTATATGAGTAAACTCAACCGAAGTTGAAGTTGCGGAAGAACTCGTAGTACGGGTCGTAATTGCCGTCATTCTGATCGTTCTGGGACGGCTGCTGCTCCTGCGGCTGCTGCTCGGGCTGCTCGGTCACAGTCTCGGCCTCGGCAGGCTTTTCGTCGAGCGTGACCGTGAGGTCCAGCTCTCTGCCGCTGCGCCAGACGCGGATGCTGACTTCATCCCCCGCGCGGCAGCGGTTCAGCTCTGCCTGTAATTCCGTGGTGCTGGCAAGCGCCTTGCCGTTAAAGCTCGTAAGCACGTCGCCCGCCTGGATGCCTGCCTTTTCGGCGCAGCTTCCCTCGCTGACGCTATTGATATACACACCGGTCGGCAGACCGTAGCTCTGCGCAGTCTCGGTGTCCAGATCCCGGACGGTCACGCCGAGGTATGCCTTGTCGGTCACGCGGCCGTTCTCCTGAATGTCATAGATCATACCCAGCACGTCGTTGATGGGGATGGCAAAGCCGATGCCCTCCACGGTGCTGCCGTTTGCCGCCGACGCGGACGGCTTTGCGGTGGTGATGGCGACGACGTTGCCATTCATGTCAAACAGCGGGCCGCCGGAGTTGCCGGCATTGATCGCCGCGTCGGTCTGGAGCATATTGATCGGCACGCCGCTGGTGTTGATCTCACGGTCGAGCGCGCTGATATAGCCCTGCGTCATAGTGAAGGTCAGCTCGCCGAGGGGGTTGCCGATGGCGACGACCTGTTCGCCGACGATGAGGTCATCGGCATCGCCGATGGTCACGGTCTGAAGATTTTCAGCGTCTACCTTCAAAAGCGCGATGTCGTTCGTCTCGTCGCCGCCGATGAGCGTGGCATCATATTCCTCGCCGTTATGCATGGCGACGGTGATGCTCTCGCCGCCCTTGATGACGTGGTAGTTGGTGACGATGTAGCCGTCAGCCGTGAGCACAAAGCCGCTGCCGGCGGTCGAGGTCGAAGTGATCTGCCCCCAGACGTTCGTCGTGCCGGTGGTGCGGATACCGACGACCGCGTCCACGTTCATCGCGTAGACCTCAGCAGGCGTGAGCGACTTGTCGCCGTCGTTCGACTTGAGCGTTGTGGGAAGCGGGGTCTTTTCAATGGTGTACTCCTGCGTTGTGCCCGGCTCAGCGGACGGATCGACCGCGTCGTCTGTGGACGGTTCTGGCATCGTCTCGGCGGGTGCTTCCGCCATTGCCGCGCGGGTCTCGGCATTGCGCTCGGAGATCTTGCCGATCACGTCCGTGAGCACCGAGCCGCCGATCCCGGCGACGAGCGCCACGGCGACGACCAATGCGATGAGCCTGCCGGTCTTGCCCTTTGCCTTTTTCGGCTCGTGCCGCTGTGGCTCATGCTGCGGTGCAGCAGGCTCGGGCTGCGGCTCGAAGGAATAATTCATTCTTTCATCATAATTATCCATAAAAAACGCTCCTTGCTGCCGCATAGACTGCGGTTAATTTCTATGATGCTATGTTAAGCACGATTTATGAAAATTATATGTCCGTGCGGAAAACGAATTTTGAACGAAGTTTGACTTTTTTTAGAAATTCTCCGGCAGATCAAGCATATGGCTCACGCGCTTGAGGGACAAACGGCGGCGCATATACGGATGATAGTGGAAGCTCTCGGCGATGAAGTCCGGCGACTTGCCGATCTCGTCCGGCGTGAGCTTGCAGCCCGCCTTGCGCATCGCGGCGCGGCATTCCGCCGCCGTGGGCACGCTGCGGACAATTTCCACGATCTCGTCCCAATTTTCTTCAATGGCACGCGGATCGATGGCATCGGTGATGGTATCGGGCGTGTTGAGCCTGCGCACATCGGGCGCGAGCGCGCCGTAGACGCGGTAAATATCGTCCCAGTCGTTCTCCTCGCGGTGCGCCGTCACAGCAGGCAGGCGCGCGAGCTTGTCGTAATAATCCAAAATCAGCAGCGTGGCAACGCCCACGTCCTCGCCGTGGAAGTTCGGAACCTTGCCCTCCAGCAGCTCCTTGCACTCCCAATAGTGCGCCAGAATGTGCTCCGTGCCGCTGCCGGGGCGGGACGTTTTGGTAAAACTCATGGCGATGCCCGTGAGCAGCAGCGACTCGAAGATCGCGCCCGCCGCGTCCTCATCCGCCGCCGTGACCAGCTCCGCCTGCGTGAGGATACGGTCGGTCGCCATGCGCGTGAGGTCGGCGACGCGCTGGCAGTAGCGCTCCCCTGTCAGCAGGTGCGAGACCTGCCAGTCGATGAGCGCAACGTACTTCGACACCATATCGCCGAAGCCCGCCGACTTGAGCTGCGCGGGCGCTGCGGCGAGAATTTTCGTGTCCGCGATGATGACCTCCGGGCATTTTGCCGGGTGGGTCGTTTTGAAATTGCCGTCCACGATCGGTGCGCTGTAGGACGCGAAGCCGTCCATGCTGGGGGCTGTTGCGAACAGCGCCAGCTTTTTATCCTGCCGCGCGCAGGCAAAACGGCACGGGTCGTGGATCGAGCCTGTCCCGACGGCAAGCACCGCATCGCAGCGGTCAAAATAGCCCTCCACGGCGCGCACATCATCCATCGTAGCGACGCGCAGCGTGTCATAAATTTTCAGTGTGACGTCAAAGCCCGTCAGACCTTCCAGAATGCCCTCTGCCGCCGCGAGCGTCGTCTTGTCCGCGACCACAAGCAGACGGCGCGGGAAGCCATTGCGCGCTAAAACCTCGCCGACACGATGCACCGCGCCGCTCTCTATCACAATATCGTCGATGGCGCACTCGTGCGCCTGCCCGCACGGGCAGTTCTGGTACTCTGCGATGAGCTTGTAAAAATCCAGCATTGAGCATTCCCCCGCCGCTTTTTTCTGCATTATAGCCGCTTTTCCCGCGCAATGCAATCCTACAGAAAATTTTATGGAATGTTGCATTTTTTAATCCCCAGTGGTATACTATGTTTATACTGCAAAGGAGGCGGCAGTTTTATGCTGATCTCAACCAAAGGGCGCTACGCGCTGCACATTATGGTGGAGCTGGCGCAGAACGGCGCGGAGAGTTATATGTCCCTGCCCATGATCGCCGAGCGTCAGGAAATTTCCGAAAAATATCTGGAGAGCATCATCTCCGTGCTCGTAAAAGCGGGGCTTGTGGAGGGCGTGCGCGGCAAGGGCGGCGGCTACCGGCTGTGCCGTCCGCCGGAAAAATACTCCGTGGGCGAGATCATCCGCCTGACGGAGGGGACGCTCGCGCCGGTGTCGTGTCTGGACGACCGTAAGGGCTGCTGTATGCGCAAAAGCCTGTGCAAATCGCTGCCCATCTGGGAAAAGCTCGACCGCGTCATCAACGACTACCTCGACGGCGTGAGCCTTGCCGACGTGGTCGCGGAGGGTGAAGTGCCCACGCCGTGCGCGGAGCACGAAAATCAATAAAACATATTGACAAGCTAGGTTTATAGTGGTATCTTATGCGTGAAAAAGCGAGAATCGTCTCGAACCAAATCTGAGGTGAATCAAATGACAGTATATGCAGATAACGCGGCAACGACCAAAATGAGTCCCGCCGCGATCGAAACCATGACCTGGGCAATGGAAAATGTCTACGGCAACCCGTCGAGCCTCCACACCGTCGGTCAGAAAGCAAACGAAGCGCTGCAGAACGCGCGCGCGACCTGCGCGCGGCTGCTCAACTGCGACCCGAAGGAGATCTATTTTACCTCCGGCGGCAGCGAAGCGGACAATCAGGCGATCCGCTCGGCGGCGCTGATGGGCGCGAAAAAAGGCAAAAAACACATCATTTCCACAGCGTTTGAGCATCACGCGGTGCTGCATACGCTGAAAAAGCTCGAAAAAGAAGGCTTTGAGGTCCAGCTTCTGGACGTCGGTCCGATCGGCACGGTCACGGCGCAGCAGGTGGCGGACGCCATCCGCGAGGATACCTGCCTTGTCACCATCATGTACGCGAACAATGAGATCGGCTCGATCCTCCCCATCGCCCAGATCGGCGCGGTCTGCAAGGAAAAAGGCGTTCTGTTCCACACCGACGCCGTGCAGGCGGCGGGACATCTGCACATCGACGTGCAGGCAGAGCACATTGATATGCTCTCCCTCTCGGCGCACAAGTTCCACGGTCCGAAGGGCGTGGGTCTGCTGTATGCAAAGCGCGGCATCCTCCTGACGAACCTCATCGAGGGCGGCGCGCAGGAGCGCGGCAAGCGCGCGGGCACGGAAAATGTCCCCGGCATCATGGCGATGGCGACCGCGTTTGAAGAGGCGTGCGCGCACATCGACGAAAACGCAAAAAAAGTCGGCGCGCTGCGCGACAAGCTCATCGCGGGGCTCTCTAAGATCCCGCACAGCGCCCTGAACGGCGACCCTGTGAGGCGTCTTCCGGGCAATGTGAGCTTCTGCTTTGAGGGCATCGAGGGCGAGAGCCTGCTGCTGCTTCTGGACGCGAAAGGCATCTGTGCCTCGTCCGGCAGCGCGTGCACGTCCGGCTCGCTCGACCCCAGCCATGTGCTGCTTGCCATCGGGCGCGTGCACGACGTGGCACACGGCTCGCTGCGGCTGAGCCTGTGCGAGTGGAACACGGAAGAAGAAATCGACCACATCCTCGCGGCTGTGCCCGAGGTCGTGGAACGTCTGCGCGATATGTCGCCGGTCTGGAAGGACCTGCTGTGCGGCAAGCGTCAGTTCATTCTGTAAGGAGGAGAAAATCATGGCACTTTACACGGATATTGTAATGGATCATTTTCAGCACCCGCGCAACGTCGGCAGCATTGAAAACGCCGACGGCATCGGCGAGGTCGGCAACGCCAAATGCGGCGATATTATGAAAATGTACCTGAAGATCCAGGATAACGTCATCACGGACGTGAAGTTTGAGACCTTTGGCTGCGGCAGCGCCATCGCGTCGAGCTCCATGGCGACTGAGATGATCAAGGGCAAGACCATCGACGAGGCGCTGGCGGTCACCAACAAGCAGGTCGTGGACGCACTCGGCGGGCTGCCCGCGCACAAGCTGCACTGCTCCGTTCTGGCGGAGGAAGCCATCAAGTCCGCGATCAAGAACTACTACGACCGCAACGGCATTGCCTACGATCACAGCAAGTTCCCGGACTGCACGAGCTGCGAAAGCTGCCGGATGGTCTGATGGAGAAGGTACTCATTGCAATGAGCGGCGGCGTGGATTCCAGCGTCGCCGCTTATCTTATGAAGCAGCGGGGCTGCGACTGCGTGGGCGTAACGATGCGCCTGTTCTCCAACGACGACATCGGTCTTAGCCGCGAAAGGTCGTGCTGCTCGCTCGATGACGTGCAGGACGCGCGGAGCGTCGCGGCAAAGCTCGCTATCCCCTACTATGTGTTCAATTTTACCGGCGATTTCAAGTCGCAGGTCATCGACCGCTTCACGAGCGCCTACGCCTGCGGGCAGACGCCGAACCCTTGCATCGACTGCAACCGCTACTTAAAGTTTGCGCGCCTGTATGAGCGCGCGCAGCTCATGGGCTGCGATGCCGTGGTCACGGGGCATTACGCGCGCATCGGGCAGGAAGGCGGGCGGTGGGTGCTCAAAAAGGCGCTGGACGCCTCCAAGGATCAGAGCTATGTGCTCTACTCGCTCACGCAGGAGCAGCTTGCGCACACGCGCCTGCCGCTGGGCGAGTTTGCAAAGAGCGACACGCGCCGCATCGCCGAAGAACTGGGCTTTTTCAACGCCCGCAAGCCCGACAGTCAGGACATCTGCTTTGTCCCCGACGGCGACTACGCCGCGTTCATCGAGCGCACGACGGGCAAGACTTACCCAGAGGGGAATTTTGTGGACGAGCAAGGGAACGTTCTCGGATGTCACCGCGGCATCATCCACTACACCATCGGGCAGCGCCGCGGACTTGGCATCGCAGCAGAAACGCCGCTGTATGTAAAGCGCATTGACCCGGAGCGGAACGAAGTCGTTCTCTGCCGCGATGAGGCGCTCTATTCCCGCGCGCTCACGGCGAAGGAGCTCAACTGGATGGCGTTTGAAACGCCGCCGGCGTCGTTTCGTGCCAGCGCGAAGATCCGCTACCGCCACACGGAACAGCCGTGCACCGTCACAGCGCTTCCCGGCGGGCGCGTCGCAGTCGAATTTGACGAGCCGCAGCGCGCCGCCACACCCGGTCAGGCGGTCGTATTTTATAACGGCGATACCGTCCTTGGCGGCGGTGTTATAGAATAGCGTTTCAAAAAATTTCCCCGGCGATGCGGTGCATCGCCGGGGTTTTCGTTACAATTATCAGAACGCGATGTGCATAAACAACGCCACAACACAGAGAATGACGGCAAGCGGGACGTAGACATAGCGCCCGACGCTGTACCAGAGCGTGCCGCGCTTTTTGGTGCTGCCGGTATTGATGGCGGCAAGCAGCTCGTCCTTTTTCATCACATAGAACCACGACACCGCACCGAGCGTTGCGCCGATGGGGATGATGTAAATGGACACCAGATCCATCCACGGCCCCCACTTGTCGATCGTCTCCATGCCGATGCCGAAGCCAAGGCACAGCACGCACAGAAGGATGAGCACCGCCGTGCGGCTGAGCTTGGGGAACTTGTGCATCAGCGACTCGGCGACCGCCTCAAACATATTTTGCAGCGAGCTGACGCCGGCAAAAATCATTGCCAGATACAAAATGATGGCGAACAGCCGCCCGACGGGAATATCCTGCAAAATCGTGGGAAGCGTGACGAACAGCAAACTCGGACCTGCGCCGACGTCCAGCCCGTAGGAGAAGCAGGCGGGGATGATGACCAGCGCGGCGACCATGGCGGCGATGGTGTCAAACAGCGCGGTGTGCTGCGCCACGCCTACAACGTCCTCTTTCTTGGACAGATACGCGCCGTAGACGATCATGCCGCTGCCGGTGACGGACAAGGAGAAGAACGCCTGTCCCATCGCCCAGATCCAGATCATCGGGTCGGTCAGCGCCTCCCAGCGGGGCGTGAACATAAAGCGGTAGCCCTCGGCAACGCCCGGCAGGAACGCAACGCGCACCGCCAGCACAACGAAGATGATGAAAAACAGCGGCATCATGATCTTGTTTGTCTTTTCGATGCTGTGCGCGCCCAAAAACAGCGTCAGCAGCGTGCCCACGACCACGATGACGTGGTACGGGATGACGGAATACGGCTTGGACGAGAACTCGCCGAACCACGCCGCCGCGTCGGCGGTCATAAGCGTTCCGGCGACGGAATCGACCAGTGCCTTGAGCACATACGTCACAATGACGGCATAGCCGATTGCGATGCACAGCGATCCCGCCAGCGGCAGCCAGCCGAGCACGCCGCCGGCTTTGCCCATATTTTTACCGCGCGTTGCCCATGCGTTTTCATATGCGCCGAGTGTGCCCGTTGCCGCGCAGCGCCCCATCGCAAACTCCGCCGGAAGCCCGACGTAGCTGAAGATGAACACAAACAGCAGGTAGATGAGCAAAAATGCTCCGCCGCCGTTTGCGCCCATCTTGTTCGGAAAGCCCCAGACATTTGCCATGCCCACGGCAGAGCCGACCGATGCCAGGATGAAGCCCCAGCGGCTGGCAAAGCTCTTTGCGTTTTTGGTATGTTTCATTTCTTCCCCTTTCAACCGTAAAAACGCCCGCGCGGATATGGTCCGCACAGGCGGTCGGCTCGCGTTTTGTACGCGTCTGTTCTCTTTTTCATTTTAAGGTTTTACTGCAAAAAAGTCAAGAATAATCGTATCGATTTTTTGTGCATTTTGGCAGAGAAAACGGTCGCGGCGGCGGATATTCTCCGTCACCGCGACCGTATCGCGTTTTATACTGATTCTTGATTAAAATATTTAATCAAGAATCCCGTGTGCTACGCACACTCGCATCGTGCGAATGCACGCTGCGCCGTCCCATGCAGAATCTGACGCGCCGTTGGCGCTATAAAAAGCTCTTCAATCTTTTTAACAGATTCTAGTATTAGTCTCCGCGGCAGAAGCGCGCGATGGCGCGGATGACCTTCTGCATTTCCAGCGGCTTTGCCAGATGTGCGTTCATCCCGGCGTCCAGACACCGCTGCGCGTCCTCGGCAAAGGCGTTTGCCGTCATGGCGAGGATGGGGATGGCCGCCAGGTCGCTGCGCGGCAGCGCGCGAATGGCGTGCGTGGCGGTAATGCCGTCCATCACGGGCATCATCATGTCCATCAGAACGCCGTCAAATGTGCCGGGTTCACTGCCCTCCAGCGTCTCCACCGCCTGCTTGCCGTCGGTCACGACAGTGACCTGCGCGCCCGCATCCTCCAGCAGCGTCTTGGCGATCTCGGCGTTGAGCGCGTTGTCCTCCGCCAGCAGCAGATGCAGCCCCGCGATGCTCTCGCCCGCCTGCGCGTCGTTTGCAGGCGGCAGCGGCGGTTTTTCGGCGATCTCAAACGGAAGCGTGATAATAAACGTCGAGCCCTCGCCCTCGCGGCTTTCGATCTCGATCGTTCCGTTCATCTTTTCCACCAAGCCCTTGACGATGGTCATGCCCAGCCCCGTGCCCTGACGGATGCTGCGGTCATCGCTGCGCTCCTGCGCAAAGGGATCAAAAATGTGCTGCAAGAACTCCCGGCTCATGCCGATACCGGTGTCGGTGATGGTCCAGCGGTACGTCACGGTGAAGTCCTTGATGCCGAGGTTTTCCACGCGCGAGGTGACTTTGCCGCCGACGCGGTTATATTTGATGCAGTTTGTGTAAATATTCAGGAAGATCTGCCGCAGGTGCACAGGGCTGCCGTAGACCCACGGGGTCGAGATAGGGTAAGAGCTTTTATCGTATTCCAGCGTCACGCCCGACTCCGCCGCCTTATCGCCAACGATGGTCAGAATGTCCACCGTCAGCCGGTCGAGGTCCACCAGCTCGTGCGCGAGCGTCACTTCCCCGCTCTCGAGCTTGCTCATCTGCAAAATGTCGTTGATGAGCGCAAGCAGATGGTTCGCTACCACGCGCATTTTTTCACGGTTGGCGTTCACGAGCGCGGTATCCTCCGGGTGCGCCGCGTCGATCTCCAAAAGCCCTATGATGCCGTTGAGCGGCGTGCGAATATCGTGCGTCATGCGCGAGAGGAAGCTGGTTTTCGCCGCGTTGGCGCGGTCCGCCTGCTCCACGGCGCGGCTGAGCTGCTCGTTTTTATCGCGCAGACTCTCAGCGTACTGCTGCTGCGCACGCACCTGCTCCTCGCGGTAGCGCTGCGCCAGCTGCAAGCGGATCATATACACCGCCGCGACCAGTACGGCGTAGATCAGCAGCGTGGATGCCGCCGCCAGCAGCGTGGACTGAAGAATATTCGCCTCCGGCAGGAAACAGTACACATACACGTCCCGCCCGCGCTCCATAAGCCCGAAATACTGTGCGGGCTCGCCCTCTACCTGATTGGTGTGCACGAGCTTGCCGATCACGCCGTCTGCCTGAATGCGCCGCAGGATTCCAATGTCGCCCGTTGCAGCGCCGATGAGCGATTCGTCGTTGCTGGCAACGATCGTATCGCCCTGACTGACGACGATGGTCGCGCTGTTTTCCGTCTCATAGCCCGACAGCAGCGACGCGATGGACAGATTGAAGGAGTTCAGATACTCCGCCGGTGTGTGATAATACGCCGCCACGACGCCCGGCGCGTCCTCCCGCCCGACGGCGGCGAGGTCCAGCTCGCTGCCGTCCTCGTCGTGCAGGCGGACGGCGTAGCTCTTTTCGGGATACACCGCCGTATCCAACAGCACGGAGGACGTCAGCTCCTCGCGCAGCGGCTCGGGCAGCTCGCCGCTCTCATGATACTGCGCAGTGATATTCCCCTGCTCGTCCAGCAGCAGGATGCCGGAGACATAGACGTCGCGTGCGCAGCGTTCCAGATCGATGCCTGCCTCCGCGCCGCTCTGCTCCCTCAGATGGTGCACCACCTGACGGCTGCTCTCGATCACGCGCATGAGGCTTTTCGTCTCCGTCGCCAGCTCGATGCGCGCGTAGCGGTCGCACTGTTCGCGGACGTATCCGGCAGTTGTGAGCAGCGTACGCTGCGCCGCGTCCATGTCGGAGCGCATGGCGGTCAGGAACGCTGCCGTCACCAGCAGCGCGCCGAGCAGGATGGGCGCCAGCACATGGCGGCGAATGCCGCGCCCGGCAAGTTTTTTACCCGGCATAGTCGCTTCCCTCCATGAATTTCTGCGGCTCGTCCAGATACTCTCCAAGGATCTGTTCCAGCGTGCCGTCGGCGCGCATTTCATCAAACGCGCGCGAAAGCTCATCCTGCAAGCCGCGCTCGTCCGTTCGCGCAAACGCAACGCCCAGTCCCACGGTCAGCAGCGGCTCGTCCAGAATGCGGTATTCCAGATCGTAATCGGACATACACTGCAAAATTGCCGTCTCATGCGCCGCGATGGCGTCGGCATAGCCCTTGCTGAGGAAGGCGTAGATCAGCTCGCGGTTTTCCAGCGAGAAGACCGCTTCCAGCTCCGGGATGCGCGGGTCACTGCCCTTTAAAAACATTTCCTCGGGCTTGGTGGTGGACTGCACCGCCACGCGCTTTCCGGCAAGGTCGGCAAGCGAATCAATGTCGCTGTCCGGGCGCACTGCCACGACCTGGCGGCTGTACATATACGGCTGCGTCCAGTTGTACTGGTCCTCGCGTCCGTCAATGGAAAAGCTGCCCCAGATGCAGTCGATCGCGCCGCTTTCGACCAGCTCCTTCTTTTCCTCCCAGTCGATCGTCACAAACGTTGCCTGATAGCCCATGCGGCGGAACGCCTCTTTGGCGAGGTCCACGTCGATGCCGGTTGGCTGCCCGTTTGCATCATCATAATTATAAGGCGGGTAATTATCGCTGCCCACCCGGATGACCGGCAGGTCCTGCGTGCTCTCCGCCACCTTCTGCGCGCCGCCCGCGCAGCCGCCAAGGGCGCACAGCAGCAGCCATGCCGCGCAGAAGAGTGCAAAAAATCTGATTATTTTCGTCCGTATCCGCATTTTCTCCACTCGCTCCCTGTGCGCAAACTAAAAAAGAAAACGCGGAGTATCCCGCAGGATACTCCGCAATTGGTGCGGGAGATGAGACTTGAACTCACACGACGGTTGCCACACGCCCCTCAAACGTGCCTGTCTACCTATTCCAGCACTCCCGCATTTGCTCTTCACAAAGCTTGTTTATTATACTGACTCTTTTCGCGTTTGTCAACCAGTTTTTTCGCGCGGCGCAGATTTTTGCCGTTACATTTTCTCTTGCGAAACAGAACGCTTTCTGATATAATGTCGAAAGTATGTTGCAGGAAGGCGGTCGGTTTTCCTTGCCCAAGTTTTTTGTCCCGCCCGGC
This sequence comes from Clostridiales bacterium, assembly GCA_022779365.1. GTDB lineage: Bacteria > Bacillota > Clostridia > Oscillospirales > Oscillospiraceae > CAG-170. The sequence continues at coordinate 18,410 of JALFSI010000052.1, forward strand.
ACGGTGCAGGGCGGCTTTCTGACGCTGAGCGGTGAAAACGCCGCGCACGCGCGCGTGCTGCGGCTCAAAAACGGCGACAGCGTCACGGTCTGCGACGGCAGCGGTACGGATTATGTGTGCACCGTCAGCGACGCTGCACCCGGCTGTATCTCGCTTGTGGTAGACGCCAGCGGCGCTTCCCGGTCTGAGCCGGACGTACAGTGCAGCGTGTTTATGGCGTTTTCCAAGGCGGATAAATTCGAGCACGTCATCCAAAAGGCGACGGAGCTCGGCGCGGTGAAGATCGTCGCGTTCCCATCCGCGCGGTGCGTGTCCCGACCCGACAAAGCCTCACTCGGCAAAAAACTGGAGCGCTGGCAGAAGATCGCGGCGTCCGCCGCCGGTCAGTGCGGGCGCGGGGTCATCCCGCAGGTGCTTGCCGCGGATTCCTACGAGCAGGCGCTGAGTTGGGCGGCACAGAGCGAGCTGGCGCTCTTCCCTTACGAAAACGAAAAGGCGCTGAGCCTGCGCGCGGCGCTCTCCGGCGGCAGTGCCGCGTCCGTTTCCGTCGTCACAGGTCCCGAGGGCGGCTTTACGCCCGAGGAGGTCGCGCTGGCGCAGGAAAAGGGGCTTCGCATCTGCACGCTTGGACCGCGCATTCTGCGCTGCGAGACCGCGCCGCTGTGCGCGCTGACGTGCGTGCTGTTCGCAAGCGGTGCGCTCGATTAAAGCGAAATGAAACGTCAAAAGGATTGATTTGGATATGGTTCAACAAAAAACAGATCCCCGCGCTGCGCAGAAGCCGCGCGATTTTACGGTCATCAAGGTCATGGTCGCACTGGTGCTGCTGATCGCGTCCGTGTTCGCGCTGCGCGCCATCGGGCGGGTATACGCCACCGTCAGCGGCTTTGACGCGATCTACCCCGCCGCGCAGATCGTGGCGATCGTGGCGCTGGTGCTCGCGGCGGCGAGCATTGCGGGGCTGATTTTTGTACGCAAGGGTGCGGCGCGCATGGTGTGCGGCTATGTGCTGCCCGTGGCGCTGCTGGCGGCGTTCAGTGCGCTGGTGCTGCGGCGCTATCTCAATGACCAGATGCGGCTTTTGTACTTCGTCCACGCCGCGGTCTATTGTCTGTACATCATTGAGCTGCTGTATCACGCCGAGTTCTTTACGGTGTCGCTCGTGACGCTCCTCGCCGGGTGGACATTCTACCGCTGCGTGCCGGGCGTGTCCGTATTCTGGACGGTGCTGCTGGCGGTCGTGATCGTGCTCGCGGCGCTCACGGCGTATCTTGCCCACCGCGGGCACGGCATCATCAAGCTGTTCGGCAAAAGAATTCGTCTGTTCCCCAAGACGTTCGCGCCGCTGCCGATTCTGGTCACGTGCGCGCTGTGGCTGCTGTGCCTGATCGCAAGCGTTGTGGTCGGCTCGCTGCTCGCCTACTACTGTATGTTCGCCGCCATCGCCTTCGAGCTCATCGCAGCGGTGTACTACACGTTCCAGCTTAAATAAGTAATGATTTTGGCAGCCTGCGGTTCTTCCGTGGGCTGCAAAATTTTTTGGAAAAACGCTTGACATTTTGCTGCAAAGCGAGTAAACTACGCTCAAGTTAAGACTTTAAACCAGTGAAGCGGACGAGTACGCAGAAGGTGCGCATCCCCCAGCGAGCTGCCGGCGGTGCAAGGGCAGCGGATGTGTTTTTGCGGAATGGACCGCCGAGGGCAGGCTGAACCGGGTGACCGCAGTACGCTTTGACGGGCTTTTCCCCCGTTACCAAGGAAAGGCGTGTATCGGCACGCCGCAAAGTGGGCGAGTGATCGTCAATTTGGGTGGCACCGCAGAGGCTTCAAACCTTTGTCCCAACAAAACCGCGCAAGTGGGTTTGTGGGATGAGGGTCATTTTTATACCCAAAATGCCCGCAGGCTGCAAATATAGTGAAAAGGAGATATGGAGCATGTCTACCGAACAAATCCCGTACAAGATCTATCTTTCTGAAAATGAGATGCCGACGAGCTGGTATAACGTCCGTGCGGACATGAAAAACAAACCCGCGCCGCTGCTGAACCCCGGCACGGGTCAGCCGATGGGCTTTGACGATCTGCGCCCCGTTTTCTGTGACGAGCTGATCCGTCAGGAGCTCGATAACAATGACCGGGAGATCCCCATCCCGCAGGAGATCCGCGATTTTTACAAGATGTACCGTCCGTCGCCGCTGGTGCGGGCATACTGTCTGGAAAAAAAGCTGCAAACACCTGCGAAGATCTTTTATAAATTTGAGGGCAACAACACCTCCGGCTCGCACAAGCTGAACTCCGCCATCGCACAGGCGTATTACGCCAAGCAGCAGGGACTCAAGGGCGTGACCACCGAGACCGGCGCGGGTCAGTGGGGTACGGCGCTGTCCATGGCGTGCGCGTACCTGGGGCTGGACTGCAAGGTGTATATGGTCAAGGTCAGCTATGAGCAGAAGCCGTTCCGGCGCGAGGTCATGCGCACCTACGGCGCGAGCGTGACCCCCTCGCCGTCCGATACCACGGTGATCGGGCGCAAAATTCTGGCGGAGCACCCGGGCACGACCGGCTCGCTCGGCTGCGCCATTTCCGAGGCGGTGGAGGCGGCGACCTCCACGCCGGGCTATCGGTATGTTCTGGGCAGCGTGCTCAATCAGGTGCTGCTGCACCAGAGCGTCATCGGTCTGGAAACAAAGACAGCGCTGGATAAATACGGCATCGTGCCGGACATCATCATCGGCTGCGCCGGCGGCGGCAGCAATCTGGGCGGTCTGATCTCGCCGTTTATGGGCGAAAAGCTGCGCGGGGAGCGCGACTACCGCATCATTGCCGTCGAACCCGCCTCCTGCCCCAGCTTCACGCGCGGGCGGTTCGCATATGATTTCTGCGACACCGGCATGGTGTGCCCTCTTGCCAAGATGTATACGCTGGGCAGCAGCTTTATCCCTGCGCCGAACCACGCCGGCGGTCTGCGCTATCACGGCATGAGCAGCATCCTCTCCCAGCTCTATCACGATGGCTATATGGAAGCCGTCGCCGTGGAGCAGACGAAGGTCTTTGAGGCGGCGGAGCTGTTTGCGCGCGTGGAAGGCATCCTGCCCGCGCCGGAATCGAGCCACGCCATCCGCGCCGCTATCGACGAGGCGCTCAAGTGCCGCGAGACCGGCGAGGAAAAGACCATTGTGTTTGGTCTGACGGGCACGGGCTATTTTGACCTCGTGGCTTACGAAAAGTTCAACAACGGCGAAATGAGCAATTACATCCCCACCGACGCCGAGCTGGAAGCCAGCTTTGCAAAGCTGCCGCGCGTTCCCGGGCAGGCGTAAGCGACCCCCCTCCCCAATTGCAGGCTTTCCTCATACTGGTCCACCCCCGTCCATAGAATGGACGGGGGTGATCTTGTGCGTGGAGAGCGGTCTATCCTGCAAAACGCGCTGCTGCTGACGGGTGTCAACCTGCTGCTGCGCGGGGTCTCGATGCTGTTTCAGATCTATCTCTCGGGGCAGATCGGTGCGGGCGGGATCGGGCTGTTGCAGCTCATCCTGACCGTCGGGTCGTTCGCCATGACGGTGGGGCTGGCGGGGCTGCGCACGAGCGCGATGTATCTGTGCGCCGAGGAGCACGGCAAAAACCGCCCCGGCGGCGTGCGGCGGGCAATGCGGCTGTGCCTCGCGTGCGGGGGCGTCATCTCCTGCTGCGCTGCTGCGGCGCTGTACGGCTTTTCGCTGCCCATCGCCGAGCACTTCATCCACGACGCGCGCGCCGCCGCGGGACTGCGCTGCTGCGCGCTGACGCTGCCGCTCGACTGCCTGATTGCCATCGTGAGCGGCTATTTTACCGCGTGCGGAAAAATTCGGCGGCTGGTCACGGTGGAGGTCGCGGAGCGTCTGGTGTCGCTTAGCGCAACGTATGTGCTGCTGCGCTTCTGGGCGCGGGGCGACACGTCGCGCGCCTGCTGCGCGATCCTGCTCGGCGGCGGCGTTTCGTCGGCGGTCGCGCTTTTATGGCTGCTGCTCCTCTACCGGCGCGATCTTCCGGCGCTCGGCGCGCCCGTGCACGGCTTACAGCTCGGCAGCCGCCTGCGCAAGCTCTGCGTGCCGCTGGCGCTGAGTGCATATCTGCGGGCGGGGCTTTCGATGCTTGAGCAGTTCCTGATCCCGCACGGGCTGGCGCGACACAGCGGCAATGCGAGTGCATCCATGGCGGTGTACGGGACGATCTGCGGCATGGTATTCCCCATCCTTATGTTTCCTGCCGCTATCATTTTTGTGCTCTCGGAGCTGCTTGTGCCGGAGCTGGCGCGGTGCAGCGCCGCCGGGTCGCGTATCCGCGTCCGGCATCTGACCGAAAAGTGCCTGCGCGCGGCGCTTTTATATGCCGCAAGCGTCGCCGCGCTGCTGTTTTTGCTTGCGCCGCAGCTCGGGCGGCTGCTGTATCAGCGTGAGACGGTCGGCTTTTACCTGCGGCAGTTCGCGCCGATGGCGGTGTTTTTATATCTCGACGCCATCGTGGACGGGATGTGCAAGGGGCTGGGGCAGCAGGTCGCCTGCGTGCGGTATAACACCATTACGGCGGCGCTGGACGCAGTGCTTTTATATGTGCTGCTGCCGCGCTGCGGCATCGCGGGGTATCAGGTGAGCTTTATCCTCACGCATTTGGTGAATTTCTACCTTAGCCTGCGGCTGCTGCTGCGGCTGACGCACCACACACCGCAGCTTGCGTTTTTATGCAAGGCAGCGCTGTGCGTGCTGTGCGGTTTGGGTGCGAGCCTTTGCGCGCCCGCGATGCTGCCGGATCTGCCGTATGTGCTGGTGAGCTGCGCATTTTTTCTGCTGGTGTTCCTGCCGTTTTTGCGCTGGACGGGTCTGCTCAGCGCACAGGAACGCCTCTGGCTGCATCAAATGCTGCGCCGGTGTTGAGTCCGACTGCCGAATTGCGCGGTGCTGCCTTGACTTTTCCGCCTCATTCTCCTAAAATATCCTCAAAACCAAGGAGAGAAGGCTGAACGATGGCAACATTTCGCAACGACTATTCCGAGGGCGCGCATCCGCAGATCTTAGACGCGCTCGTGCGCACGAACGCGGAGGCGACCTGCGGCTACGGACGCGACGAATACTGCATCCGCGCGGCGCAGACCGTGCGCGCGCGCTTTGCCTGTCCGCTGGCGGACGTACATTTTATGGTGGGCGGCACGGCGACAAATCAGGCGCTCATCGCGGCGGCGCTGCGCCCGTGGGAGGCGGTCATCGCCGCAGCGACGGGGCACATCAACGTCCATGAATCCGGTGCGGTCGAGACGTGTGGGCACAAGGTGCTCTCCGCCGCCATGCCGGACGGCAAGCTCACGCCGGACGCGGTGCGCGCGATCGCAGAGGCGCATCTGGACGGTGACGATGGACACATGGTCGTGCCGCGCATGGTGTATGTGTCCGATTCCACGGAGCTTGGCACGATCTACACGAAGGCGGAGCTGACCGCACTGCATGAGACCTGCCGCGCGCTGGGGCTGTACCTGTATTTGGACGGCGCGCGCCTGGCGCAGGCGCTGGCGGCAAAGGACAACGACCTCGCGCCGGAAGATTTTGCACAGCTTTGCGACGCGTTTTACATTGGCGGCACAAAAAACGGGCTGCTGTTCGGCGAGGCGCTGGTGATCGTAAACGACGCGCTGAAGCCCCACTACCGCAACGTCATGAAGCAGCACGGCGCGATGCTCGCCAAGGGGCGGCTGCTGGGCGTGCAGTTTTTGGCGTATTTTGAAAACGACCTCTGGCTGTCGATGGGCAAGCACGCCGTGGAGCAGGCGCAAACGCTGGCGGATGGTCTTGAAAAGAAGGGGTTTAAGTTTTATGTAAACTCCCCGACGAATCAGATCTTCCCCATTCTCACCGATGCGCAGTATGCCGCCGTGCAGGAACGCTTCGGCTGCGAGTTTACCGCCAAGGTCGATGAGACACACACCGCTGCGCGGTTCGTCACGTCGTGGGCGACCGAGCCGTCCGCCGTGCAGGAGGCGCTGGCAGCGCTGTGATGCAGCATCTGGAGCACCCGTTCCCGCCGCTTTATGACGCGCAGTCGCGCATTTTGATCCTCGGCTCGTTCCCGTCGGTGAGGTCGCGCGAGGTGTCGTTTTTCTACGGACATCCGCAAAACCGCTTCTGGCGCGTGCTGGCGCGGCTGCTGGACTGCCCCGTACCGCAGACGATCGACGAAAAATCCGCGCTTCTGCACGCGCGCCACATCGCACTGTGGGACGTGATCGCGAGCTGCAATATTGAAGGCTCAAGCGACAGCAGCATCCGCGGAGCGCTGGCAAACGACTTGTCGCCGATCTTTTCCGCCGCACCGATTCGTGCGGTGTTCTGCAACGGCGCGTCCGCGTTCTCGCTTTATCAGAAGCATCTCGCGGAACAAACAGGCTTTGCCGCCATCCAGCTCCCGTCCACTAGCCCGGCGAACGCCGCGTGGTCGCTCGATCGCCTGACGGAGGCGTGGGGCGCGATCTTGGAATATCTATAAAAATTGCCGCAGCCGGTTGGCTGCGGCATTTTCTATTCAGATTTCTGAAAAATCTGCGCCAGACCGCTTTTCGCGCTCTTCATCAGCAGTGTCAGCGCCTGCATGACAGCGCGGCGTGTGTCATCGTCGAGATTCTGATACGAGCGCACCATGCTCAGAGCGCTGGAAAACCACTTTTCGCCCATCTCGTGCAGCGTGCGCGCGTGCGTTTCGGTCAGGATGTTGTAAACGGCATCCACAAACGCCTCACGCTGGGCAAGACTCATATCCGCAAGCCACGCCTTGAGCGTAAAGTCGATAAAGCGGCTGCCGTTATCCACGGTTTCCAGACACGAAAAGCCGTGTGGCTCGACCTGCCAGGAGTAGGTGTCGTGCTGCATCAGCCCGCTTTGCGTGCTGTGGACGATCACATATTCCTCCTCATGCCCCAGCAGCATCCCCACAACCGACGACTGCGGCACATAGGTACGCACCCGATCGCGGATGCGGCGGTAGCCGTCGCGCGCCAGAACGGTCTGGTCAAAGCCCGGACCGTCGTAGTTATACACCGTGCGAATGCGCGGCTGCACCTCCTCGCGGCAGAATGCCGCGGCGTACACCGCGAGATTGCCGCCCTTGGAGTGCCCGACCACATACAGAGGCGCGTCCGGCGCGCGCGCCGCGATGTCCTCCAGATACGAAACGGCGAGCGTCTGCGCCGGGACAGGGCAGACAAAGCCCATGTTAAAATCCTCTTTCCAGCCGATGAGCGTGCTGTCCGTGCCTCGGAAGGAGACGACGCGCGCGCCGTCCGGCAGGATGAATGTGACGGCGGAAAACTGCGTCTGCGTCGGCGCGTCCAGCTCGTCGGCATAGGCGCAGACCATCAGCTTCGCAAACCGCGCGCTTTCGCGCAGCGCCGCGATCAGGCGCACATCGTCCGCGCGCAGAACGATCTGCGGCAGATCCTCCAGCGCCTCAAATGCCCGCGCCGCGTCCGCAAGGCGCATCCCACGCATATCGCCGGGCGTTAAAATTTTTGCATAGGGAAAATACGCCGCCCGCGCCAGGATCACGCCGTCAATGGGATTGAGGGCGCGCTCCGAAAACGTCAGATCGCCCCGCCAGTCGAGATAGGTAAATAAGTCTGCCATACCTTTCCCCCATTCTAAGAATACTCTGCCGCAGTTCGCGGCAGAGTATTCGTAAAAACCATGTACTTCCTTAGAACTTTCCGCTGCGTCCGCTGCCGCCGCCGCCCGATTCGCTGGAGCTGCCGCTGGAGGAGCTGCTTTCGATCTTACGCTGGGTCGTTGTGGTGTGCGTATATTGATCCTCCCGCCGCGTGAGCGAAAGCCCGGCGGCGCTGACATAGCTGCCCGCCTCCGTTTTTTTTGCGACCGACTTCATCTTGCCGCGCAGGATCATGCACACGATCAGCGCGATCAGGCAGGAGACCAGCACCACGATGAGGATCGCCCCAACGGGGCTTCTCCGTACGGGCGTGCCCTGCGCTGCGAGATCCAGATAGCGCCCGCACTCGTTAATATAGCCCGCAAAGCCGCCGTACCAGTCATTGTCGCGGAAGTAGTCGAGATACGCGTCCTCCAGTTCCTCCTGACCGTAGGCGTCAAAGGCATACTCCGCCGTCGGACCGTAAAAGAACGTCGCCCAGTCGCGCTCGCGCATACTCAGCAGCAGCATCGCGCCGTTGCGGTCATCCCCCTCGCCGAGGGAATACTGATGATAAATGCCGTAGGTCGCCTCATAAACGCCGCGCGTGTCAAAGTCCGTATAGTCGTCCACCGTGACCACATACACACCGCAGCCGTACTGCTTCGAGACGCTCTGCGCCATGCTCTCAAGGTCCGCTGCCTCCTCCGGCGTCAAAAGCCCCGCAGCATCGGTGACATACGGAAGCTGCGCCTCATCCGCCGCGAGCACGAGCGTTGCCGTGCAGAGCAGCAAGATAAGCGCCAAGGACAGACAGATCAGTTTACGTTTCATTTTGCTACCCCCTTTCACAGCAGAAGAACGACTGCCGAGCCGATCACGCTGAGCGCGCCGGCAATGGCGAAGAACGTGCCCCAGAACTTACCGCGATCCACGGGCAGATCACCCGCCATTTTTCCGGTCTGCCCGTTCATGGCAAACAGGAAGTCCTTTCCCTTCCACTTTGTGCTCAGCAGCCACACAGGCAGCAGCGCGTAGTGCACCTTGCCGCGCTTGATATGGAACTGCTGCCCGGTCTGGGCGCAGCTCCCATAGCCTGTGACGGTGTCACGCAGGGCGCTCTCCAGCGTTTTTACGCAGCGCGTATCGGCGCGCTCCTGGCAATCCTCCACCGTCACGTCGTACTTATCCGCCAAAAAGCCCGGCAGGTACGCTGTGGAGAATGGCTTGAACTCCTTGTAGTCGAACGGCTCAATGGAATCCATATGGTCGTCCGGCATTTTGCTGGACGCATCCACCGGCACTTTTTCAAACGCCAGCGAGCCGGCGCGCGCCACGCGGAAGTGCTGCGTTTCGGTGATCTCATAATCGCCGTGCCGATAGCTGTGGCTGATCGTGGCGTGGTACTGCGCGTCGCCCTCCGCCTTGCCGTCAAACAGCCAGAACGGTACATACACGCCCTGGATCTTCTCGATGTGGTTACTGTCGCTGAAGGTGCGCGGCAGGAAGGGCTTACCCTTGTAATGCTGCTTCAGCGCCTTAACAGCTTCGTCCTTCGTGAGCTTGAAGGGGATCACATACTCCGGCCGCAGCATCCCGGAGAATTGACCGGGCACGACCGTGGGGTTGCCGCAGTAAGGGCAGGAGGTGGCGGCGGTCGATTCATCGCACACCAGCTCCGCGCCGCACGACGGGCAGTTATATGCGCGCATGGACGCCGCCTCGCTTCCCCAATCGCCGTTCAGCGCCGACTCATCCCACGCATCGTCCTCCGTCTGTGCCTGCTGCTCCGCCGCCTTCTGTGCGGCGGCAGCCTGCTTCTCCTTTTCTGCGTACAGCTTTTCGATCTCCGCGACATCGTATGCCGAGCCGCAGTATTCGCATTCCAGCTTGCCGGACGCCGCCGCGTAATGCAGCGGACCGGTACACGCCGGACATTGATAATTGGTTACTTGATCTGCCATCTCGTCCTCTCCTTTTCTATCTGTCAGCGGATCAGGTCGCCGTCGTCAAACGGGTCTCCGCACTCGGGGCAGAACTTGGGCGGATGCGCCGGGTCTTTGGGCTCCCAGCCGCACTTGTCGCAGCGGTACTGCGGCACGCCCGCAGGCTTCGGCTTGCCGCACTCGGCACAGAACTTGCCCTTGTTCACCGCGCCGCAGGCGCACGTCCAGCCGTCTGCCGCGGGCTTCGGCTTGCCGCACTCGGCGCAGAATTTGCCGGTGTTGCCCGCCTTGCCGCACGCGCACGTCCAGCCGCCCGCGGGCGCTGCCGCAGGCGCGGGCTGCGCCGCCTGCTGCTGCGCGCCCATCTGATACAGGCTCTGCGCGTTCATGCCGCCCATCTGCCCCGCCATGTTCATGCCCATGAACGCCATCGCAGGTCCGGCGTTCTGGTTGCTCGCCGCCGCCTGC
>JALFSI010000053.1:0-5924 GCA_022779365.1 Clostridiales bacterium
TTAAAAAGCTTGAAGAGCTTTTTATAGCGCCAACGGCGCGTCAGATTCTGCATGAGACGGCGCAGCGTGCATTCGCACGATGCGAGTGTGCGTAGCACACGGGATTCTTGATTAAATATTTTAATCAAGAATCAGTATAAAATAAAAGCTTGGCGGGAGGAACGATCGTTCCTCCCGTTTTTTGTGCGCGGCGATTCGCGAAAGTTCCTTGGCTCTCCCAAAGGGAGAGGCAAGGGCTCGTGTCAAACATTTTGCCGAATTTGCTTACTTTTTTGTGCAAATGGGCAAGCGAAAATTGGCACTTTTCTATTGACAACCGGCGCGGGCGTGTGCTACAATCCTGACAACTTAAGCGACACCCCACGCGAAGTACTGAGGGAAGGAGCTCTCCGCTATGCAGAACCGCCGCACCAACAACTGCATGATGGGCATGATGATGTGCATCTCCATGGAGATGTGCAGCCTTTGGCGTGCGCGGAAAGCGGAATGTCCTTCGTCGTGCCCGGTTGTGGACTGAATCGGACCAAGGAAAGACTTTTAGGCTGGAAGCGCAGGCGCTTCCAGCCTTTTTTGATTTGTGGAGGGAACTGTTTTGATTGAACTTCGGCATCTGAGCAAGACCTACGACGTCGGCAGCGGACGCGCGGTCACGGCGCTGCAGGACATCAACCTGACGATCGAGGACGGCGAGATCTTCGGCATCATCGGGCTGTCCGGCGCGGGCAAATCCACGCTGGTACGCTGCATCAACCTCTTGGAGCGCCCCACGCAGGGCGAGGTGCTCATCGACGGAAAGGACCTGACGCAGCTTCCGCACAAGCAGCTCCTGCTGGCGCGGCGCTCGATCGGGATGATCTTTCAGGATTTTAACCTGCTGGAGCAGCGCACGGTGCTGAAAAACGTCCTGTTTCCGCTGGAGCTGACCGGCATGAAGCGCGCCGACGCCGTGGCGCGGGCGCGGGAGCTTTTGCAGATGGTCGGCATCGCCGACAAAGAGCAGATGTACCCCTCGCAGCTCTCCGGCGGGCAGAAGCAGCGCGTGGCGATCGCGCGGGCGCTGGCAAACGAGCCGCGGTATCTTCTCTGTGACGAGGCGACCTCCGCGCTCGACCCGAACACGACACAGCAGATCCTGGAGCTTTTGCAGCGCATCAACGCGCAGCTCGGCGTGACGATCATCGTCATCACCCATGAAATGCGCGTCATCGACCGCATCTGTACCCGTGTGGCGGTCATCGACCAGAGCTGCATCGCCGAATGCGGCAAGGTCAGCGATGTGTTCGTAAATCCCAAGTCCCCGATCGCGCAGGAGCTGATCCTGCAGAAGGACCGCCGCGCGCCGCAGAAATTCTCCGGCAAGCGCATCCGCCTCGTCTTTGACGGCACAACGACGACCCGCCCGGTCATCTCTGATCTGGTGCTGGCGTGTCAGGCGCCGGTCAGCATCATCTTTGCCGACACGCGCGACGTGGGCGGCGTGACCTACGGGCACATGATCGTGGAGCTGCCGGAGGACAAACGGCAGCAGGAAAAGATAAAATCCTGGCTGGACGCCAATCAGATCCACTTTAAGGAGGAAGAGCCGGCATGACATTTTCAGACCTCTTCTATCAGCTCTGGGACAAGGGGCTGATCCAGCTCGGCGTGTGGGAGACGATCTACATGACGCTCATCTCCACGGGCGTTGCGTACCTGCTGGGGCTGCCGCTGGGCGTGCTGCTGCGCGTCACCGCGCGCGACGGCATCCATCCCGTCGGCTGGCTCAACTCGCTCGTGGGCGTGTTCGTGAACATCTTCCGCAGCATCCCGTTCATCATCCTCATGGTCGCGATGCTGCCGGTGGCGAAAATTCTGGTAGGCACGAGCCTCGGCAACAAGGCCGTGATCGTGATGCTTATCATCGCCGCCGCGCCGTATGTGGCGCGCATGGTCGAATCGTCGCTGCGCGAGATCAAGCCCGGCATCATCGAGGCGGCGCAGGCGATGGGCACGCCGAACTTCACCATCATCTGGAAGGTCATGCTGCCGGAGGCGAAGCCCTCGCTCATCACCGGCGCGGTCATCTCCACCGTCACCATCCTCGGCTACTCCGCCATGGCGGGGACGATCGGCGGCACGGGACTTGGGCAGATCGCCATCAGCTACGGCTACCAGCGCTTTAAGAACGACATCATCTGGGTGTGCATGATCCTGATCGTGCTCATCGTGCAGGTCATCCAGATCGCCGGCACAGCGATCGCGCACCGCACCGACAAACGCATCCGTCATTAAAATCATTTGGTTTTTCCGGCAAAGCCCTTGCCGTAAAAGCATATAGACCACAGAAAACCACAAGCAAAATATCGCAAAAAGGAGAAATCACCATGAAAAAGTTTGTATCCGTTCTGCTCGCCTTGACTTTGGCTCTGAGCCTGTTTGCATTGACCGGCTGCGCAAGCAAGTCCGCCGATACCCAGACCAGCACCGAGACCCCCGCTGCCGACGCCGCAGCCGCCGAGACCCCCGCTGCCGACACCGAAGCCCCCGCTGAAAGCACCGACACCGCCGACAAGGTCATCACCGTCGGCGCAAGCTCCACCCCGCACGCCGAGATCCTTGAGCAGGTGAAGGACACCCTCGCCGCCGAGGGCTGGGAGCTGAAGATCGTTGTGTTTGACGATTACGTTCTGCCGAACCAGGCGCTGGAGAGCGGCGAGCTGGACGCGAACTACTTCCAGCATACCCCGTACCTCAACAGCTTCAACGAGGCAAACGGCACGCATCTGGCAGTCGCCGCAGCGATCCACTATGAGCCGTTCGGCATCTATGGCAAGGGCGTTTCCGACCTGTCCGAGCTGAAGGACGGCGCGACCGTCATCATCCCGGCGGACGACTCCAACGAGACCCGCGCGCTGCTGCTGCTGAAGCAGGAGGGTCTGATCGACCTGCCTGAGGACGCCTCCGCTGCCAAGGGCGTGACCACGCTGGACATCGTGGACGACCACGGCTACAACATCCAGGCTGTTCAGGCGGACACCGTCCCCGCACAGCTCGCCAACGCCGATGAGGGCACCATCGCCGTCATCAACGGCAACTACGCACTGGCTGCCGGCTACCACTCTGCCGACGCGCTCGCGCTGGAGGATGCCTCCGGCGACGCCGCGCAGACCTACGCCAACATCATTGCGGTCCGCGAGGGCGACGAAAACAGCGCCAAGACCCAGGCGCTCGTGAACGCGCTCAAGACCGACGCGGTCAAGGAGTACATCGCCAACACCTATAACGGCGCTGTTGTGGCGATCTTCTGAAAAACAATTGAGAACCCCCGCCCCGGCCAAACGCCGGAGCGGGGGTTTGCTGTATCCCAAAGGCTTCCCCTTGAGGGGAAGCTGTCGGCGAAGCCGACTGATGAGGAGGAGAGTTGTACGTTTTGAGATGTCGCTACGTTTCGGCTCAAAAACGCTCTGCATCTCAAAAGCTTTCGGCCTCCTCCTCTTTCGCCCCCTGCGGGGGCACCTTCCCCTCAAGGGGAAGGCTTGGGGTGGTGCAAATCCGGGCCTCGAGGGGAAGGCAAAAAAGAGCTGCGGCTCTTTTGCTTTATTCGTTTTCCAACGCCATGATCTTATCAATGCGGCGCTGGTGACGTTCCACGCCGGAGAAGGGCGTGTCGAGCCAGGTGTCTACGATCTCGAGCGCCAGCATTTCGCCCACGACGCCCGCGCCGAGCGCCATCATGTTGCTGTCGTTGTGCTCGCGCGTGAGGCGGGCGGACATCTTGTCGCTGAGCAGCGCGCAGCGGATGCCCTTGATCTTATTGGCGCTGATGCTCACGCCGATGCCGGTCGTGCACAGGACGATGCCGCGCTCACACTCGCCGGATGCAACGGCGCGCGCCGCAGCGGCGGCGTAGTCGGGGTAGTCGCAGCTCGTCTTGTCGGGGCAGCCGAAATCCTTGTAGGCGATGCCGCGTTTGTCGAGATGTTTTTTGAGCGCTTCCTTCAGATCAAAAGCGCCATGGTCACAGCCAAGAGCGATCATAAATTGTTACCTCCCAAATTCATCGGGTCAGACCCGTAGTGGACTAAAGAATGAGCAGCAGCACGAGCGCCGCGAAAGATACGGCAAGCAGCACCGCGATGCCGACCGCCGCGCCGCGCCCGCGCTGGAGCCAGCGCGACCAGATATACGCGCACGGCAGGAGACTGCCGAATGCGGGCGCTGCCAGATCGAGCGCCCAGAGCGCCGTTCCGGCGAGAAAGAGCCACGCCATGAGCAGCCCGCACAGGTCGCGGCGCTTGACCGCCAGCCAGATACCGGCGAGGGCGGCAAACAGCGCGTAGAGCTGCACCGGCAGGCTGAAGATCGCAAACAGCGGCGTGCCGGGATTTTGCAGTGCGGCGACGGCGGTGGTGATCTGCGCGCCGAGCGCCGACCAGAAGCGCGCGTCGGCGAACATCTGAAAGAACGGCAGACCCGTTTCCAGCAGCGCGCCGGGGATGCGGATGAGCGTCATCCACAGGGCGAGCATCGCCCAGTAGCCGACGAGCGCGGCAAAGAGCCGCAGCGCGCGGCGCGGGGACTCGGCGTGGCTTGCGCGGAAGCTCGCGCCGAAGCACACCGGCACAAACAGCAGTACGGCGGTAAGCAGCGTCTGCGGGGCGACATACGCGCCCAGCGCGAGATACGCCGTCATCGCCAGCAGCTCCAGCGCACACACAAGCGCCGCCGCGCGCTGCGACGCGCCCCACCAGCGCAGCAGAAATGCCGCCGCGAGCAGCAAAAACGGGAGCTGTTCGGGGTCGTAGTTGAAGTCAAGCGCCATCAAAAACGCCGCGCAGTACGGCAGCACCGGGTGATCGGTCAGCCGCCGCGCCGCGAAAAATACGCTCAGCGCGCACACGGCGGGCGAGACGGCGTAAATGAGCAAAACCTCCAGCTGCTCCGTGAGCGGCGCACGGTGCAGGACCGCCCGCAAAAGCTCCATCGGTACGCGGATACGGAGCTGCAAAAACGCCGTGCCCACAGCGATGCAGAGCAGCAGCACGAGCTCATACCACGAAAGCTGCGCGTGCACGAGCGGACCGCAGCCAAAGCGCGGCGCGGGCGGATCGACGAACGTGATCCACTCCAAAGTACGGCGGCGCGGCGCCATCGCGCGGAAAAAGCCGCAAAAATGCACCGCCAGCAGCACGCACATCGCCGCGATCCCGGCAAAAAACCACCCATCCGGCTGTGTCCAGACCAGCACCAAGCGCCCCACCTCCCCGCGGCTTTGAAGATGGAATTATTATAGCGAATCTCGGAGGGAAAAGCAATGGCGATGTGGGGGCGCAAAAAGATCCCGGGCGAATGCCCGGGATCTTTTATTTTAGAGCCTTTGGCGTAAACGAAAGCGGCAGGAGCGCGCCCAGCGTGGTCTCCTCCCAGCTTCCGTCGCCGCGGGCGAGGAGGATGCGGAACTCCGGCGCGCAGAACTCCGCCATGACCTGGCGGCAGACGCCGCACGGTCCGCACAGGGGTGCGTCGTCCTGCGGCTCGCCCGCCTTGCCGCCGGTGACGGCGATGGCTTCAAATTCGCGTTCACCGGCATAGACGGCGGTGAAAAACGCGGTGCGCTCGGCGCAGTTCGTCGGTCCGAACGCGGCGTTTTCGATGTTCGCGCCGCAGTAGACCTTGCCGTCCTTTGTCAGCAGCGCCGCGCCGACGGTAAAGCGGGAATACGGCGCGTAGGCGTGCGTGCGCGCCTCGATCGCCTGCTGCACGAGCTGTGCATCTGTCGGGTGAGTCATAAAAAGCGCTCCTTTCATACTGATTCTTGATTAAAATATTGAATCAAGAATCCCGTGTGCTACGCACACTCGCATCGTGCGAATGCACGCTGCGCCGTCTCATGCAGAATCTGACGCGCCGTTGGCGCTATAAAAAGCTCTTCAAGCTTTTTAACA
>JALFSI010000021.1:0-29462 GCA_022779365.1 Clostridiales bacterium
CAGCATCCGGCTTTCAACGACGCCCATCCGGCGCATCCGCTCCCGTCGGGAATCGGTGTGGGCATCCACATAGTGGTCGTCGATGTAGGCGGCGATATCCGCGAACAGCTTGTTGCCGATCGCATACGCCGCGCGGCTGAAAATGACGAGATACACCGTCATGTCGTTTTCAGCCAAAAACTCGCTGATGGTGTCCACCGCCACGCGGAGCGACTGATCCTTGGGATAGCCAAAAACGCCGGAGGAGATCAGCGGGAAGGCAACCGTCTCGCAGCCATGTTTCTTCGCCAGCGCAAGGCTTGAGCGATAGCAGGAGGCGAGTTGTTCCCGCTCGCCGTACTTACCGCCGTTCCACACGGGGCCGACTGTGTGGATCACATATTTGCACGGCAGACGGTACGCGCCGGTGAGCTTGGCCTCGCCGGTCCGGCAGCCGCCCAGCGTCCGGCACTCTTGGAGCAGCTCCGGTCCCGCCGCGCGGTGGATGCAGCCATCCACGCCGCCTCCGCCCAGCAGGGATTCCTTCGCCGCGTTGACGATGGCGTCCACGCTCATTTTCGTGATGTCATTGCGAACAATGATAAGGGGCATGATACTCACCTCTGCGCAATCATTATTTAAATTCATTGTAGCAAAACAAAACCGGTTTCACAATGGGTAAATCATTTCAAGTGCTCTTCTCTAAGGGCTTGGGACTATCCCAAAAATGAAAACAGGGCGTTTCAGCGGTCAGCCGGAACGCTCTGTTTTTCGGTGTGGGTACTCACCGGATTTGCTTGCTGTACTGCAAGAAAATCCCGGTCAACCCACGCCGTTTTTCGCAAGTGTAGCTACACTTGCTGTGCTTGCTCTTCCTCTCATAATCGCATTGACTCGAACGTTTGTTCTTGTTATAATTAGGCCAAGAGATTAAAAAAGTCTTGGAGCGCAGCTGATTTTCATTGGCAAATGGCGGCATCGCCGCCTTGATTACCGGCTTGCACAGGCGAACGAGCCTGTCAAGGACGCGCAGCGAGGCAAAGCCGATTTCTTGACAGGCACGGACGGCTGTGCGACCCGGCGAACTGCCTGTAATTCTCCTGTGAATCCCGGTACATTGCCCAATGGAATCCCGGAAATTGTCGTGATATACTGAATAACAATAGGTCATATCACGCACTTTGCTCCGGGAGATTCATGCGGCGCTGCTCGGAAATCTGAATGAAAAGGAAGGTGCAAATGGATAACAAGAAACGTAACGTCCAAGTGGAATCGGACGGCAGCCGCAGTGCCCCTGTTCCTCTCTGGCAGGAGTTACCGCAGATCACGGTGCGCCTGAAAGAAGGAAACACCATCTACCGCTTTACTGCCAGTTTTGACGGAAAGCACACCCTTCCCGAAAAGGCGGTGAAGCTGATCGACTCCGAAGGGAGCGTGTGATCGTGACCAACAGCAACCTTGTCTTGGCAGACTGTCCTCAGATGATGGAGGAATCTACTATGAAGCAGTCTGACAAAATTACCGCGCTGTATTGCCGCCTTTCCCGTGACGATGAATCACAGGGCGACAGTAACAGCATTGTGAATCAAAAAGCCTATCTCAGCCGATATGCAAAGGAACACAGCTTCCGCAATACGGAGTTCTTTGTGGATGACGGTTACACGGGTGCGAACTTTCAAAGACCGGATTGGCAGCGCATGATGGCGCTGGTGGAAGACGGAAAGATCGGTACGATCATCACGAAGGACATGAGCCGCATCGGTCGAAATTATTTGGAAGTTGGGATGTATACCGAGATCACATTCCCACAGAATAACGTGCGGTTCATTGCCATCAATAGTGGTGTGGACAGTGCCAACCAGCAAGACAATGAGTTCGTTCCGTTCGTCAATATTATCAACGAATACTACGTTCGGGACGGCAGCAAGAAAGTGCGTACCTCACTCCGGCTCAAGGGAGAATCCGGCGAACACCTGACGACAATTCCGCCGTATGGCTATGTCAAAGACCCGGATAATTCAGAGCATTGGCTCGTCGATCCGGAAGCGGCACAGGTGGTCAAGCGCATCTTTTCCCTCTGCATGGACGGGAACGGTCCGACGCAGATTGCCCGGATGCTGAAAGAGGATCATGTGTTGACGCCTACCGTTTATCAGGACAGGCAAAAACGAAAAGTCCGCTGCACTTTGCCGGAGAATCCATACAACTGGAACGGCAGTACCGTTGCTGCAATTCTGGAACGGATGGAGTATTGCGGGCATACCGTGAACTTCAAAACGCACCGGCAGTCCTACAAAATCAAGAAGACCATCGAGAATCCACCGGAGCAATGGAAGATATTCCGCAAAACCCACGAAGCCATTGTGGATGAGGACACCTTTCAGCGGGTACAGGAGCTGCGCCGCAACAAACGCAGACCGGCAAGAACGGGCAAGAGCAACCTCTTTTCCGGCGTTGCTTACTGCGCCGATTGCGGAGAAAAAATGTACTACTGCACCTCGCGGAACTTTGAAGAACGACAGGATCATTTCGTCTGCTCTACCTCTCGCAAGAAGGGAAAAGACGTGTGCGGAACGCACTTCATCCGTGCGGTTGTTCTGGAAAAGGGCGTGCTGAAATTTCTGCAAATCCTGCTTTGGTATATCTCCGATTGCGAGGATCTGTTCCGGGATAAGTTGGGTGCAAAGCGCAAGGAGGACTTCAAGAAAGAACTCGCCGCAAAGCGCAGACAGCTTACGCAGGCACAGCGCAGGATGGAAGAGCTTGACCGTCTGTTCAAACGGCTCTATGAGGACAATATCTCCGGCAAAATCAATGATAGCCGATTTGAAAAGCTGTCCGCCGACTATGAAAATGAGCAAACAGAGCTGACGGAGAAAATGCAGCTTTTGGAGCAGGCGATTACCCAGCAGGAGAAAGAAGCCGACAGCATTGAACAGTTCATCCTCCGGGCGAAAAAATATCCCAACTTGCAGGAACTGCCGCCCGCTGTGCTGCATGATCTTGTGAACAGGGTCTATGTTTCCGCGCCGGATAAGAGCAGCGGGCAGCGAGTGCAGGATGTGCATATCAGCCTTGCCTGCATTGGTTTCCTGCCAGAGAGCATCATTGCCGAAATGCTCACTCACGCATCAAAAAGCAGAACAGCGTGACTTCCGCCACGCTGTTCTCTCTAAACCTTATAAACCTGTCTTATGCGCTGCTACCCGCCGGGGCGGTCCTTTTTTTGCGCCGGGGTGCGTCGTAACGCAGGGGCGGGGCAAGCCCCGCCCCTGCGTTACGACGAATTACGGACTGCGGCACGATTTGGGCAAATTTACACTCCGTTCATGCAATTCAGGTATCGCGGCGGTATATTTGGTAAGTATATTTTAAGGAGATTTTTCACGAGAAACGGAGATTTTGCCATGCTGAAATTACTCAGGCGAATGCGGCGGCGGGAGCTTATCACGGCGGCGCTGTGCGCGCTGCTGGTACTGGGGCAGATTTACTTTGACCTTGCCCTGCCGGACTATATGACCGATCTGACCACGCTCATCAAAACGCCCGGCAGTCTGCCGGCGGACATTGCCGCCGTGGGCGGGCGGATGCTGCTGTGCGCGATGGCAAGCGCCGTGCTCGCCATCACAGCGGGCTTTTTAGCTGCCCGGACGGCGGCGGGCTTCAGCTTTTCCATCCGCGAGGAGCTGTTCCGCCATGTGATGACGCTCGGCAGCGCGGAGATGCAGGAATTTTCCGTGCCAAGCCTCATCACGCGCACCACGAACGACATCACACAGATCCAGATGGTCATTGCGATGGGTCTGCAAATGGTCATCAAGGCGCCGGTGATGGCAGTATGGGCGGTGGCAAAGATCCTCGGCAAGAGCTGGGAGCTGTCGGCGGTGACGGCGGCGGTGGTCGTGGTACTGTGCGTGACGATCCTGTGCGTGCTGCGCGTGTGTCTGCCGCGCTTTCGCATCGTGCAGAAGCTCACCGACCAGATCAACCGCGTCGCGCGCGAGAATCTGACCGGCATCAACGTGGTGCACGCGTTCAACGCGGAGGACTACCAGAACGAAAAATTCGATGGGTACAGCCGCGACATGATGAACACGCAGACGAAGAACCAAAAGCTCTTCTCCCTCATCCAGCCGGTGCTGGGGCTAGGGATGAACGGGCTGTCGCTGGCGGTCTACTGGGTCGGCGCGGCGCTGGTGCAGCGCACGGCGGACGCCGCGGGCAGGCTCGCCATGTTCACGAACGTGGTCGTGTTCAGCACCTACGCGATGTATGTTGTGATGTCGTTTATGATGCTGGTGATGATCTTCATGCTCGCGCCGGCGGCGCAGGTCTCCGCCGAGCGCATCGGGCGCGTTTTGCAAACGCAGCCCTCCGTCACGCCGGGGCAGGTGCAGGACGCGCCGGAGGCGGGCACGGTCGAGTTCCGCGATGTGTCGTTCCGCTATCCCGGCGCGCAGGAGGACGCGCTGAGCCACATCTCGTTCCGCGTAGGCAAGGGGCAGACGCTGGCGATCATCGGCGCGACGGGCAGCGGCAAATCGACGCTCATCGGGCTGATCCCGCGCTTTTATGACGTGACCGGCGGGCAGGTGCTCGTGGACGGGCGCGATGTGCGCGAGTTTACGTTCGATGCGCTCTATGACCGCCTCGGCTATGTGACGCAGAGGGCGACGCTCTTCTCCGGCACGGTGCAGTCGAACGTCTTTTTCGGCAGCGGCTGCGCGCCGGAGACGGACGAAACTCTTCAAAAAGCGCTCGACCTGTCGCAGGCGGCGGAATTTGTAAACAGCTACCCGGAGGGTGCGCAGCACCGCATCGCCCAGCTCGGGCGCAACGTCTCCGGCGGGCAGAAGCAGCGCCTTGCCATCGCGCGGGCGCTGGCGCGCGGGGCGGAAATTCTGGTGTTTGACGACTCGTTCTCCGCGCTCGACTACCGCACGGACGCGAAGCTCCGCGCGGGGCTGGCGGCGCAGATGGCGGGCGTGACGAAGGTCATCGTCGCCCAGCGCATCAGCACCATCCGCCACGCGGATGAAATTCTCGTTTTGGAGCGCGGCGAGATCGTCGGGCGCGGCACGCATGAGGAGCTGCTGCGCTCGTGCGAGGTGTACCGCGAGATCGCAAGCTCGCAGCTCTCGCAGCAGGAGCAGCAGGAAGGAGGCGCGGCACATGAAGCGTAAAAACACCGCCGCCCCCGGCATTCTGCCCGCGCTGCGGCGCACGGCGGCGTACCTCAAAAAATCGCTGCCGCTCATCATCGTCGCGCTCGTCCTCGCCATGCTCGGCACGGCGCTGACGATCGTCGGTCCGGGGCAGATCGGAAAAATTGCCGCCCTCATCTCAAGCGGTCTGGATGGCACGATCGACCTTGCCGCCATCGCGCGCATCGGCGTGCTGCTGGTGATCGTGTATCTGTTCAGCGCGCTGTGTACGTTTATGCAGCACTATCTGATGGCGGACGTGACGCTCAAAATGTCCTATCAGATGCGGGGCGAGCTGTCGCGGAAGATCAACGTCGTGCCGCAGAAATACTTCAATTTCCACGCGCAGGGCGATATTTTGAGCCGCATCACGAACGACGTGTCCACGCTCCAGCAGGGGCTGACGAACGCGCTGCCCACGGTCATCAGCGCCGGGACGCAGTTTGTCGGCTGCGTTGTGATGATGCTCCTGACCGAGTGGCGGCTGGCGCTGGCGGCGCTGGGCGTAACGCTCGTGGGGCTGATCGCGGCTGGCATCGTGATGCTGCGCTCGCAGAGGTATTTTGCAGCCCGTCAGACGGCGCTGGGCGAGCTTGGCGGGTACATCGAGGAGATGTACTCCGGGCATACCGTTGTGCGTCTGAGCCGCGCGGAAGCGCCCGTGGGCGCGGCGTTTGACAAGCTGAACGCCGCCGTGTACGACGCGAACTGGCGCTCGCAGTTCCTGTCCGGCATCATGCAGCCGATGATCAACGTGGTCAGCAACGTCGCCTATGTCGCCGTGTGCGTGCTCGGCGCGGCGATGGCGCTGGCGGGGACGATCGGCTTTGACGTGATCGTGTCGTTCATCCTGTATGTGCGGCTGGTCACGACGCCGCTCGGACAGATCGCGCAGGGGCTGACGAATTTGCAGACCGCGTCCGCCTCGGCGCACCGCATTTTTGAATTTTTGCAGACCGAGGAGCTGCCGGATGAGGCGCAGCTCCCCGAAAAAGCCAACATCGGGCGCGGCGCGGTGAGCTTCCGCCATGTGCAGTTCCGCTATCCCGACGCGCCGGACAAGCCCATCATCCGCGACTTCTCCGCCGAGGTAAAGCCGGGGCAGAAGGTCGCCATCGTCGGTCCCACCGGCGCGGGCAAGACCACGATGGTGAACCTGCTCATGCGCTTTTATGACCTCACGGGCGGCGAAATTCTGATCGACGGCGAAAACCTTGCCGATATTCCGCGCCATCAGGTGCACAGCCTGTTCGGCATGGTCCTGCAGGACACCTGGCTGTTTGAGGGCACGATCCGCGAAAATCTCGTCTATAACCTCGAAAATGTGACCGATGAGCAGCTTGAGCGCGTCTGCTGCGCGTGCGGCCTTGATAAATTTGTGCACAGCCTGCCGCACGGCTTTGACACCGAGCTGACCGAGGCGACCACCATCTCCGCCGGGCAGAAGCAGCTTCTCACCATCGCCCGCGCGATGCTCCAGGACGCGCCGATGCTCATTCTCGACGAGGCGACCAGCTCCGTCGATACGCGCACGGAGGTGCTCATCCAGCGCGCGATGGACGAGCTGACGGCGGACCGCACGAGCTTTGTCATCGCGCACAGGCTTTCCACCATCCGCAACGCAGACCTGATTTTGGTCATGCGCGGCGGCGACGTGGTGGAGAGCGGCACGCACGAGCAATTACTCGAAAAAGGCGGCTTCTACGCCGAGCTGTATAATTCGCAGTTTGCAGGTTGAGCGCATTTCTGCTATAATAAAGCTGCCCCGCTGGGCGGGGCAGCTCTTTTATCAGGAGGAATGCTTTATGGCAGAAGTTCAGCTCAAAAAACCGCTTGCAAAATACATCGACCACACGCTCTTAAAAGCCGACGCAACGCCTGAGCAGATCAAAAAGCTCTGCGCGGAGGCGGAGGAATACCAGTTCGCGTCCGTGTGCGTCAATAGCTGCTACGCAAAGCTCGCGCATGAATGCCTGCGCGGACGCGGCGTCGCCGTGTGCTGCGTGGTCGGCTTCCCGCTGGGCGCGATGTCGCCGCGCGCCATGGCGTATGAGGCGCGCTGCGCCGCCGAGGACGGCGCGTCGGAGATCGACATGGTGCTCCCCATCGGCGCGCTCAAGTCGGGCGACGACGAGACCGTGCGCGAAACGATCGGTGCGGTGGTGGAGGCGGTGACGGGCCGCGCGATCGTGAAGGTCATCCTCGAGGTGTGCCTGCTCACGGATGCGGAAAAGGTGCGCGCCTGTCAGCTTGCCGAGTCCGTCGGCGCGGCGTTCGTCAAGACGTCCACCGGCTTCTCAAGCGGCGGCGCAACGGAGCACGACGTGGCGCTCATGCGCAAAAGCGTCTCGTCCGCCGTGCAGGTCAAGGCAGCCGGCGGCATCCGTGACCGCGAGACGGCGCTCAGAATGATCGCCGCCGGCGCGGATCGCATCGGCGCGTCCGCGGGGATTCAAATTGTCAGCGAGGGATAAGAAGTGCCCCCGAACGGCAATGCCGTTCGGGGGCGTTTTTCTGAGGCAGCGGCGGATTTGCAGAAGTTCCTTGGCTCTCCCTTTGGGAGAGCTGTCGCCGTAGGCGACTGAGAGGGTCTGACATGGTCGATGCCCACATCGACCCCTACAAACGTTGTGCGGATTCGCATTGGTGCATCCAATTTTGCAGGTGCGTACTGCCGGGCGGACAGGGGCGTCCGCCCCTACAATACGCGTGCAAAACCGTCACGTCTTGGGATTGCTTCCAGCCGAAATTTATGGTATACTTTTCTTGAATAAAAAACCGCGCCCGCGTTGGGTGCGGATGGAGGATGCCATGGAGATCACGCCCAGAATGTCCGATCACGCGCTTTTGGCGCGCACTGCCGCCGCCGGGAGCATGGTGCTGCTCAAAAACACGGGCGGCACGCTGCCGCTGCTGCCGCTGGAGGACGGCACGCCCATGCCCGTCGCCGTGTTCGGCGCGGGGCAGATTCGGACGTGTCTTTGTTCAGCGGACATTCACCCCTGGAAAAAGGGGAACATTCTGGACGCGCTCTGCGCGAGCCGCCGCATTGTCCCGGACGGTCTGTTGGCGCACCGCTATCGCAACGCGGCACTCAAAGACCCCCTCGACGGGGAACTGGACGCCGCCGCGCTCGACCTGTCGCGCCTGCGGGAGGAAAACGCCGCGGCGATCGTGGTCATTGCGCGGTCTGACCGCGACACGCGGACACTGACCGAGCACGAACTGGCGCTCCTCCGGCGCGTCTGCGCGGTGTTTGAGCGGACGGTGCTGGTTCTCAACACGCCGCTGGGCATCGAACTTGGTGAGGCGACGCAGTGCCCCGCGATCGTGTACGCGGGACTTGGCGGGCAGGAGATGGGCGCGGCGCTGTGCGACCTTTTGACGGGAAAAATCGTGCCTACGGGGCGTTTGGCGCACGCGTGGGGAGACTTCCCGTTCGGCTGGGGACTGGGCTACGGCGCGCCGGAGATCGTCGGCTATTCGGCGGCGCTGGACGGCTGCCGCGTCATTTTGACGGCACAAATCGAGAATCATTCCGAATCACAGCCGGCGCAGGAGCTGGTGCAGGTCTGGTGCGATCTGCCCGCACAAGGCGGACATTCTGTCCGCCGCCTGATGGGCTGGCAGAAGACGCGGCTGCTCGCGCCGGGTGAGGGACAGGTGGTCACGGTCGAATTTTCCATCGCGGACTGCGCCGTACGGCGCGCCGAGAGCGCCGGGTATGTGCTGGGCGCGGGATACTACGACTTTTACATCGGCACAAACGCGGCAAGCGCCTGCGCGGCGGGCAGCGTGCTCGTGCCGCACAGCGCCATCGTGCAGGCGTGCGCCCCCGGCGGACAAATTGACGATGCTTCCGACCCTGCCGCCCCCGCTTTGACGGCAGACGAGCAGGAGGCTCTGGCGGCGGTGCGGGGGCGCGCGATGCGCCTGCAAAACCGCAATTTGCCGCGCGTGGCACGGCGGCGGGGCGACCGCTTCACCGGCTGCCGCGGCGACGGGCAGGCGCATGACCTCGCGGAGCTGCGGCGCGGCGAGTGCTCGGTGTTCTCGCTGATCGCGGCGCTGGACGATCTGGAGCTGCGGCGGCTGTGCGGCGCGCTGGAAGCCCCGGAGGGGGGCGTTGAAGGCGCACTGTGGCAGACGCCCGGATTGCCGGAGTACGGCATCGCGGCGGCGGCGGTCTGCGGCGGCGGGACAAGTCTGTCCCTCGAAGCGGAAATTCTGGATGAAGAGGGGCACGTCGCGCGGCGGCAGAACTGCACGGCGTTCCCGGCGGCGGCGCTGCTGGCGTGCAGCTTTGACCCGGCGCTCGTGCGCGCGGTCGGCGCGGCGGTCGGGCGCGAGGCGCGCGAATACGGCGCGGTGTGGTGCATCGCGCCGAGAATCGCGGACTGGTCGCCCGTGCCCGCGGTCGGCGCGGCGCTGGCGGCGGCGTTTGGCGAGGGCGTGTGGACGAATGCCGCCCCGGTCCTCCCGGAGCTTCCGCAGGACGCCCAGCGCGGCGCGGCGGGCGCATACCGCGCGCTCCTGCTCCCGGACGGCGTGACGGAGGATTCCCCCGCCGTGCGGGCGAAGATCATCGACTGGCGCTATCCGGGTGCGTTTTTGACGGAGGGTGAGCGGCTGAGCGCAGAAGCATCAAGGACGGAGTATGAGAGGGCAGCGCTGAGATTGGTGCGCGTGCTGAAGGAATATTTGTAAAATGGCTGACCGCCGGAGGGATACCCCCTCCGGCGGTTTTTTGCAAGGACGGGACTGCTGCGCACCCAAGCCTCCCCTTGGTGACCAAGGTAGCGAAGCGGCGGCGTGGGCGTTTTTTGTCATTTTATCCGTTTTGGTTGCACGGTTGTGTGCACCAGTTTTTTATTTAATAATGTATCCCTTGCAAAAGCGGCGTTTTTGTGGTACAATATCGTCGCATGATTTTGCGATTTTTCAGAATTTTTTTCTGTCAAATTCGGAGAAAAAGGGGGCTTTGCGGTGTACTCTTCGGCGTATGTTTGGGCGCGCGTCTTGAGCTATATGGAAAGCCGGCTGACCGGGGAGATCGTGTCTGCCTGGTTTGACGACGCGGAGGTCGTCGAGCTGACGGAAAAGCGGCTCGTTTTGTACACGCCCACGGCATTCCGGCGCGATTTTATCCGCACGCGCTGCGGCGATTACATCCGCGGGGCGCTCGCAGAGCTGTTTGACCGCGTGCCGGAGCTCGTCGTTTTATGCGAGGATGAGCTGGAGAGCTTCCAGAACAGCGGCGGCGCGGGCGATTTTGTGGACAACAATCCGCAGTTCACATTCGATACGTTCGTGGTCGGTCCGTCGAACCGCTTTGCCCACGCAGCGGCGCTGGCGGTGGCGAACAAGCCCGCCGATTCCTACAACCCGCTGTTCATTTACGGTCCGTCGGGGCTTGGCAAAACGCATCTGCTGTACGCCATCGCGGCACAGCTTCGCAAGACGCACCCCGATTACAACATCGTGTACATCAAGGGCGACCAGTTCACGAACGAGCTGATCGAGTCGGTCAAAAAGGGGCAGAACGTCGAGTTCCGCAACAAATACCGCGGCGCGGACCTGTTTTTGGTGGACGATATTCAGTTCATCGCGGGCAAGGAATCCACACAGGAGGAATTTTTCCACACGTTCAACACGCTGTGGGAAAATCACCACCAGATCGTACTGACCGCCGACCGTCCGCCGAAGGAGATGCTGAAGCTGGAGGACCGGCTGAAAACGCGCTTTGAGTGGGGTCTGCTGGCAGATATTACTCCCCCGGATTATGAAACAAGACTTGCCATCATCACGAACAAATGCGACAGCATCGGGCTTAAAATGCCGCCGGAGGTATGCGCGTACATCGCCGAGAACATCACGACGAACATCCGCCAGATCGAGGGCACGGTCAAGCGGCTCAAGGCATATCACGATCTGTCGATGCTGGTGATGGACGTGCCGCACGTTGCGCGGTGCATCAAGGATATGCATAAGGGCGAGACCGAGGCGATCCCCACGCCGGCGATCATCATTTCGGAGGTCTGCCGGTTCTATTCGATTGAAGAGCAGGTGCTGCGCGGGACGCTCAAAAATAAGGCGACCGTGGAGGCGCGGCAGATCGCGATGTATTTAATTCGCAAGATGACGAATCTGTCGCTGCCGGAGATTGGGCGCGAGTTCGGGCGCGATCACGCGACGGTCATCCATTCACTCAAGAAGATCGATGCCGCGCTGCTCGACCGCAGAAGCCCCGTAAATGATACGCTCCGCGATATTACGGCGAGCATCAATAATCGGCTGTAACAGTAAATTTACCCCCGCTGCGTAGGGGAGAGGTTCTACCTCTCCCGCGCCGTACAACGTTGCGGATACGGGCGCACCAATGCGAAGCGGTACGCACCCGTAGGGGCGGACGACTCTGTCCGCCCGGCAGGACGCACCTGTGAACACGGGCGCACCAT
Organism: Clostridiales bacterium; assembly: GCA_022779365.1. GTDB lineage: Bacteria > Bacillota > Clostridia > Oscillospirales > Oscillospiraceae > CAG-170. The sequence goes on from JALFSI010000021.1 coordinate 11,642, forward strand.
CGGCGAAAACGAATGCACCAAAGCCTCCCCTTGGTCACTAAGGGAAGCCTTGGACTTCTGCAAGTCTGCCAGTACGGTGCGTGCAACTTATCCACACGGTTTGTGTTTTGTGCACGGGCATAATGTGGAATCCTGTGAAACGGATGTTTCACGGCGGGGGCTGTGGAAAGGTCAGGGTTTGTTCACACAGACCTGTGGATAAAAAGTCCTTGCAGTAACTGGCTGTTTTGGGGTTTTCCACAGATCGAACGTCCTACTACGTCTTACTACGAATATATTCCCTTCCTTTCTTTAAAAGAAGGGGGAAAGAGGTGCTGAAATGAAATTCACCTGTGAAAAAGTCCGGCTCGTCTCGGCGATCTCCGTCGCCTCGCGCACGGTGGCGCAGAAGAGCGCCATCCCCGCGTTGGAGGGCATTTTGCTGAAGGCGGGCGAGTTTAAGGTCATGCTGACGGGCTACAATCTGGAAACGGGCATCACCGTCGGTCTGGACGCCGACATCGCCGAGCCGGGCGCGTGCATCATGCCCGCGCGGCTGTTCTTTGACATCATCCGCAAGCTGCCGGACGATACGGTGAGCGTGCAGGTGGATGAGAGCTACAAGGTCTCCATCCGCGGCGGCATCTCGTCGTTCACCATCACAGCGACCAGCGCCGACGATTACCCGGAGCTGCCGGATGTGGAATCCGACAAGGGCATCCGCATCCCGCAGACGGAGCTGCGCGAGATGATCTCCGGCACGATCTTTTCGGCAAGCGAGAATTTCGCGCGCCCGGTGCACACCGGCTGCCTGTTTGAGATCGAGGACGAGAGCGTCACGGTCGTGGCGGTGGACGGCTACCGGCTGGCGCTGCGGCGTTATTTCCCGGAAGAGAGCTTGCAGCGTAAGCTGCGCTTCGTCGCCCCGGCGGCGGCGCTCAAGGAATGCGAAAAGATCCTGACGGACGACACCGACGACGCGGTCATTTACCTTGGCACGAAGCACATCCTGTTCAAGATGGGCGATGCGACGCTCGTGTGCCGCATTCTCGACGGCGAGTTCCTCGACTGGCGCAAGGTGCTGCCGCAGGACAATCCCATCCGCGTGACGGCGAATGTCTCGCAGATCACCGACTCCATCGAGCGCGTGGGGCTCATCATCTCCGAAAAGCTCAAAAGCCCGGTGCGCTGCCGTCTGGGTCACAACGAGGTTGATTTCCGCACCACATCCACCATCGGCGAGGCGCACGACGTGTGCCCCATCGCGGGCGACGGCAAGGACCTTGAGATCGGCTTCAACTGCAAATATCTGCTGGACGCGCTGCGCGCCGTGCCGACGGAGGAGGTCTCGCTGGAGCTCATCAACGGGCTCAGCCCGATCGTGCTCAATCCGTGCGACGGCAGCGGAAAATACTCGTACATGGTGCTGCCGGTGCGGCTGAAGGCGGGGGAGTAGGATGAAAGTTCGGGTGACAAAAAAGCTGTCGGATGCGCCGATCAGCATTCCCATCACAACGGAATTTATTAAATTACAGGATTTTCTCAAATTCGCAAACGCCGTCGAATCCGGCGGTATGGCGAAAAACTTTATCGTAAACGGCGAGGTGCAGGTGAACAATGAACCATGCACGCAGCGGGGCAGGAAGCTGCGCCCGGGCGACACGGTCACGTTTTTGCAGAACACCTGGCGCGTGGCGGAGACGGACGCATGAGGCTCGACCGGCTGCGGCTGTATGATTTCCGTAATTATGAGCACTTGGACGCCGAATTTGTGCCGGGCGTGAATCTGCTCGTCGGCGACAACGCGCAGGGCAAGACGAATCTGCTGGAGGCGATCGGGTATTTATCGACCGGGCGGAGCTTCCGCACGGCAAAGCCGCAGGAGCTGATCCGCTTTGGCGCGGAGTTCTGCGATTTGCAGGCGGAGATCACGGGCGCGGCGCGCGAACAGACGCTGCGCGCGGTGCTTTTTGCCGCGCGGCGTCCGCGGCAGCTCTACATCGGCGGCGTGAAGCAGAAGTCGGCGGCGGGGCTGTCCGGCGTGCTGACCACGGTGCTGTTCTGCCCGGAGGAGCTGCAGGTGCTGCGCGGCGGCGCGGCGGGACGGCGCAAGCTCCTCGACACGGCACTGTGCCAGCTCCGCCCGGCATACGCCGCGGCGCTGGCGGAGTACGGGCGCTTGCAGGAGCAGAAAAGCCGCATTTTAAAGGACTGCGCCGTCATGCCGTCGCTTTTAGAGCCGCTGCCGGAATATAATTATCGCATGGCGCAGGTGGGCGCGGTGCTGATCGAGTACCGCGCGCGCTATCTTTGTGCGCTGGAGGCGGCGGCGGAGACGTATCACCGTGAATTTTCGGGCGGGCGGGAGCAGCTCCGGCTGCGCTATCAGACCGTTTCGACCATCGACGACCCGTTCGCGCCGCGAAAAGAGCTGTTTGAGGCGATACTCCTTCATCAGGAGCGGCATTACCGTGCGGAGCTGGAGTCTGGTCAGTGCTTGACAGGACCGCATAAGGATGATTTTGAGGCGTCCATTGACGAAAAGCCCGTCAAGAGCTTTGCCTCACAGGGGCAGACGCGCACGGCGTCCATCAGCCTGAAGCTCGCCGAGCGGGAGCTGCTGCGGCGCGACACGGGCGAAGAGCCGGTGCTGCTGCTGGACGACGTGCTGTCGGAGCTGGACGCGCGGCGGCAGGATTTTGTGCTGAATCAAATTCGCACCGGGCAGGTGTTCATCACCTGCTGCGAAACAGACCGCCTGACAGACCTTGGAAAAACCATGCACATCGCGGCAGGCGCGCTGCGGGAGGGATGAGATGTTTCGGGAGATCGGACTGGAACTGTCGGTGCGCGAGAGCGCGGTGATCGGCATTTTTGATCTGGATAACGTGAGCTGGTCCAAGCAGTCCCGCGCGTTTTTATCCCGCGCCGAGGCAGCGGGCGAGGTCGTGGAAGCAACCGATTCGCTGCCCAAAGCGTTTATTTTAACGCAGGAATATGGGATGCAGCGGGTGTATCTGACGAAAAACAGCGCGCAGGTGCTGCAAAAGAAATTTGAAGAATAGGGACTGGTTTGCGGCGCACCCTTGCCTCCCCCTTTGGGGGAGGTGCCCGAGCGCAGCGAAGGACGGAGAGGGTCAGTCATGAAGACCCTCTCAGTCGCCTTCGGCGACAGCTCTCCCAAAGGGAGAGCCAAGCACCCTCTCAGTCAGCTTCGCTGACAGCTCTCCCGGAGGGAGAGCCAAGGGACTTCTGCAAATCGGCGCTGCCAAAAAAACGGCGGGCGGGGCAAGCCCCGCCCCTACGTTACGACGAAACGCGTGACAGCTCAGAAATAACGACCTTTCCCCTCATCAGTCGCCTCCGGCGACAGCTTCCCCCCGAGGGGAAGCCTTTTGGGTGCGGCGGAACTGGGCGACTGATCGTATATGCAAGCTGAGAGGAGCTTTTTATGAGCGAACAGATCCAAAACAACGAACAGGAATATGGCGGCAGTCAGATCCAGGTGCTGGAGGGGCTGGAGGCGGTGCGCAAGCGCCCCGGTATGTATATCGGCTCGACCAGCAGCTCGGGGCTGCACCATCTTGTCTATGAGATCGTCGATAACTCTATCGACGAGGCGCTGGCGGGCTACTGCCGGCACGTCCGCGTGACCATCAACGAGGGCAACACCATCACCGTCGAGGACGACGGGCGCGGCATCCCCGTGGACATTCAACCGCAGACCGGCAAGCCGGCTCTTGAGGTCGTGTTCACGGTGCTGCACGCGGGCGGCAAGTTCGGCGGCGGGGGCTACAAGGTCTCCGGCGGTCTGCACGGCGTGGGCGCGTCGGTCGTAAACGCGCTGTCGGAGTGGCTGGAGGTCGAGGTCTGCCGCGACGGGAAAATCTATCAGATGAAATTCTCGCGCGGCGCAATTACCCAGGAAATGCGCGTGATCGGCACGACCGACAAGCACGGCACGACCGTCACCTTTAAACCCGACGGCGAGATGTTCGACACGCTGGAATACGATTACGAAATTCTGCACACGCGGATGCGCGAGCAGGCATTCTTAAACGCGGGGCTGCACATCTGCATCGCGGACGAGCGCCGCGAGGCAGAGGAAAAGCCGGAAAAGGAGCGGCGCGACGCGATGTGCTACGAGGGCGGCATCCGCGAGTTCGCGCGCTGGTATAACCGCCACAAAACGCCGCTGCACGAGGACGTCATCTATATGTCCGGCAAAAAGGGCGACGACTCCGCCGAGATCGCCGTGCAGTATAACGACTCGTATGCCGAGACGATCGTCTCGTTTGCAAACGACATCCACACGCCGGAGGGCGGTATGCACGAGGAGGGCTTCAAGCGGGCGCTGACGAACGTGCTCAACAGCTACGGCGTGCAGAAGGGCATCCTCAAAAATGACGACAAGGTCTCCGGCGACGATGTGCGCGAGGGGCTGACCGCCATTGTGTCCGTCAAGCTCACCGACGCGCAGTTTGAGGGGCAGACGAAGGCAAAGCTCGGCAACGCCACCATGCGCACGCTCGTCAATTCCATCGTGACCGAGCAGCTCACGATCTATCTGGAGGAGCATCCCGCCGTGGGCAAGCTCATTCTGGAAAAGGCGATGATGGCGAGCCGCGCGCGCGAGGCGGCGCGCAAGGCAAAGGACGCCATCCGCCGCAAAACGGGTCTGGAGTCCGGGCAGATGCCCGACAAGCTGCGCGACTGCAACGACCGCGACCCGGCGCTGACTGAGCTCTACATCGTCGAGGGCGACTCCGCAGGCGGCTCGGCGACGCAGGGGCGCGACTCGCGCTTTCAGGCGATCCTGCCGCTGTGGGGCAAGATGCTGAACGTGGAGAAGGCGCGCGCCGACCGCGTGTACGGCAACGACAAGCTCCAGCCCGTCATCACCGCGCTCGGCGCGGGCATCGGCGACGAGTTTAATCTGGAAAAGCTGCGCTATCACAAGATCATCATTATGGCGGATGCCGACGTGGACGGCAGCCATATCCGCACGCTCCTGCTGACGTTCTTCTTCCGCTTTATGCGGCCGCTCATCGAGCAGGGCTATGTTTACTCCGCCGTGCCGCCGCTTTATAAGCTCACGCGCGGCAAAACGCAGCGCGTGGCGTACTCCGACCCGGAGCGCGATCAGATTTCTGCCGAGCTGCGCGCCGATAACCCCAACGCGAAGGTCGATATTTCGCGGTTTAAGGGTCTTGGCGAGATGAACCCGCACGAGCTGTGGGAAACGACGATGGACCCCACCACCCGGACGCTGCGCCGCATCACGCTCGACGACGCCGTGGCTGCGGATCAGATCTTCACCGTCCTCATGGGCGAGGCGGTCGAGCCGCGCAAGGAGTTCATCGAGGAAAATGCAAAATATGTGGTGAATTTGGATATTTGATAGTTTGCACCGCACCAAAGCCTCCCCTTGGTGACCAAGGGGAGGTGGGTGAGCGAAGCGAACCCGGAAGGGATGAGAAGGTGTACGTTTTGCCGCACCGCGGGGTGGCGCTCTGCGAACCTGCGACGTTCTGATCCCTTCAGTCAGCTTCGCTGACAGCGTCTCGCTGCGGCTCGGTCACGGCGTGGGTCTGACAGCCCACCGGGCTGTCATTCAGTACCACGCCGCCGCTTCGCTACCTTGGTCACCAAGGGAAGCCTTTGAATGGTGTAAACGTGGCGGCAGCTCAAAAATAAGAACCCTTCCCCTCATCAGTCACCTTCGGTGACAGCTTCCCCCCAGGGGGAAGCCTTGGACTTTCACAAACCCGCCCGTGCACTGCGCACCCTTGCCTCCCCCTTTGGGGGAGGTGTCCGAGCGCAGCGAGGACGGAGAGGGTAAGTAAGGAAGACCCTCTCAGTCAGCTTCGCTGACAGCTCTCCCAGAGGGAGAGCCAAGTACCCTCATCAGTCGCCTGCGGCGACAGCTCTCCCAAAGGGAGAGCCAAGACCCTTACGATTTTAACTCCTGCGTTTGAAAAGGAGACGTTTTATGGCACACAAGAAAGACTACAAGCCCGAGGACATTTTGTTCCCGGAGCAGGCGATCGTGGAATCGGAGCTGGTGCAGGAGATGAAAAGCTCCTACATCGACTACGCCATGTCCGTCATTGTCGGCAGAGCCCTGCCCGATGTGCGCGACGGCTTAAAGCCCGTGCACCGGCGCATCCTCTACGCCATGTACGAGGATAACCTGACCGCCGACAAGCCGTTTAAAAAATCCGCCACCTGCGTGGGCGACGTGCTGGGTCGGTATCATCCGCACGGCGACGCGTCGGTGTATGACGCAATGGTGCGCATGGCGCAGGATTTTTCCATGCGCTATCCGCTCGTGGACGGGCACGGCAACTTCGGCTCGGTCGATGGCGACCCCCCGGCGGCGTACCGCTACACCGAAGCGCGGATGTCGAAGCTCTCGAACGAGATGCTGCGCGACATCGAAAAGGACACCGTCGATTGGGACCCGAACTTTGACGAATCGAGAAAAGAGCCGCGCGTGCTCCCGGCGCGCTTTCCGAACCTGCTGGTAAACGGCTCGGCGGGCATCGCCGTCGGCATGGCGACGAATATCCCGCCGCACAACCTGCGCGAGGTCATCGACGCGTGCGTCTGCATCCTCGATAACCCCGAGGCGGAGCTGGCGGACCTGATGGAATACGTCAAGGGTCCTGATTTCCCGACGAAGGGCATCATCATGGGGCGCAGCGGCATCCGCGCGGCGTATGCCACGGGGCGCGGCAAGATCACCGTCCGCGCCCGCGCCGAGTTTGAGGAATACGGGCAGAACCGCGAGCGGATCATCGTCACGGAGCTTCCCTATCAGGTCAACAAGCGCCAGCTCATCGCCGCTATGGCGGAGCAGGTGCGCGAGAAGCGGCTGGAGGGCATCTCCGACATCCGCGACGAAACAGACCGCAACGGGATGCGCATCGTCATTGAACTGAAGAAAGACGCGAACCCGCAGGTCGTGCTCAACCGCCTCTTTGCGCAGACGCAGATGCAGACGACCTTCGGCGTGACGATGCTGGCGCTTGTCAATGACCAGAAGCAGCCGAAGATCCTCTCGCTGCGCCACATTCTGGACGAATATCTCGCCTATCAGGAGCAGATCATCACCCGCCGGACGCAGTTTGACCTCAAAAAGGCGCTGGAGCGCCAGCACGTTTTGCAGGGTCTGCTCATCGCGGAGGAGAACATCGACGAGGTCATCAAGACCATCCGCGAGGCATACGACGACGCGAAGGAGCGCCTGATGGCGCGCTTTGACCTGTCCGAAATTCAGGCGCAGGTCGTGCTGGATATGCAGCTCAAGCGCCTGCAAGGCTTGGAGCGCGAGAAGCTGCAAAACGAATACGACGAGCTGGAAAAGCGCATCGCATATTACCGCGAGCTGCTTTCCAGCGAGGAAATGCTCAAGGGCGTGCTGAAATCGGAACTCATCGCCATCCGCGACAGGTTTGGCGACGAGCGCAAGACCGAAATTCAGGACGTCGAGGACGAGCTGGACATCGAGGATCTCATCGAGGAGGAGCAGTGCGTCTTTACGCTCTCGCACGCGGGGTATATCAAGCGCGTCCCGGCGGCGACGTACCGCGCGCAGCGGCGCGGCGGGCGCGGCGTGACCGGGATGACGACGCGCGAGGAGGACTTTGTGGAGAGCGTGTTCTCCGCCTCCACGCACGACTATCTGCTGTTCTTCACGAACCGCGGGCGCGTGCACCGGCGCAAGGGCTATCAGATCCCGGAGGCGGGACGCACCGCGAAGGGCACAAATATCGTCAACATCCTGCCGCTGGAGGCGGGCGAGCGTGTGACGGCGGGCATCACCGTGCACGATTTTGACGAGGACTATCTGATGCTCGTCACGAAAAACGCGACGGTCAAGCGTCTGGAGCTGTCGGCGCTGTACACCGCGCGCAAGGCGGGCATCCGCGCGCTGACGATCGCCGAGGACGACGAGCTGATCGCCGTGCTCAAAACAAGCGGCGAAAACAACATCATTCTCGCAACGGCGGGCGGCATGGCAATCTGCTTCTGCGAGACCGACGTGCGCGTGATGGGGCGCGACGCGGCGGGCGTGCGCGGCATGGCGCTCTCAGGCGGCGACTACATCGTCGGCGCGGGCATCGCAGAGCCAGGCAAGGAGCTTTTGACCGTGACGCAGAACGGCTACGGCAAGCGCACGGCGCTGGAGGAATACCTGCGCGGCGACGACGCGGGCGAAAAGCGCGCGCAGAGCCGCGGCGGCAAGGGTCTTAAAAACTACAATCTCACCGCCAAGACCGGGCAGGTCGCGGGCGTCGCCATCGTGGACGACGGCGACGACGTGATGCTCATCGAAAACGGCGGCGTGCTCATCCGCATGGCGGCGGCGGACATCAACACCTACAAGCGCGGCACGCAGGGCGTCATTCTCATGCGCCTCGGCGAGGGAAATCAGGTCATTTCCGTCAGCCGCGTGGATCGCGAGGACGAGGAAGCCGCAGGCGATACCCCGGAGGAGCCGGCATGAAGACCGTGACCGTCTACACCGACGGCGCGTGCTCCGGCAATCCCGGTCCGGGCGGCTGGGCGGCGATTTTGGAATACGGCGGCGTGGAGAAAATGATCTCCGGCGGCGAGGCGGTCACCACGAACAACCGCATGGAGCTGACGGCGGTCATTCAGGCGCTGCTGGCGCTGAAGGAGCCGTGCGTGGTGGAGCTGTATTCCGATTCCAAATACGTCATCGATGCGCTGGAAAAGGGCTGGGCATGGGGCTGGCGCAAGCGCGGCTGGGTGAAATCCGACAAAAAGCCCGCCCTCAACCCCGACCTCTGGGAGCTGCTGCTGGGGCTGGTCAGCCAGCACGAGCTGCACTACCACTGGGTCAAGGGTCACGCCGCAAACGAAAAAAATAACCGCTGCGATCAGCAGGCGGTGCGGGAATGGCAGAAGTTTAAGTAAAAACCGAGGAGAGGCGAATGCCTCTCCTCGGTTTTACATTGCACCCTTGCCTCTCTCAGAGGGGGAGCCAAGGAACTTCTACAAACCCGACGGCGCTCCCCAAAAACAAAGCGCCCTCCCAAATGGGAGGGCGCTTTACGATTACTTTTTCTCCTTCAGCAGATCCCGGATTTCGATGAGCAGCTTTTCTTCATTGCTCGGCTCGGGGGGTGCGGCGGGGGCTTCCTCAGCGGGCTTTTCAAGCTTCTTTTTGGCGGTATTGAACGCCTTGACGATCAAAAACACCACGAACGCCACCAGAAGGAAGTCGATAACGGTCGAGAGGAACGTACCGATGCCCATGACGACCGGCTCGGTCACGACTTCGCCGGCGGCATCAAACGTGCCTGGCTTGAGCGTGATGTTCAGCGCCGACAGATCGACGCCGCCGATCAGCCAGCCGATGAACGGCATGAACACGTCGCTGACCAGACTCGCGGTGATCTTGCCGAACGCGGTCGCGATGATGACGCCGATCGCCATGTCCAGCACGTTCCCGCGCGAGATAAATTCCTTAAACTCCGCGAAGAATTTTTTCATGGGGTCTCTCCTTTTCTCTTGTCTTTGCACGATCCAAAGCCTTCCCCTTGAGGGGAAGGTGGCGCGAAGCGCCGGATGAGGAGAAGGACTGTACGTTTTGAGATGCAGCCACGTTTCAGCCCAGAAACGCGATGCAGCTCAAAAACCTTGAGTTTTCCCCTCATCAGTCACCTTCGGTGACAGCTTCCCCCCGAGGGGAAGCCTTTGACTTTTGCAAATCCGCCGGTGCGGTGCACGCCCTTGCCTCCCCCTTTGGGGGAGGTGTCCGAGCGCAGCGAAGGACGGAGAGGGAAACAAGGAAGACCCTCTCAGTCGCCTTCGGCGACAGCTCTCCCAGAGGGAGAGCCAAGTACCCTCTCAGTCGCCTTCGGCGACAGCTCTCCCAGAGGGAGAGCCAAGTACCCTCTCAGTCGCCTTCGGCGACAGCTCTCCCAAAGGGAGAGCCAAGCGCCTCTCGGCGGGCTTTTCTCAATGCTTCGGGATCAGCACTTCCTTGTCGCCCATGTACGGCTGGAGACACTTCGGGATGGTGACGCTGCCGTCCGCCTGCAAATGGTTCTCCAAAAATGCGATGAGCATTCTGGGGGGCGCGACGCAGGTGTTATTGAGGGTGTGGGCAAGATACGTCTTACCGTCCTCGCCGCGGATGCGGATGTTCAGGCGGCGCGCCTGCGCGTCGCCGAGGTTCGAGCACGAGCAGACCTCAAAATATTTCTGCTGCCGCGGACTCCACGCCTCGATGTCGCACGACTTGACCTTGAGGTCGGCAAGGTCGCCGGAGCAGCACTCAAGCTGCCGGACGGGGATCTCAAAATCGCGGAACAGCTCCACGGAGTTGCGCCAGAGCTTGTCGTACCAATCCATCGACTCCTCCGGGCGGCAGACGACGATCATCTCCTGCTTTTCAAACTGGTGAATGCGGTACACGCCGCGCTCCTCCAGCCCGTGACTGCCGACCTCCTTGCGGAAGCACGGCGAGTACGACGTGAGCGTGAGCGGCATCTGCGCCTCCGGCAAGATCTGGTCGATGAAGCGACCGATCATCGAGTGCTCGGACGTGCCGATGAGGTACAGGTCCTCGCCCTCGATCTTGTACATCATGGCGTCCATCTCCGTCTGGCTCATGACGCCCTTGACGACGTCCCCGTGCATCATGAACGGCGGGATGACGTAGGTAAAGCCCTTGCGGTCGATCATGAAATCGCGCGCGTAGGCGAGCACCGCCTCGTGCAGGCGCGCAATATCGCCCAGCAGATAGTAAAAGCCCATGCCCGCGACGCGTCCGGCGGCGTCCTTGTCGATGCCGTCAAAGCGCGCCATAATATCCACATGGTGCGGCACTTCAAAATCGGGCACAAGCGGCTCGCCGAAGCGCTGCACCTCGACATTATGGCTGTCGTCCGGACCGATGGGGACGGACGGGTCGATGATATTCGGGATGGTGTACATGATCTCGCGGATGCGCGCGTCATTTTCGGCGATCTGCGCGTCCAGCGCGGCGCGGCGCTCGTCGTCGGCTTTGACGGCGGCGTTATTTTTGTCGATCTCCGCCTGGATTGCGGCGCGCTCGGTATCATCCGCGCACTTTTTCAGCCGCCCGTAGAGCGGACCGTTTGCCTTGGAGAGCTTGTTGCGCGCTGCCTTCAGGCTTTCGACCTCGGCGATGGCGGCGCGGCGCGCCGCGTCCAGCGCGATGACCTCGTCCACCAGCGGGAGCTTTTCATCCTGGAACTTTTTGCGGATGTTTTCACGGACAACGTCCGGGTTTTCTCTTAAAAATCGAATGTCGATCATGGCTTTGCCTCACTTTGTTCCGTTTTTTCATCCGACGTCAGCAGCGCCTCATACGCTGCCTTTGCATCGTCCGACAGATACTGTTTGTTACGCTCGACCGCGCCCATCGCCTTGGAATACGTCACATTGCCCTCGTGGGTCTTGCATTGCAGCGCCGTGATGAGCGCCGAATACGCGTCCTGCACGGAATCCGCCTCGCGCTCCAGCGCGTCGTATTCATCGCGCAGCGCGTCAAGCGTGTCGGTCTGGTCGTCGAGCTGCGACTGCACGTCCTCCAGCTCCTGCTTGAGGGACGCGACTTCATCCTGCAAATCGCGGTTCTGCGTTTGCAGCTGCTCGGCGCGGGTGATGGCGCTGGCGTTGCTCTCATTGAGCGCGCCGATCTGCTCCTGCGACGAATTTTTTTGCAGGATCAGCGACGCGAGCACCAGCAAAAACGCCACGGCAAACAGCACCGTCATGTAGCGCAGCAGCGCGTTCTTCTTGGCGTCACTCAGCGGCTGCTGCCGCTTGTCCTCCGGCGGCGCGGGCTGCTGTGCCGTGTCCGAGGTCTGCTCCGCGATGGGAGCGTTTTCCAGTTCACTCATGGCTTCTCCTTTCCGCCGATCGTGTCCAGCGCGTCGAGTAAGCGCTGGAGATCATCTTCACCATAATATTCCAGCTCCAAGCGCCCCTTGCGCTTGCCGTGGTGGATCTTCACGCCGCGCCCAAGGCTGCGGCTGAGGTCGCGCTCGCACACGGCGATATAATCGACCGCCGGGGCGGGCAGGGGTGCTTTTTTAGCAGGCTTTGCCATGTTTTTACACATCAGCTCCGTCTGCCGCACGGAAAGCTGCAAATTCCGCACCTTCTGCGCGACGGCGAGCTGCGCGTGCTCGTCGGTGAGCGTCAGGATCGCGCGGGCGTGCCCGGCGGAGATCGCGCCGCCGGCGACCATATCCAGCACCGGCGTGCTCAGCGCCAGCAGGCGCAGCGCGTTTGCAACGGCGGGGCGGGATTTTCCGACGCGCTCGGCAACGCCGCTCTGCGTCATGCCGTATTCCTGCATGAGCTGCTGATAGCCGCGCGCTTCTTCGATGGGATCGAGGTCGGCGCGCTGCAAATTTTCGATGAGCGCCAGCTCCATCGCGGTTTTGTCGTCGGCCTCGATGACGGTGACGGGCACCTCGCGCAGACCCGCCATGCGCGCCGCGCGCCAGCGGCGCTCACCGGCGATGATCTGGTAAAAGCCCGTGGGCAGCTTGCGGACGGTCAGCGGCTGGATGATGCCGTGCTGCCGGATGGAATCGGCAAGCTCTTGCAGCGCCTCCTCGTCAAAGTGCCGCCGCGGCTGATCGGGATTCGGCTCGACCTTTTGCAGCGCCAGCATCAGCGCGCCGCCCTCCGGCGCGGGCTGCATCGCGCTCTCGCCGAGCAGCGCGCCCAGACCCTTGCCGAGCCCTCGTTGTGCGGACATATCGCCGCCTCCTTTCAGGTGCGCTCCAGCACCTCGCGCGCGAGCTGCTCATAGCTCTGCGCGCCGCGGCTGAAGCGGTCGTATTCAAAAACGGGTTTTCCGTGGCTGGGCGCTTCGCACAGCCGGACGTTGCGCGGGATGACGGCGGCAAAGACCTTGCCGGGGAAATAGCGCCGCACCTCCTCCGCGACCTGCGCGGAGAAATTCGTGCGCCCGTCATACATCGTCAGCAGCACGCCGAACACGTCGATCGTCGGGTTCAGGCGGCGCTTGACGGCGCGGAGCGTCTGCATGAGGTCACTCAGACCCTCCAGCGCGTAATATTCGCACTGCACGGGGATGAGCACGCGGTCGGCGGCGCAGATGGCGTTGAGCGTCAAAAGCTCCAGCGACGGCGGGCAGTCGATGAACATATAGTCGTATTGCTCCCGCAGCGGCTCGATGGCGCGCCGCAGGGCATATTCGCGTCCGTCCGCGCCCACCAGCTCCACGCTCGCGCCCGACAGCGCCGAGCACGACGGGATGAGGTCGCCGTAGGGCGTGTGCAGGACGCAGGACGCCGCGTCCTTTTCGCCGAGCACGATGTCGTAGCTCGTGCCGCTGCTCGCGCCCTTTTCCGCACCAAAGCCGGAGGTGGCGTTTGCCTGCGGGTCAAAATCGCACAGCAGCACGCGCTTTCCCGCGCGATGCAGTGCCGCCGCGAGGTTGACCGCCGTGGTCGTCTTGCCCACGCCGCCCTTTTGATTGACCAAAGCCAAAATAACGCCCATCCCGCGCCCCTTCTTTCTGTCATGGTGTCCGGGGTTTATTATATCCGCTTGCGCGGAGAATTGCAAGATGCGCAGAGGGAAAACCAAATGTTTCACGTGAAACGATCGACAAGAGATGCGCAATCTAAAGGCTTCCCCTCGGGGGGTCGATTCCCCCTATCAGAGGGAAATGCCCCGAAGGGGCAAAGGGGGTAGGGATAGCTGTCACCGTAGGTGACTGATGAGGGGAAGAGTTCTTATTTTTGAGCTGCATCGCGTTTTTGAGCCGAACCGTGGCAGCATCTCAGAACGTACCACCCTTCTCCTCATCCGGCGCTTCGCGCCACCTTCCCCTCAAGGGGAAGGCTTTGGCACGCGCAAAACGTGGCGGCGCGCAAAAACGGAGGGGCGCTTGCCCCTCCTTTCATCACTTTTCTGATTTTTCTTCGTCCTGCTGTTCCTTCTGCTCCGGCTCGCCGCTATTCCAAATTGTCAGAATGAGCCCGATGAAGCCGAGCACGACGCCGAACAAGGCAAAATTCGTGTCTGCAAACGCCACCGCCAGCAGGATGCCGAACAGCAGCAGCGCGATGCCTGCAAGCTGCTTTCTCATAGACCGTCCCCCCTTTAATATTCACGCTGGAGCGCGACCACGACGCCCAGGATCGCCGCTTCACGTCCGTCGATGGGCGGATACGCCGGGTTTTCCGGCAGCAGCCAGACGCCGGTTTCGTCGCGGCGCAGGCGCTTGACGGTGGCGGAGTCGTCCAGCAGCGCGACCACGATCTGCCCGTTTTCCGCCGTTTCCTGCGGACGGATGATAACGGTGTCGCCGCTGAGGATGCCCGCGCCGATCATCGAATCGCCGCGCACGCGCAGCGCGAAGCAGCCGGTCGGACCCTCCCACGGGATGTAGCGCTCAATATTTTCGACTGCTAAGATCGGCACGCCCGCCGTGACCACGCCCACCACCGGGATGCGCCCCGGCTGCATCGCCTCGGGCAGCGCGATGGTGCGCTTTTTCATGCTGTCCATCTGGATCAGCCCCTCGTCGCGCAGCGCGCCCAGGTGGTAGTGTACCGTTGCGGTGGATTGCAGCCCCACCGCCTGGCAGATCTCGCGCACGCTCGGCGCGTATTTATTTTCCGCGATGAATCGGGTGACAAAGTCGAGAATTTCCTGCTTTTTGGTCGTTTTGCGTCCCATGAAGCTCCCTCCCGTTTCGTTGTGCATTCAGTATAGCACACCCTGCCGAAAAATGCAAACGTTTGTTTAAAATTTTATAGACCCTCGCCGTTAAAATCCGGGATGTACGTCGTTTCGGCGGCGGAGAGGTCCTGCGTAAAGCCATGCTCGATGCCCAGCAGCTCCAGATACGACAGCGCGGCGGCGTATTCGTCCTCGCTCACGCGGCGATCAAGCGGCGGCTCGTTTTTTGCACGACCGGCGGGCGTGTACTGGCTCATGAGGCTCAGCAGCACGTCCCCGCGCGGGAACGCTGCGGCGAACCAGTCGAGCGCGCCGAGCGTGTTGTCCAGATACCCCGGCAGGACGAGATGGCGCACGAGCGTTCCGCGCACGAGCTGCTCGTCCTCGATCGCCGCCGGTCCTGTCTGCCGCACCATCTCGCGGATGGCGGCGTCGGCGATCTCGGGATAATCCGGCGCGGCGGAGAGCTTGGCGGCAAGCTGCGCGTCGGAGTATTTATAGTCCGGCAGGTACACGTCGATCAGCCCCTCAAGCTGCCGCAGCGTCTCGACTGACTCGTACCCGCCGCAGTTGTACACGACCGGCACGGGCAGCTTCGGCGTGAGCGCGGGCACGATGGACGGCAGAAACTGCGTCGGTGTGACGAGGTTGATGTTCTGCACGCCCTCGTCAATGAGGCGCAGAAACACGTCACGGAGCTGCGCGGATGTGAGCGCGCGTCCCGCGCCGTTTGCCGAAATTTCGTAGTTCTGGCAGAAGCGGCAGCGCAGCGTGCAGCCCGAAAAAAACACCGCGCCGCTGCCGTACGACCCGGAGATGACCGGCTCTTCCCAGTAATGCGCGGCGGCGCGCGCCGCAACGATCCCGTCCGGCATCCGGCAGAAGCCGCGCTCGGCACGCGTGCGATCGACGCCGCACCGGCGCGGGCACAGGCGGCAGTTTTCGTAACTCAGCATGGCACACTCCCCTTTTCCGCCCAGTATACCGCAAACGTGCCCGCTTTACAATCCCCCGGCGGTGTGGTACACTGACGGTATCTCACAGAAGGAGATATATAGAATGAGAAAACTGAAACTGTTCGCGCTTGGCGCGGCGCTTTGCGCGCTGCTTACGGCGTGCGCCGTACAGATCGGACCGGCGGCGCAGCTCGCGCCTGCCGAGACGCAGCCCGCGCAGGACGCGCAGCGTCCCGCGTACACCGAGCCTGCCGAGGAGACGCCTGCGCGTGAGATCCCCGTGGAGGAGGCGCCGGCGCAGGATGCGCCGACCGTTATCATCTCGACCGACGTGGAGGACGGCTTTTTTGACGAGGTTTGCAGCTACCGCCTGGAAATTCCCAATATTGAGGACAACGACGACCCGGCGCTGAAAAAGCTGGAGGACTTTTTTGACACGTTTGAGAACTCGCTCGAGACCTACTGCGGCACGACCGTCTACAACACCGCGCAGGAGCGAAACACCGTCGCCAACGTGACCGGCACGTTCACCGCGGCGCAGGACGCCGAGCGCCTGACCGTCCACTATACGCTCACCGAGACGTATGGCGACCAGCCGGACGCAGCGGTCGAGCGCACGCGCACGCTCGTCTTGGACGTGACCACGGGAGAGCTTGTGGAGGACAGCGCGGGATGAGTGTTTCACGTGAAACATTGAAAACCGGCGCTGTGGTCGAGCTGACCGTTAGCGGCTACACCGCCGAGGGCGCGGGCGTGGGGCGCGTGGACGGGCAGGTCGTGTTCGTGCCGCGCGCCATCGCGGGTGAGCGCCTGCGCGTGCGCATCGTGAACGTCGGAAAAACGGCGGCGCACGGCGAAATTCTGGACGTGCTCGAACCCTCGCCGCACCGCATCGCGCCCGACTGCCCGTATTTTGACCGCTGCGGCGGGTGCGATTTCCGCCACATGGACTACGACGAGGAGCTGCGGCTGAAAAAACAGCGCGTGCTGGACGCGCTTTCGCGGCTCGGCGGTGTGACGCTTGCAGACCTCCCCATCACGGGCGCAGGTTCGCTGGACGGCTATCGCAACAAGGTGCAGTACCCCGTGCAGCCGCGCGGCAAGGCGGCGGTCGCGGGCTTTTTCCGCCCGCGCACGCACGAGGTCATCCCCATCGAGACCTGCCGCATCCAGCCGCCGTGCGCCGACGAGCTGCGCCGCGCGGTGCTGCGCTGGATGGCGGATCACAAAGTCGCCGCTTACAACGAAAAAAGCCACACCGGCGTTGTGCGGCACATCTATCTGCGGCGCGGCTGGGTGAGCGGCGCGGTGCTGCTGTGCGTCGTGCTGAACGCGGAAAAAACGCCGCACGCGGACAAGCTCGCTGCCGCCGTGCGCACGGCGTGCCCGGAGGTCACGGGCGTGGTCGCGTCGTACAACACCCGGCGGGGAAACAGCGTGCTGGGGTCGCGCTTCGAGACGCTCTGGGGTGACGGCGCGCTGCGCGATACGCTCTGCGGGCTGGAATTTTCCCTCTCCCCTGCCGCGTTCTATCAGGTGAACCACGACCAGTCGGAGCGGCTGTATGAAAAAGCGCTGGCGTTTGCCGCGCTGGATAAAACGCAGACGGCGCTCGATCTGTACTGCGGCGCGGGCACGATCACGCTGTGCCTGGCGCGGCGTGCGGGCAAGGTTTACGGCGTGGAGATCGTGCCGGAGGCGGTTGCAAACGCGCGCGAAAACGCCGCGCGAAACGGCGTCACGAACGCGGAATTTTTCTGCGCGGACGCGGGCACGGCGGCGCTGGAATTTGCCAAACGCAGCGAGAAGCTGGACGCGATCGTCGTCGATCCGCCGCGCAAGGGCTTGTCGGCGGATGTCATCGAGGCGCTGGCGCAGATGTCGCCGGAGCGCATCGTCTACGTCTCCTGCGACCCCGCGACGCTGGCACGCGATGTGCGCGAGCTGCGGACACGCGGCTACGCGCTTTCCAAGGCCGAGGCGGTCGATCTCTTCCCACGGTGCGCCCATATCGAGACGGTGGTCCTCTTGTCACGGGAAACAAATCCACTGACGGTTGAAGTCAGAATGGAAGTGGAAACCGGCGAGGTCAAGGAGCATCCGACCTATAAGCGTATTCAGGAATATGTGCAGGAAAAGTACGGCTTCAAAGT
>JALFSI010000005.1:0-15719 GCA_022779365.1 Clostridiales bacterium
TGTTAAAAAGCTTGAAGAGCTTTTTATAGCGCCAACGGCGCGTCAGATTCTGCATGAGACGGCGCAGCGTGCATTCGCACGATGCGAGTGTGCGTAGCACACGGGATTCTTGATTCAATATTTTAATCAAGAATCAGTATAAAACGCGCCCCCGACCAGTCGGTCGGGGGCGCTTGTCTGCGATATTTTCTTATTCAGCCTTTTCAGCCTTGATCGCTGCCTGCGCGGCGGCGAGGCGGGCGATGGGCACACGGAACGGGCTGCACGAAACGTAGCTCAGACCGATGTTGTGGCAGAACTCGACGGTGGACGGATCGCCGCCCTGCTCGCCGCAGATGCCCAGCTTGATGTCCGGGCGGGTCTGACGACCCAGCTCGCAAGCCATCTTCACCAGACGACCCACGCCAGCCTGATCGAGCTTGGAGAACGGATCGGACTCGTAGATCTTGCGGTCATAGTAGGAGGCAAGGAACTTGCCCGCGTCGTCACGGGAGAAGCCGAACGTCATCTGTGTCAGATCGTTCGTGCCGAAGGAGAAGAATGCGGCTTCCTTGGCAATATCGTCGGCGGTGAGCGCCGCGCGCGGGATCTCGATCATCGTGCCGACCTTGTATTCCATATCGCTGCCGGCAGCCTTGATGATCTTCTTGGCGACCTGATCGATAACGGACTTGACGTACGCCAGCTCACGCGCCTCGCCGACCAGCGGGACCATGATCTCGGGAACGATCTTCCATGCCGGACGGCGGCTGCGGACAGCCAGCGCCGCCTTGATGATCGCGGCAGTCTGCATCTTGGCGATCTCAGGATAGGTGACGTCCAGACGGCAGCCGCGGTGACCCATCATCGGGTTAAACTCATGCAGACCCGCGATGACCTGCTTGAGGTGCTCGACGGAGATGTTCATCTCCTTGGCAAGCTCCTCGATGTCCTTCGGATCGGTCGGGACGAACTCGTGGAGAGGCGGATCGAGCAGACGGATGGTGACCGGGCGGCCCTTCATCGCCTCGTAGATCGCTTCAAAGTCGCCCTGCTGGATCGGCTCGAGCTTGGCAAGCGCGTGCTCACGCTGCTCGGCGGTCTCGGAGACGATCATCTCGCGGATCGCCTTGATGCGGTCCGCCTCAAAGAACATATGCTCCGTGCGGCACAGACCGATGCCCTCCGCGCCGAAGGCTGCCGCCTGCTCCGCGTCACGCGGGGTGTCGGCGTTCGTGCGCACGCCCAGCTTGCGGAACTTGTCCGCCCAGGTCATGATACGGTCAAAGTTGCCGGAGATGGCAGCCGCCGTGGTCTTGATCTTTTCGCCGTAGATGTTGCCGGTCGAGCCGTCAATGGAGATCCAGTCGCCTTCCTTATAGGTCTTGCCGCCCAGCTCGAAGGTCTTGGCTTCCTCGTTCATCTTGATCGCGCCGCAGCCGGAAACACAGCAGGTGCCCATGCCGCGCGCCACGACCGCCGCGTGCGACGTCATGCCGCCGCGCACCGTGAGGACGCCCTGCGAGTAGTGCATACCCTCGATGTCCTCCGGGCTGGTCTCCAGACGGACCAGAACGACCTTCTGACCGTTCTTGCCCCAGTCGGTCGCGGTCTCGGCGGTAAAGACGATCTTGCCGCACGCCGCGCCGGGGGACGCCGCCAGACCCGTGCCGATGACCTTTGCCTTCTTGAGCGCCGCGGCGTCGAACGTCGGGTGCAGCAGGGCGTCCAGGCTCTTCGGGTCGATCATGGCGACCGCTTCCTTTTCGGTGATCATGCCCTCATCGACCAGATCGCAGGCGATCTTCATCGCGGCGGCAGCGGTGCGCTTGCCGTTGCGGGTCTGGAGCATATACAGCTTCTTGTTTTCGATCGTGAACTCCATGTCCTGCATATCGCGGTAGTGATACTCCAGCTTTTTGCAGATGTCCACGAACTGCTCATATGCCTCCGGCATGACCTCGGCGAGCTGGTCGATGGTCTGCGGGGTACGGATGCCGGCGACGACGTCCTCGCCCTGCGCGTTCATCAGGAACTCGCCGAAGAGCTTCTTTTCGCCGGTGGCGGGGTTACGGGTGAAGGCGACGCCCGTGCCGGACGTATCGCCGGTGTTGCCGAACACCATGGACTGGACGTTGACGGCAGTGCCCCAGTCGGAGGGGATGTCGTTCATGCGGCGGTAGTAGATGGCGCGGGGGTTGTCCCAGGAACGGAACACCGCCTTGATGGCGCCCATGAGCTGGACCTTCGGGTCCTGCGGGAACTCCTCGCCCAGCTTCTCGCGATATTCCTGCTTGAATTTTTCCGCCAGCTCCTTGAGATCGTCGGCGGTCAGCTCGGTGTCGAGCGTGACGCCGCGTGCCTGCTTCATCTCGTCGATGAGCTGCTCAAAGTATTTCTTGCCGACCTCCATGACAACGTCGGAGTACATCTGGATAAAGCGCCGGTAGGAGTCGTAGGCAAAGCGGGGATTGTTGGTCTTTTTCGCAAACGCGACGACGACCTCGTCGTTCAGACCCAGGTTCAGGATGGTGTCCATCATGCCGGGCATGGACGCGCGCGCGCCGGAGCGCACGGACACGAGCAGCGGGTTATACAGATCGCCGAACTTCTTGCCGGTCATTTCCTCCAGCTTTTCGACGTACTGCATGATCTCCGCCTCGATCTCGGAATTGATCTGACGGTCGTCCTTGTAGTACTGCGTGCAGGCTTCGGTGGTGATGGTGAAGCCCTGCGGGACGGGCATACCCAGATTGGTCATCTCCGCCAGGTTTGCGCCCTTGCCGCCGAGCAGCTCGCGCATATGCCCGTTGCCCTCGGAGAACAGATATACGAACTTGTGTGCCATGATGTACCCCTTTCTCATTTGGACCTGAAACACGCTGTTTCGGTCAAAGCTTTGTTTTTTTCTTTGATTTTCAGACAAATATATACTATATCATATTCCAAACCGTTTGCAAGCTAAAAATCCTCCTGATTCCTTAAAGTTTTTTAGGCATTTGCACAAAAATGCGCGCCGGACGGCGCGCGCAGTCATACTTTTTGAGATTTTGTACAAAAATCGGCTCATTTTCCCTTGCGCGGCTGCTTGGGGATGCGGATGGTCAGGATGATCTCACGCTCGGTCTCGCGGCGGTCGCTGCACGCGCCGATGCCCGCCGAGCGCGCAAGGTCCAGATGGTGCTGCACGGCGTTCAGCAGCACCCGCGCGTCGCGCAGCAAAAATCCGCCGAAGCGCGGACGCGGCGCGGCAGGTCGGCACTGCGCGTCTATATACTCCTCCAGCCGCGCCACGCTCCAATGCCCCTCTCCGGCAAGACGCGCCGCACGGCGCTGCGCGTCCGCGTCCGGCAAGCGCAGAAGCGCCCGCGCGTGACGCTCGCCCAGCCCCGCGTCCCGGAGCGCCTGCAAAACGTCCTCCGGCAGGCGCAGGATGCGCAGCTTGTTCGCCACCGCCGACTGGCTCATGCCCAGCCGCCGCGCCGCCTGCTCCTGCGTGATGGAAAAGCGCTGCAGCAAATGCGCGATGCCGCGCGCCTGCTCCCAGAAGTCGAGGTCGCGCCGCTGGATATTTTCAATGAGCGCCAGCATCGCCGACGCCTCCTCGTCCGCGCCCACCGGCAGACACGGCACAGCGCGCAGCCCCGCGAGCTTTGCCGCCCGCAGGCGGCGCTCGCCCGCGATCAGCTCCGGACCGTCTGCCGTCATGCGCACGCTCAGCGGCTGCAAAACGCCGTACTGCCGGATGGAATCCGCCAGTGCCTGTAAGCCCTCGGGCTCAAACACGCCGCGCGGCTGCGCGGGATTCGGGCGCAGCTCGTCCACCGGGATCAAAACCACCCGCGCTCCGGCGCTCCCGCAAGTCATCATCAAAACCAGCCCCTCCCGCGCCCCCAGACGCGAGGTTATTGTAAACCACCCGCCGTAAAAAAACGCACGAATGCGGACAAACCAAAAAATTTCCCGCTCGCACCCGTAGGGGCGGACGCCTCTGTCCGCCCGGCGGCAGGCACGTCCGTTTTTACGAAACCCATCGGCAAACCCGCAATTACCCAACGGGCGGACAGGGTCGTCCGCCCCTACAAAACATTGTGCGCAGTTGCCGTTCGTTGTGCGGGTTTGCAATTGCGTCCTGCGCGGGAGGGGCAAGCCTCTCCCCTACATTACGACGAAACGCGGTACATCTCAGAACGTACAACCCTTCTCCTCATCCGTCTCGCTGCGCGAGCCACCTTCCCCTCAAGGGGAAGGCAAAAGGCGGGAGGCATCCCGCCTCCCGCCATATTTTCACATGAGCGGTGCAAATATTCTCAGCAAACTCCGCAGCAGTCTCTGGTGCAGGTGGACGTGCTTGCAGCGCTGGTAGGTGATCTCGCGGCATTCGGGGAAGGTCGCGCGGAAGTCGCCGCTGACCTGCGCGACGGACGGGTCGTCGTAGAGGTACACCGCGTCCTCAAAGTGCAGATACAGGCTGCGGAAGTCCATATTCACCGTGCCCACCACCGCGCGGCAGTCGTCCGCGAGGCAGATCTTCGAGTGGATGAAGCCGGGGCGGTACTCAAAAATGCGCACGCCTGCCTCCGTGAGCACCTCGTAATTCGCCCGCGTCACTGCGTGCACATACCACTTATCCGGCGTACCGGGCGTGATGATGCGCACGTCCACGCCCGTTTTGGCGGCGACGCACAGCGCGCTGGTCATTTTATCGTCCAGAATGAGGTACGGCGTCATCATCCACACATGGTCATGCGCGCTCTGGATCAGGCTCTGGAACGTCGTCGCGCCCACGTCCTCATAGTCGAGCGGGCTGTCGGCAAACGGCTGCACATAGCCGCAGCCGACGGGACGTCCGAAGTCCAGCGGACGGAACGCGTCCAGCTCTTCCGTCTCGCCCTTGAGGCTGTCCCACATCGTGAGGAACATCACCGTCATCGACCACGCCGCCTCGCCGCGCACGAGAATGCCGCAATCCTTCCAGTGTCCGTGCGGGGAGGTCTTGTTGATATACTCATCCGCCAGATTGATGCCGCCCGTAAAGGCGCGCTTGCCGTCCACGATCAGGAGCTTGCGGTGGTCGCGGTTATTCAGCCGCCCCGACACGATCGGCACGAACGGATTGAACGCCCGCGCCTGAATGCCCTGCTCCGCGAGCTGCTTGCAGTAATTCGCCGGCAGGCGCGTGATGCAGCCGAAATCGTCGTATAAAACGCGTACATCCACACCCCGCGCCGCCTTGCGGGCGAGAATTTCCAAAATGGAGTCCCACATCTGCCCGCGCGCGATGATGAAATATTCGAGGAAAATATAGTGCTCCGCCTGCTCCAGCTCCGCCAGCATCCGGGCGAAGCACGCCTCGCCGGAGGGGAAATACACGGCGTCGGAGTTATGATAGATGGGGTATCCCGCGCTGCCGTGCAGATAGCGCGCGAGATTGTGCGCCGCCGCGTCCTCCTGCGACAGCGACTGCATCACCGCCTCATCCTGCCGCAGCGCGAGCTGCGTCTGTGTGCGCAGCCCGCTCAGCCGCCGCCACACCGGGCGGGACGAACGGTTGCCCGCAAAGAGCAGGTAGAGCGTCAGCCCCACCACCGGGAAGGCGAAGATCAGCACGATCCACGCGATCTTGTAGCTCGGATTGCCGCGCCCAGCGGTAATGATGTATAGGATCGCCGCCCACGACAGCACCGACAGCGCCACGTTCAGCCATTTTTCATACTCCTGAATCCACAGCACGCCGGACAGAATCACGCCCACCTGCACAAGGATCGCCAGCGACACGATCACGACCCGCTGGAACAGCAGCTTTGTCAAATTCCGCACAGCTATTCCCCCCTTTTTACTCCATTATACACGACCCGCCGCCCAGAAACAAGAGCAGAAACTTTTGTTCTAAAAATAGTTGTATGTCCGCGCAGAATCTGATATAATACAGGATACGGTTTTTACGGTTTTGCCGCCCTTAAGCCGCACCCTTGCCTCCCCCTTTGGGGGAGGTGTCCGAGCGCAGCGAGGACGGAGAGGGTACGTAATGCCCCTCTCAGTCGGCTGCGCCGACAGCTCTCCCAGAGGGAGAGCCAAGGGACTTCCGCAAATCACCGCTGCTGCAAAATCATACATCATCACATCTCAAAATTCTCCCACAAAGGTGGTATTTACCATGCAGGAAACGATCCGCATTCAGGGCGCGCGCGTCAACAATCTCAAAAATATCTCGCTCGAGATCCCGCGGGATAAGCTCGTGGTGCTCACGGGGCTTTCGGGGTCTGGCAAATCGTCTTTGGCGTTTGACACGATCTACGCCGAGGGGCAGCGGCGGTATGTGGAGTCGCTGTCCAGCTACGCGCGGATGTTCCTTGGGCAGATGGACAAGCCCGACGTGGACGCCATCGACGGACTCTCGCCCGCCATCTCCATCGACCAGAAAACGACCAGCAAAAACCCCCGCTCCACCGTCGGCACGGTCACGGAGATCTACGACTATCTGCGCCTTCTGTGGGCGCGCGTCGGCATCCCGCACTGTCCGAAATGCGGCAAGCCCATCCAGCGGCAGAGCGTCGATCAGATCGTCGATCAGATCATGCAGCTCCCCGAAAAGACGCGCTTTCAGGTGCTCGCGCCCGTGGTGCGTGGCAAAAAGGGCGAGCACGCCAAGATCTTTGAGGACGCCCGCCGCAGCGGTTATGCCCGCGTGCGCGTGGATGGCAGTCTGTATGACCTCACCGAGACCATCCAGCTCGACAAAAACAAAAAGCACCACATCGACGTGATCGTAGACCGGCTCGTGATGAAGCCCGACCTCGCCCGCCGCCTGACGGACTCGGTGGAAACGGCGCTGGCGCTGTCGAACGGGCTCGTGTCCATCGACCTCGTGAACGAGGACCGCGAGCTGTCGTTCTCGCAGAACTACGCCTGCGAGGACTGCGGCGTGAGTATGCCGGAGCTGAGCCCGCGGATGTTTTCGTTCAACAATCCCTTCGGCGCGTGCCCGATCTGCACGGGTCTCGGCACGCGGCTGGAGGCTGACCCTGAGCTTATCATCCCCGACCCGTCCAAGTCCATTTTACAGGGCGCGATCCAGGCGTCGGGCTTTAATAACGTCCGCGACGACTCCATCTCGCGGATGTATTTTGACGCGCTGGCGAAAAAATACCACTTTTCGCTCACCGAGCCGTTTTCCTCTCTGCCGCAGGCGGCGAAGGACGCCATCCTCTACGGCACGGGCACGGAGAAGCTGACCATCTACTACGAGCGCGCGAACGGGCGCGGCACGCTGGAGCGCCCGTTCGAGGGCGTGCTAAACAATATCAGCCGCCGCTTTTCCGAAACGCAGTCCGAGGCGATGCAGAAGGAGCTGGAGGAATGTATGTCCGCGCGCCCGTGCCCCAAGTGCCGCGGCAGGCGGCTAGGGGAGCTGGCGCTGGCGGTCACGGTGGGCGGCATGGGCATTATGGACTTCTGCGCGCTGCCCATCTCCGACGCGCTGCGGTTCGTAAACGAGCTGAAGCTGGACGGCGCGGCGGCAGTCATCGCGTCGCAGATCCTGCGCGAGCTGCGCGCCCGCCTTGGCTTTTTGCAGGCGGTGGGGCTGAACTACCTCACGCTCTCGCGCGCAGCCGCGACGCTCTCCGGCGGCGAGAGCCAGCGCATCCGGCTGGCGACGCAGATCGGCTCGAGTTTGATGGGCGTTTTGTACATTCTGGACGAGCCGTCCATCGGGCTGCACCAGCGCGATAACGACAAGCTGCTCGCCACGCTCCGGCAGCTCCGCGACCTCGGAAACTCCGTGCTCGTGGTCGAGCACGACGAGGACACCATGCGCGCCGCCGATTTCATCGTGGACATCGGTCCGGGCGCGGGCGTACACGGCGGCGAGGTCGTCGCCGCGGGCAGCGTGCAGGATATTATGGCGTGCCCGCGCTCCATCACGGGGCAGTACCTCTCCGGCGCGAAAAAGATCCCCGTCCCGGCGCAGCGCCGCACGGGGAACGGCAAGCTCCTCACCGTGCGCGGCGCGGCGGAAAATAACCTGCGCCACATCGACGTGTCCGTCCCGCTCGGCACCTTCACCTGCGTCACGGGCGTGTCGGGGTCTGGCAAGTCAAGTTTAGTCAACGAGATCCTCTACAAAAAGCTCGCCGCCGCGCTCAACCGCGCGCGCGTGCGCCCCGGAAAATTCGATTCGATCGAGGGACTCGACGCGCTCGACAAGGTCGTGGGCATCGACCAGAGCCCCATCGGCAGAACGGCGCGCTCCAATCCCGCCACCTATACGGGCGTATTCAACGACATCCGCGACCTGTATGCCTCCACCGCCGACGCGCGCGCGCGGGGCTACGGTCCGGGGCGGTTCTCGTTCAACGTCAAGGGCGGTCGCTGCGAGGCGTGCTGCGGCGACGGCCTTGTGAAGATCGAAATGCACTTTTTATCCGACGTGTACGTCCCCTGTGAGGTCTGCGGCGGCAGGCGCTACAACCGCGAAACGCTGGAGGTGCTCTACAAGGGCAAGAACATCGCCGAGGTGCTGGATATGACCGCCGAGGAAGCGCTCGCGTTTTTTGAGAATCTGCCGAAGATCCGGCAGAAGATCCAGACGCTCGTGGACGTGGGGCTCGGCTACATCAAGCTCGGGCAGAGCTCCACGACGCTCTCCGGCGGCGAGGCGCAGCGCGTGAAGCTCGCCACCGAGCTCTCCCGCCGCGCCACCGGGCGCACCATCTACATTCTCGACGAGCCGACCACGGGTCTGCACATCGCGGATGTGCACCGGCTCATCGACGTGCTGCAATTGCTGGTAGACAGCGGCAACACTGTGCTCGTCATCGAGCACAATCTGGACGTCATCAAGGTCGCCGATCACGTTATAGACCTCGGACCGGAGGGCGGCGCGGGCGGCGGCACGCTGGTGTGCGCCGGCACGCCCGAGCAGGTCGCCGCATGCCCGGCAAGCTATACGGGGCAGTATCTCAAGCGTCTGCTATAATTTGCTGTAAGGAGAGAGCATCATGAGCGTGCATGAGGGACACCGGGCGCGGATGCGCCAACAGATCGAGCAGTTTGGCATGGACAGTCTGTCTGACGTGCAGCTCTTGGAGGTCGCGCTGTATCCCGTCCTCCCGCGCGGCGACACGAACGAGCTTGCGCACCGGCTGCTGACGCGCTTTGAGTCGCTCTCCGGCGTTCTGGAGGCGAACCGCGCCGCGCTTCTGGAGGTCGAGGGCGTGGGCGCGCGCACGGCGGACTATCTGATGCTGTTTTTGCAGATGGAGCGTCGGCATATGATCTGCCGCGCCGATTTTGACCGCGTGCTCGACAGTACGACCAAATGCGGACAGTATCTGCTGCCGCATTTTATGGGCGAGCAGGACGAGGTCGTGTGGCTGCTGTGCCTGGACGGCAAGTGCAAAGCGCTCGACTGCCGCCTCATCCACCGCGGCTGCATGAATACCGCCGCCATCTCCATCCGCAAGGTCGTCAAGACCGCGCTGGAGCGCAACGCCACGTCCGTGGTGGTGGCGCATAACCACCCCAGCGGCATCGCCCTCGCCAGCCGCGAGGACCGCGAGACCACCCGCGCCCTGCAAACCGCGCTGGACGCCGTGGGCGTCACCCTCGCCGACCACATCATCGTCGCCGACGGCGATTTCATCTCCATGGCATCCGACGGCATGATGGAACCGCTCCCCGCAAAAACAGAAACCGCAGGCTGAACGAATGCCGCCGCTCCAGTTCGTCGTAATGTAAGGGCGGGGCTTGCCCCGCCCAGCGGCACAACGTCACGAATGAAAACGCGCCAATGCAAACACGCACGCACCCAAGCCTCCCCTTGGTGACCAAGGGGAGGTGGGTGAGCGAAGCGAACCCGGAAGGGATGAGAAGGTGTACGTTTTGCCGCACCTCCGCAGGAGGGCGCTCTGCAAACCTGCGACGTTCTGATCCCCTCAGTCGCCTGCGGCGACAGCTCCCCTTGATCACCAAGGGGAGCCTTGGATTTGCGCTAACCCGTCGGTGCGCTGCTCACCCATGCTTTCCTCTACGAGGAAGCCATGAGGCTTCCTCGAATCGCTGCTTCCTCCAAAAAAACGGCGGACATACCACCTCTTCTCTCTTCACTCTTACCAACTACTTCGCGCGCCCGCAGGCGCGCCGGGAGGTCATCTTATGGACTTCAAACTCGTCTCCGATTATAAGCCCACCGGCGATCAGCCGCAGGCGATCGAAAAGCTGACGAATGGCGTCAGGCTCGGCATGAGCGATCAGGTTTTGCTCGGCGTGACCGGCTCTGGCAAGACGTTCACCATGGCGAACATCATTGCCAACCTCAACCGCCCCACGCTCGTGCTGGCGCACAACAAAACGCTCGCGGCGCAGCTCTGCTCGGAGTTCCGCGAATTTTTCCCCGAAAACGCGGTGGAATATTTCGTCTCGTACTACGACTACTACCAGCCGGAGGCGTACATCGCCCACACCGACACCTACATCGAAAAGGACTCCGCCATCAACGACGAGATCGAGCGCCTGCGCCACAGCGCAACGTCGTCCCTCGCCGAGCGGCGGGACGTGATCGTCGTGTCGTCCGTATCGTGCATCTACGGTCTGGGCGACCCGATCGACTATAAAAACATGGTCGTTTCTCTGCGCCCCGGACAGGAGCAGGACCGCGACGCGCTCATGCGCCGTCTGACGGAAATTCGCTACGAGCGCAACGACATCAACTTCATCCGCAACACCTTCCGCGTCCGCGGCGACACGCTGGAGGTCTGGCCCGTCTACTGGGCGGGCAAGGCGATCCGCATCGAGTTTTTCGGCGACGAGGTCGAGCGCAT
The DNA here is from genome assembly GCA_022779365.1 of Clostridiales bacterium. GTDB lineage: Bacteria > Bacillota > Clostridia > Oscillospirales > Oscillospiraceae > CAG-170. The sequence continues at coordinate 10,803 of JALFSI010000005.1, forward strand.
CAGCCAGATCAACGCTGTCACCGGGATGCCGGAGCGCGTGCTGAACCACGTCGCCATCTATCCCGCGTCGCATTACGTCGCGTCCAAGGAGAAGATGGCGCGCGCCATGCACGAAATTGAGGACGAGATGTACGAGCGCGTCAAGTTTTTCGAGGAGCATGACAAGCTGCTGGAGGCGCAGCGCATCCGCCAGCGCACGCAGTACGATCTGGAGATGCTCTCCGAGATCGGCTTCTGCACCGGCATCGAGAACTACTCCCGCGTCATCGCCGGGCGCGCGCCCGGCACGCCGCCGACCACGCTGCTGGACTACTTCCCCGACGATTTCCTGCTGTTCGTGGACGAGAGCCACGTCACGCTCCCGCAGGTGCGCGCGATGTACAACGGCGACCACGCCCGCAAGCAGAGCCTTGTTGATTACGGCTTCCGCCTGCCATCGGCGTATGACAACCGCCCGCTCAAGTTCGACGAATTTGCCCAGCGCATCCATCAGGCGATCTACGTCTCCGCAACCCCGGCGGAGTATGAGCTCTCCCGCGCCGGGCAGGTCGCCGAGCAGGTCATCCGCCCCACGGGGCTGCTTGACCCGGAGGTGTTCGTCCGCCCCATCGAGGGGCAGATCGACGATCTCATCGGTGAGATCAACACCACCACCGCCAAGGGCGAGCGCACGCTCGTCACCACGCTCACGAAGAAAATGGCGGAGGACCTGACCGCGTATTTGCAGACGAACGGCGTGCGCGTGCGCTATATGCACTCCGACATCGGCGCGATGGAGCGCATGGAGATCATCCGCGACCTGCGCATGGCAAAATTCGACGTGCTCGTCGGCATCAACCTCCTGCGCGAGGGTCTGGATCTGCCGGAGGTGTCGTTCATCGCCATTCTGGACGCCGATAAGGAGGGCTTCCTGCGCTCGGAGACGAGCCTCATCCAGACCATCGGGCGCGCCGCGCGCAATGCCGGTGGGCGCGTCATCCTCTATGCCGACAAGATCACCCCCGCCATGCGCGCGGCAATGGACGAGACCGCCCGCCGCCGCAAAATTCAGGATGACTATAATAAAGCGCACGGCATCGTGCCGAAAACGATCGTCAAATCCGTCCGCGACCTCATCGAGATCTCCGCCTCGCCTGAGCCCGCCGCCAGAGGCAAAAGCGGCGTAAAGCTCACGCGGCAGGAGCGCGACCGCGAGATCGAGAAGCTCGAAAAGAAGATGAAGGAGGCGGCAAAGATGATGGAGTACGAATACGCCGCCGTCCTGCGCGACGAGATCATAAGGCTGCGGGGCGAGAGTACGAAGTGACACAGTTCGTCGTAATGTAGGGGTGGACGACCCTGTCCGCCCGGCAGAATGCACCTGCGAACACGAATGCACCAATGCGGGACGGTATGCACCCTTGCCTCCCCCTTTGGGGGAGGTGTCCGAGCGAAGCGAGGACGGAGAGGGCCAGCAAGGAAGACCCTCTCAGTCGCCTGCGGCGACAGCTCTCCCAAAGGGAGAGCCAAGCGCCCTCTCAGTCAGCTTCGCTGACAGCTCTCCCAAAGGGAGAGCCACGGAACTTCTACAAACCCGACGGTGCTCCCCAAAAACAACGCGCCCTCCCGTTTGGGAGGGCGCTTTTGCATCTTCAATTCTCAGCCATCATAGCCCATCGGATTCTTTTTCTGCCAATTCCACGAATCGCGGCACATAGCCTCCAAGTCGCGCTGCGCCTGCCAGCCGAGGACGTCGCGCGCCTTATCGCACGCGGCGTAGACCGTGGCAAGGTCACCTGCGCGGCGCGGTCCGATGACATACGGCACATCCACGCCGTTCACGCGCGTGAACGTATGCACCATATCCAGCACACTGTAACCATGTCCCGTCCCGAGGTTAAAGACCTCGCAGCCGGTGTGTGCGGCGGCGTATTCCAGCGCGCAGCGATGCCCCTCGGCAAGGTCGCACACATGGATATAATCGCGCACGCCCGTGCCGTCCGGCGTGGGATAGTCGTTGCCGAACACGGTCAGCCGTTCGCGCCGCCCGCTCGCCACCTGCGTGATATAGGGCATGAGGTTATTCGGGATGCCGCGCGGGTCTTCGCCGATGCGCCCACTCTCGTGCGCGCCGATGGGGTTAAAGTACCGCAGCAGCACGACCGACAGCGTCTCGTCGGCGTGCGCGGCGTCGATGAGAATTTTTTCGATCATGAACTTCGTCCAGCCGTAGGGGTTGGAGCAGCCGCCGGTCGGCGCGCGCTCGGTCAGCGGGGCAGGCTGATCGCCGTAGACCGTCGCCGACGAGCTGAACACGAACTGGCGGCAGCCGAACTCGCGCATGACCTCCAGCACCGTGAGTGCAGAGTCAAGGTTGTTGCGGTAGTACTCCAGCGGCTTCTGCACCGACTCGCCCACCGCCTTGAGCCCCGCGAAATGCACCACGGCGCGAATATCGTGCGCGCGGAAGATGCTCCGCACGGCTTCCCTGTCACACACGTCCGCCTCCACGCACACGGGCGTTTTGCCGGTGATCTCTGCGATGCGCCCGACCACCTTGGGTGAGGAATTGCTGAAATTATCCGCCAGCACCACGTCATAGCCCGCCTGAAGCAGGCAGACGGCGGTGTGGCTGCCGATGAAGCCGGCGCCGCCGGTCAGTAAAATGGCCATAAAAACACCTCCGCTTTCATTTTTTCGCCCACAGTATAACACGCCGCGCCCGCCGCGTCAATCAACTCCTGCGCGGGGGCTTGCAGGGCGGGGAAAATTGCGCTATAATGCAATTACAGTCATTCAGACGCGGACGTTTCCCGCGTTCGGAGGAAGAAACGCAAACATTCCGCGCAAAATTTATATAAAGGAGATCAACGTTATGGCAAACTATCCGACTCCGCACATCGGCGCGACCCCCGCTGACTTCGGTCAGACCGTTCTCATGCCCGGCGATCCGCTGCGCTCGAAATTCATCGCCGAAAACTTCCTCACCGACGCCAAGCTCGTCAACAACGTCCGCGGCGTGCAGGGCTACACGGGTCTGTACGACGGCGTGCGCGTGAGCGTCATGGCGTCCGGCATGGGTATGCCGTCCATGGGCATCTACTCGTGGGAGCTGTTCAACTTCTTTGATGTGGAAAATATCATCCGCATCGGCTCTGCCGGCGCGATGCAGGAGCATATCCATGTGCGCGACATCGTCATCGGTCAGGGCGCTTGCACCGACTCCAACTGGATGGGTCAGTACCATCTGCCCGGCGCGTTCGCGCCCATCGCGGACTATCATATGCTGCAGACGTGCGTGAGCCTCGCGAAGGACATGGGCGTGCGCTATCATGTGGGCAACCTCCTCTCCTCCGACCGCTTCTACGGCGACGACGGCGACCTGCCCGCGCCGCTCAAAGCGACGGCTGCCTGGGGCAAAATGGGCGTGATGGCGGCGGAGATGGAGTCCGGCGCGCTGTACATGAACGCCGCCCGCTGCGGCAAGCACGCGCTGGCGATCTGCACGATCTCCGACCATATCCTCACGCATGAAGCCTGCTCCGCCGAGGAGCGGCAGAACTCCTTCACGCAGATGATGGAGCTGGCGCTCAAGACCGCCGTCAAGCTCGAAAAGTAAGTGGGAGGCCGGACTATGAAACGCATTTTCCTCATCGTCCTCGACTCCTTCGGCGTGGGCGCAGAACCGGACGCCGCCGATTTCGGCGATGTGGGCGCGAATACGCTGCGCTCGTGCTCTACGTCCAAGCTCTTCGCCATGCCGAATCTGATCGCCGCCGGCTTCGGCAATTTGGACGGCGTGGACTTCCTGCCAAAGTCCGAGCATCCCACCGCCGCCATCGCGCGGCTTCAGGAGCTCTCCCGCGGCAAGGACACCACCATCGGGCACTGGGAGATCTCCGGCATCGTCTCGCCGCAGCCCCTGCCCACCTACCCGCACGGCTTCCCGGAGGAGGTCTTAAAGCCCTTCCGCGAGCAGACCGGGCGCGGCGTGCTGTGTAACCTTCCCTACTCCGGCACGGAGGTCATTAAAGATTACGGCAGGCAGCATATCGAGACCGGCGACCTCATCGTCTACACGTCGGCGGACTCCGTGTTCCAGATCGCGGCACATGAGGACGTCGTACCGCCTGAGCAGCTTTATGAATACTGCCGCATCGCGCGGAATATTCTCAAGGGAAAGCACGGCGTCGGGCGCGTGATCGCACGACCCTTCAACGGCGAGTACCCCTACACCCGCACACCGCGGCGGCACGATTTTTCGCTTGAGCCGCCGAAGCAGACGCTTCTGGATGCCGTCTGCGCCGCCGGGCAGGATATGATCGCCGTCGGCAAAATTCACGATATTTTCGCCGGGCGCGGCATGACGGAGTTCTCCTACACCACGTCCAACGCCGACGGCATGGCGCAGACGCTCGCCGCCGCGCAGCGCGGCTTTACGGGGCTGTGCTTCACGAATCTGGTCGATTTTGATATGCTCTACGGGCATCGCCGCAACATCGACGGCTACGCAAGCGCCCTGCACGAGTTTGACGCGTGGCTGCCGAGCCTGCTTGCGGAGTTACACGACGACGATCTTGTGATGATCACCGCCGACCACGGCTGCGACCCCGGCTATCTGAAGCATACCGACCACACGCGCGAATATATCCCGCTCGTCATGTTCGGCAAAAGGATCAAGCCCGTCAACCTCGGCACGCGTCCCGGCTTCTGCGACATCGCCGCCACCGCCGCCGAGCTGCTGGGCGTGCAGCTCGACACGCCGGGCAAGAGCTTTGCCCGCGACATCATTTCCGACTGATACTAGAATCTGTTAAAAAGCTTGAAGAGCTTTTTATAGCGCCAACGGCGCGTCAGATTCTGCATGAGACGGCGCAGCGTGCATTCGCACGATGCGAGTGTGCGTAGCACACGGGATTCTTGATTCAATATTTTAAT
>JALFSI010000030.1:0-9560 GCA_022779365.1 Clostridiales bacterium
TTAAAAAGCTTGAAGAGCTTTTTATAGCGCCAACGGCGCGTCAGATTCTGCATGAGACGGCGCAGCGTGCATTCGCACGATGCGAGTGTGCGTAGCACACGGGATTCTTGATTCAATATTTTAATCAAGAATCAGTATGAGTAAGGAGGATATTATGCTGAACAAGTTCTGCAAAAAGCCGCTGTATGCCGTGACGCGCACGCTGGCGCGGGTCGCTATGGGTGCGCAGCCGGCGGAGCTGGTCATTCGCAGCGCCCGGCTCGTCAACGTCTGCACGGCGGAAATTCAGGAGGCCATCGACGTCGCCATCGCGGAGGGGCGCATCGCGCTCGTGGGCGACGCGGCGCACTGCATCGGTCCTGACACGCGGGTCATCGACGCGGCGGGGCAGTACATTGCGCCCGGCTTTATGGACGGGCACATCCATGTGGAGTCGTCCATGCTCACCGTGGGCGAGTACGCCAAGGCGGTCGTCCCCTGCGGCACGACCGGCATTTTCATGGACCCGCACGAGATCTGCAACGTCTGCGGCAAGGACGGCGTGAAGCTCATGATCGAGGACGCCAAGCGCGCCCCGCTCAAGGCGATGTCCAACGCGCCGTCGTGCGTCCCGGCGGTCGCGGGCTTTGAGGACACCGGCGCGGCGATCGGGGCGGACGACATCCGCGAAATGATGACATGGGACGGCATCATGGGTCTCGGCGAAATGATGAGCTTCCCGAACGTGATCGGCGCGGAGGAGCATATCCACGCCGAGCTTGCCGAAACGCTCAAGTCCGACAACATCATCACCGGGCATTTTTCCATCCCCGATACCGGCGCCGCGCTGAGCGCCTACATCGCCTCCGGCATCCGCTGCTGCCATGAATCCACCCGCGCCGAGGACGCGCTGGAAAAAATGCGGCACGGAATGTACGCACTCATGCGCTACGGCAGCGCGTGGCACGATATGCCGGTCATCATCCACGCCGTGCTCGACAACAAAATTGACGACCGCTTCGCCTGCCTCATCTCCGACGACACGCATCCCGACACGCTCGTGAACGAAGGGCATCTGGACTACATCATCCGCTGCGCCGTCAAAGAAGGGCTCGACCCCATCAAGGCGATCCAGTATGTGACGATCAACGTCGCCACCTGCTTCCGCATGGATCACGAAATGGGCAGCATCACGCCTGGCAAGTGCGCGGACATCGTGTTCTTTGACGACCTCCGTGACATCCGCGTCACGCGCACGATCATCGACGGCGACGTGGTGGCAGAAAACGGCAAAATGTGCGTGGACATCGCGCCCGCCAGCTTCCCTGCGAGCGTCTGCAATACCATGCACGTCGGGCATCCGATCACGGAGGAGAGCTTCCGCATCGCCGCGCCCACGGGCGCGGGCAGCACGGTCAAGACGCGCGTCATTGAGATCATCCCCAACCGCGTTGGCAACTACGAGCGGCTGGTCGATCTGCCGGTCGCGGACGGCTTTGTGCAGCCGGACGCGGCGCAGGACATTATGAAGATGGTCGTTTTTGAGCGCCACCATGCCACGGGCACGAAAGGCATAGGCTTCCTGAAGGGCTTCGGCTTCAAGAAGGGCGCAATGGCGCAGACGGTCTCGCACGACGCGCACAACCTGCTCGTCGCGGGCACGAATGACGCCGATATGGCGCTGGCGGCAAATACGCTCATCGAATGCGGCGGCGGTCTGTGCGCCGTGGCGGATGGCAAGGTGCTGGCGGTCGTGCCGCTGCCGATCGCGGGTCTGATGAACGACCTGCCTGTGGCGGAGATGGCGGACAAGGTCGCCAAGCTCGACGCAGCGTGGAAGCAGATGGGCTGCGTCATCAATTCGCCGTATATGACGATGGCGCTCGTGCCGCTGGCGTGCCTGCCGGAGCTGCGGCTGACCAACCGCGGGCTCGTCGATTGCCGCACGTTCCAGTTCGTTCCCCTGTTTGTGAAAGAATAAAAAACGCTGGGCGTCCGAAGTCGGACGCCCAGCTTGTTTTTAATACCAGAATCCATCTCCTGTTCAAAATACGTCAGAAAAACCGCCGGAAGCCCGGCGGTTTTCCGATTGTTATGATTTACATGGCAGCCAGCACGTCCGCAAGCTCCGGCACGCTGGAGATGCCGCCCGCGCGCGTGGTGGAAAGCCCCGCGCTCACGCAGGCAAAGCGCGTGATGCGCGCAAGCTCCGCGTCCGTCAGATCCTCCGGCGCTTTGCCGGTCTGCAAAAGCTGATACACAGCCGAGCCGCCGAAAATATCGCCCGCGCCGGTCGTGTCCTTGACCTTTACGCCCGCGAGACTGCTTGCGTGTCCCGCCGCCTGCCGGTTCTGATACCAGCAGCCGTCCTTGCCGCAGGTGACGAACACGAGCCGCACACCCGTCTCGCGCAGGATCTTTTCCGCGCCTTCCCGCGGGGTGATGCCCCAGAGGAACTCGACCTCTTCATCACTGATCTTCACAACGTCCGCGACGGACAGCCCCCAGAGCATTTCGCGCTTCGCGTCCGCGAGGTCACGCCAGAGGGGCTTGCGCAGATTCGGGTCGAATGTGACGAGCTCGCCCGCCCGTTTGGCGTAGTCCACCGCCGCATAGGTCGCGCTGCGCGCCGGTTCGTCCGTCAGCGAGAGCGTGCCGAAGTGCAGAATCTTTGTCTCGTCAATCAGCTTTTTATTGACTTCCTCCCAGCGGAGCTGGGTGTCTGCGCCGGGCTTGCGGCTGAAGGAAAATTCCCGGTCGCCGGAGGCGTCGAGCGTGACAAAGGCGAGCGTAGTGAACACATCGTCCGCCACGACCATGCCCTCCGTGCCGATGCCCGCCTGCGCGAGCGTGCCGCAGAGAAGTCTGCCGAACGTGTCTGCGCCGACCTTGCCGAGCATCGCCGCCCTTGCGCCGAATTTCGCCAGCGCAGCGAGGAAATTCGCCGGCGCGCCGCCGGGGTGCGCCGCCATGGTGGGGTAGCCGTCCGCGTCAGTCGCGGTGCAGGTAAAGTCAATAATCAGCTCGCCCAGAGCAACAACATCGTACATAGCGTGTCCTCCTGTTTTCGCGCCCGCGGCTCATTTCCAGAGCGTGCGGGGATATTTTCCGCTTTCCTTCATGGCGCGCATCGCGCTGTGGACCGTTTCCAGATCCTCGCGATACGTTACGCCGTACCATTTTTCGCCGCAGGTGAGCACCTTCACACGCACCTCTCCGCGCTCAAGCTGATACTCTACCGCGTTCGGCAGGTAAAACTCGCTCTTTTGCGGGTTCTGCCGGAGCGTCTGGCACAGGAACGACGGGAACTGCTGCCACACAGAGTCCACAAACGCCGGCGTAAAGCCCCAGAGGTTCATCGACACCGGCGTGCTGCCCGGAAGCGGCTGGAAATGCTCGCCGTCCTCGGTAAATTCGGCGTCGTCGCCGCGCTTGAAAATTTTCGTGCGCTCCACGATCGACCGCAGGTAGCCGTCCTTCACCTCGCACACGCCGCGCGCGACCGAGCCGTGCTCGGAAACGGTGTTGCCCAGATGGTAGCCCACGAGCGCGTACTCGTGCGGGTCGGTATTTTGCTTGAGGAACTGATAGATGAGCGCGAAGGACTCCGCGCCGTAGTAGTCGTCGGCATTGATGACCGCGAACGGCGCGTCGATCACATCGCGGCAGCACGCCACGGCGTGCGCCGTGCCCCATGGCTTAGCGCGCCCCTCCGGCACGGGAAAGCCCTCCGGCAGGACGTCCAGCGTCTGGTGGACATACTGCACGGAAAAATACGGCGCGATGCGGTCGCCGCGCAGAGCGCGCAGCTCCGCCTCCATCTCGGGCTTGATGATAAACACCACCCGCCGGAAGCCGGCGCGGTATGCGTCAAACAGCGAAAAATCGAGAATAAAATCGCCCTCGTCGTCCACCGGCGTCATCTGCTTCAGCCCGCCGAAGCGGCTGCCCATGCCCGCCGCCAGAATGACCAGGATCGGCTCTTTCTGTGCCATAACGCGCACCCCGTTTCTTTTGTTTGTTGACTCCATTTTACACAATGTCAAACGGAAATGCAAGCTCGCGAAAATTGTAAGCCCCGCCCCTTTGTGCAAAGGGGCGGGGGCTTGGTCAGGTTATCTTAGTACGTTCCGAAGTCGGCGCTCTTGTCCGCCTCGACGCTCTTGCCGAACTCATAGTCATTGCCGGGCAGGATGGCGTTGAGGATGACGCCCGCGAGGGCCGCGATAGCCAGACCCGACAGGGTGACCGTCGCGCTGCCGATGGCGAAGGTGATGCCGCCGACCGAGCTGAAGCCCAGACCGCTGACGAAGATGACAGCCGCGATGATGAGGTTGCGGGACTTGGTGAGATCGACCTTGTTCTCAACCACGTTGCGCACACCGACTGCGGAGATCATGCCGTAGAGGATGAAGCTCACGCCGCCGACGACCGCCGAGGGGATCGAGCCGACCAGTGCGTCAAACTTCGGGGAGAAGGAGAGGACGATGGCGTAGATAGCAGCCAGGCGCACCACACGCGGATCGTAGACCTTGGAAAGGGCGAGGACGCCGGTGTTTTCGCCGTAGGTCGTGTTGGCAGGGCCGCCGAACATACCGGCGAGCGCCGTTGCCAGACCGTCGCCGACGAGCGTGCGATGCAGACCCGGGTCTTCGATGAAGTTCTTGCCGGTGGTGGAGGAGATAGCGGAGATGTCGCCGATGTGCTCCATCATGGCGGCGATGGCGATGGGCGCCATGACGAGGATAGCAGAGATGTCAAACTTTGCAACGACGAACTGCTGAATACCGAAGAAGCTCGCGTCCTTGACGCCGGTGAAGTCCACCTTGCCGGCGATGACCGCCACGATGTAGCTGCCGACGACGCCGAGCAGGATCGGGATGATCTTGATCATGCCCTTGCCCCAGATGTTGGCGATGACGATGATCGCGATGGCGACCAGAGCCAGCCACCAGCAGGTCTGCGCGTTCTGGATGGCAGAGCCGGAGAGGTTCAGACCGATGAGGATGATCATGGGGCCGGTGACGATCGGCGGGAAGAAGCGCATGACTTTCTTTGCGCCCAGGACCTTAAAGAGCAGCGCCAGCACCAGGTACAAAAGACCTGCGACTACAACGCCGCCGAGTGCGTAGGAGAGCTTTACCTGCGGGTCAAGCCCCTCGTAGGCGGGCATGGTGGCGATGGTGGAGAAGCCGCCGAGGAAGGCGAAGGACGAGCCGAGGAACGCAGGGATCTTGAGCTTGGTGCACACATGGAACAGCAGCGTGCCGAGACCGGCGAACAGGAGCGTGGTCTGGATGCTCAGCGGCAGCCCGTAGCCCTGCACCAGGATGGGGACAAGGACGGTCGCGCCGAACATGGCGAACAGGTGCTGCAGACCCAGCAGCAGCATCCGCGGAACGCCCAGCGTTCGCGCGTCGTAGATGGCATCATGTCCGAGTTCTTTCTTCATGACATTTTCCTCTCTTTCGTGACATATTATAAAATTTACTTACCAACGCATTCGGCTTCGGGCTGCTTTTGCCCGAAAAAAAAGACCGATGAAAAAACATCGGTCAAATGGAAACAGTATCCTCAAAGAGAAACAGATACGCCGTCATGCACTTGCGCTTGCTCTTGCAGACAAATCTCATGGCGCATACCCCCTTCCCATTTGCTCGCCCCATTATAAAGGCACGCCCCGCAAATTGCAAGCGTTTATTTTGCCCAAGGAATCCAAAAAATTCACAGGATTTCTGTGACATTCGACTAAAGCGAAGCAGTGCGCCACGTCTTTCGTCGTAACGTAGGGGCGGGGCTTGCTCCTCCCCTACGCGTTTTTAGGGTTTACTTTGCCCAATCAATTACTTGCTCATGATTTTCCCGCAAAAAGGCGTTGATCTTGGAAAACGGCTGGCTGCCGAAGAAGCCGCGGTAGGCGCTGAGGGGGCTGGGGTGGGGGGCTTGGAGGATGAGGCGAGGGTGGGGAGAATCCGCAGCGATGGCGGCTTTTTTCTGCGCCTGCGCGCCCCAGAGGACGAACGCCACCGGCTGCGGCAGGCTGCGCAGGCGCGCGGTCACGGCGTCGGTAAACGTCTGCCAGCCGTAATTTGCGTGGCTGTTCGCCCTGCCGCTCTCCACGCTCAGCACGGTGTTCAGCAGGAACACGCCCTGCTCCGCCCAGCCTGTGAGGTCGCCGCTTTCGCGCGGCGGCACGCCGCAGTCGCTTTCCAGCTCGCGGAAAATATTCCGCAGCGACGGCGGCAGCTTCACGCCCGCACGCACCGAAAATGCCAGCCCGTGCGCCTGCCCCGGCTCGTGATAGGGGTCCTGTCCCAGAATGACCGCGCGCACGCGCTCCGGCGGGGTCAGGCGGAACGCCGCGAACAGCTCCCCGCGCGGCGGAAACACCGCGCCGCGCGCATACGCCGCCTCCACGCGCTCCATCAGCGCCGCAAAATACGGCTTTGCCAGCTCCTCCGCGAGCAGCTCGTTCCATCCGCCCAGGTCGATCATACCGTCACGCTCCTCTTTTTTGAATAGTATAACACCCACACGGGACACGCACAAGCCCCCGGCGGGCGGCATAGGATACGCTGAGGAGTTGATGCTTTTTGCACCTGCATATCGTCACAACCGGGCAGACGCTCTATTCTGTCGCCCGTCAGTACGGCATCCACCCGGGGCTGATCGCGCGGCAGAACGGGCTGCGCGAGCCGTACCGCCTTGCCGTGGGGCAGTGTTTGCTCATTTTGCAGCCGCGCGCGGTCTATACCGTCCGCGCGGGCGACACGCTCTATGCCATCGCGCAGCGCTTCGGTACGGATGTCAAAACGCTCTGGCGCAACAATCCCAATCTCTCCGGCGGCACGACGCTCTACCCGGGGCAGACGCTCGTGCTCAATCAGGAGTCGATGCGCACACAGTCCGCGGCAGTGCTGGGCTACGCGTATCCGAGCGCGCAGGAGACGGCGCTGCGCGGCATTCTGCCGTATGCCTCGGCGCTGTGCCCGTTTACCTACGGCATCACAGAGGACGGCGGGCTGATTGCGCCCGCGGACGGGCATTTGACGGCGCTGGCGCTGGAATACGGCGTGCAGCCGCTGCTGCACCTGTCCACACTCGCGGAGGGCGGCGGATTTTCCGCGCTGCACGCGCAGGCAGTCTTGGAAAGCGATGCGCTGCGCGCGCGGCTCATCGCCGAGACGGTGGCGCAAATGCGGCGCGGCGGCTACGGCGGCGTGGATGTGGATTTTGAATTTCTGGGCGCGGAGCTGGCAGACGCGTTTGCCGGCTTCCTCGGCGAGCTGCGCGCGGCGGTGCATGCGGCGGGCGGTATCGTCGTGTGCGCGCTTGCGCCGAAAACGTCCGCCGAGCAGCGGGGCGTCCTCTACGAGGGGCACGACTACCGCCGCATCGGCGAAAACGCCGACGCGGTGCTGCTGATGACCTATGAATGGGGCTACACCTACGGTCCGCCGATGGCGGTCGCGCCGATCGGGGCGGTGCGGCGCGTGGTGGAGTACGCGCTGACGCAGATCCCGGCAAGCAAAATTCTGCTGGGCTTTCCGAATTATGCCTACGACTGGACGCTGCCCTATGCCGCAGGCGAGAGCCGTGCGCGGTCGCTCGGCAACGAGGCCGCCGCAGCGCTGGCGGTGCAGGTGGGTGCGGAGATCTGCTTTGACGAGGCGGCGCAGACGCCGTATTTTTCTTACACCGACCGCACCGGCGCGGCGCACGAGGTCTGGTTTGAAGACCCGCGGAGCTGCGCGGCAAAGTACGATCTGGCGCAGGAATATTCTCTGCGCGGCTTCGGCTTCTGGAATTTCATGCGCCCGTTCACCGCTGCCTTCGCGCTGTTAAACGCCCGCTTTACCATCCTGCCGGGCGTTTAGCGAAAGCCTTGACAAACCGCGCCGCTTGCGTATAATAAAAGTAGGGTATCACAGCGAACGGTTGTGACCCTATGCAATCAAACAGTCAAGGATGGACAGATATGTCCGCCAGAGCCGTTACTTGCCAGAGTGGCGGTTTTGGCTTTTAATGCGGATCGTTACCGTAAATCCAAAGATATGGAATGTCAGTGTGATCGGCATCGTACCACCTCCTTTGCAGGAGATGAGCCACAACCGCCCGCCGTATGTGTGATACCCTACCCGGGCTTTCGCCCTGCGTGTATCATAGCAGCAGCGTCAGAGCTTGTCGATCCGTGCCGGTATTTGGGATGCTTGACACACCCTCGGCGGCGGTGTATCATGACAATATACTATAAAACGTTACAAATGAGCAGGAGGTAGCGTATGTCCGTTTCCGATGTGTATTTTACCGATTTTCGCTGCAGGATCGGTCTGAATCAGCAAAAAAAGCTCGAGCGGCTGTGCATCGCGGCGGGGCTTGACAAGATCGACTTCGCGGGCAAATTTGTCGCCATCAAGCTCCACTTCGGCGAGCTGGGCAATCTTGCATACCTGCGCCCGAACTACGCCAAGACCGTCGCTGATCTCGTGCGCGCGCGGGGCGGGCTGCCGTTCCTCACCGACTGCAACACGCTCTACGTCGGCAGCCGCAAAAATGCGCTGGAGCATATGGACACCGCCTATACCAACGGCTTTTCGCCGTTTTCCACCGGCTGTCACGTCATCATCGCCGACGGTCTGAAGGGCTCGGACGATGTGGAGGTGCCGGTCGTGGGCGGCGAATACTGCAAGACCGCCAGGATCGGTCGTGCGCTCATGGACGCCGACATTGTCATCTCGCTCACGCACTTCAAGGGGCATGAGGATGCAGGCTTCGGCGGCACGCTCAAGAACCTCGGCATGGGCGGCGGCTCGCGCGCGGGCAAAATGGAGCAGCACACCGACGGCAAGCCCTACGTCGATCAGGATGCCTGCATCGGCTGCGGCGCGTGCGCCCGTATCTGCGCCCACGACGCGCCGCAGATCGCAGACCGCAGGTGTACCATTGACCATGCCAAATGCGTCGGCTGCGGACGCTGCATCGCCGTCTGCCCGAAGGACGCCGTCAAGCCGACGTTCGACGCCTCGTTTGACCGCCTCAACTACAAGATCGCCGAGTACGCCAAGGCGGTGGTGGACGGCAGACCGTCGTTCCATATCTCCATCGTGCGCGACATCTCGCCCAACTGCGACTGCCACGCCGAAAACGATGTGCCCATCGTGCCGGATGTGGGGATGTTTGCCTCATTTGACCCGGTGGCGCTGGATCTTGCCTGCGCCGAGGCGGTCAACCGCCAGCCTGTGCTGCCCGGCAGCGCGATCGACACGCCGCACGGCGCGCACGACTGCGATCGCCTGCACGCCGCGCACCCTAACACACACTGGCATACCGCCATCACCCACGGCGTCAAAATCGGTCTCGGCAGCGACCAATACACCTTGCACACTGTCTAATTTTGCTTTCCAAGCTCCGCGCCGCATGGCGCGGAGCTTCAGCCTGTCAAAAAAGCCTCGCAGAGTTTTGCGCCCGCAGGCGCAAAAATGATTCGGATCATTTTCTGCGGCGGCGTGTACGTCGCAGAAAATACAACTCAGCCTGCAAGTGTGGAATTTGTGTGCCTGCGGCACACAAATTATGCGCGC
>JALFSI010000039.1:0-3987 GCA_022779365.1 Clostridiales bacterium
TAAAATATTGAATCAAGAATCCCGTGTGCTACGCACACTCGCATCGTGCGAATGCACGCTGCGCCGTCTCATGCAGAATCTGACGCGCCGTTGGCGCTATAAAAAGCTCTTCAAGCTTTTTAACAGATTCTAGTATAAGAATGCTGCATTACAGCGTCACAACTTCGCAAACGGTCAGCGTCCGTCCGTCGATATGAAACCGCACGTCGAACCCCGCGAAATTAAATCCGTAGCGGCGGGTGGGGTCGTGCTGGTAGCCGGGGATCGGTCCGCAGGCGAGCGCCTGACGCAGCCCGGCGCGCTTTTCCGGCGGGATCTTTTCTTCCAGTTCCGGCGGAAAGACGACCGTCAGCGGCTCGGCGTCGCGTTTGCCGTCAAAGGCGTCTACGGCGTCGGGGTGACTGTCGGCGTAGGGAATGTAGGGCTTGATGTCGTAGATCGGCGTGCCGTCCACAAGGTCCGCGCCCGCCACGCGCAGCACAGGACCGTTTTTTGCGCCCCAGTCGATGCCCAGAAGACGCACGCTGGACAGCCCGATGGGATTCGGGCGGAACGGCGAGCGGGTGGCAAACACGCCCACGCGCGTTTTGCCGCCGAGCTTGGGCGGCAGCACCGTTGCCGACCAGCCATCGCGCACTGCGCGGTCAAACTGCCACAGCAGCCAGATGTGCGAAAAGCCGTCCAGTCCGCGCAGCGCGTCGGGATTGCGGTACGGCGGCTCAAACACGATGGTAGCCTCCAGCGCGCCGGCAAGACCACTCTGGCGCGGCACGCCGAATTTGGTCGGGAAATCCGTATGGATGCGGGCAATGATCTTCATGGCATACGCTCCTGTTACCCTGGTAGTAGCTTTATCTTATCATACCGGCGGAAAAATGCAAATTTCGTTTTGCGCTTTGCGCAAAAAAAGAGTACAATAACAGCAGAAACACAAAGTAAGGGAAGGATACACCATGCACGACGAATTGACGGCGGTCGATATTCAGAAAATGCAGGAGGAGCTGGACTACCGCCGCATCACGCTGCGTCCGCAGCTGATTGAGGACGTTAAGACCGCGCGGGAATTTGGCGACTTGAGCGAGAACTTTGAGTATAAGTCCGCAAAGCGCGAAAAAAACCGCAACGACAGCCGCATCCGCTATCTCGAGCGCATGATAAAAACGGCGAACGTCATTGAGGTCAACACCAAAGACGGCGAGGCGGGGCTGTTTGACCGCGTGGAAATTTACATTGAAGAGGACGACGAAACGCAGACCATCCAACTCGTGACGACGCTGCGCCAGAATGCGCTGGAGGGGCGTATCAGCAAGGAATCGCCCGTCGGGCGCGCCGTGCTGGGGCATCGCGCCGGAGACCGCGTGGAGGTCGAGACCGACAGCGGCTACCGCTATTTCATCCAAATTCGCAAGATCGAAAAGGGGACGGACGACGCTTCGTTACCCATCAGCAGCTACTGAAAATCGCGGCGGCTCGTTTGAGCCGCTGCGATTTTTATCGGTAAAAGTACAAAATCAGCCCAATTTGCAGCGCCAGCAGCATGGGAACGGTAATATAAAATTTCGGTTTGCGCGTTTTATGGTGCGCCAGCGCCATGCCCAGCAGCGCCCCGCCCGCGCCGCCGAGCGCGGCAAGCGCGAGCAGCGTCGCTTCCGGGACGCGGCGGCGATGCCGGACGGCAAAATATTTATCCGCGCACATAAATCCGAGTGCGAGCGCATTGATTAGAACCAGGTAGACAGGCATAACAACATTCCTTTCGGGAGGGGTTTCGATGAAAAAAGCAGTGCTTTTGGCGTGCGCGCTCGGCGCTTTGCTCTGCGGCTGCGCGGCGGCAGAGCCCGCGTGGGAGACGGTGGATGACACCATCGTGCAGGACACCGGGAGCTATCTGGACAGCGCCTACACGATGCTCTTCGACGTGCCCGCCGACGCGCAGGAGGACGCGCTGTGCTCCGGCGACGGGCGCACGGTGTACACGAACGCGGCGGGGGATTATGAGATCGTGGGGCAGACGATGCTCTGCGCCGACGCGGACACGGCGGTGCGCCGCCTGAGCGGCTTTTCGCCGGAGGATCTGGATGTGATCGAGACGACGCGCTTCGGGCTGCCGGAGTACCGTTTTGCGTGGTACACGAGCGGCGACGAGGGCGGCAGCCTCTGCCGCGCCGATGTGCTGCTGGACGGGACGGTCTGCTACGCGCTGACGTTCTCCGCCCGCGAGCGCTGCGGCAGCACCTATGATAGCACAGCGGAGCAGGTTTTTGCCACCCTTTCGCTGTTTGAGGACGAAGGTTTTTAGAAGTGTGCAAACAGATGCAGAAATTGCTTGACAAACGCGATGCGGATTGCTATAATAACTCCTGCGTTTGGGCCTGTAGCTCAGCTGGGAGAGCGTTCGGTTCGCATCCGAGAGGTCGAGAGTTCGAGTCTCTTCAGGTCCACCATAAGAGAGTTATACGAACTCGCTATAAGACACCCGCTCCAGTAGGGGCGGGTGTCTTATTTGTCCCTGTTCGATCATTTAACGGCGGGAATGACTCCCGCTTATGAAATTCTCCACTGCGCTGCGAATTGACGCGCCACTCTGCGTGACCGCCAGAGGGCGTTTTATCACAAAGAACCGCCCGCTCCGAAGAACGGAGCGGGCGGGATCATTTATGCGTTGGCGAGCTTTTTGAGATTACTGAGCCGGTCGAGGGCGGCGGTCAGCGTTTCGTCCTTTTTGGCAAAGTGCAGGCGGACGATGTGGTTGACGTCCTCCTGGAAGAACGAGCTGCCCGGTACGCAGGCGACGCCGATCTTCTGCGCCATCTCCAGACAGAAGTCCACATCGGACTGCCCCTTTTTCATGTAGGGCGCGATGTCGGCAAGGACGAAATACGTCCCCTCCGGGTCGGTGAACGGAATACCGAGCGAGCGCATCCCGCCGGTAAACAGCTCCTTCATGTGTGCGTAATGCGCTGCAAAGTCCGCATAATAGCTGTCCGGGAAGTCCAGCCCCACGACGGCAGCCTCCATGAGCGGCGCGGCAGCGCCGACGGTGTTGAAGTCGTGATACTGCTTGATGCGGTCCATAATGGGCTGCGGCGCGATGGCGTAGCCCAGACGCCAGCCGGTGACGGAATACGTCTTGGACAGCGAGGAGCAGCTCACCGTGCGCTCCCACATTCCGGGCAGGCTGTTCATGTAGGTGTGCGTATGCCCCTCGTAAACGATGTGCTCGTAGACCTCGTCCATGATGCAGTAGACGTCGTAGCGGATGCACAGCTCGGCGATCAGGCGCAGCTCGTCATAGGTAAACACCTTGCCGCTGGGGTTGGAGGGATTGCAGATGAGGATCGCCTTGGGATGCTGGCGGAATGCGTCCTCCAGCCGCTCCGGGTCAAACTGGAATATCGGCGGTACGAGCGGGACGAACACGGGCTCACAATCGACCATGAGCGTCTGCGCACGGTAGTTTTCAAAATACGGCGAGAACATGACGACCTTGTCACCGGGATTCGTCAGGGCAAAGAGCGTATCGACCATCGCCTCGGTCGAGCCGATGGTGACGACCATATCCGTTTCGGGGTCGAGCATGCGCCCCATAAAACGCCCACATTTGCGCGCGAGCGCCTGCCGGAAGTTGGGCGCGCCCATGGTGATGGGGTACTGGTGCGGACCGATGGGACTCAGCTCCGCCAGACGGTCGGTCATGGCTTTGGGCGGGGGAAAATCGGGAAAGCCCTGCGCGAGGTTGATTGCGCCGCACGACAGGCTGACGCGGGTCATCCGGCGGATCACGGAATCGGTAAAATGCAGGCTGCGGCGGCTCATTTGCTGCATACAGATCGCCCCTTCTGGAATTAATACTAGAATCTGTTAAAAAGCTTGAAGAGCTTTTTATAGCGCCAACGGCGCGTCAGATTCTGCATGAGACGGCGCAGCGTGCATTCGCACGATGCGAGTGTGCGTAGCACACGGGATTCTTGATTCAATATTTTAATC
>JALFSI010000044.1:0-17484 GCA_022779365.1 Clostridiales bacterium
TGACAGCTCTCCCAAAGGGAGAGCCAAGGAATTTCTGCAAATTGCCGCTGCCTCAAAAAACGGCGGGTCACTTCTTCACTATTCACTATCACTTCTTACCTCATTTCGCCCCGCCCCTACGTTACGGCGAGATCCGTTAAAAAGCCGCCCCGCGTTTGCGGGGCGGCTGCGGTTTTATTTCAGACCTTCGTAATCGGCGCGGTGGTAGACGATGGCGTTGGGGAGCGTGCGCCCCTTGGAGAGGGAGAGGTTCGCGCAGCGGGTGATGTACTCGCCGTCGTACCACATGATGGTGCTCGCGCCGCCATCCAGTGCGATCGCCTGCTGGCAGTTATGGAGCTGCAGCAGCTCCGCGCAGACGTTGATGTCCGTGCCGAGAATGCCGGCGGCGGGGTTGCGCCCCTCGATGGCAAGCATCAGCACCTCGTACTTATCGGACTGACCGATGGCGGTGCGCGGATTCAGCTCGACCCACCAGTTGGAGACCAGACTCTCACCGTCCACGATCATGGCGGGCTCAAACTCCACGGCGTCGGTGCAGTCGTCGCTCACGGGATCGTCAATGCTGCGGATATACATGAGGTTGTCCTCATGCAGCTCCAGGCGCACAAAGCTGTGCCAGTCCACATTGCGGCTCGGGCGACCCTGCGCCGCAACGCCGTTGCACATCGCGTAACCCGCGAGGATACCGCCGTTGCCTGCGCCCTGATTGCCCATGGAGTCCTCGTCGATGAAGCCGCTGCCGGTCATGGCGAGCAGACCGCCCGTGCGCTCGGCAATGTCGCCGACGTTCTGACCGTAGCGCCCGATGCCGACCGACCATTCCATGGAGAGCTGCTCCGGATTTTTGCCGACCGCCAGCACGCCGCGGTATGCATCGCCCTGCACGCGGATGAGCAGAATGCCGTTGGCGGAGTCGATGGCGAGCACCTGCTCGTCAAACACGGTGCGGATGGGGGTGCCCTCGTCGTCAAGACCCGCTTCGTTAATATAGATGTTGTCCCAGCCGTTTGCCAGCGTGTCGGGATGGTCGGCAAGGTAGGCTTCCATGGAGTCCTGATCCAGCTCCCAGTAGAGCTCATAGAAGGCGTCACGGTAAAGCGCCTGACGCTCCTCCTCGGTCATCTCATCCACATGCTGGATGTCAGTGTCGATTGGCTTGACGGAGGGCTTGGGCGTTTCCGCCTCGTCCTTTTTCTCCCACGAGGACGTCTTGCCGGAGGCTTGCTGCGAGATGGCGGTGTTGTAGTCGATGACCTCCTGCACCACGTCCTTCGGCAGCAGCGCCGTCGCCAGCCAGCGGTGGCGCATGGTGGACAGCGCGGTATTGATGTACACGGTGCGCCAGTGGCTCACGAACTCATTCGTCGTGTAGGCGCAGAAGAAATACAGCCCCTCCAGAACCAGCAGGACAGTCAACCAGATCGCCAGCGTTTTGAGCGGCTTTTTGATCTTTTCCTTTTTCGGTTTTCGCTTCCGCCCGGCGACGTGTGCCGCATTTTTGGCGTTGCCAAACAATGTGATACTCAAATTCAGATCTCCTAAAAATCGAGTGGTTTGCAAACATACACTGGGCATTCTACCACATTCGACACAAAGAATCAAATCTTTCTGAAAATCTTCACAATTTATTTGGAATTTACGCGCGTGTGCGCATGAAAAAGGCTTCCCATTTTGGGAAGCCCTTGAAGGTCATATCACATAACTGTCCGGCAGGGGGGTGTTTAACAGATCGGCGAGGGTGATGGAGGAGAAGTAGTCGCGGGTGAGGGCGTAGTATTTTTCCCAGACGGGAAGGGTACGGCATTCGGCGGCGCGCTGGCAGGCGTCGGCGTCCTTTTGCAGGCACGAGACAGGCGCCATATCGCCCTCGGCGACCTGCAAAATCTCCCACAGCGTATACTGCTCCGGCGCGCGCGTGAGCCGATAGCCGCCGCCGATGCCGTGCGTGCTGTCCACCAGCCCGGCGGTCTTTAACAGCGGCATGATCTTGCCAATGTATTTGAGCGAAATATCCTGCCGCTGCGCCATGTCCTTCATGGGGATGTAGTCGCCGCTGCGGTGCCCCGCCAGATCGAGCAGGATGCGGATGGAATATCGACCGCGTGTGGAGATCATACGATCGCCTCCTTTTCTCTATAATACACCACTTCGGTAGGTAAATCAAGTTTATTGACAAAAAACCGGCGAATGTTCTGCATCCGCCGGTTTTGGCGCTGTTTGTGATATTAAAGGAAGCGGTCGAGCAGTGTTTCAACGTGGTCGTGCAGGCGGCTGACAGCGGCGAGGTAGCTTGACAGCGCACGGTAAGCGCTGTCGCTGGGGCGCGTGTGCGCGGGATAGTTCCCGGCGCGGTACTGCGCGATGACCGCTTCGTAGCGCTCGGCGGCGTTTGCCACGGAGTCCTCCCACGAGATATAAATGCGGTCCTGCGCCGTCTGCCCGACGCGGCGCATCTGCTCCGGCGCGCGCAAAAGCTCGGTGAGCTTCTCCGCGAGCGAGGCGGCGTTTTCCTCGATGAAAAATCCGCTCACGCCGTCCTCCACGTCCTCCGCCGCGCAGCTTCCGCGCACGAGCACGCTGCCGAGCGCACACGCCGCCGCCTCGCGCACGACGAGCCCGTTCGTGTCGAACGTGGACGGGAAGAGGAAGAGGTCGGCGCGGCAGTACCAGGCGCGGATGACGTTGCGGTCGTACCTCGGCGCGTCAAAAAAGACGCAGTCGTCCAGATCCAGCTCGTGGGAATAGGCGATGATCTCGTCGCGGTCGCCGCCGCTGCCGACGAACATCATGCGAAAGTCCTGCCCGGTTTTTTTGAGCTGCGCGAGCGCATCGAGGATGATGCGCAGGCCCTTGTACCACATCATGCGCCCGACAAACAGGAACACCGGCACGTCCTGCGGCAGGTCGTAGCCTTTGGTGACCTCGGCGACGAGCGCATCGTCCACGCGCCCCTTGGGGAAATCGACGCCGTTCGGCATGACGCGCCACGCACCCTCGTAGCCGAGCGATTCCAGATTTTTGCCCGCGCCGTGGCTGACCGTCCAGACCTCGTCGCAGGCGGAGATGTTATCGACGAGCACGCGCTTTGCCTCGTCCTGCAGGAGCTTGCTGCGGACGGCGTTGGCGATGTCAATGTCGAATTTTGTGTGATAGGTCAGCACGAGCGGCGCGCCGATCTGCTCGCGCAGCGAGCGCGAGAGCATCGCGGACGTGATGGGGCAGTGGCAGTGGATGAGGTCAAACTGCTCCTGCTCCAGCCGCTCAAGCGTCTGTGCGGAAAAGGGGAAGCCCGCGCGATAGCCGACGAGACGTGTGAGATCGATGCTGGGATAGCGCACGACCTCAAAGGGGAACTGAGAATCGTCCGCATCCGGCACGGCGGGCGTGACAACGCTGACATGATCGCCGCGCGCGTGCAGGATACCGGCGTAGTTCACAACGGCGTTGGACACGCCGTCGATCACCGGCGGGAAGGAATCGTTGATAAGGCAGATGCTGCGTTTGGGCATGGGATACCTCCTTGGGGTTCAGGGGAGCTGGAACGTGCGGGCGGAGTCGTTCGGGCAGCCATTTTCGGTGAATGCCATGACGCGGAACTCCTTTGCACCGTTTATACTAAAGTGGACGCTGCCGCCGTATTCGCCATCGTTGTTCGTTTTCAAATTGGGGGCGAGATACGCATAGCCGAGGAAGCGACCGTTTGCCGCGAACCGTGCGGCAGCAAAGGCAACACTCTGAGAATCTGTGATGAGCCGCAGCGAGACATCTTTTGAATTGGCGTTGTACTGGTAGGCGCGGACAAAATCGCTGTCAAAGTATTTGGTGGGCGCATTCGCGATCGCGCTGTTGCCGCTGCCGAATTGGATCGCCTGCCATTCGGGGACTGTCCCGGCAAAGGCGACGTAGTCGAGCGTCCCCAGCCCCGCAAAGGCGCTTTCAGGGACGGACGTCAGATTAGCGGGCAGGTGGATGCTGGTGATGCGCGTGCCTGTGGGTAGTTCCCGCCACGGCGCGGAGGTGATGGCGCTGCCGTCGCCCTCAATATACAGCGCACCGTCGGGCGCAAGCTCCCATGTGATGTCTGTACCGCACACGCCCGGCTGCAAGCGTGACATGGCGACCAGCGTGCAGTTTGTGGCGGCGGTGATGGTGTAAGTCTCCTTTGGGTCAAGCTGATAGAGCTTTGCCCCGGAGTTGGAGATGCCGTCGTTGCTCGTGCCGAACCGAATGTCGTTCGTCTTCATCTGGATGGCGTCCGCCCAGTCCTCTCCGGCAAAGCCGAAAACACCGTTGGACTGATTCAGGCACACCGCCGTCCAGAAATCGACCGTCAGAGAAATGGCGTTCGTTTGCAGCAGATCGGCGACAACGTCCATCGCGTTGCCCTTATAACCGCTTCCGCTGCACCGGCTGTACACCGTCCGATAAAAATCGCTGCCGTCCGTTTCTTTGCCAAGCCCGCTCTGCATATAGCGCGTGCGCAGGTACTGCCCGAAGAGATAGCTGTTGGCGTAATTGTCGAGCGTGCCGTCCCATGTGGTGAGCGGCGAGCCGGGCTTGTAGTCGCTGCCGTTAAAGCGGCGGATGCGGCTGGCGGTCGAATCGCTGCCGCAGACCAGATGCTCCGCCGCCATGGAAAACGCCTCGTTCAGGAAGGTATCCATATAATACAGCTTGTCCGTCTTGCGCTGCTCACAGTGATGCAGCGATGAGGAGAAGTTCAGCATATGCTGGAACTCGTGGAAGAGCGTCGAATAACAGTTCTCGACCCTTGTCATCAGCGTATCCGGCGTGCCGCCCATCACGGGGTATGTATCAATGCGGATGCAGTCTATGCCGTTGTAGGGATAGGCGGCGCTCTCTCCAAAGGACACGCCGCCGATCTTGTTGTCGCTTCCGATCATGTCCTTCATGTCAAAAAAACCGGCGGTGTACGGACCGCTGAAGGTCTCGCCCGCCTTGTAGTTCTTGTCGATGTCGTAGCACATGATGGCGACCTTACCATCGCCGTCGGCGTCCACAAAATCGCCGCCGAAGGTGGCCTCCATCGTCGGGAATTTTTCGTCAAAATACCCGCCGATCTGCGCCGCCTGCGCCGAACCGAGCCGGACGGCTTCCTCGTCGGACGTTGTGCCCCAGACGGTGCAGTGTGTGCCGACGTACAGGCAGACCATGTCCAGATCGCGCTCCCGCTTGCCGCTGTTGATCGCGCCCTTGAGCGTGAGCGTATCATTGACCGCACGGGTCGTGCCGGATCGCGCATAGAGCGCCTCGCCGCTCTGCGCCGCGCTCTCATCGTCCCGACCGATCATCACAGGCAGATCGGGCTGAAGCTCGCTCCACTGCGGCTCATCCGCGGTCAGCTCGTCCTGCGCGTATTGTGCGTTCTGCGGCGCGGACGCGTCGGTCTGGATGGTAAAGCTGCCGGTGCGGTCTCTCGCCCAGATCCAGTCGTTGACCACGAGCAGCTTTTCCGTATTCTGGATCGTGTAGGTTTCGCCCTTGTCAAGCTCGCCGAAAAACCACGGCGTGAGCTCGTCGTATGCCCTCGCACCGGCGCTCATGCTCAGCGCACCGAGCAGCAGCACGGCGGACAGGGCAATGCTCAGAATTTTTGCGAATCGTTTCATGCTGTTTTCTCCTTCTTCGTGCGCGAAAAATGCAATATTTATAAATGTAGTATACCCTGTCTGCGCGCCGATTGCAACCGCAAACCGGGCGAAAAGAACCGAAAATCGCGGTTGCATTTTCCAGAGCGACCCGTTATAATAAAGCTAACATGGCACAGGTGTGCCCATCTGCGTGACCGCCGGATCTCTCGTCTGCGGTCGCCTGAAGGGAGGGCAACATGAGAAAGAGGATCACAGCGGGCATTTTGGCGCTCGCGCTGCTGCTGGCGTTTGCCCCGGCAGCGCTTGCGGCGGCATCGCCTCTGCTGCGCATCAGCGCGCCGGAAACGCTCCCGGCGGTTGGCAAGACCTTTACCGTCACGGCGGAGCTGTCCGATAACCCCGGCATGACCGCGCTGGAGTGTACGCTCGCCTTTGACGCCGCGCGCGTCGAGTGCACGGGCGTCACCACCGGCAGCGTGCTTCGCGGGATGCTGACGGCAGTCAACGAGCGCTACTCTGCAAGCAGCGCCAAGGTCGTGGCGGCAGCCGCGGACGCGGCGACCGGCAACGGCACGGTGGCGACCTTCACCTTCCGCGTGCTCGCGGGCGGCGACGCGAACTTCCGCCTGACGGACATCGTGTTCGGCGACCGCGATTGCAGCGAGATCGCCTGCCGCACCGAGACCGCCGCAGGCAAGGACAACACCGGCGAGAGCAGTGAGACCGGCGCGGGCGAGACCCCGGCGGCAGCCGCGTCCGGCACAACGTTCTCCGACGTCCCGGCGAGCTTCTGGGGCTACAGCGCCATCGAGCGCGCCGCGGGCGTGGGTCTTGCGGGCGGCTTCCCGGACGGGACGTTCCGCCCCAACGCGGCGGTCAGCCGCGCGCAGTTCGTCCAGATGCTCTGGAATCTGGCGGGCAAGCCCAAGGCATCCGCTGCCGCCGTCTTTACGGACGTTCCGGCGGACGCGTGGTATCTCCCGGCGCTGAGCTGGGCGGTCGAGGCAGGTTGTGCCGGCGGCGTGGGCGGCGGTCGGTTCGACCCGAACGGCAGCGTCACGCGCCAGCAGGCGGCGGCGATGCTCTTCCGTTACGCGGGTGGGCAGTCGGGCGGCGAGGCGCTGTTCACCGGCATCTATGACGCGCAGTATTCCGACAGCGCCGCCATTGCTGCCTGGGCAAAGCCTGCGATGTATTGGGCGGTATTTCATGAGGTGATCTCCGGCGTGGGCGCGGACCGTATCGCACCGACCGCCCCCGCCACGCGCGCGCAGGTGGCTGCGATCCTCCTGCGCTATCTCGACCAGAACACAGGGGAGGAAGAAGCATGAGAAAGGGCATAAGAAGAGCGCTGCTGCTCGCGCTGGTGCTGGCGCTGCTGTGCATCGGCGCACTGGCGGCGGACAAAGCCGAAGCGACCGTCAAGGATGTCATGGCGGGCTACAACGTGACGGCGAACGCTGCGCTCGACCAGTTTACGCTGAACTACGACGCAAGCTCCGACGAACAGCTCGTGATGCTGCTCAAGGACGGCGCGACGCCGACTGAGAACAACATCTATTACATCGATCAGAAGTCCGGCTTGGGCAATTTCACGATCTACCCCAAGCAATTGACCACGGGTACATATTATGTGGTCGTTGCCAACACCGAGGCGAAAACCGTCGCCACGATCGACTACAAAGCGGCGGGCGTGCCTGTGAGCGGGACGGCACTGAGCTGGAACGGTACGGACAACGCGACTTATATGCTCTATCCGGGCGATACGACCGACGCTGACATCATGGCGGAGTGGAGCACGGAAAAGTTCACCGGCACGCCGTGCGACAGCAAGGGCACGCCCACTGCCAGCGGCAAGCAGTTCGCACAGGAGTTCCGCTTTGACACCGTTGCGGCTGGCAGCTACAAGCTGGCGATCTTCAAGCCCGACAAATACGTCCCGAAGATCATCCGCATCAGCGTGGACGGTGAGGCTGTTGAACTCGGCGAGCAGAAGCTGTGGCTGTACGGCGATGTGAAGTTCGACGGGAAAATCAGCGTGCTGGATATAACGCAGATTTTGAAGTATCGTGCTGGAAACAGCACCCCGCTTACTGACGGAGACCCTCAGGATGTAGCAGATTGCCAGAAGGCAGCCAATGTTACTTATCCGAAGAGTAAGGATGATAAGATTAACGTTCAGGACGTAACAAATCTTCTGAAATATCGAGCAGGCATGGAATCCACCTTCGATGTGATGAAGTGATAGGAGGAGCAAATGAAAAAGAGAATATTAGGAATCATCCTTGCGTTGGCGATGATTGTTTCGTTCATTCCTGTATCTGTCGCTGCGGCTGAGCCATCTCTTCAGGTGCAGAAGAGCGGTGACAAAGTCACAATGACGTATACTGTTCCCAATAGCGTGAGTGTTGATTCTCTGGAACTCAGAATTTCGTTTGACAAAACGAAACTGCAACTCAACACGATTGAATGGGCGAACATTTCGGGCTTTAGTAACCAGATGGGTACGGATGCAGAAACCGGCAATGTGAATGGCTGGTTCAACGGCACCTGGTCGAATGCGTCCCCTGTCAAAATGCCTGCTGACCTTGTGCTCGTGACCGCTGAATTTACCGTGAAGAGTGGCGCACATGGATCTGCTGCGTTCACTGTTACGGATTTGACAATGGTTAACGGCGATGACGATATGGCAGAAGAGGCAGGCGCAACGGATACGGGTGCGGCGTGCTCGCTTCCCATCACCGACCCGAATGCGATTACTGCGACGGTCGCTGCGCCGGTGAAGGGTCAGCTTTTGGCGACCACCGCCACGGTTGCTGCCGATGCACCGTACACAGTGGCTACGGAAAAATATTCGTTCCTTTGGTTCGAGGGCAAGGGCACTGAGGGTACGCCGGTTACCGGCAACGCCAAGCCGAATCAGGTGTACACCGTGCGCCTGACCCTCGTGGCAAAAGAAGGCGAGTCCTTTGACGTCGCTTCTCTGAACGGGAAGACCAATACGGCTGGCTGGACAATCGTCACTTTGGGCGCGCCGGGTGCGTCCACTTGCGAAAAGCTGTGGCTGGTTATGATTTTCAAGAAAACGGACCCTGCAGCCGCGCTGGGCGGCACGGTCACGATCGACGGTGCGACCGGCGGCAAGGCAAAATTCGGTGATACGCTGACGGCGAATACCACTGATCTGAACTACGGCAGCGAAGCCCACGACGAAAGCACGTTGCAGTATCAGTGGAGCTATTATAATGGCACAGGTCTGCTTGGCGCGACCAAGACGTATACCGCAAAGGAAGCTGACATCGGCAAACAGCTCGTGGTCACGGTCAAGAACGCCAATAACTCCGGCAGCGTGACCAGCGACCCCGTGACCATTGAAAGGGCGGACTATGCGGGTGCAGCGCCTGCCGCGCCGACGGTCGATGGGGGCAACCCTCTTGCGGTGACGGATGCCTCCATCACGCTGACCTACACTGCCGAGGGCGATTACGAATTTGCCTGCGTTGCGAAGGACGGAAACGTTGCGAATGCCACATGGCAGACCGACAAGACCTTTGGAAATTTGCAGCCCAACACGGAGTATGACTTCTATGCCCGTGTTAAGGAGACGAACACCACCAGTGCGTCTGCTCCTTCGGGAAAGGTGACCGTGAAAACGGGTCTGGCGACTGCTTCTTCGGAGCTTACCAACACACTTCTGGCGGGGGTCACGCCGTACACCGGCGAATACGACGGCGCGGCGCATAATGCGCTGAATGTCACGGGGCTGGGCACAAGCGGCTGGACTGTTACGTTCAGCACGGACGGCAATACCTATAGCGATACCATGCCGCAGGTCACGAATGTGAGCGACAGCAAAACGGTCTATGTGAAATTCAGCAACGATGACTATGAAAACCATCCTACGGGGACGTATCAGGTGACGGTTAGACCCAAGTCGATCACGTCGATCCTCCCGTATGCGGCGGAGCAGACCTACACCGGCAGCGCACTTACGACGACCGTATCGCCGAGGGACTACCTCAACGGCTCTGCGTATGTGCTGGTGGCAGACAAGGACTACACGGTCGATTACACCGGCTATGAGAACATCAACGTCGCATCCGGCGGTAAGTTCAAGCTGAAGGGCGTCGGCAACTACACCGGCGAAAAGGAATGGACCTTCAAGATCAATCCCAAGTCGATCAGCGACGTTGCCATTGCTCCGATCAGTGCTATGGATTACGCGAACCGCCAGCTCTGCCCGGATGTTACTGTCACGGGCGACGGCGGCAAGACGCTGAAGAAGGACACGGATTATACCGTCATCTACGGCGAGAATGAGAATGCCGATGAGGACGGCACGGTCACCGTAAGGGCGACGGCAAATGGCAACTATACCTTTACGGAAAAGTCCACAACGTTTAAGATCAACAAGGTAGAGTATACCGGCACGAAGACAGCCAGCGACATGGTGCGCAGCAAGGTGACCACGGCTGACAAAACGCTTGCTCTGCCCGTTTTGCCGGAGGGCGCAAGCTATGGTACGCCTACATTTGGCGGTCAAGCTCTGATCAGCGCCGCCAGTGTGAGCGAGACAGGTGGGCAATATGTGCTGACCTACAGCACCACGGCGCAGGCTGGCGAAACGGCGGGCATGATCACGATCCCCGTGACCGGCGCGAGGAACTATAATGACTACGATTATGTCGTCACCGTCACCGCGAAGGACAAAGAGGACGCGGGTGTGACGATCGACACCGAGCTGCCTCTCAGAGTGATATACGGCAAAACCTATACCGTGACGGCTTCCGCCGCAACACCGGGCACGGCTGCCGGGACCTGGACTTGGGTATCCTCTGACCCCAGCATTCTGGAGATCGTCTCCGGCGGGAATACCGATACGGTCACGGTCAAGGCTGTAAAGGCAAACCCCACCGGCGCGACCCTGACGGCAAAGTATTCCAGCGAGACCCATGAGGATACGGACACAAGAACCTATACGGTCGCTCAGAAGCCCATTACGGTATCGGGCTTCGGTGTGAACGCCCGCGAATATGACGGCACGGCAACGGTCTATGGCCGAGATGTTAGTACTGGAAATGTGCGCGTCTTCGGCGCGGTGGAAGGCGACGATGTTTTCGTACAGTTTGCCACTGGCACATACGATGCGAAAGATGCCGGTTCGCGCACGGCGGCGCTGACGCTGGAGCTGACCGGCACGCATCGCGACAACTATGTTCTCGAGAATCCGACCTACACTGTCCAGAATGCGCAGATCACGCCGAAGGGCGTCACCATCGGCGGCACGGCGGTACAGCCCAGCAAGACCTATGACGGCACGACCGACGCTGTCATCACCAGCACCAGCACCGACTATACGGTGGTGGGTGCGGTCAGTGGCGACAATGTGAGCGTCGATGCCACGAACGCAAAGGCGAGCTATGAGAGCAAGGACTTTGGTACGGGCAAGACCGTCACGTTCAGCGGCTTCTCGCTGACGGGCGACGACGCGAAGAACTACAAGCTGACCGCCCAGCCCACCGCCAATGCGGACATCACAAAGAGAACGCTCACGGTCACGAGCATCACGGTCGCCGACAAGATCTATGACGGCGGGACTGACGCACAGATCACGAACATCGCCTATGGGAACATCGTGTCCGGCGATCAGGTCTACGCGAAAATAACTGCCAGCTTTGCCGATGCGAACGCGGGCGAAAATAAGCCCGTAACGTTCAAAGTCGAGCACCTTGAGGGCAAGGACGCCAGGAACTATGAGCTTTCCAGCAGCCCCCTGCCTGTGGTGACGGCGACGATCCGCGAGGCACAGCTCGTCGGCGCGCCGACATTCGGCAAGGTCACGAAGGCGGGCACGAAGCTGAGCGAGGTCGACTATGATCTCAGCGGCATCAAGGGTGTAAATGGCGAAGCTGTCTTGGTCAGCTTTGGCTGGGATGACCTGACTCCCGCCGACACGACCGTTGAGGCAAACAAGGCATACGGCTGGAAAGTCACTACGACGAATCCGAACTATGAGTCTCTGACCGGCTCGACCGTGCTGTACCCTGTTTCCACGAGCTACAGCGATCAGGTCAAGAAGCAGTCCGAGGAGTTCGAGGCGAAAAAGCGCGGCGAGCTGCCCGAGGACGAGTTGGACTTCCGCGATGTGTATGAGGACGATTACTTCTTTGACGCCGTGCAGTGGGCTGCCGAAAACGGCATCACCGGCGGCGTGGGCAACGACCGCTTCGGTCCGAGCCTCGATTGCAGCCGCGGGCAGACGATGACGTTCCTGTGGCGCGCGAGCGGCGAACCCGAACCCGATCCCATCAGCACCGACCTCACCGACGTCGCTGCCGACAGCTACTACTATGAGGCTGTTCTGTGGGCAATGCAGGAGGGCGTCACCACCGGCGCGGGCGCGGGCCGCTTCGCTCCCGATGCGACCGTCACGCGCGGTCAGTTCGTGACGTTCCTGTACCGTCTGGCAGGCGCGTCCAGCGACGGCGTGCATCCGTTCGCGGACGTTCCGGCTGGCTCGTACTACGAAAAGGCGATCGCCTGGGCATTTGCCGAGGGCATCACCAGAGGCACGAGCGGCACGACCTTCAGCCCCGACGCGCCCTGCACCAGAGCGCAGATCATCACCTTCCTGTACAGATACTTTAACAGGTAAGGACGGGTAAAATTTCACCCCCGCCCGGCTCACCGGGCGGGGGCATTTTACAAGTCAGGAGAGAATCGTGAAAAACGCGAAGCTGAGAAAAAACGCAAAATACTGCGCGATGCAGGCGATCTACTGGATGCTTGCCTGCATCTGCGTCGCCTATGCGGGCGTGTTTCTGCCCGCGCGGGGCTATTCCAACGCCGAATACGGCGTGATCATGGCGGCAGGCTATGTGCTGGGGATGCTGCTCCAGCCGCTGGTCTCCAGCCTGACCGACCGCACCACGCGCCTGACAGCGACGCAGATGCTCGCCATCACGACGGTGGCGGTCGCGCTGCCGGTGACGGGGCTGGCGGTATTCAAAACGCGCGGGATCGCGCTGACCGTGAGCTATGTGTGCTTCCTCGCATTCCAGCTCGTGCTGCAGCCGCTTGTGAATGCCTACTGCTTCTACCTGCAAACGCCGGAAGCGCCGATCCGCTTCGGCATCGCGCGCGGCTTTGGCTCGCTTGGCTGGGCGGGGCTGTCGGCGGTGATGGGCGGGATGGTCACGCGGCTGGGCGACCATATCCTGCCCTACGCGGCGCTCATCGTGCTGGCGCTGATGCTGGTGCTGCTGTATCTGTGCCATCTGGAGGGACCGTCGCTCCTGCAGCAGTCAAAAACACGCGGCGGCGCCGTCATGCGCTCCGAGCTGACGCTGCGAAGCCTGTTTGGAAGATACCACGGCTTTTTGTTCCTGCTGATCGGCAATATGTTCATATTTTTCGGGCATTCGCAGATCGATAATTTCCCGTATCAGGTGCTGACGAATGTCGGCGGCAACAGCACAACGCTGGGGCTGTTCATCGCGTATACCGCCCTGCTGGAGATTCCGTTCATGTTCCTGTCTGACCGCGTCTGCGAAAAGCTGACGTATCAGCGTGTGCTGCGCCTGTCCGCCGCGTTCTTCGTGGTCAAAGCGGCGCTGCTGTTTGCAATGCGGTCACTCGCGGGCGTGTTTATCTCGAACTCGTTCCAGATCGTGTCGTTCGCGCTGTTCGTTCCGGCGGCGGTCATCTACGCCGGGAATGTTGCGGGGGCGCAGGACGCTAACAAAGCGCAGTCGCTCGTGACTGCCACGACCACCGCCGGCAACATCCTCACCAGCGCCGTGGGAGGTCTGCTCATCGACGGCATCGGCGTGTACGGAATGCTGGGCGTCGGTGTGGTGGTGACGCTCATCGGCGCGCTGTTCGTCATCTGCGGCATCGGCAAAAAAGCACTGAAGGTAGTGTAAAAATTCTGAGGACTCGTTTGAGTCCTCAGATTATCTTTATATAAAATAGCCTCGCAGAGTTTCGCCGCCGCAGCGGCGAAAATGATGTAAATCGTTTTGTCCGGCGGCGTGTACGTCGGACAAAACACACTACGCACTGCGGAGTGTAGAATTTTTGCGCTTGCGCAAAAATTATGCGTGCAGCAGGGCGCAAACCTCTCAAACGAAAACCCAGCGAAGCGGTTTTCATTTGAATGCAAAAGCGGGAGAATCCTTTTGGATTCTCCCGCTTTTGCAACATCAGTCGCCGCCATTGCAGCGCCTGTGGACTTTATTACGCTTTCGCTTCTTCCGCTTCTTGCTCGTTTTCCAGCTCTGTCACGAACTCGAGCATCTTCGCCTCGTCCTCGCGGCAGGTGGTGAACAGCTCCAGGCTGTCGCCCGCCTCGCTGAGGAGCTGACCGAGCGCGATATACTGGCTCAGCGAGCTTTTCAAGTTCAGCACGTCGCCCTCCGGGGACTTGAGCAGCACGTCGTGCTCGCAGCTAGCGATCGCCTTGCGGAAAGCGTCAACTTCTTTGATGTTTTTCAGCTTCATAATGATTGCCTCCCATGCAATTTTTTCTTTGATTTCTGATTACGCCCGTATTGTAAAGAGTTTTTGCCGGAAATGCAAGACCAAAACTGTACGAACTAAACAAAAATATACTGTGAGTTTTGGACAAATTGCACAACCGGTGCGTGGATGGGGGACGCCGACTGAAAATCGCTGCATCCAGTATACAGGAAAAATCGCCGCGTGTCCAGCGAGTTGCGGCAATTCACAACTTTTTTCCATGCGACTATGCAAATAAATCGTTTTGTGTTATACTGTCTGGTATTCAAAGCGACCGCCCGCGCGTGCGGGCTGCCCCGAAACGGAGGAAACTGGTATGCAGAAGCAGCAGACCGTGGTGTTCAAGGTCGGCACCTCGACCCTGACGCATGAAAACGGCAAAACGAACATCCGCCGGCTGGAAGAGCTGGTGATGACGCTCTCGGATCTTGCGAACGCCGGCATCCGCGTGGTGCTGGTCACGTCCGGCGCGATCGGCGTGGGCGTGGGCAAGCTCGGTCTGCCGGAGCGACCTCGCGATACTGCCGGAAAGCAGGCGGCGGCGACCGTTGGGCAGTGCGAGCTGATGTTCATGTATGACAAAATGTTCTCGCAGTACGGGCACACGGTCGGGCAGCTCCTCATCACGCGCGAGGACGTGGACGACCCCAAGCGGCACGACAATCTTGTGGCGGCGTTCTCGCGGCTGTTTGAATTTGGCGCGATCCCGGTCATCAACGAAAATGACGCCGTGGCGGTCGAGGAGATCGTGTACGGCGATAACGATTCGCTGTCGGCAGTGGTGGCGACGCTCATCCACGCGGACAAGCTGGTGATCTTGACAGAGACGGACGGGCTGTACACCGCCGACCCGACGGTCGATCCCACGGCGTACCGCATTGCGGAGGTGCCGGAGATCACGGATGAGATCCTGGCCTGCGCCTCGTCGCACGGGACAAAGCTCGGCACAGGCGGCATGACGACCAAGGTGCACGCCGCGCAGATCGCAACGGCGGCTGGTATTGATACATACGTTATCTGCGGGCGCGACACGCACAATATTTACCGGCTGATGGACGGCGAGCGCGTGGGCACGCATTTTTGCGCAAGGAGGAACGGATGATGCTGGAAGAGTACGGCAAACGGGCAAAGGCGGCGGCGCGGGCGCTTGCGTGCGCGACGACCGAGGAAAAAAACGGCGCGCTCTTAAAAATCGCGGCGGCAATTGAAGAAAACGCCCCCGCCATCCTGACGGCGAACGCGGACGATCTTACGAATGGGCGCGCAAGCGGGCTTTCGGATGCGCTGCTGGACCGGCTGGCGTTGAATGAGGCGCGCATCGCGGGCATCGCGGACAGTCTGCGGCAGGTCGCGCAGCTCCCCGACCCGGTGGGGCGCGTGCTGGAAGAGACAACGCGCCCGAATGGGCTGCGGCTGCGCAAGATCGCCGTGCCCATCGGCGTGATCGCGGTCATTTACGAGGCGCGCCCGAACGTGACGGCGGATTCGGCGGGGCTGTGCCTGAAATCGGGCAACGCCGTGCTGCTGCGCGGCGGCAAGGAAGCCATCCGCTCCAACATCGCGCTGGCGCAGGTCATGCGCGCGGCGCTGGAGCAGTCGGCGATCCCGGCGGACGCCATCCAGCTCGTGACCGACACGACGCACGAGAGCGCGCAGGCGCTCATGCATCTGAACGGCTATGTGGACGTGCTCATCCCGCGCGGCAGCAAGCGGCTCATTCAGGCGGTGGTGCAGCAGGCGACCGTCCCGGTCATCGAGACGGGCGCGGGCGTGTGCCATGTGTATGTGGACAAGGCAGCGAACGTGGAGATGGCGGCGGAGATCATTGAAAACGCCAAGACGAGCCGTCCGTCGGTCTGCAACGCGGCGGAATGTATGATCATCCACCGCGACATTGCGGCAAAGGCACTGCCGGTCATCGCAGAGCGGCTGCGCGGGAAGCACACCGTCATCCGCGGCGACGCGCGTGTGCAGGAGATCTTGAACGGTGCGTGTGAGGCGGCAACGCAGGACGACTGGGGCAGGGAGTACGGCGATTATATCATCGCCGCGCGCGTGGTCGATTCCATTGACGAGGCGATCGACTACATCTACCAGTATTCCACCGGGCACTCGGAGTGCATCGTGACGGACGATACGGACGCAGCGGCGGAGTTTATGCGCCGGGTGGACGCGGCGGCGGTGTATCACAACGCCTCCACGCGCTTTACCGACGGCGGCGAGTTCGGGTTGGGCGCGGAGATCGGCATCTCCACGCAGAAGCTCCACGCGCGCGGACCGCTCGGGCTGCGGGAGCTGACGAGCATGAAATATGAGGTTTTCGGCAGCGGACAAATTCGCTGAGGAGGGTACTATGACCTACGGATTTATCGGGCTGGGCAATATGGCGTCCGCCATTCTGCGCGGCATGGCAAGGGCGGGCGCGTTTGCGGAAAACGCGCTGGTCGGCTACAATCCCAGCGCTGCCAAGGTGCAGGCGCTGCAAAATGAGATGCCGCTGCGCGCGTGCGCGTCGGCGCGGGAGGCCGCGGAGGCGGCGGATGTGGTTGTGCTGGCGGTCAAGCCGCAGGTGCTGCCGGACGTGCTGCCCCAGATCGTGCCGGTCGTGACGGCGCAAACGCTCGTCGTGTCCAT
Source organism: Clostridiales bacterium (assembly GCA_022779365.1). Taxonomy (GTDB): domain Bacteria; phylum Bacillota; class Clostridia; order Oscillospirales; family Oscillospiraceae; genus CAG-170. The sequence goes on from JALFSI010000044.1 coordinate 16,770, forward strand.
CGCGGCGGGTAAGCCCACAGCGTATTATGAGGCGGCGCTTTCGGACGGCGTGCCGGTCGTGCGCGTGATGCCGAACATTGCGGCGCGTGTGGGCGCGTCGGCAAGCGCCGTCTGCGGCGGCAAAAGCGCGCAGGAGGGGCACTTGGAGCTGGTGCGGAGGATGTTCCGCACGGTCGGCGCGGTCTACGACCTGCCGGAGAAGCACTTTCCGGCGTTTGGCGCGCTGGGCGGCGCGTCGGGTGCGTTCGTGTTTTTGTACATCGACGCGCTCGCATCCGCGGGCGTGAAGGCGGGGCTGCCGCGTGCGCTAGCGCAGCAGATCGCGGAACAGACCGTGCTCGGCAGCGCGCAGCTTTCGCAGCAGTCGGCGGAGCATCCCATCGCGCTGATGGATCAGGTCTGCTCACCCGGCGGCACGACCATCGAGGGCGTGCACACCCTCAAGCGCCTCGGCTTTGAGACGGCGGTGCAGCAGGCGATCGACGCCATCATTGAAAAGGACAAACGTTTGGCACAGTAACTTTGCAGCATAAAAACACCCGCTGAGGAGACCTCAGCGGGTGTTTTCTGTACTTTCTTATACTAGAATCTGTTAAAAAGCTTGAAGAGCTTTTTATAGCGCCAACGGCGCGTCAGATTCTGCATGAGACGGCGCAGCGTGCATTCGCACGATGCGAGTGTGCGTAGCACACGGGATTCTTGATTCAATATTTTA
>JALFSI010000010.1:0-86408 GCA_022779365.1 Clostridiales bacterium
GATTAAAATATTTAATCAAGAATCCCGTGTGCTACGCACACTCGCATCGTGCGAATGCACGCTGCGCCGTCTCATGCAGAATCTGACGCGCCGTTGGCGCTATAAAAAGCTCTTCAAGCTTTTTAACAGATTCTAGTATTAATTGAGGGCAACGGGAGCGGTTTCAAACAGCACACCGATACGCCGCAGCAGCGGGGCATATTCCGCGTCCGCCTGCCAGCCCGGCGCGCCGAGCGCCTGCGCCGCCGCCTGCTGCGCCTGCTCGAGCGTTTGCAGGTCCATTTGCAGCGCCGCGGCGCGCAGCAGCGGCAGACCGTGCTGGCGGCTGCCGAAAAAGTCGCCCGGTCCGCGCAGCGCGAGGTCCTTCTGCGCGATGGCAAAGCCGTCGGACGAGCGGCAGAGTGTTTTCAGCCGCTCCAGCGTGTCCGGGTTTTTCGTGGACGAGACGAGCACGCAGTATGACTTGCGCGCCCCGCGCCCCACGCGCCCGCGAAGCTGATGGAGCTGGCTGAGCCCGAAGCGGTCGGCATTTTCGATGAGGATGAGGTTCGCGTTCGGCACGTCCACGCCGACCTCGATGACCGTGGTGCACACGAGCACGTCGATCTCGTGCCGCACAAAGCGCGCCATTACGTCCTCCTTGTCGCTCGCCTTCATCTTGCCGTGCAGAAGCCCTACGCGAAGCCGCGGGAACACCGCCGCCTGAAGCGTCTGCGCCCAGACCTCGGCGGATTTGAGCGACTCCAGCTCGCTCTCCTCCACGGCAGGGCAGACGATGTATACCTGCCCGCCCTCGTCGCACTGCTTCTGCACAAACGCGTTGAGGCGCTTGCGGTAGTTTTCGTCCACAAGGAACGTCTCCACCGGCTGCCGCCCCGGCGGCAGCTCGTCGATGGTCGAAACATCCAGCTCGCCGTAGGCGATCAGTGCCAGCGTGCGCGGGATGGGCGTTGCGGACATGACGAGCAGATGCGGGCTATCGCCCTTGCCGGACAGACGCGCGCGCTGCGCCACGCCGAAGCGGTGCTGCTCATCGGCGATGACCAGCCCCAGCGCGGAAAATTCTACATTCGCTGTAATCAGCGCGTGCGTGCCCACCACGACCTGCGCCGTGCCGTCTGCGAGACGCGCCTTGACCTCACGCTTTTGCGACGCCGTCATCGACCCAGTCAGCAGCGCAAGCGTCACCCCCAACGGCGCGAGCAGCGCCGTGAGTGTTTTATAGTGCTGCTCGGCGAGAATTTCCGTTGGCGCCATGAGCGCGGTCTGCACGCCGCCGCGCGCCGCGAGAAATGCCGCAGCCGCCGCGACGGCGGTCTTGCCGCTGCCCACGTCGCCCTGCACCAGCCGGTTCATCGGCGTGCCGGAGGCGAGGTCGTGCGCGACCTGCCCCAGCACCTTCTCCTGTGCCGCCGTCAGGCGGTAGGGGAGCGCGGCGTAAAATTCCGGCAGTGCGTCGGGCGCGATCACGACCGCGCGCTGCACGCGCCGCTCCGACCGCACGAGCTGCAAGCCCGCCGAAAAGACGAAAAATTCCTCAAACACCAATCGCCGCCGCGCAGCGCTCAAGGCATCCAGAGACTGGGGCGTATGCACTGTGCGATAGGCGGTCTGCGCGTCGCAGAGCCCATACTCCACGCGCACATTTTGCGGCAGCAATTCCGGCAGCAGTTCGCAGCACACGTCCAGCGCCTGCTGCACGCACTGAATGACCACATTGTTGGATAGCCCCGCCGTGAGCGAGTAGATGGGGAACAGCCGCCCCGTGACCGCCCCGGCACGCTCCGCCGGTTCAAAGACGGGATTCGTGACCTGCGCCGCGCCGTCGGCGTTCAGCGTGCCGTAAAAGCGGTAGCTCTCGCCGTAATGCAGTGTGTCGGCAAGGTACGGGCGGTTAAAGAACACCAGCGTCAGCCGCCCCGTGGCATCCGCAACCTGCACGCGCGTAATGTCCAGCCCCTTGCGGATGCGCGACAGGCGCGGCGATGAGACGACCATCGCCTCAAAGCACGCAGGCTCGTCGGGCAGGAGCTGCGCGATGTCGAGCAGCTTCGTGCGGTCCTCATAATCGCGCGGAAAGAACGTCAGCAGATCGTAGAGCGTGTGCACGCCCAGCTTTCCAAACAGCCCTGCCCGCACGGTGCTCACCCCGCGCAGCGCACTCACCGGCGCGTAAAGATCGAGCGGCTGTTCCCCTTGCTTTGCCACGGCACACACCTCCTTCGATTTTGTCAACACAAATTCAGTATAGAGTAAATAAGAACAAAAAACAAGGCAGAACCGCGCGATTCGCCGCTGAATCGTGCGCTGCTGCCCCACAAAATGAAAAATCCCTCCGGTAAAAACCGGAGGGGATCATTCATCCTCATGCCATCTTGTTGAGCTTCAGGGTAATGCCGCTCTTCTTGCGGGCGGCGTTATTCTTATGAATAATTCCCTTGCTGACAGCCTTGTCGATGGTCTTCACCGCAGCCTTGTACGCGCTATCGGCCTGCTCCTGGTTGCCTGCGGCAACGGCGGCGTCAAACTTCTTCAGCGTGCTTTTCAGAACGGACTTGTCCGCTTTGTTGCGCTCGTTGTTGACCTTGGATACCAGAACTCTCTTCTTGGCAGACTTAATGTTGGGCATGACTACACCTCCTCCAATAGCGTTTACGCGGAACAGCGTTTTTGCTCCATGCAGAAACACATTATAACGGGGTTCTTCGATAAAATCAATCCCTTTTTTCAGCTTTTGCCAAAAAATTTCGCATATTGTTTCCGGCAGCGCGCAAAATAGCTGCGAGGTGATGGATTTTGGCAGTCAGAACAGACCTTGCAGTCGAGGAACACGCGCTCTGGGAACGCTCGGCAGGGGAGCAGACGGCGCTGTCCGGCGTACAGGCGAGCCGCCGCGACGTACGCGGCGTGGGCGTCCATACGGTGAAGATTCTGGATGATGAGGGCGCGCGGCAGCTCCATAAGCCCGTCGGGACATATCTGACGCTGGAAACTGACCCGCTGCGCCGGCGCGAGCCGAGCGGCTTTTCGCGCACGGTGCGCGTGATGAGCGCCGAGCTCGGCAAATTTCTCGACCGTGATAAGCGCACGCTCGTTGTGGGGCTGGGCAACGCCGCTGTCACGCCGGACGCCGTTGGACCGCTCGCGCTGCGCAGCCTGATCGTCACGCGCCACCTGCCCGTCCTTACGCAGCACGGTGGCTTTTGCAGCGTCAGCGCGCTCGAACCGGGGGTGCTCGGAACGACCGGCATGGAGAGCGCCGAGACCGTCCGCGCGGTGGTCGATGCCACGCAGCCGGAGCAGATCGTGGTGATCGACGCGCTCGCGGCGGCTGACCCTGCGCGCATCTGCGCCAGCATCCAGCTCACCGATACCGGCATCGTGCCGGGCTCGGGCGTCGGCAACAGCCGCGCCGCGTTCAATCGTGAAACGCTCGGCGCGCCCGTCGTAGCGATCGGCGTCCCGACGGTCGTGGACGCACAGACACTCCTTCCCGAGGGTCAGACGTGCGCGCCGGGCATGATCGTCACCCCGCGCGATATTGACGCGCGCGTGCGCGAAACGGCGCAGGTGATCGGCTATGCGCTTGACCTGGCGCTGCACCGCGGGCTGCGGCTGGAGGACGTGGCGTGTTTTCTGGCATAATGTTTTGCGGCGTTATGTTAAGTAGATTATCAAAATCTTTTTGTATTCGGCGGAAAATGTTCCTGTTGATAAACCTGTTGAAGATGTGAATAACTCTGATATTTCGGGAGTTATTCACATCATGCACAGTTTATGCACAGGTGCGGGAACGGAATTTTTCGGTGCGGAAATCGGTAACAAAAAACGAACAAGACCCGCCGTATTTGCTTTGGTAAAGGCGTTACGTCAACTTTAAAACACGGAAAACTGATCTAAAAAGTTTCCATTTGTGCAAAAACCACGGTTTTGCACCGGGCGCGCCGCGTGATTCGGGTAAAATGTCGATTTTGTACAAAACGAGGCGGTTTTTCCGGAAAATAGGCTTGCAATCGGGGCATAATGCGTTATGATAGGCGAGAAAACAATCCAGGGAGGCATTTAAAATGCAGAATATGCTTGAGGCGATGATGCTCATCTGCTTTGGCTTTTCGTGGCCGATCTCGCTTATCAACAATTACCGCACGCGCACGGCGCACGGCATGAGCCTGCCGTTCATCCTGCTCATCATTTTCGGCTATCTTTGCGGCATCGCTGCCAAGATCATCGCCGGAAAGATCAACTATGTGCTGATCGTCTATTTCTTCAATCTGTTCGCGGTGAGCCTGAACCTGGTCGTCTATTTCCGCAACCGCAAGATCGACCAGCAGATGCACAGGGACGCGAATACGAAAAAGGTCGCCATTAAGTCTTGACTTTTTCTGTATAACTGCTATATTTAGTAGTGGTTATTTTTAAAACTTCATAGATGTGCTCAGGGACGTGTAACCAGGGTATGCTGCGGCAGACCCGGGTGAAAAAGGAAGGGGTAACCAAACCCGCGCGACCGGCGCCGTGGACTCAAGGATGCACCGAGGCGGTATGACCGCTGGGGCGAAAGCCCGTCATTGCAGATTCTTTCTGTGAGAAGACAGGTTGCAAACGTGGCAGGAAACTGCCGTGGGGTGAGACGGAAGACTTGCTGTCCCCCGTGCGTATGCACGGTTTCATTCGATTTGAGCGCATTCGGGCGTGCTTCTCCGAATGCAGAATTTCGCAGTGCACGCCGGTCGATGTGACCGGCGTTTTGCTTCTGTGCCGTTAAGCCGCCGTTTTCTTGGAAAACAGGCGGTATTTTTTGTATGCTGCCGCACGTCCGTAGTGTTACTAGTCACGCGCCGTCCTGCCAGACGGAGCGTGCCGATACAGACCCGGTCTCGTCCCCCTGAGACCGACTGCCGACGGACCGTGTGTGGGGCATACGGTCTACTGCCCACGGGCTTCGGTACTGGGAACGCCGAAGCCCGTGCACGCAGGGCTTGGGTAACCGCTGATAAAATCGCCTGCGGTTATCAGCGGATCTTTTGCCCCAACTGTGCAGTTTGAAAAACTTGAAAGACATCCAGTATTCCTGCGTTTTTCAAACTTTCATTTGTGTCAAAGCCTCTCGCTGATAACTCTTGCCGATTTCATCAGCGGTTACTTGGGAGGAATGGAATTTGAAAAAACGACTCTGTACGCTGCTGCTCCTCGCGGCGCTGCTCGCGTCCCTTCTGAGCATTCCGGCGGGCGCAAAGCTCGGCGATGCCTACGGCTACGACGAAACGCCTGCCGACAAGGTCACCATCACCGTCACGATCTCTAACGACGGCGTGCCGCTTGTTGGCACGGACGCAGACCAGACGGTGCTTGCGCATCTGGATGTTACCGTGCCATATTTTGATCTGGCGCTCTACGGGCTGACGGATTTTTACCGCTATCCGGCGTACATTGTCCCCACAGGCGATGGCAAGCAGAACGCTGTTTATGACCGGGGCAGCGATGTCATTGCACGACCTACGGCGCTGCACGCAGTAATTTATCTGCTGGAGCGCTATTATTATGGTCTGGCGGAGAGCCAGTGCGGCAGGGGCACTGCAAAGGCAAAGGGGTTTGCCAATTCCGGCAAGGCGATGACGGACCTGAACGGCAGCAAATATGCCAATGAGAATGAGTACGCTGCGCTGCTGATCTCCGGCAATGCAATGCACCTGTATATGTCGAATTTCTGGGGGCACGACGCGAACCTGATGTACTTCCGCAACCACACGTTTCCCCTGATGTACGAGGGCTTCGGCAGCACGCTCGACTATCAGCTCCTGTCCGACGGCGACACGCTGGATTTTTCCATGCACTCGGACGAGCGGTTCTATCAGGACGGCGCGTTCGCGTGCTTCGCGCAGGATACCTACGAGGTCGAGGCGGGGCAGGCGCTCCGCGTGCGGATGCTGTATAAATCGAGCTATGCCGTTGAGGGCGAGGGGAGCGATGACTACAAGCCCGCCGCCACGTTGACCGCTGCGGTCTACGACGACGAGTGGTACGAAGCGACCGACGCCGCGCTCACACCCGAAGCAGGCGGCGACGGCTGGTACACCGTGACCTTCCCGCAGGCGGGTACTTATTATTTGATGGGGCACGATCCCAACTGGGGCAAGCCTGCGGCGCACACCGCGCCCGCGGTCGCAAAGGTCGTGGTCACGGCGGCGCAGGAGCCGGGACTTGCCAATACGACCGTGCAGAGAAGCGGCGGCAATGTCCGCCTGCAATGCGTGCTGGATGCGCCCGGCGGGCAGCTCCTCGCGGCGACGTACCGCGCCGGGCAGTTCGTCTCGGCAGCCGTGCGGGATGTCACGTCGGCTGGCGCGCAGAGCATCACCCTCCCGGCAGACGGCGATACCGTCAAGCTCTTCCTTATAAATAGCGACGGAGCGGTCTCGGAGACGGCATTCACAGGGAAACTTGGCGGTTGAGCCGCCCGGAAATAGAAAGAAGGAGAATACAACATGGACAAGAAAACATTCAGCGTCCGCCGCGCCGCAGCGCTAGTACTAGCGCTTGTCATGGTGCTGAGCACCATGACCGTAATGGTCTTTGCCGCGGACAAGGTGAGCGTGAACATCAAGGGGCTGCATAGCGCGCAGGTCAATGACGTCAAGCTCTATACCTATGAGAACGGCGAAAAGGGCGAGACCGACTTGCTGGACGGCATCGAGACTGTTGCGGATGGCTGGTCGAAGATGTACGAAAACATTGAGCTGACCCCCGGCGATTACTGGGTGGATGGCTATGACGAAAAAGGCGGCTGCAATGGCGGTCTTGCGATCACCGTAACGGCGGCTGCAGAGCAGAACTTCACCGTCCACCGCGCCTTTCAGATCTACGCGACGAACTCCGACTGGGTTGAGAACACGGACTACACAATCTCCCTGCGCATTACCGGTGCGGACGGCGCTGCGCGTATCTACGAACTCGGCAAGGCTGACAACTGGGGCACAATGCGCACGAGCTGCCTGTTCCTGGACGGCGACACTGTTGAGGCAACGTTCTGCCCGGATAAGACTCTCCACCCGGAGTATCTGGACACAACCGTTATAAAGACCAGCGCCGATACGACAAGCAACATTGAAATTACGGGAAAGATTGCTGCGACGGTGACGCTGACGGTCAATGCGCCGGTCGGCTCGACCATCACCTGCGGCAGTGTTACAGACTATAAGTATTTTATCTACAACGTGCATGACTGCCAGACCGTTGCGGAGGGCGAGACGGGCGTTACAATGAACATCCCCGGGCAGACCTCCTCGGATGTGCACCAGTTTTTGCGCGTGCAGCACCCGGACGGTGTGACGTGGTGGAATTTCTATGAGTGGTCATCCATGCAGGAGACCGTTACGCTGACCGAAAGCGACCTGTACATCGGCAGCAGCGACTTTACAAAAGATACGGTCTACCGTTTTGAAAAGAACCGCTATGACCGCGCGGATATTTATCTGGCTGTCAACGGCGACGGCTATCTGGACCTGGACGTCGGCGAGACGTTTGAACTCAATGCGTTCCGTAACTGGCAGGCAATTGAAGATTTCTACAACAAAAAGATCGCCCTGCCGGATATGCACTACCGTGTGATCGACGAGGCGGGCAATGACAGTGACGTGCTCACCATCACGCAGACCAGTGCATTTAACTCCAATCAGGTGAATGTGACTGCGAACAAGCCTGGTACGGCAATCGTGCTGGTCACTTACGATGCCATGCGCCATTTGCAGGGCATGACGACGGCAATGAAGTTTGGTCCGATGGCAGATAAGGTCAGACCGTTCTCTGCGATCTGGCCCGAGTGCACGGGCGTATTCGTTGTAACGGTCGGTGCGGATGGCACATCCATTGAGAAAAATATGCTTATCGACCGCACGGAAGGCAAGTCCACCGCGCTGGATGCCGAGCATGACATCCTGTTCTATCTGGGCGATGAAGGCGCAGAATACAGCTTTACTCCCGAAAAGGGCAGCACAGTGACAGTGGACCGCTCTGTTGTGAGCGATACGATGACCTTTAACGGCTTTACCTCGGAGGGCGTTACGACGGACTCCGCAACGGGCGAGGTCACGGTGTCTGGTCTGACGACCGGTCGGCACATCATTAAGGTTGAAAAGAATGGCGCTGCGAATTATCAGGTCGTTACCGCGCGCGGCGTCAGCTACACTCTGAAAAATAACAGCAATCAGGTGATCGAACCCTCTGCCGTCAAATCGGGTGACGCGCTCCGGCTTCAGTTCAGCAATCTCGTGAATCCGAGCGAAAAGCTCTGCGGTGTGTACAATTTCCACGCTTCGCTGCATTACGTTGGCGCGGACGGGACGGAGTTTAATTCCAACCCCGGCGGTCAGTTTGGCGTGTACGATTTCAGCGGCAACCCGGCGCGTCAGCTTATCAACATCACCATCCCGAAATACTGGATTGAAGATACTTATGACCTGACCGGCTTGATCCAGATGGGCGGCAACGCGGGTGTTCCGTCGCACCGTTACGTTGACTATACGAATGGCACGGTGATGCCGGATGATGCACCGTCTGTCGGCATGAACCTCAGCCGCCTGCCTGCACTTTCTCTGGCGGTGGACAGCTCCGACCTGCTGAAGGTCCAGCTCCACTTCAAGGACGAGACGGGCAAGACCGTTGCCGTCTCCGCCGATGAGATCACCATCCAGGACGGCAGCAATGTCAAGTCCATGCTGACCGCCGAGAACAAGTTCGGCGCGGTCGCGGGCGACTTTACCTACACCGTCAGCAAGGCAGGCTATGAGGCTGCAAACGGCACGCTCCCCGTGAGCGAGTCCGCGCTGGACTTCACCATCACCCTCACCCGTACCGCCGACAAGATCGCGGCGGAAGCGGTCGAGGAGAAAATCGCCGCCCTCGGCACGGTCACGAAGAACAGCGGCGAGGCGCTGGAGGCGCTGCGCGAGGCGTATGAATCCCTGACCGACGCGCAGAAGGAGCTCGTCGGCAACCTCGGCACGCTGGAAAGCGCCGAGCGCCGCTATGAGAACCTCCTCAAGGCGAATAACGCCGGCATTGCCGGCAAGCCCTCCGTGCGCGAGGACGCGGGCGAAGGCGAAAAAGACGACATCTCCTACACCGACGTGCACAGCAATGACTGGTTCGCCGATTCCGTGTACTATGTCTCCGAGCTCGGTCTGATGTCCGGCACGGGCAGCGGCAGGTTCTCCCCGAATGCCGACACCACGCGCGCGATGATCGTTACGATCCTGGCGCGTCTGGACGGCAAGAACACCTCCGGCACGCCGTGGTACGCCGCAGGCAGAGCCTGGGCGATGGAAAACAGCGTGTCCGATGGCACGAACATGGACGGCAAGATCACCCGTGAGCAGCTCTGCGCGATGCTCTACCGCTACGCGCAGCGCGAGGACTATGACACCACGCAGGGCGGCATGGCGATCCGTGAATACGAAGACTATAACAGCATCTCCGCCTACGCGCTGGACGCGATGGGCTGGGCTGTGAACGCAGGTCTTGTGCAGGGGCGCGGCGGCAAGCTTGCTCCGCAGGCGTATGCCACCCGTGCGGAGATCGCGGTCATCCTTGACAGATTCCTGACGAACATTGTAAAATGATGCAGACTGTTTTCTCCGGGGCGCGTCCTGCGCCCCGGACCGAAAACTGAAAACCACAGACGAGCCGGACGAACGTGCGGAGCACCGCGCGGGCGTGTGGCTTATCTGTGTTTTTACGCGCCGCGTAAAGATGCAGATAAACCCCATGCTTTGAAGGAAAATTCGCCGCTTTTGGCGTGGAAATGAGCCGATATGAGAGACTTTTTCACAAAAAAACCGTGGCTGCCTGGAGTCTTGAGCGCAGTGATGTGCCTCGCGCTGCTCGCGGGGCTGCTGCTGCCGTTCGGGAGCGTTCCGTCCGCGCAGCCGGAAAACCCCATCCTGCACGCGCACGCGCAGGAGCTGACCGTGCTGGAAACGGGCGGCGGCGCGGGCGCGGACGCCGTGCAGCTACCCGAGCAGAGCCTACCCGATGCGCAGCCGCAGCCTGAAGAGCCGCGGCAGGACGAGCCTGCCGATGAGCCTGCGGAAAATACGCCCGAGGCTGGGCAGCCCGTCACGGCGCAGCCGTCATCCGATGCGCCGCAGACCGCGCCCACACAGGAAAAGCCCGGCGTGGACGATGCTGACCTGTCCGCCGTGCTGACGTGGTATCGCTACGGCACGCGCCGCGCAAGCGTCGTGTGCGGCGGGGACAACACGGTTCGCCGCACCATCCCGGCGGCACAGCTCCCGCAGGACGGCGCGTTCCGCTACGCGCTGGCATTGGACGGCGTGGACGCCGAAAATGCGCAGATCACCGCCGTGCGCTTCGGCGCGGAGGACGCGCAGAGCCGCGACGCGGACGAGAGCGGCACGTTGCATCTTGATCTGCCGGAGGGCGGTCAGTCGCGCGGCTACATTTTCACCGCCGAGGCGCTGTTACAGCGCCCGGACGAGGATGCGCAAACGGTGACATTTACGTTCCAGCTCGTCATCAACAATGAGCTGGATCTTGACCTGTGCCTGAGCTGGCGCACGCGCGAGGCAAGCGACGATCTGCGTTGCACCGCAAACGGCAGCGCCTACGCGGACCTCGCGGGCGAAGGGCTGGCGGACGGCGTGTTCGCGTATTCCTTCGCCTTTGAGGGGCTGGACGCGGAGGACGCGCGCTTTGTCTCGTGTGAATACTGGACCGACGGCGGAGAGAGCGGCAAGCTCCTGCAAAACGGACGCCTGCAAATGCACGCGGCAGACGGCTCTGACCGGCAGACGTATCACCTTACCGTGCGTGCGCAGACCGCCGACGGGCAGGACACGGCGTATGATCTTACGCTCACCTACATCGAGCAGCCGTATGAGCTTGGGTTGCAATTTACATGGTATCAGAACGGGACGCAGGCGACTGTGCAGACCTGCCAGCCCGACACGCGCACAGCGCTGACGATCTACCGCGAGCAGCTTCGCGGCGACGAGCTGCGCTATGCGCTTACGCTCACCGGCAAAAATGCGGAAAACGCGCAGCTCGTCGCGGCGACGCTTGACGACACCGCCCTGCGCACCGAAGGGCAGGGGAGCATCCTGCTGGGGACAGGCGAGAGCGGCACGAGGGAATATACGCTGCTTGCCACGGCGCGCGTGCGCCTTGTCTCCGGCGCGGAGCGGGACGTGCCGTTTTCGCTGACGATCCGCTACAGCGCGGGCGTGCGGCTGGCGCTGGAGTATGCCGTGGGCGCGGACGGCGAGGCGGTCTCGCGCAGTGTGTACTGCGAAAACGGCAAGACCGCCGCGGCGGCGGAAATTTACAGCGACCAGCTCACGGAGGGGCTTCTTTCGTATCACCTGCGCGCCGACGGCGGCGAGCTGACGCTCACCGGCGCAGAATACGTCGCAGAATCGACTGCGCGCAGCGAACCTGCGGGCGTGCCGGACGGCAGCGTGACGCTGCGCGCGCGCGAGGACGGCTCGGTGGGCGAAAATACCCTGACCGTGCAGGCACAGGACGGCGCGGGGCGCGCGTACAGCTTCACGTTCCGCCTGCCGTATAAGCAGCGCGGCAAAAACTGCATTGTCATCACGACCGACCCGGACGAGGGCGCAACGCTCATAAACGAGGCGGAAAACGACCTCGTCGTGACCGCACGCGTGCCGGGCGAAAATGGCGCGAAGGATCGCTATCTTACCGCCACGGGCGTGAACACCACGCTCACCGTGCAGCTTGACGGCAAGGACTGCCGCCTGGAGAGCACGAGCGGCAATGCCCAGCAATATCTCGTGACCCCGGAAAACACCGAGGGTCTGGACGAAAACGAACACACGCTGTATGTCTACGCCGAGGATGAATACGGCAATTACGGCGAAAAAACCGTCAAATTCCGCGGCGTGCGCGCCGAGCCCGGCACAAAGATCGGCACGGCGACGTTTTACGTCGATCTGACCGTTCTGGGGCTGGACACCAGCCGGACGATCGAGGTGGACGTGCTCGCGGGCGAGCCGATCTCCTACACCATCGCCAAGGCGGTGTGGAACGAGGACACGGGCGAGCCCTTCGGCAAGGCGGCGGCGAAGCAGACGCTGAACTGGCCCGCCGCGCGCTGCACCTATTCCGGCACGCTCAGTGACCAGTTCTATTTACAGCGCCTCGACGACGGCTCGAATTTTGCCGCCCATGCGGATGTGCTCACGGGCGAGTGGTCGGACTACGGCGCAACGGAGGCGGAGCAGCTCGCGGCGATCGACCGCGAATTTGGCGCGGATACGCCGCAGGCGGCGCTCTGGCGCTGCATCCTGCGCAACGGCATCCCGCTCTCCGGCGCATCCAGCCGCCCGGGCGTCGGCGAATTTGACTTTACGATGGCGTCCGGCTGGCTTTACAGTCTGAACGGCAGCTATTATCCCGGTACGGCGATGTCTGCCTACCGGCTCAAAAACGGCGACCAGCTCGCGCTGCGCTTTACGCTTGCCTACGGCTGCGACGTGGGCGCGCCGCAGGGTGATTACGGCAACTCCGTCGGCTACTGCGTGCGCGCGATCGGCGGCGAGTGGACGGTGGAGCACCAGTACGAAGAGGTCACGCAGCCGGACGGCACGGTGCAGTACGTCTGCCGCTGCTGCGGCGCGGTCACGAGCTGCCCACATCTGAAGACCGAGTACCGCATGATCGACGATAAGACCTGCGCGCTGTTCTGCGCAAACCCGGACTGCGGCGAGCAGGTCGGCGAGGCGGAGGCGCACGCGTTCACGCTGACGCCGTTAGACGCCGCGAACCCCGACGCCGCCGAGAAGCACAGCGCCGTATGCAGCCACTGCGGCTACGCCGCGGAGCTGGCGCACGACTGGCAGCGCGGCGAGGACACGGCGACGTGCTTAGAGCCCGGCACGGTGCACCTGACGTGCGCCTGCGGCGCGGAAAAGGACGAGGATTCTCCCGCGCTCGGTCACGATGCGCACTGGTGCTTTGACACGCAGGAGCACTGGCAGGAGTGCAGCCGCTGCGGCGTTCTGGAGGACACGCGCGGCGAGCATGACTACCGGCAGGACGGCGACGACTGGACGTGCAGCCGCTGTGAAGTGCCGCACCTGTTCGCGTGCCTCGGCGCGGAGCTCACGCCGGTCGAGGCGAACACGAGCTGCTACCGGCAGACCTTCACCTGCGACCTGTGCGGCCGCACGCTCACCCGCACGGGCGAGTTCCATGAGTTTGAAAACGGCGAATGCACCGTCTGCGGCAAAAAGGAGTTCCCTGATGAGGACGATGAGTCCGGCGGTGATGACTCTGGCGACGAATAAAGAGAGAGGACAACGGATATGAACGAGAAGATCAGTCAGATTTTGCAGGAGATCGAGCACGTTGTGGTCGGCAAAAACGAGATCGTGGAAAAAATTTTGATGGCGATCCTCGCCTCGGGGCACGTCCTGATGGAGGACGTGCCGGGCGTGGGAAAAACGACCACCGCGATGGCGTTCGCGCGCGTTCTGGGGCTGGACAGCCGCCGCGTGCAGTTTACCTCCGACACCATGCCGTCCGACATCCTCGGCTTTTCTGTTTATGAAAAATCCACGGGCACGTTCGTGTATAAGCCCGGCGCGGTGATGACGAATCTGCTGCTGGCGGATGAGATCAACCGCACGTCCAGCAAGACGCAGTCGGCGCTTTTGGAGGCGATGGAGGAGCGGCGCGTGAGCGTGGACGGCAGGACGTATGACCTGCCGCAGCCGTTCATCGTGCTGGCGACGCAGAACCCCGTCGGCTCGGCGGGCACGATGCTGCTGCCGAACTCGCAGCTTGACCGCTTCCTCATCCGCGTGAGCATGGGCTACCCGGATTTTGAGAGCCAGATCAGCATTCTGCGCGACCGCCACGACCGCGACCCGTTGGCGGATGTGCGCGCGGTGGTGAGCCGCGAGGAATTGCAGAGCTTGCAGCAGCAGGCGGCGCAGGTGGAGGTGCACGACCGCATCTACGCCTACGTCACGCATCTTGCCGAGGCGACGCGCACGCATCCGCTCGTGGAGCTGGGCGTGAGCCCGCGCGGCGCGCTGGCGGTGTGCCGGATGGCAAAGGCGTACGCGCTGCTGCACGGGCGCGATTTTGTGATGCCGGAGGATGTTGCGGCGATCTTCCCGGACGTGTGCACGCACCGTCTGGTGCTCAGCGCCAAGGCGCGGATGCTGGAGCAGCCGGCAGACGCGGTGCTGCATGAGGTCCTGGACGCGGTGGATATGCCCGTCCTGCGGGAGCGGTGACGCGGATGCTTGCGGCGAAGTTTCTCTGGGCGCTTTTATGCGCGGCGGCGCTTGCGCTGACGCTCCTCACCGGGAGCGTTGCTGCAGCTGTGCTGACGCTTGCGCTGCTCCTGCTGCCGCTGCTGGCGCTGGGCTGCGATCTGGCGGCGGCGCGGCGCGTGCGCTGCACGATCTCTGCGCCCGTCAATCTGCAAAAAAACGCGCAGGGCACACTGCGTCTGACGCTGCAAAACGGGTCAGTCATGCCGGTCAGCCGGGCGGTCTGTCGTGTGGAGGTACAGAACCTTCTTACCGGCGAGACGGCACTTCTGCGCGCGGAATGCGGTCTGCTGCCGCGCCGCGAGCGGACGGTCGAGCTGATGCTGTGCGCGGAGCACAGCGGGCGGCTTCAGGTGTGCGTGGAGCGCGTGCGGCTGTATGACGCATTCGGGCTCATCGGCGTGCGCGCGCTCGCGGGCGCGTCCGCGGGCGTGACCGTGCAGCCGGATACATTTGCGCAAACTCTCATCATTTCGCCCGCCGATGCGCCGAATCTGGACGCGGAGCAGTATGCCCCCGACCGTCCCGGCTCTGACCTCACCGAGCCGTACCAGATCCGTGATTATGTCCCCGGCGACAGCCGGCGGCAGATCTTGTGGAAGCTGAGCGGCAAATACGACCGTCTGCTCGTAAAAGACGCGTCGCTGCCCGTGCAGCAGGACATTCTGGTGTTCTGGGAACGGACGCAGACCGCGCCCGATGCCGTGCAGACGGACGTGCAGGCAGAGGTGCTCGTGACGCTCTGCCGAAGCCTGCTGTCACAGGGCGCGCCGTTTACGCTGGCGTGGAACGAGGCGGGCGGTGCGCGCTGCGTGTCGTTCGTGCTGCGCGAGCTGGACGATCTGATCGGCGTGCTGCCGCGGCTGCTGTCGGCGGCGGCGGTCACCGGCGCGCCGGGTTATACGCTGCTGGCGCAGGCGGAGGAACTGCCTGCGGCTGCACATTTGGTTTACATAACAAACGATACAGCCCCGGACACGGCAGCGCAAACGGCGCTGCGGCGGTTCGGAACATTGCGTATTTTGTACTGCGGTGACGAGCCGACGCCGGACGGCGTGCACTTTGACGCGGTGCAGTATGCGCGGCAGCTTGAAACGCTGACGATCTGAAAGGGGGCGCAGCCCATGAACAAACCGAATACGGCGCTGCGCCTGGAGCGCGCCCCGGCAAATGCCGCTCGGCAGCGTATCGTATGGGCGTTTTTGGGCAGCGCGGCGCTGTTTTTGGCGCTGGACGGGCTGCTCGTGCACGCGGCGGGGCTGACAGCGCTCGTGCCGCTGCGCTGGGCGATGCTCGCAGCGGGGCTGCTGTGCCTGCTGCTGCGCGCGGCGGCGCAGAAATTCGGGAAAGGCGTGTATTTTGCGCCTGCGATCCTGCTTTTGGCGGCGCTGTGCGCGATTTTTGGCGGCAGCTTGGTGCGCACGGGGCTGGCGCAGGCGCGCAATGCGCTGCGGGACACGCTGTGTGCCGCGCGCGGGGTTCTGCTGCCGCTGGCGGACGCGGAGAACGCAGGCATGGGCAGCTTGGTTTTGACCGGCGTGCTGATCGGCGTTTTGCTGGCGCTTTTGTGCAGCTTTTTTGCGAAAAAACCGCGCTTTGCGGCACTATTTTGCGTGCTTTTCGGCGCTTTGGCGGCGATTTTTCTCGTACCGTCGGCGCTGTGGCTGACGCTTTGCGGCGCGTGTGCGGCGGCGTTTTTGTGCTTCGGCGGCGCGGACACGGCACGGCGGCTTACAGCGGCGGGCTTCTGCGTGCTGACGGCGGCATTGGTGACCGTTATCTGCGTGGGGCTGAACATGGATGCGCTTCCGGCGCGGACGCAGGCGGCATTGCACGCGGCGCGCTATGAATCCTCTGCGCTTCAGCCGGAGGGCGACCCCTCGCGCGAGCTTACGGCGGCGGACGGGCGGACGATCCTGACCGTCACCGCCGAAACGCCGGAAACGCTCTACCTGCGCGGCTTCATCGGCGACCGCTATGACGGCGCGCGCTGGACGGAGCTGTCGAGCGCGGACGCGGCGGCGGAAAAAGACCTTTTCTACTGGCTGCACCGCTCCGGCTTTGACGCGCAGAGCCAGTTTGCGCTGGCGCGCGCGTGTATGGGTGCGGCGGGGGAGAGTACAGTGACGATCGAGGTTCTGGATGCCTGCCGCGCCTACCGCTACGAGCCGTTCAGCGTGACACAGGCGGCGAACGGCATATCGGCTGCGCGCCTTGCGCCCTCGGCGGTCAAAACGGCGGGGCTGCGCGGCGAGAATGCATATACCTATACCTGCGTTCCCGGCGGCGCGGCGGAGATTTCGGCACTGCTGGACTTTTTGCAGACGGACGAGTCCGCTGCCACGCAGGACTATTTGCAGATGGAGAGTGCGTACCGCGATTTTGTGTGCACTTACGCGCTGGATGTGCCGGAGGAATTTCTGGCGCGGTACGGCGATTTGCTTTCGCGCTGCGAGGACGCGGATAGCGCCCCGGCTTCGGTGGCGGCATTTTTGAAGGCGGTTTTTAACAGCGCGCCCGAGAGCGCGTATGACTACGCCGCCATCCAGACGCTGGCGCTGCGCTATTACGGCGTTCCGGCGCGGTACGCCGAGGGCGTGCTCGTCCCGGCGTCGCTGCTGCGGGCGGGCGTCGCCGTGCCCATTCCCGACACCTGCGCGACGGCTTGGGCGGAGGTATATCAGGACGGCGCAGGCTGGTTGCCGGTCGATCTGACGCCGGGCTTTGAAACGCTTTCCGGGCGCGGCACGCAGGGCGGCGCGGCAGGCGGCGGCGCGAACGGCACATCCGGCGAACAGGAGACCGCCGCCCCCGAAGGCGCGGAGCAGAAGGACGAACAGCCGGATACCCAGCCGGAGCGTCTGCCGCAGCGTGAGCGCACGAGCACCATCCTGCTGACCATTCTGCTCATCGCGGCGATTTTGGCGCTTTTTGCGCTTGCGCTGGTTTTGCGGCGGGCATATATTCTGCGGCGGCGCGCGCGGACGCTTGCGGCGCTTTCCTGCACGGATGCGGTCTGCGCGGTCTATGCTGCTGCGGCGGCGCTGCTGGCGCGGCTGGGACTGTCTCGCGGACGCGGCTCGATGCTGCCGCTGTGCGCGGACGCGTCAGCGCGCTTCGGCGCGGACTATGGCGCGCTGCTGGAGCAGATGACGATGGTCAACGCGCGGGCGCGGTTTTCCTCGCACGGCGCGCAGGAGGACGAGCGGCAGCGGATGCAGGCGCTGTATGACGCGACGCTCACACAGGTCAAGGCCCATGCCGGAGCGCTCCGGCGGCTGAAAATGAGGTGGCTGGAATGTCTTTACTGAAAAAACTGCGCTTTTGCGGCATATTTGCCGCGCTGGTGCTGACGCTGTGCGTGACGTGCGGCGCGGCGGACGCGGCGACGGGGACGATCCTCTTCAAAACGGGAAGCGGCGTAACGATGACCGTCATGGACGCGGAGGGCAGCGAATACACGGGCACACCCGGCGGCGGTTTTTACTCGTTTACGCTCCCGGTGGGGGATTACACCTACACGGCGACGAAGGACGAGGTCTACCATTCCACAGCGACTTTTACCGTAAATGCAGGCAGCGGTCAGATCCATAAGAACACGATCACCGTGCAGGCGGCGGACTGGCTGACGAGCCTCAGCTTCCGCACAGGCGTGTACACGGACAAAAGCATCGCGCTGCCGCTGGATCGGGAATTTACCTCTGCCGTACACAGCTATACCGTCACCGTGCCGGACGCGGACGGCGGCATCGCCGTCTGGCAGACGAACAGCGCGGATACCTGCACGGTGCGATACAACGCAATGACAGAGAGCGCTGAGCCGGAGCTTATGGTCATCATACCGAAAGACAATGCCACGGCGAAAAACGGCAAGGGGCTGCGAAACGCCCTGCTCTCCGGCAGCGGCTGCGGCAATACTCTGACGGTGCGCGTGAATACGACGATCGACGGTGTGGCGCACTACACCGACTATACAGTGAATATCGTGCGCACGCTCAGCCTGAAAAACCTGAGCATTTCGTGCGGCGGCGATGCCGTGCCGTTTGATGATGGCGCGAGCTTTGCGGCCAGCGTGACGGACTACGCCGTCACCGTGCCCGCCGCGTCGGAGGCGCTGACGCTGGCTGTGCAGACGCACGCAAGCGGCTACACGCTGACAGTCAACGGCGATGAGGTCACGGCGCAGAGCGTGAATGTTCCGCTGGACACGGAAAAGGAGCTAGAGACTGTCACAGTCTGCGTGCGCAATGGATCCGCGCCGGAGCTGGAAACGAACTATACGCTCACCGTCCACAAGGCGGGCGAGGCGCGGATGCAGGTCAGCCTCACGCCGCAGGATGCGGTCCTATACCTCTACGACGCGACCACCGGGCGGCGTGTCCTGCCGCAGGACGGCGTGTACAGCCTGAACGAGGGCGCGAGCTACTGCTATACGCTCACCTGCAAGGGCTACGCCGCCCAGAGCGGCGAACTCACAGGCGGGGAGACTGCACTGCTCACGCTTGAGCTGACCAAAGCGCCGGAAAACACAAAGCTGCGGCATGATTTAAGCGCCGAGTGGGCGGATTTTCGCGGCACGTCCTATACGGGCACGACGATCGGCGGCGCGGCGGGCAGCAACAACGCCGCCGTTTCGCTCCGCACACCCATCAACGCCGAGGACGGCACGCTCCTGTGGGCCAGCAAGCTCGGCGAGGGCACGGAGGAGGGCGGCAGCATGGGTGGAAACGCCCTCGGAAGCCCCATTCTCGCGGATGGCGCGCTCATCGTCTACGCCGGGAGCACACTCTACCGCGTTGACCCGGACACGGGCGCGACGCTGGCGAGCGCGCCCATGGCGGCAAGCTCGTCGTTCTCCATCAACTCCCCGACGTATTACGACGGCGTGGTGTTTGTGGGTCTGGCAGGCGGGCGCGTGCAGGCGTTCAATGCCGTGACGCTCGAATCGCTGTGGGTGTACCAGAACGAAAACGGCGGGCAGCCGAACTGTCCGATCACGGTCTGTGACGGGTATTTATACACCGGCTTCTGGACGGGCGAGGAAACGGCGGCGGATTTTGTCTGCCTGACCGTTACCGACGAAGACCCTTCACAGACGCATGAGGCGAAAACCGCGGCGTGGCGCTATACGCACACCGGCGGCTTTTACTGGGCGGGCGCGTATGCGTGCGCGGACTATGTGATCGTCGGCTCGGACGACGGCGCGGCGGAGGGAACGGTGGGTACTTCCGCGCTGTATCTCTTTGACGCGCGCAGCGGCGCGGTGCTGGACAAAGCAAACGACTGCGTGGGCGATATTCGCTCCACGATCTGCTATGACGGACAGGCGTTCAGCTTTACGACCAAGGGCGGGTATTTTTACCGCGTGCCGGTCGAGCGGGACGGCGATGGCTGGCGCTTCGGCGAGCTGAAAAGCCTGGCGCTCGGCGGCGCGAGCACATCCACGCCCGTCGTGGCAAACGGGCGCGCGTATGTCGGCGTGCAGGGTGCGGTGCAGTTCACGCAGTATTCCGGGCACTGCATCGCGGTCATTGATCTGGATCAGGAGGCGCCGCAGATCGCCTACACCGTCCAAACGCAGGGCTATCCGCAGACGAGCGGTCTGCTCACGACTGCCTATGCGTCGAAGGACGGCTGCAACTATGTGTATTTCATCGACAACTA
The DNA here is from genome assembly GCA_022779365.1 of Clostridiales bacterium. Classification (GTDB taxonomy): domain Bacteria; phylum Bacillota; class Clostridia; order Oscillospirales; family Oscillospiraceae; genus CAG-170. The sequence goes on from JALFSI010000010.1 coordinate 19,986, forward strand.
CACGCCCGGCAGACTGCGCGTCCTGCGCGACAGCAAGCGTGCGCCGGATGACCGGCGGACGGCGGAATTGTCTTATGACGTTGCGTATGCGCTCTTTACGCCTGTTTCGCAGCACGCGGCGTATGCCATTTGCAGCCCCATCGCCGACCAGTACGGCACGCTGTATTTTAAGAACGATTCGGGCTATCTGATGGCGTTCGGCAGCACGGTGAAGGACCTGACGCTGACAAAAGGACCGAGTAAGATGGACTATGTGACCGGGGATACGCTAAACCTTGCCGGGATGCAGGTCACGGCGACGCTCACAAACGGGCTGACGCGGGACATTACCAAGCTCTTTACCGCGCCTGTGCGCGCGCTGACGGCGCAGGATGCCGCGAGCGGATTGACGCTCTACCCGGCGGACGGCTGGGGGACATATCACAACGAGCCGAACGGCGAGGCGATGAACGCCGGGGTCACGACGGCGTGGAAGCCGCTCACGATCCCGGTGCGGGTGACGGAACTGGCAGAGGACGGCATGGTCGTAACGGATCATGTCAACCAAACGCTCACGCTGCGCGTAAATCCCGCGCAGGCGGCGACGGTCATCTGCGCGCTGTATGACGGCACGGGGCGGCTGGTCGAGACGAAAACAGTCACGGTGCAGATAGGCGCGCAGAATGTTTCGGTGCGCTTTGACACAGCGCCTGCGGCAGGCGGTACGGTGCGCTGCTTCCTGCTCGGCGGCTCGCAGACGCCGCTGTGTGCGGCAGTTGAACGGACGGTGAGGTAAGCAATGAAAAAGCTCAAAACGCGGCTGCTGCCGCTTCTGCTGGCGCTGGCTCTGCTCTGTGCGTGCGCCGCGCCGCAGGCGAAATCGCCGTTTGAACAGGCGGCGGCGTATGCGCTGCAAAAATACGCACAGCCGGAGGCGTGCGCGGCGGACTGGTCGGTCATGGCGCTGGCGCGCGGCGGAGCGGATGTGCCGGAGGGCTATTTTGACGGGTATTATGCGAGCGTGGAGGCGTATGTTGCGGACAAGGGCGGCGTGCTGCACGAGCGCAAGTACACGGAGTATTCGCGCCTCGTCCTCGCGCTGACGGCGATCGGCAAAGATCCGTGCGACGTGGCGGGATACGATCTGCTGCGTCCGCTGGGTGATTTTGACGCGGTGAACTTGCAGGGCATCAACGGAACGATCTTCGCACTGCTGGCACTGGACAGCGGCGGGCATGATGTGCCGCAGAACCCGGACGCCGCCGTGCAGGCGACGCGCGAGGGATATTTGCGGTACATTCTGGACGCGCAGCTTCCCAATGGCGGCTGGACGCTCGCGGGCGGCAGCGCCGACGCGGACCTGACGGCGATGGCGCTGTGCGCGCTTGCACCGTACCGCGAGGACGCGGACACCGCGGCTGCGGTCGAGCGGGGGCTTTCGTGTTTGTCCGATTTGCAGGGATCGGACGGCGGCTTCGTCGCCTACGGCGCGCAGAGCTGTGAGACGGTCTGCCAGGTGATCCTGGCGATCACGTCGCTTGGCATCGCGCCGGACGACGCGCGGTTCGTCAAAAACGGCGCGGCGCTCTCAAGCGCGCTGGCGCGCTTTGCGCAGACCGACGGCGGCTATGCCCACACGCCGAACGGCGGCACGGACTCCATGGCAAGCGAGCAGGCGCTGTGCGCCCTCGCCGCGCTGAGGCGTGCCGAAAACGGACAGAGCGGGTTTTATCAGATGACAGATTGAAACGCAAAAAGCACAGCCAAAAAGGCAGGACCGCGTAAGAAAACAATGAAAAAAGCCCGCTGGGACTCCAGCGGGCTTTTTCGCGCAGCGCCACAGACAGAAGATTTTTCGTTCCAGACAAGCGGATTTTTTGCGGCGCTACTTTGTGTAACGCAAGAAAAATCTGCGCAGTCAGGGGCGAAAAAGCTCTGTCTGGGGGCATTGGTTTTTTGCGTGGTGCTGCCAAACAGCTGTGCTTTTTGCTTGGCGTCAGGACTTGCTTTCCGTGCGGGCACAGTTTGTGCAGCTTTTATCGGATGGGATGCACGAATTTTCCCGCGTGGGGAAGAACGCATCGATGGGGAAGTCGATCTGGCTGAACAGCTCGCAGGGGCTCTGCGCGGCGTCCACGGCGCTGGGCGTGCAGGACTTCGTGGGGATGCAGTAGTCGAACGCCGGGATGAGAAGCTGTGTGCTGCGCTGCATCCGCGTGATGGAAAACTGCCCGATCGTGACTTGCAGGCGCTTTGTCTCACCCTGCAAAACGAGCTCGTCGTCAAAGCAGGCGAGGATCGCCTCGGGGATCTGCGGCGTTTCCGGCGGGCAGCAGCAGCTACAGACATCGCACAGTCCAGAACCGAGGATGATCGGATCGACGACCTCCACGGCGACGGTCGGCACGCCGCAGTTTTCGATCTGACGGCGGCTCTCGCAGCCGCAGTCACGGCTGTAGTACGTTTTGGCGCTGCTCTCGCCGCCAAAGAGGATCAGCCGCTTTGTGAACACGGCAAGCCCCGAGATGGTGACCGGGCGGCCGCAGCCGTTCGAGGCTTCACCCAGCACGCGGTAGTAGTAGGTGATCTCGGCGGTGTAATAGCCGGTGTTGTAGGGCACTGCCTCCACCTGAATGCAGACGTGCATCAGCTCCACATAGCGCGCCTTGGCGCTGGTGGACTGGTCGAGCACGCGCTGCGATTCCAGTGTTAAGTACACGCGCAGATCCTCTATGCAGTCCTTTGCCAGACAACTGTCCGTGACTTTGTCCGTGTGTACGCAGACGGCTTCCTTGATCCCATGCAGATCACAGACCGGCTTGACAGAATTGGTATCGGACATCGGATTCCCTCCTGATCGAAAGATTAAGCATCGGCTTTTTCGGAGCTGCGCTGTGTTTCAGTGCGCCCCAAGAGCGTAGGCTTTCATAACAGTTTATGCCGACGCGGCAAAATGTGAAACTTCCGCCCGCGTTTTCTCGCGCGGCGATAGACAAAAGCGGGGGCGTGTGGTAAAATACGCCTAGAATCAATAAAGTGGTGGGGTATGCGTGCGTATGAAAACCGGAGTCCTGGGCTTGCAGTTTGACAATGTCACGATGGAGCAGGCGCTCGCGCGGGCGCGTGAGCTGCTGGGCGGCGACCATGCCGCGATGGTGGTCACGCCGAACGCGGAGATCGCGTACGAGGCGTTAAAGTCCGAGGAGCTGCGCGCGCTGCTCAATTCCGCCGACCTTATGCTGCCGGACGGCAGCGGCGTGGTGCTGGCGGCGAAAATTCTCAAAACACCGCTGCGGCAGAAGGTCGCGGGCGTCGATTTTGCCGATGGTCTGCTGGGCGTTTTGGAGGAAACGGGCGGCAGGCTGTATCTACTCGGAAGCAAGCCCGGCATCGGCGAGCTGGCGGCGGAAAAAATGCGCGAGAAGCACCCGAAGCTGAACGTCTGCGGCGTTGCCGACGGCTATTTTAAGGACGAAGCCGCCGTTGTGGAAAAGATCAACGCCGCCGCGCCGGACGTGCTGTTCGTGTGCCTCGGCGCGCCGAAGCAGGAGCGCTTTATGCAGGCGCACCGCAAGGAGCTGAACGTGCGTCTGATGGCGGGTCTCGGCGGAAGCCTTGACAGCTTCGCCGGGACGGTCAAGCGTGCGCCGCGCTGGATGATCCGCATGAACCTGGAGTGGCTGTACCGGCTCATCAAACAGCCGAGCCGCTTCGGGCGGATGCTCCGGCTGCCTAAATATATCTGGGCGGCGGTCTGTGAACGGATAAGAGGGAAGAAAAAATGGGAAAACTGATTGTATTCGAGGGAACGGACGGCAGCGGCAAGTCTACGCAGTTTGCGCAGCTCACGCACCGACTGGAGACGGAAAAGCGCCCGTTTCGGAAATTACAGTTCCCACAGTATCTGGAGCCGTCGTCGGCGCTCATTCGGATGTATCTAAACGGCGACTTTGGTGACTCGCCCGACGCAGTGAATCCCTACGCCGCCTCAGCGTTCTACGCAGTGGACCGCTACGCGTCCTATAAGCGCGTGTGGCAGAAGGAGTACGAGGCGGGCGGGCTGATCTTATCAGACCGCTATACGACCTCCAACGCCGTGCATCAGGGCAGCAAGCTGCCGCCCGAGGAGCAGGCGGCGTTTTTCGGCTGGCTGTATGATTTTGAGCACGAGCGGTTTGGGCTGCCGAAGCCCGATCTGGTGCTGTGCCTCGATATGCCCATCGAGCTGACCGAGCAGCTCATGCGCCAGCGCGAGGCGCAGACGCAGACGCACGCCGACATCCATGAAAAGGACGAGGCATACCTCCGCCTTTGCCGCGAGACGGCGCTGCGCGCGGCGGAGTACTACGGCTGGCACGTCATCCACTGCGCAAAGGACGGGCGTGTGCGGAGCATTGAGGATATTCACAATGAAATTTACGCCTGCGTGCAGGCGTGTCTGGAGGAGTAACTATGGTCGCAATTTTATTGGGTACTGGATTTGAGCCGGTCGAGGCGCTTGCGCCGTGCGATATTCTGCGCCGCGGCGGCGTGGAGGTCAGGCTCGCCGCGCTGGAAGGGCGCGTGGTCGAGGGCGGTCAGGGCATCCGCGTGGAAGCGGACTGTGCACTTTCCGACCTGAGCGTCAACGATCTTGAAATGGTCGTGCTGCCAGGCGGGCTCGGCGGCGTACACTCGATCCTTGCGTGCGATGAGGCGCTGCGGCTCGTGCGCCGCGCGTATGACGCGGGTAAGCTCATCGGTGCGATCTGCGCCGCGCCGCAGATTTTGGCGAAGCTCGGCATCACCGACGGGCGCAAGGCGACGTGCTATCCCGGGGTGGAAGCCGTGATGGGCAATGCTTTGATGCAGGACGCGGGTGTGGTATGCGATGGCGCGGTCATCACCGGGCGCGCCATGGGCAGCGCCGAGGCGTTCGGACTGGCGCTTCTCGCCGCGCTGCGCGGGGAAGAGACGGCGCAGCGTGTTGCACAGGAGATCGTAAGCTGCGCCCGGTAAGGCGCAATTGGGGGTATTATGTCCGATTTTGATGAAAAGCTGCCGCAGGACGGCACAGGCGGAGACCTTGACGGTCTGTCGCTGGACGATCTGCTGCGCAGCGCAAAGGAAGAGCTGGCGCGCGCCGACCGTTTGATCGACGAGCCGCCGCAGGAGACCGCGGGTGCGCCGGAGGATGCGCCGGAGACATTCCAGCCGCGGTCGCACAACGAGTACGCCGCGCCGGAGCAGCCGGTCGCGGAGGATGACGAGCAGGAGCACACCCATCGCGCGCGCCTGTCCGCGCCGCTGAAGGTCCTGCTGTATGTGTGCGTGGTGCTGTTTGTGTCGGTGGGGCTTGCCGTGGGCGGCTGGCGCTGCGCGCAGGACGTGCTCGCGCTGACAAAGCCCGACCGCAAGGTCACGGTCACGGTGGAGGAAAATATGTCCATCGCCGACCTTACGCAGGAGCTGCACGACAAGGGTCTGGTCGATTATCCGTGGCTGTTCAAGTTCTACTGCTGGTACTCGCACGCCGAGGATAAGATCGACCCCGGCACATATGAGCTCAACAACCTCTATGACTATCACGCGCTGGTGAATGGTATGATCGCCTCGACCGGTGTGCGTGCGTCCGTGACGCTGACCATCCCGGAGGGCTACGAATGCAAGGACATTTTTGCTCTGCTGGAGGAAAACGGCGTTTGCACGGCGCAGGCGCTGGAGCAAGCGTCGGCAAGCTACGAGTTTGACTATGACTTCCTCTCCGACCTGCCGTATGGCGAAAAGAACCGTCTGGAGGGCTACCTGTTCCCGGATACCTACGAGTTTTACCTCGGCGAAGAGCCGGAGGAGGCGATCGACCGCTTCCTGCGCAACTTCGACCGCAAGGTCACGCAGGAGCTGCGCGACCAGATCGACGTGCTCAACGAGGCGCTTGCCGCGCAGATGGCGGCGAACGACTTTACCGCCGAGCAGATCGCAAACAGCCGCCTGACGCTGCATGACGTCATCACGGTCGCGTCGCTGGTCGAAAAAGAGACGGCGCGCTCGTCCGAGTCTGCGAACATCGCCTCGGTCATCTATAACCGCCTTTGCAGCAAGCTCTATCCGTGCCTGCAGATCGACGCGACGATCCAGTACGCACTGGCGGAGCGCAAGGAGCAGCTCTCGAACGCTGACAAGGCGATCATCAGCCCGTATAACACCTACACGAACGCGGGTCTGCCGGTCGGACCGATCGCGAATCCGGGTCTTAATTCCATCCGCGCGGCACTGTATCCGGCGCAGACGGACTACTATTTCTACGCCCTCGGCACGGACGGTGTGCACAAATTCTCCACGACGTACTACGAGCATCAGGAATTTCTGATCGCACAGGGCGCGCAGACGGACGAGACGCCGTCGGACGTGCCTGCCGACACCGGCGATACAGCCACGGAGGGCGGCAATGCGGAAGAGACCTGAGCTGCTCTGTCCGGCGGGGGATATGGAGCGGCTGAAAATGGCGGTCGCCTACGGCGCGGACGCGGTGTATCTGGCGGGAACGAGCTTTGGTATGCGCTCGTTTGCCGGAAACTTTACGCCGGAGGAGCTGCCGGAGGCAGTGCGCTATGCGCACGCGCACGGTGTGCGCGTGCACGTCACGGTCAACACGATGCCGCGCGGCGATGAGGTCGAAAAGCTCCCGGAGCATTTGACGCTCCTCGACCGCGCGGGCGTGGATGCGCTCATCATTGCCGATCTCGGCGTCTTTATGATGGCGGGACGGTACGCGCCCAACTGTGAGCGGCATATCTCCACGCAGCAGTCCATCGCCAACGCCCCGTGCGCGTCTGCGTGGCACGCGCTGGGCGCGCAGCGCGTGGTGCTGGCGCGCGAGCTGTCGCTGGACGAAATTCGCGTCATCCGCGAGAATACGCCGCCTGAGCTGGAGCTGGAGGTATTTTGCCACGGCGCGATGTGCGTGTCGTATTCCGGCAGGTGTCTGCTCAGCAACTACATGACCGGGCGTGACTCCAACCGCGGCGCGTGCGCGCAGCCGTGCCGGTATGAATACGCGCTGATGGAGGAAAAGCGCCCCGGCGAGTTCTTCCCGGTGTTTGAGGATGAAAAGGGCACATACATCATGAACTCGCGCGACCTGTGCATGATCGACCATCTGGACGATCTGATGGACGCGGGCGTGGACTGCCTGAAGATCGAGGGGCGCGCCAAATCTGCCTATTACGCCGCGATCGTGACGGGCGCGTATCGCCATGTGCTGGATGACATTGCGGCGGGCAAGCCCATCGACCCGGTCTGGCGTGACGAGGTCGAGCACGTCTCGCACCGGCATTACGCTACGGGCTTTTTCTACGGCGATCCGGGGCAGTACACCGCCTCGTCGCGGTATATCCGAGACTGGCAGATCTGTGCGGTGGTCGAGTCGTGTGACGAAGCGGGGAACGCTGTTCTGAGCCTGCGCAACAAGTTTGCGCGCGGCGATACGGTGGAGCTGGTCGGACCTGACTGCAAGCCGTTTTCCTGGACGGTCGGCGCGATGGAAGACATGGAGGGCATCCCCCTCACCGAGCCCCGCACGCCGCAGCTGCGCTTCCGCGCCAAACTGCCGCAATATGTTCCGCCGATGTCGTTTGTTCGACACGCGGTGGCACTGTCAGCAGAATAAGAATGATCGCGGGCTTTCACAACGGAAAGCCCGCGATTTTACACCGCACCAGAGCCTTCCCCTTGAGGGGAAGGTGGCTCGCGCAGCGAGACGGATGAGGAGAAGGGTAGTCCATTTTGAGCTGTTGCCACGTTTCGGCTCAGAAACGCGATCCAGCTCAAAAACAAGAACGCTTCCCCTCATCAGTCAGCCTTCGGCTGACAGCTTCCCCCTGGGGGGAAGCCTTTGACTTTTTGCAAACCTGCCAAATTGGTGCGCAAACAACAAAAAGCCTTCCCTGATCGGGGAAGGCTTTTTGCATTATTTTACCCGATGATGCGGCGGGCACCGATGTATTTGTTGACGTAGTAGGTCTGATCCAGCGAGTCCACACGCACGCCCGAGGACGGGGTAGAGGCGTGGACAAAGTTGCCGCCGCCGATGTACATACCGACGTGGTCGGCGTAGCCGCCGTAGCCGAAGAACACGAGGTCGCCGACCTGCAGCTCGCTGCGCGAGACGGACGTGCCCTGCTTCATCTGCCCGTCCGCCGTGCGGTTCATCGAGTAGCCATACTGACCGAGGCAGTAGTACATCAGACCCGAGCAGTCAAAGCCCGTGGACGGCGACGCGCCCGCGTACACATACGAGTAGCCGACAAACTGCATCACAAAGTTTGCGATCTCCACGCCCGCGCCGCTGCCGCTGACGTCGATCGTCTGCGACGCGCCGGAGCTGTCGCGCAGGTAGCCGCCGTGGACATAGGCGACGTGCCCCTCATAATTGATGCGATACCAGCCGTTGGAGCACTTACCGGTGATGTTCACCGCTTCGCCGCGCGTGAGCGTGCCGACGGCAGTGCTGCTGGACGTCCAGGAATCGCGCACGTTCAGCTTATCGGTATCGACGTAAAGCGTGTCGGTGTAGTCCTTGACGCTCACATCGTCCTCGTCATAGCCGTCTGCCTGCACCGTTGCGCTGAGGACGAGCCCATAGTAGTATTCGTTCACGCCCTTATACGCGCGCAGGAACATCGCCATTGCCTCCTGCCGGGAGGTGTAGCCGGTGGGATTCAGGACGCTGCCGCCGCTGACCGCCGTGCCGTAGACATAGCCGCACTTGTAGCAGATCTGCGCCGCGTCGGTCGCCCAGGACGCGATCTGCGAATAGTCCAGGAACTTGGACATATCCGTACCGTCGGGGCTGGGACGGAACGCTGCCGCGTTGCAGAAGTTCAGAATGATCTGGAAAAATTCCTGCCGCGTCAGCTTCTGGTCGGGGCGGAATGTACCGTCGGGATAGCCGGAGACGATACCGGCCTCATACGCCTGCAAAATGACGGTTTCGCTGGTGTCGGAAAAATAATCCGTGCGGGACGGCTCAATGGAGTCCTTTGTGATCTTTTCAAACGCGTGGATCGCCAGACGGCACATCTCGCCGCGCGTAATATCGTTTTTGAGATTGTAGCCGGCAAAGGAATCCGGGATGAGCCCGAGCGTGTTCATTTCCGTAAAGTCGCCGGCGAACCAACTGCTGTAACCCGCAACGCTCACGCCGAGGCAGGTGCCAGCCAGCGTCAGCAGCAGCGCGAAGCACAGTGCCAGCGCGCAGAGCCTTCTTGTCGCTTTCAATTCAAAATTCCTCCTTCAGTTCGAGCCCCACCGGGCAATGGTCAGAGCCAAGGATCTCATGGTAGATCGGCGCGGACAGGACGGCGTCGCGCAGCCGGTCGGAGACGAGAAAATAGTCGATCCGCCAGCCGGCGTTCTTCTCCCGCGCGTGGAAGCGGTAGCTCCACCAGGAGTACGCGCCGGTCAGCTCCGGGTTGCGCCAGCGGAACACGTCGGTAAACCCGGCGGCGAGGAGCTGCGTGAATTTTGCACGCTCTTCGTCGGAAAAGCCGGGGTTTCCGCGGTTCGGACCGGGATTTTTCAGGTCGATCGGTTCGTGCGCCACGTTGAGGTCGCCGCAGGCGATCACGGGCTTTTTCGCGTCGAGCATCCGCAGGTGCTCGCGGAACGCGTCGTCCCACGCCATGCGGTGGTCCAGACGCTTCAGGTCCTCCTGCGCGTTCGGGGTGTAGCAGGTGACGAGGTAATAGCGGTCAAATTCCAGCGTGATGAGCCGCCCTTCGCCGTCCAGGCGCTCGTCGCCGATGCCGTACTGGCTGGTCAGCGGTTCGTGCCGCGTAAAAACGGCAGTGCCGGAGTAGCCCTTCTTTTCCGCCGAGTGCCAATACTGCCGGTAGCCCGGCAGGTCCAGCGCCAGCTGATCCGGCTGCATTTTTGTCTCCTGCAAGCAGAAGCAGTCGGCGTTCACGGTCTTGAAAAAATCAAGGAAGCCCTTGCCCAGACAGGCGCGCAGCCCATTGACGTTCCAGGAAATAAACCGCATCGCACACACCCCTCTGTCAGACAAAAATCTCCGAAATCTTTTTCATTATATCAGATTATGACAACCACGGCAAGAGAAAATTTGTTCACACTTCGTTCTCAATGTTGTAAAACCGGGGGATTTATGCTATAACATCTGCATGAAACTAAGAACCATTCTCGCAGTGGCGGCGTGTAAGCTCAGCCGCCGTATGATCCGGCTGCTCGGGCGCGGCGGCACGGACCTGCCGGGACGCATCGCGCTCAAGATCGATCCGAACCTGCTGGGAACGCTGGCAAGGGGCGTGGCGACGCTGATCGTCACGGGCACCAACGGCAAAACCACGACCTCGCGCATGATCGAGCAGTCGTGGCGCGCCGCCGGAATCTCCTTCTTTGCCAACAAGACCGGCGCAAACCTGCTCAGCGGCGTGACGGCGGAATTTGCCGTAAACAGCACGCTCACCGGGCGCTGCCGCTATACGCACGCGCTCATCGAGTCCGACGAGGCGGCGTTCAAGGCGATCAGCCGCTATGTGGACGCCAAGGGCATCGTGGTGACGAACGTGTTCCGCGACCAGCTCGACCGCTACGGCGAGGTCACGCACACGCTGGAAAACATCCTCATCGGCATCCGCAACAGCAAAAACGCCGTCCTCGCGCTCAACGCTGACGACTCGCTGTGCACGTCCATCGCCGATCAGGTGGAAAACCGCGTCATCTTCTACGGTGTGAACACGCCCATCTACGCCACGCGTGTGGAGGAGCTGTCGGACGCGCCGTACTGCATCCGCTGCAAGCACGAATACATCTATGACTATGTGACCTACGGGCATCTGGGCGGCTACCGCTGCCCGGCGTGCGGCTATGCGCGCCCGCAGCCGCAGGTCGCGGTGACGGAGGTCGTGCGGTCTGACAGCGAGCGCTCACAGGTCGTGTTTTCCGTGGACGCGCAGAGCATCCCCGCGACGATCTGCCTGCCGGGCGGATACAATATCTACAACGCCTGCGCCTGCATGGCGGCGGGCAAGCTCATGGGGCTGGACGCGCAGGCTACGGCAAGGTCGCTCGGCGAGTTCGCCTGCGGCTTTGGGCGGATGGAAAAGTTCGTCCTGAACGATACGCCCGCGCGCATGAGCCTCATCAAAAACCCCGCGGGCTGCAATCAGGTGCTCAACTTCCTAACGCAGCAGAAAGAACCATTCGTGTTCGCCATCTGCCTCAACGATCGCGCGCAGGACGGGCGGGATGTGAGCTGGATCTGGGACGTCGATTTTGAGCGGCTGACGGCGATGGAGGACGTGCTGAAGGAAATTTACGTCTCCGGCTGCCGCGCGGAGGATATGGCACTGCGCCTCAAATACGCGGGCTTCCCGACGGAGCGCCTGCACATTCAGAAGAATTACCCCGCGCTCATCGAGCAGATGACGGCGCATAAGCTGCCCGTGATCGTCATGCCGACCTACACTGCCATGCTCGAGGTGCGCGGGACGATCAGCAAACGGTACGGCTACCGCGAGTTCTGGCAGTGAGGTGTGCGGATGGAACTGAAAATTTGTCATCTTTATCCCGACGTCCTGAATCTGTACGGCGACCGGGGCAATATCCTTTGCATGGAGCAGCGCCTGCGCTGGCGGGGACTGAACGTGGAAACAACGGGCGTGCCGATCGGCGAAAAGCTGCGCGCGGCGGATTTTGACCTGTTTTTCATCGGCGGCGGACAGGATTTTGAACAGGAGGTCCTGCTGGGCGACCTCGCGGGCGACAAGACCGCCGAGATCAAGGCCGCCATCGAGGACGAAAAGCCGTTCCTCGCCATCTGCGGCGGCTATCAGATGCTGGGGCAGTATTATAAGACCTGGGACGGGCAGCAGTGCGACTTTACCGGCGCGCTGGAGCTGTACACGGTCGGCTCGAAGCAGCGCATGATCGGCAACTACCTGTTTACCTGCGACGAGCTGAACGAAAAGATCGTCGGCTTTGAGAATCACTCCGGCAAGACCTATCTCGGCGGCAGCGTCCGCCCGATGGGGCGCGTGCTGGCGGGCTGCGGCAACAACGGCGAGGACAAAACGGAGGGCGCGCGGTATAAAAACGTGTTTGCCACCTATTCTCACGGCTGCCTGCTGCCAAAAAACCCAAAGCTCTGTGACCACATCCTGCTCACCGCGCTGAAGCGCAAATACGGCGAGAATGTGACTCTGAAGCCGCTGGACGATGCGCTGGAAAATGCCGCACATGACGTGATGTGCCGGAGATTGGAAAAATAAAAACAGGAGAGGCGGCAGCCTCTCCTGTTTTTGCAATTATTTATATGTCTCCGGGCAGACTTCTTTGATCTTTGCCCGCAGGGACAGCAGGTCGCGGAAGGTTTCGGGGCGTTTGGTCTCGTCGCGCAGGAGGGCGGAGGGATGATAGAGCGCTGTGAACCAGACGCCGTTTTTCTGCGTCCACTGCCCGTGCTCGCGCGTGATGCGAAGATCCTCGCGGATGAGCTTCATCGCGGCGATGCGTCCGAGGCACACAATGATCTGCGGGCGCAGCAGGCGCACCTGCTCGCGCAGGTAGCCGATGCACGCCTCCTGCTCGACCTCCAGCGGGTCGCGGTTATGCGGCGGGCGGCATTTGACGATGTTGGCGATGTAGCAGTTTTTCGTGCGGTCAAGGTCGATGATCGACAGCATATCGTCGAGCAGCCGTCCCGCCGGTCCGACGAACGGTTCGCCGCGCAGGTCCTCCTGCTCGCCCGGTCCTTCGCCCACGAACATCACGCGCGCCGTCTCGCTGCCGACGCCGAATACGACGTTCGTGCGTGTCTGGCAGAGGGGACAGGCGGTGCAGCCGAGGCAGCTTTTGCGGAGCTGTTCAAAGTCCATCGTCATTCCTCCCGGTCATAGCCGCGATCCATGCGGTCGAGCTTGCGGCGGCGCAGCTCCAGCCATTTTTCACGCTGCCGCCTGCGGCGGAGCGCCAGCAGCACGAGCAGCACGAGAAACGCCGCGACCGCCAGCACGATCAGCACCACCAGCCACTTCCACCAGTTGTTCTGGATATACGACGCGGTTGAAGAGCCCGCCGCTGCGATCTCGGATTTTGCGACGTCCGTGATGGCGACAAGCTCGGTCGTGCCGTAGCTCTCGCCGTTAAACAGCACCTCTGCCGTGCCGTGGCTGCTGCCGGCGGCGACCGGCGCGTCCACCGCACCGGCGTCCAGCGTCAGCTTGGTCTCGAGCAGCGCGGGGTCGTAATTTTTCGGCAGCAGAATGCGAATTTCATCCTTCGGCGCGAGCGCAACGTACTCAGAGCCCGCGGAATTGTTGATAGCGATCTGCGTGACGGGGTAGAGCGGCGAGAGCGCCGTGACATACGCAAAACTATCAAAGCCGTATTCAAACAGCCGGATCGTTTCCGGGAAGCTGCGCATGACAATATCGCCGCTCTCGGCGACCTCGGTGGCAGCGCCGCACACGACGCTCAAAAACGACATCCCGCCGCTCTTTGCCGTGGAGATGAGGCAGCGCCCCGCCTGACTGGTATAGCCGGTCTTGATGCCGGCGGCCTTGCTGTAGTAAAAGCCGTTGCTCGTGTCGTCACGGATGAGCTGGTTCGTCGTGGTCAGTTCCCGTTCGGCGGAGAGATTCGTGGCGGGCATAATGTAGGTGGCGGTGTTCGTGATCTGCTTGAAGGTCTCGCTCTTGAGCGCAGCCTGCGCGATGCGCACGAGGTCGCGCGCGGTGGTGTAGTGATCGTCGTCGTGCAGCCCGTGGGGATTGCAGAAATGCGTGTTTTCACACCCCAGCTCATACGCACGCTCGTTCATCATGCGCACAAAATCGGGGATCGACCCGGCGATATACTCCGCTGCGACGTTGCTTGCCTCGTTGCCGGACATGAGCATCATGCAGTAAAGAAGATTCTCCACCGAAAGCTGCTCGCCCACCATCAGCCCGGCGGTGCTGCTGCTGCCGTCGATGTCGGCAAATGCGGATTCGTCGACCGTGACCGTGTCGGACAGGTTGCCGTTTTCCAGCACCAGCAGGCACGTCATGATCTTCGTCAGGCTCGCGGGGTAGACGCGCTCATCGGGGTTCTGCTCATAGATGACCCTGTTTGTGTTGAGGTCTACGAGCATCGCCGCCTTGGCGTCTACGGTGAACGGCTCGGCTGCCTGCGCGGGCTCGGCGGACGCGTCCTCCGGCGTGTCCGCGGCGGAAACGGGGAGGGAAAACGCCGCCAGAAGCATATAAAGCGCCAGCAGCAGGGGGAAAAGTCTGCATTTTTTCATAAGAATACTCCAAATTCCCGGGGCGCACTTGCCGAACCGGGCAGAATTGTGTTAAAATGAATTTACAGCTCGCGCAGGGCGCGGCTGCGTCTATTATACCAAATTCCGGCGCTATGTCAAATCGGGCGGAGGTGAGCGCGATGCTGAAACGTCTGGCGGCGTTTGTCATCCCGGCGCTGGCGCTGCTTGCCTGCGGCGTGATGCTGGGCATTTTCCTCATGCAGACACGCACGGCGGGCACGATCAGCGTGCAGCGCGCCGCGCCGGAGGAAGCTGCTGAATCCACGCAGACCGTCGTGGAAGAAGCGGCGGACGCGACGGCGGACGACCGCCTCGACCTCAATACGGCGACCGCCGAGGACTTGCAGGAGCTTCCGGGCATCGGCGAGGTGATCGCGCAGCGCATCATCGACTACCGCGAGCTGTGCGGGCGGTTTCTCGACCCGGAGCAGCTCATGGAAGTCGATGGCATCGGGCAGGCAAAATACGAAAAGCTCCGGGAGCTTGTGACTGTGAGGAATACCGAATGAAAATTCTGGTCGTGGACGACGAGGCTCTGCTCGTCAAGGGGATCAAATTCAATCTGGAAAATGACGGCTACACCGTCGTCACCGGCAGTGATGGCGAGCAGGCGGTGGAGCAGGCGGCTGCCGGCGGGATCGACCTGATCGTGCTGGACCTGATGATGCCGAAGCTCGACGGACTTGGTGCGTGCCGAAGAATCCGCGAATTTTCCGACGTGCCCATTATCATGCTCACCGCCAAGGCGGATGATATGGACAAGCTCATGGGCTTTGAGCATGGCGCGGACGATTATCTGACGAAGCCGTTTAACATTCTGGAGCTCAAGGCGCGCATCCGGGCGCTTCTGCGCCGCGCGAAGCCCGCTGAAAAGGAACAGCCGCGCGACGAGCTGCGCTGCGAGCACATCCGGCTGGACTGCACGGCGCGCGACGCGTATCGCGGCAGCGCCCGCGTAGAGCTGACTGCCAAGGAATTTGACCTTGCGGAGCTTCTGATGCGCAATCCGAACAGGGTCTATTCGCGCGACGCGCTGCTTTCGGCGATCTGGGGCTATGACAGCAGCAGCGATATTCGCACCGTGGACGTGCACATCCGCCGCCTGCGCGAAAAGCTGGAACAGAACCCGGCAGAGCCGGAGCACATTATGACCAAATGGGGAGTGGGGTACTATTTCCGCTACTAAACGCCGCATCGGGCTGCTGCCGAGCAGCTCGCAGTTTCGCAATGCGCTGGCGTATGTCGCCATCACGCTGCTGGCGCTGCTGTTTTTGAATCTCTATTCCGCGAGAAATACGCGCACGCTGATGTTTCAGGCAAAGTACGCCGCCGCGCAGGATAAGCTCCAGCCGATCGTCTCGGCGTTCGGGGGGCTGGACGCACTGGCGGAGGAAAATGTGGAGCAGGTCATCTCCGTCTTGGGCGACCTCAACGTTACGCGCGTGATCGTCACGGATTATGAAGCGCGCGCGCTGTATGACTCCTCTGTGGGGCAGAACTGCGTCGGGCGCTATGTGCTGTTTGAGGAGGTGGCGCAGGCACTCGGCGGCAACGACGTGTTTTACTGCGTGTATGACAGCGGCGCGCTGGAAAGCCGCGCCGCCATGCCCGTGCAGACGGACGGCGCGACGATCGGCTGCGTTTACATGATGGAGTACGACACGGCGCAGGGCAAGATCATCGCCGATCTGGAACGCACATTTCTGCGCGGGTCGGTCATTCTGGAGGCGGCGATCGTGCTCGCGTCCGTGTGTTTTTCGATCATCTCCTCCGGGCGGATGCGCAAGATCCTCACGTCTGTGCGTCTTGCGCGCGAGGGTGAATATAACTACAAGATCAGAATGCGCGGCGCGGACGAGTTCAGCAAGCTCGCCGCCGAGTTCAACAAGCTCACGGAGCGCCTGCAAGCGTCCGAAAGCGCGCAGCGGCAGTTTATCTCCGACGCTTCCCACGAGCTGAAAACGCCGTTGGCGTCCATCAAGCTCCTGTCCGACTCCATCTTGCAGAACGATATGGACACCGCCACCATGCGCGAGTTCGTCGCCGACATCGGCAGCGAGTCAGACCGCCTGACGCGCATGGCGCAGAAGCTGCTCGTGCTCAACCGCACGGAGCACGCCGTGGAGCTGGAGCATGAGGTCGTGGACGCGGAGGAGGTCGTGTCCCATGTGTTCCGAATGCTCATCCCGCTGGCGGCGCGCCGCGAGATCGACCTGACGGCAGACCTCGAGCACGGGTGTCTGATCCTCTCGGCGGAGGATGATCTGTATCAGATCCTCTTTAATCTTGTGGAAAACGGCATCAAGTATAACCGCGACGGCGGCAGCGTCCATGTGAAGCTCCGCCGGACGGACGACGATGTGACGATCACCGTGGAGGACACCGGCGCGGGCATCCCGCATGAGGCGCTGGGGCACATTTTTGAGCGCTTTTACCGCGTGGATAAGGCGCGCTCGCGGCAGGCGGGCGGCTCGGGACTCGGGCTTTCCATCGTGCGCGAGCTCGTCGCGCGCAACCTCGGCGCGATCGACGTCAGCTCCATCGAGGGCAGCGGCACGCGCTTTACCGTCGTGCTGCCGTACTTTGACATGGAGCGGGAGGAGGGGCACGATGAAGAGACGTAAGTGCCTGCTGGCGCTGCTTTTGTGCCTGCTGCTCGCGGGCTGCGCGATCACCCAGACGCAGTATGTGAACCCCATCCGCTTTTACTATAACCGCACGGAGGTCGCCTATAATCAGCCCGGCGGCACGCTGGCGTATGAAACGCGCGATTTGATGAGCCGTCAGGTCGGCATCGACGAGATCCTCGCGCTGTATTTTGCAGGTCCGCAGGATGAGGCGCTCGTCTCGCCGTTTCCGAGCGGCACGGCGTGCACCGCGCTTTCGATGCAGGACGGCGTGCTCACGCTCACGCTGAATGACGCCTATGCGCAGCTCACCGGCGCGGCGCGCACGACCGCCGCCGCGTGCCTGACGCTGACGCTCACACAGATCCGCACTGTGGAGGAGGTCTGTCTCGAAACGCCCGACGCTGTGAGCGCCGAGCAGCGGCAGGTGCACTACCGCGCATCCGATTTCATCCTGCGCGACGCATCAGTCACGAACCCGGAGTGGACGGCGACGCTCTATTTCTGCGCCGCGCAGAGCCGCCAGATGCGCTCGGAAAAGCGCGCCGTTGCCTACCGCGCGCAGAGCGACCTGCCGCAGCTCGTGCTGGAGCAGCTTCTGGACGGACCGACGCTTCAGAATCTCGTCAGCCCCATCCCGCGCGGCACGCGCTGCGTGGACGTGACGCTGACGGACGGCGTTTGCAGCGTGGTGCTGTCGGAGGAATTTACCGCCTGCGACACGGACGAAGCGTCTGCTGCGCTGGCAGTGCGCGCGTTGGCAGCGACGCTGTGCGAGCTGCCGGATGTGCAGAGCGTGCGGCTGTCGGTCATCGGCGTGCAGGATCTGACGTATTTCAGCATCGCAGAGCCGCTCGCACCGACGGATGATTGGTTTGCATAATAAAAAATTCTGGATAAAAACCGCGCCGCAGCAACGAACTGCGGCGCGGTTTCTGCTTCAAAGTTTGAACTCTTCGGGGTCGTGCTGGGCTAATGGCGCGGACTGCGGGCGCGCGGGGACGCGCTTGAGCGGGTCATAGCGGAATTTGCGGCAGTGGTGCTCCACGGGCACAACGCCGTATTTCTGGCAGATCATATGCTCGCCGTCCATTTTGCCGGCAAACTGGCAGTAGGTACAGTATCGGTCGATCTTTCTGCGGAAAAGCAAAGCAAGTACCGCCTTTCATCATTCTTGCGGCTATTATACACGCTTTGCGCGCAGATTTCCAGTCATTACTTTTCGGAAAATGATGCAAATCGTGCCAGCCGCCGCATACAGTGCCGTGAGGCGCGCGGCGTCCTGCCGGTCGGCGAACAGAAACAGACCCGCCGGGAGGCTCAATATCGCCGCGAGCGTGCCTTGCAGCAGCTTTGCGCGCAGATACCCGTGTACGCGCAGCCCCGCGTCCTGCATCACGCTTGCCACCTGCGCCGCCACGCCCACACCGCCGAACGCGAGCAGGAACGAGCACAGTGCAAACGCACCTACGCGCGGCAGCGCCGCGTGTGCAAGTAATGCCGTTCCGCCGCTCAGCTCCAGCACGCCGGAGAGGATAATGCGCAGCGCAGTCGGTGTTTCGGCGGGCAAGACCGTATCGAGTGCGCCGCAGAGCACGCGGAACGTCACCACCATCATACACACCGAGAGCGAAACGCTCCCGGCGTTTTTCACCGCGCGGGTGAGGGCGGCGGAAAACGGGAGCGGCTTTGCGTCAGCCTGCTTTGCGGCGGCGCACTGCGGACGCGGTGCGCTCCCGCGCAGCAAAACGCCCAGCAGCACCGCCGACATGAGCTGGCATAGCCACAGCGCCAGTCCCGCACCGGGGCTGCCGAAGATACCCGCGCCCGCCATCGAAAAGACAAAGCCCGGACCGGCGTTGTTGGCGATGCGCGCCAGATGCGCCGCCTCCGCGGCGGACAAACGCTCCTCCCGATAGCCCTCCGCCGCGCTCTGCGCCCCGGCGGGATAGCCGCCGAGCAGCCCCGCCGCCCACACCGCTGCGCCGCCCCGGCTCACGCCGAGCAGCCGCGCCGGAGCGGCGCAGACCGCGTTTGCAAAGCGCTGTGTCAGCCCCAGCGCGTTCAGCATCCCCGTGCAGACGAAAAACGGAAAGAGCGCCGGGAGCACCGCGCCCGCGCAGAGCGCCAGCCCCTCCGCCACCGCTTGCGCTGCCCGCTGCGGTCGCAGCAGCAAAAATGCCGCCCATCCTGCAAGCAAAGCCGCCTGCAAAATTCCGCGCAGCCGTGTTTTCATCCGCACCACCTCGGGACAAACGTATGCCGGAGCGGAAAAATTTAGTCCCGGCGGCATAGGATAGAACGAAGTGAGGTGGACAGGATGAGGTTTGTGAAAAAGGTCCTGCAGGCTGTCTGTGCGCGGCTGGACGTGCCGGGCGAGGCGACGGGCGCGCCGTGCGTGACGCTGTGCGGCTTTACCGAGTGCAGCGTGGACTGTGCGTGTACGATCGCAGAATATGAGCCGCATGAGATCGTTGCCGCGCTGAAGGATGGCGCGGTGAGGATCGAGGGCAGCGGTCTTGAGGTGCGCCAGATGCGGCGCGACCGGCTGTGCGTCACGGGGAAAATTCGCGCCGTGACGTATCTGGAGGGCGGCGTGTAATGTGGGGCGTTTTGTGGTATGTGCTCGGCTGCTGCCGCGTGTGTGTGACGGGCGCGAGCGTGCAGTGGGCGCTCAACGAATTTGCGCGGCGCGGCATCCCGGCACGGAAAATCTGCCACGTTGACGAGCTGCATCTGGAGGCGACGATCCTCGCGCGCGACCTGCCGCGCGCGAGACTTGCCGCGCAGCGCGCGATGTGTTCGCTCGAGCCGGTCCGGCAGTGGGGACTTGCGCGGACGCTCGCGCCGCTGAAAAAGCGCTGGGGCCTGTGCGCGGCGCTGCTGGTACTGGTGCTCGCCGCCGCCGTTTTGCCGCGATTTGTCTGGTTTTACGAGGTCAGCGGCAACGAGCGCGTCCCCACGCAGAAAATCCTGCGCGAGCTGGACGCCATCGGTGTGGGCTTCGGCACGTACGGACCGTCCATCAAGCCGCAGGAGGTCAAAAACCAGATGCTCTGCCGCATCCCGGAGCTGCAATGGCTCACCATCCAGCAGAGCGGCGGCACGGCGGTCGTGGTCGTGCGGGAGCGTCCGCAGACCGAGCCGGTCAACGACCGGCGCACGCCGCGCAACGTTGTCGCAAGCCGTGCGGGCGTGCTCACGCGCGTGGCGGTGTATGAGGGCGGCAGCCTGTGCAAGGTGGGCGACGTGGTGTCGGCAGGGCAGATGCTCGTCTCCGGCTATCTCGACTGGGGCTATAAAACGCAGGTCGTCGGGGCATTGGCGGAAATTTACGCCGCGACGTGGCGCAAAAGCTGCACCGTGCTTCCCGACACCGCACTGCGCAAAATACCCACGGGCGAGACAAAGCGCACGGTGAGCCTGATTTTTGGACGCAGGCGCGTGAGCCTCGCGGGCAGCTCCCGCGCGGGAGAAAACCGCGACCGCACGACGCGGCGGATACAAATTGTTCTTCCGGGCGGGCATTTACTGCCGGTTGCTATTGAAATCAGCGAGCAAAACGTTTATGATACAGAGGGAAAGCAGGTGCGCGAGCCGGATGCGCGCGCGCTTCTGGAGCGCGACGCCATCAGCCGTGTCCGGCAGGACATGATCGCCGGGACGGTCACGAAAAGCCGCCTGACGCTGCGGCATGAGGGCGGCTGCTGGCGGCTGTACGCGGCGCTGGAGTGCGAGGAAATGATCGCCCGCATGGTAAACGCCGAGATTTTTAAGGACGGAATTGCGAATGATTGAAAAGACCATCAATGCCGAACGTGTGGAATGCCTGATCGACGTATTCGGGTCGTTTGACGAGAACATCAAGCGCATCGAATCGGAGTTCGGCGTGCACATCACGAACCGCGGCACGGAGCTGAAAATTCAGGGTGACGAGGAGGCGGCGGATCAGGGTGCGCGGGCGCTTGAGGCGCTGCTGGCGCTGGCCGCCAAGGGCGAGGATATTGACGAGCAGAAGGTGCGCTATCTTATCTCGCTCGTCAAGACCGGCAACGAGGACAAGGTCAGCCAGATGGCAAAGGACGTCGTGTGTGTCACGGCGCGCGGCAAGCCGGTCAAGGCAAAGACCATCGGGCAGCAGAAATATCTGCGCGCCATCGAAAAAAACACCGTGACCATCGGCGTTGGACCTGCCGGCACGGGCAAGACATATCTGGCGGTGGCGGAGGCGGTGAACGCCTTCCGCGCCAAGACCGTCAACCGCATCATCCTTACGCGCCCCGCCGTGGAAGCGGGGGAGCGGCTGGGCTTTTTGCCGGGCGACCTGCAAAACAAGGTCGATCCGTACCTGCGCCCGCTCTATGACGCGTTGTTCGATATGTTAGGGCCGGAAACGTACAACAAGTATCTGGAACGCGGCAATATCGAGGTCGCGCCGCTGGCGTATATGCGCGGCAGGACGCTGGACGACAGCTTTATCATCCTCGACGAGGCGCAGAACACCACGCGCGAGCAGATGAAGATGTTCTTAACGCGCCTCGGCTTCGGCTCGAAGATCGTCATCACCGGCGACGTGACGCAGATCGACCTGCCGTCCGACAAGGTCAGCGGTCTGAAAGAAGCGGTGCGCGTGCTGGAAAATATGGAGGACATTGCCATCTGCCGCCTGACGGGTGCGGACGTGGTGCGCCACCAGCTCGTACAGCAAATTGTCGCCGCCTATGAGCGCTTTGAGCAGGCACACCCACAGCCGCCTGCCGCGCCGGGCAAAAAGTTTTCGTATACAAAGAGGAAATGAGCATGGAGCATAAGATCGTCATTACCTGCGAAGCACGCGGGCTGTGGAGTCTGCCGGTCAAAAGGCAGATCCGCACCTGCATCCGCGCCGCGCTGAAGCTGGAGAAAATCACCGCACCGTGTGAGATCAACGTCCTCATCTGCGGCGATGAGACCATTCGCGCGCTCAACCGCGAGACGCGGCAGACCGACCGCGCGACGGACGTGCTGTCGTTCCCGATGTTTGACCTGACCCCCGGCGAGCCGCCCGCGGACTGGTCGGACTACCGAGACCCCGGCACAGGGCTCGTGCCGCTCGGAGACATGGCGATCTCCTATGAGCGCGCCTGCGCGCAGGCAAAGGAATTTGGGCACAGCGCCGCGCGCGAGGTGGGGTATCTGACCATCCACTCCGTGCTGCATCTGCTGGGCTATGACCATATGGACGAGGGCGCGATGAAGCGCCAGATGCGCGCGCGCGAGGAAGCCATCCTCGCCGAGGTCGCGTTGAGCAGATGACGGACGCAAGGGGCAGTCAGATCGTATTTCGCCGCGCGGTCGCGGCTGATGCTCCGCTTCTGGCGCGGACGCAGCGTGATGCCTGGGCGGCAACGTATCGCGGGATCTATCCCGATGCGTGGATCGACTCATTTGATTTTCAGGCGCGCACAGTACGCTGGCGCGAGCTGACGCAGGACGCGGCACAGGAGATCTGGCTCGCTCTGGACGCGGAGACCTGCGCGGGGTATTATGTTTTTGGTGCGCCGCGTCATGGAGCGTACAAGACGTTTCCTCTCTGCCTCAACGCGCTTTATCTGCTGCCGCCGTATCAGCGGCGCGGGATCGGACGCATGATTTTTGCACGCCTGTACCGGCAGTGCGCCGCTGGCGGCATCGAGGGATTTTTCTGCGGCTGCAATCTTCACAACCTGCCGGCACGGCAGTTTTATGAAAAAATGGGCGGCATACCCGGAAACATTGACAGCGGGCATACAAATCGCGCCGAGGATCAAATTTATTACGAATTTTACTTAGGAGATACAACATGAATCAGAGATCCGCCATGATCACCATCGCCGGGCGTCCGAACGTCGGCAAATCGACGCTC
This sequence comes from Clostridiales bacterium, assembly GCA_022779365.1. Taxonomy (GTDB): domain Bacteria; phylum Bacillota; class Clostridia; order Oscillospirales; family Oscillospiraceae; genus CAG-170. The sequence continues at coordinate 42,781 of JALFSI010000010.1, forward strand.
ACGAACGCGTTGGCGGGCGAAAAGATCGCCATCGTGTCCCACAAGCCGCAGACGACCCGCAGCCGCATCTGCGCCATTGTGAACCGGCAGGACTGCCAGCTCGTGTTCGTGGACACGCCGGGCTTCCACCGCCCGCGCACCAAGCTCGGCGACTATATGGTGGGCGTCGTGCGCCAGTCCGTTGCGGACGTGGACGCGGTCATCCTCATGGTCGAGCCCATCGCCAACGTCGGCGAGCAGGAGCAGGAGCTGCTGCGGCAGATTAAAGCCAACGGCACGCCATGTATTTTAGTCATCAACAAGATCGACACCGTGGAAAAGGAAGCGCTGCTGGCGGTCATCGCCGCGTATCAGAGCGAGATGGACTTTGCCGCCGTGCTGCCCATCAGCGCCAAATGGCGCGACGGCGTGGCACAGGTTTTGGAGGAGTGTGAAAAATTTGCCCAGCCCGGTCCGCAGCTTTTCCCGGACGATATGGTCACCGACCAGCCCGAAAAGCAGGTCATGGCGGAGATCATCCGCGAAAAGCTGCTGTGGAATCTCGAACGCGAAATTCCGCACGGCACGGCGGTGGAGATCACAAAATTCTCCGAGCGCGACGATGGCATCATTGATCTGGATGCGACCATCTACTGCGAAAAAGCGAGTCACAAGGGCATCATCATCGGAAAAAATGGGCAGATGCTCAAAAAGATCAGCACGCAGGCGCGTGCCGACTGCGAACGATTCATGGGCACGAAGGTCTTTTTGCAGACGTGGGTGCGCGTGAAGGAAAACTGGCGCGACAGCCAGTTCCTCCTCAGCAATTTCGGCTATCGCAATGATAACTGAGACCTAAACGAGCGAAAACTTCCAGCATAGCATCCGGCAATTCGTCCATCCTAACCTCAAGAACGCGACAGGAACAGGGAGGACGGACTATGCAGGCGGAATTTTTCTGGGAGCTTTTTTGCGAGACCGGCGCGCCGGAGGTCTATCTGCTGTACCGGCGGGAGCTGCGCGCCGCGCAGCCTGTCTCCGCGTAAAGGACGTACTTAGGAGAGACATATGTATCTGAAAACCGAGGGGCTGGTGCTGCGCGTGTCGCCCTTTCAGGAGGCGGACGCGATGCTGAGCGTCCTCACGCGCGGGCACGGGCTTTTATCGGTGCGCGCGCGGGGGCTGCGGCGGGCAAAAAGCCCGCTCAAGGGCGCGTGCCAGCTTTTGGCGTATTCGGAGTTTACGCTGTTTGAAAACCGCGGCTTTTACACGGTCAATGAGGCATCGGCGCTGGAGATGTTCCTGCCGCTGCGTGACGACCTTGAAAGGCTGACGCTGGCGCAGTATTTTGCGCAGGTGGCGGAGGTTTTATCGCAGGAGGACGCTCCCGAGTCCGGTATCCTGCCGCTGACGCTCAATGCGATCTACGCGCTCACAAAGCTGAATCTTCCACAGCGGCAGATCAAGGCGGTGTTTGAGCTGCGGGCAATGTGCGTCTCGGGCTTTCAGCCGGAGCTGCACGGCTGCGCCGTATGCGGCGCGGAAGCGCCGGAGCGGTTTGACGTGTCGGAGGGGTGTCTGGTGTGCGCCGGGTGCGGCGGCAGCGGCATCCGTATGCCGCTTGGACGCGGGGCGCTGGCAGCGATGCGCTACATCACGCTCTGTGAGCCGAAGAAGATTTTCTCGTTCCGCTTAGAGCCGCAGGCACTCGATGAGCTGGCGGATATTGCCGAGGCGTATCTCATCACCAAATTGGAGCGGGGTTTTTCCACGCTCGATTTTTACAAATCACTTTTGTTGCTTTAGGAACTGGATATGGACGAACTGTTTGAAAAGTCGTTAAAAAAATTAGAGCTTGATAAGGTACTGGAGCTGCTTGCGGAGCAGGCGACGTGCCCGGCGGCAAAGGAACGCTGCCGGCAAACCGTCCCGCTCACGGATGCGGACGAAATTCGCACGCTGCAAGAGCAGACGAGCGCCGCCTGCAAGCTCATCTCCCTCAAGGGGACGCCCGGACTTGCAGGGGCGCGGGATGTCGGCGCGTCGCTGGCGCGCGCGCAGCGCGGCGGTGTTCTGAGCGCCGAAGAGCTTTTGCAGATCGGCGGCGTGCTCAAATGCGCGTGGCAGGTCAAAAATTATGCCGACGGCGAAAGCGTGGAAACCGTGCTCGACGTGTGGTTTTTCCAGCTCATGGCGAATAAGTTTCTGGAGGACCGCATTTTTACCTCCATCCTCTCCAAAGACGAGATCGCGGACGCGGCAAGCTCCGAGCTTGCCTCCATCCGGCGGAAGATCCGCCAGCAGAGCGTGAAAATACGCGAGTCGCTGCAAAAGATCATCTCCTCGCCGTCCTACGCAAAATATCTGCAAGAGCCGATCATCACCATCCGCTCCGACCGCTTTGTCGTGCCGGTCAAGAGCGAGTTCAAAAACAACATTCCGGGTCTGGTACACGATGTGTCGTCATCCGGCAGCACATTTTTTATTGAACCCATGCAGGCGGTAAACGCCAACAACGACCTGCGCGAGCTGCTCATCGCTGAGCGTAAGGAGATCGAGCGCATTTTGGCAGAACTTTCCGCGCAGGCGGCGGACTGGCGCGAGCATATCGAAACGAACTACCGCGTGCTCGTGGAGCTGGACTGCATTTTCGCCCGCGCGCGGCTGTCCTTCGCTATGCGCGCCATCGAGCCGAAGATCACGGAGGATGAGGTCATCGTTCTCAACCGCGCGCGCCATCCGCTCATTGACCCCAAGACGGTCGTGCCCATTACGCTGACTCTGGGGCAGGATTTTGATACGCTCATCATCACAGGTCCGAACACCGGCGGCAAGACCGTCACGCTCAAGACCATCGGGCTGCTGACGCTCATGGCGCAGTGCGGTCTGCACGTCCCGGCGGACGACGGCAGCAGCGTGGGCGTGTTTACGCGCGTGTTGGCGGACATCGGCGACGAGCAGTCCATCGAGCAGTCGCTTTCCACCTTCTCGGCGCATATGAAAAACATCGTGGAGATCGTCCGCGTGTGCGAGCCGGGCGCGCTGGTGCTCTTTGACGAGCTGGGCGCTGGTACCGACCCTGCCGAGGGCGCGGCGCTGGCGATGGCGCTGATCGAATACTGCCGCAAAAACGGCGCGAAGGTCGCTGCGACCACGCACTATGCAGAGCTGAAGGTCTACGCTATGCGGACTGAGCGCGTGAGCAACGCCTCGTGCGAGTTTGACGTGGAGACGCTCCAGCCGACCTACCGGCTGCTCGTGGGCGTGCCGGGAAAATCCAACGCGTTTGCCATCTCGCGCAGGCTCGGCTTGCAGGAAGATATTCTCGACAAGGCGAAGAGCCTTGTCAGCCAGAATGATTCCGACTTTGAGGACGTGCTGGCGCAGCTTGAGCAGCAGCGGCAGCAGATGGAGCAGGCGCGCGCCGAGGCGGAGCGACTGCGCCAGCAGACGCTCCAGCAGCAGCAGAAAAGCGAGGAATATTTTGACCAGATCAAGCGCGAGCGCGATAAGGCGGTGCAGCAGGCAAAGCGCGAGGCGCAGCACATCATCGACGACGCGCGCCGCACGGCAAACGCCGTGCAGGAGGAGCTCAAGCAGCTCCGCCGCCAGATGAAGGACAGCGCGGACGTGCAGAACTCCAACGAGCGGCAGGCGGCGCTGCGCCGCACGCTCAACGAGGCGGAGGAAAAGCTTGCCGACAAGCCGCAGCAGAAAAAGCGCCCAGCCGCCACGCGCGCCATCCGCGCGGGCGATACGGTGGAGCTGCTGAAATTCGGCTCAAGGGCGACGGTGCTGAGCGTCACAAAAGACGGAAATCTCGAATTGCAGGCGGGCATCATGAAGCTCACGGCAAAGCCCGACGAGGTCGCGCTGCTGGAAGATCAGCCGCAGGGGAACGCGAAAAAGATCATCGAGCACAAGGCGCGCGAGCTCAAAGCCGCCGCCTCGCCGGAGCTGGACATCCGCGGCATGGCGGCAGACGAGGCGATGCCGGTGCTCGACCAGTTCCTCGACAGCGCGTATCTTGCCAATCTTCCGTCCGTGCGCATCATCCACGGCAAGGGCACGGGCGTTCTGCGCGCAGCGGTTCACGACGAGCTGCGCCGCTGCAAATACGTTAAATCGTTCCGCCTCGGCGTTTACGGCGAGGGCGAGACCGGCGTGACCATCGCCGAGTTCAAATAAGTATTGACTTTTTTTGATTTTTTGCTAATATTGTAAACAAGAATGCGCACGAAAAAAACCTGCTATAAAGAGCGAATTTAAGGAGTGGCAACTATGTATATGCAGCAATCCATTGTTAAGTGCGAGTCGGGGCTTTACAATCGCCAGGCGACCTATTTCATCCAGAAGGCGAATGAGTTCAAGTCCAGCATCTGGATCGAGGTCGAGGACCGCAAGATCAATGCGAAGAGCCTGCTCGGCGTTTTGTCCATGGGCATCACAAAGGGTACGCGCGTGAGCATCCTTGCGGAAGGTCCTGATGAGGAAGAAGCCGTCAATGCGCTGACGGAAATGCTCGTAAAAGAAATTTTCTAAACCACCGAAGGAATGCCGCCTCAAAAACGTGGGTTTTTGAGGCGGCTTTTTAACACCATGACTTTTGAAGAACTCAAGGACAAGGCGCTCTCGCTGCCGTATGAGCCGGGCGTGTACCTGATGCAGGACAAGTCCGGGCAGATCATCTACGTCGGCAAGGCGAAAAAGCTCAAAAACCGCGTCAGCCAGTATTTTCAGGATTCCAGCGCGCACACGCCCAAAACGCGCAAAATGGTCAGCCAGATCGACCATTTTGACGTTATCGTCGCGGCGTCCGAATTTGAGGCGCTGGTGCTGGAATGTTCGCTCATCAAGCGCCATATGCCCAAATACAACATCCTGCTCAAGGACGACAAGGGCTATCCGTATCTTCGCGTCGATCCGCGGGAAGAATACCCGGTGATGGAGCTGGTCAGCCGCGTGCAGGACGACGGTGCGCGATATTTTGGACCGTATGGCGGGCGCTCGGTCACGCAGAACGTGATCGACACGCTGCGGCTGTGCCTGAAGCTGCCCGGCTGCGGCAAAAAATTCCCGCGCGATATTGGCAAAGACCGCCCGTGCCTGAATTTTCATATGAACAACTGCGACGGCTGGTGTCAGCCGTCCCGCTCCGCGCAGGAGTATCGCGCGCGGATGGAGCAGGCGGTGATGATGCTCGACGGTAAATACGGCGAGCTGACCGCCGACTTACAGCGGCAGATGGAGGACGCCGCCGAGCGGCTGGAATTTGAGCGTGCCGCCGCCCTGCGCGACCGTATGCGCGCTGTGCAGTCGCTCAGCCAGAAGCAGCTCGTCACGGCGGGCACGATGGCAAATACCGACGTGATCGGCTATTATCAGAGCGAGGCGCGGGCGTGCATGGCAGTGCTGCACTATGTGGACGGCAGCCTGCTTGACAAGGACTATGAGCTGTTTCCGCCGGCGGACGACCGGCAGGAGGCACTTTCGTCGCTCGTCAAGCAGTATTATCTTGTGCGCGGCGCTGCGCCCAAGCAAATTCTGCTGCCGTTTTCGATGGACGACGCGGCGCTGTTTGAGCAGCTTCTTTTTCAGCAGCTTCACAAAAAGGTGCACATCCGCGTGCCGCAGCGCGGCGACGGCGTGCGCATGATGGCGCTGGCGCAGAAAAATGCCCGCGAGGAAGCCGAGCGCGTGACCACGCGCGCCGAGCGCCTGAACGGAGCGCTTTCGCAGCTCGGCGCGATGATGCACCTGCCAGAGCCGCCGCACCGGCTCGAAAGCTACGATATTTCCAACACCGCCGGGACGGACATCGTTTCGTCGATGGTGGTATTCGTGGACGGAAAGCCGAGCAAAAAGGATTATAAGCATTTCAAGATCGAAGGGCTGACGGATCAGGACGACTACGCGTCCATGCGCCAGACGCTGCACCGCCGCTTTGCGCATTATCAGGCGGGCGACGCAGGCTTTGACGAAGCCCCGGACGCGCTGCTCATCGACGGCGGTCAGGAGCACGCGCAGTGCGTGCGTGAGGAGCTGGCGGCGATGGGGCTGTCATTCCCGATCTTCGGCATGGTCAAGGATAACCGCCACCGCACGCGCGCGCTCATCACACCCGACGGCGCGGAGCTGAGCCTGACGGCGCAGCCGGCGGTGTTCGCGCTCATCGGGCGCATCCAGGAGGAGACGCACCGCTTCGCCATCACCTATCACCGGCTGCTGCGCAGCCGTCATGTGCGCGCGTCGGCGCTGGAGACGATCGCGGGCATCGGACCGAAGCGGCGGCAGGAGCTGCTGCGGCACTTTAAGTCTGTTACCGCGATCCGCGCGGCGAGCGTGGAGGAGCTGGCACAGGTCGTGCCGCAGAGCGCGGCGGAAGCTGTCTGGCAGTATTATCACAAGGAGGAGACCCAGCCATGAGAGTCATCACCGGCACGGCGCGCAGCACGCCGCTCAAAGCGCCCAAGGGACTGGAAACGCGCCCGACGCTCGATCAGGTCAAGGAGGGGCTGTTTTCCGCCATCCAGTTTGACGTTCCCGGCGCGCGGGCGCTCGATCTGTTTGCGGGCTCGGGGCAGCTCGGCATCGAAGCGCTCAGCCGCGGCGCGGCGCGTGCGGTGTTCGTGGACTGCCGCCGCGATGCGCTGGACGTGGTGCGCGAAAATCTTGCCAAAACGCGGCTGGAGACGCGCGCGCAGGTCGTGCGGATGGACTACATGGCGTACCTCGCCTCCTGCCGGGAGCAGTTCGACCTCATCTTCCTCGACCCGCCTTATGCGGAGGTTTTTCTGGAAAATGCATTAAATCGCATATCGGAAATTGACATTTTATCGCATCGTGGTATAATAATCTGCGAAAGACCGATCGAAAAGCAGCTTCCAGACCGATTCGGCGCGCTGGCGCTTACGAAAACGTATCGGTACGGCAAAACGGCAGTGTCGCTTTACCGAAAAGAGAGCACGGGAGCGGAGGCATTATGAACACGGCGATCTATCCCGGCAGCTTTGACCCGGTCACGAACGGGCATCTGAATATCATTCAGCGCGCAGCAAAGAGCTTTGATAAGCTCATCGTCTGCGTGATGGTCAACGCCGACAAGCGCCCGATGTTTACGGCGCTTGAGCGCGTAGAGCTGCTGCGGCGCGTCACGGCGGATATTCCCAACGTGGAGATCGCGCACTCCGACCGGCTTTTGGCGGATTTTGCGCGCGAGCGGAATTGCGGCGTGATCGTCAAGGGGCTGCGCGCGATGTCGGACTTTGAGCGCGAGTTTCAGATGGCGCTCATCAACCGCAAGCTCAATCCGGGGCTTGACACCATGTTTTTGACGGCGGAGCATCAGTTTATGTACCTCAGCTCCAGTATTGTCAAGGAGATGGGGCACTACGGCGCAGACCTGCGGGAATTTCTGCCCGAGCAGATCATTGACGATTTTCGCTCCCGCCTGGCGGAGCTGAACGAACGGTAAGGAGGAGCAACTATGGCAAACGGAGTAGAGGAGATCATCACCACCCTGTATGAAATGGTGCAGGACGCATGGAGTCTGCCGCTGGGTGCGGAAAAGTGCGTGGTCGAGCGCGACAAGGTGCTCGATCTGCTTGATGAGATCAGCAACCAGCTCCCGGGCGAGCTGAAGCAAGCAAAGACCATCGTGGAATCGCGCAACGAGGTCATCACCAACGCCAAGCGCGAGGCGGAAAATATCCTCAAGCAGGCGGAGCAGCGCGCCAAGCAGATGGTCTCCCGCGAGGAGGTCTACCGGCAGGCGGAGCAGGAAGCCAACGATATGATCCGCGCCGCGCAGCAGAAGATCAAGGAGCTGCGTCAGGTCACGAACGACTATGTGGACGACGCGATGAAGCGTACGGAGGATTCCATTGCGCAGTCGCTGTCCGACCTGCGCGAGTCGCGCGCCAAATTCCGCGCACTGGTCAATCCGCAGGCGGCAAAGCCGTCGCCCATCATCGAGGACGTCTGATCGCGCCCTCCCATACCGCCACAGGCTGAGAAGAGGAAGAGTACGACTGTGATCCCGTACAGAGAGAAGGCGCTTGGTGCGAGCCTTTCGGGAGCAGGTCCGAATGTCGCCTCAGAGCCGCGGGCTGAATGTCAGTAAGCTCCGCCGGGCGCTCCCGTTACAGAGCAAAGAGCGCCCGTTTTCGGGAACTCAGGTGGTACCACGGAGCAAGACTTCGCCCTGAACTGTATAAGTTCAGGGCGTTTTTGTGTGGCAGCCCCGCGTACTTCGCCGGATTTTCCTGCCGCAGGCTGCGCGACGCTGCCGGAGCTTTTATTTACCAAAGCTGCAAATGAAAATTGATAGAGAAAAGGAGCAAACTCATGCAATCAGAATTTGTATTTGCCCCCGGCGGCTACGCCATGGACTTGGAGGGCGAGCTTGCAAAAGCCTTGCAGGCGCGCACGGAGATGCTCGCGCGCAAGCGCAACCCCAAGCTCTGGAGACTGACCGACCAGATGCAGAGCTTTGCCGCGTCAGGTCCTGAGCAGAGGGAATTGCAGCGGCGGCGCATCATCGGCTATGGGATGACGGCGGTGCTGTTCCTCGCGGCGGCGGCGCTGCTCATTTTTGGCTTTACCGAGCCGCGCGACCGGCGGATGATCGCCATCGGCGGCGTTTGCGCGCTGCTGGCGGTCTCACGCGTGCTGCCGCTTGTGACGACAGGCAGCTCCATCACACGCTATGCCAAGGCAGCGCACCAGCATCTGACGAGCCTGCGCGCGGCGGATTTTTCGCAGAAGCCGACCATCCGCTTTACGGAGGACAAAATGCGCATCCAGTCGAACCTCGGCGGCAGGGACTATGACTACGACACCATGGAAGCATTCGTCGAAACACCGCGGCTGTTTGTGCTGACGCACAGCGGCGCGGCGACCGTTCTGCAAAAGCAGGACCTGGTGCTCGGCACGCCGGAGGAATTTAAGGATTTTTTCCTGTCCCACGCGCAGCCGTTATCCGCTGAATTAGTGTAAAACATCAAGTTTAGGAGATATACCATGAGAAAAGAATTACCCAAACAGTATGACCCCAAGCAGGTCGAGGGGCAGATCTACGAGCTGTGGATGGAGAACGACTGCTTTAAGGCGACCCCCGATCCCGACAAGAAGCCGTACTGCATCGTCATGCCGCCTCCCAACGTGACGGGGCAGCTCCACATGGGGCACGCGCTGGACTCCACGCTTCAGGACATCCTGACGCGCTACCGCCGGATGCAGGGCTACAGCGCCCTGTGGCTGCCGGGCACGGATCACGCGGGCATCGCCACGCAGATCAAGGTCGAGGAAGAGCTGCGCAAAAACGAAGGGCTGACGCGCTATGACCTCGGACGTGAGAAGTTCCTGGAGCGCGTGTGGGCGTGGAAGGAGAAGTACGGCAGCCGCATCGTGCAGCAGCAGAAAAAGCTGGGCGTGTCGTGTGACTGGTCGCGCAGCCGCTTTACGATGGACGACGGCTGCTCCAAGGCCGTGCGCGAGACGTTCTGCGAGCTGTATGACAAGGGACTTATCTACAAGGGCAGCCGCATCATCAACTGGTGTCCGCACTGCATCACGGCGCTCTCCGACGCCGAGGTCGAGTATGTGGACAAGCCCGGTCATCTGTGGTATATCCGCTATCCGCTCTCCGACGGCAGCGGCGACATCGTGGTCGCCACCACCCGCCCGGAGACGATGATGGGCGACACCGGCGTCGCCGTGAACCCGGAGGATGAAAAATTCAAGCACCTCATCGGCAAGACCTGCATCCTGCCGATCATGAACCGTGAAATCCCCATCATCGGCGACGAGTACTGCGAGATCGGCTTCGGCACGGGCGCGGTCAAGATGACCCCGGCGCACGACCCCAACGACTTTGAGGTCGGTCTGCGTCATAACCTTGAGATCATCCGCGTCATCGCCGACGACGGCAGGATCAACGAAAACGGCGGCAAGTATAACGGCATGGACCGCTACGAGTGCCGCAAGGCGATCGTGAAGGACCTCGAAGAACAGGGCTACCTCATCAAGACCGAGCCGTACAGTCACAACGTGGGCACCTGCTACCGCTGCCACAATGACGTAGAGCCGCTCATCTCTGCGCAGTGGTTCGTGAAGATGGAGCCGCTGGCAAAGGAAGCGCTGCGCATCGTAAAGGACGGCGGCGTGCGCTTTGTGCCCGACCGCTTTACGAAGATCTATAACAACTGGATGGAAAATGTGCATGACTGGTGCATCTCCCGCCAGCTCTGGTGGGGTCATCAGATCCCAGCGTGGTACTGCGCCGACTGCGGGCACATCAACGTCTCCCGCGACGACCCGGTAAAGTGTGAACAGTGCGGCAGCACGAAGCTCACGCGCGATGAGGACGTGCTGGACACCTGGTTCTCGTCTGCGCTGTGGCCGTTCTCCACGCTCGGCTGGCCCGACCTTGACTCCGCCGACCTCAAATACTGGTATCCTACGACCGATATGGTCACGGGCTATGACATCATTTTCTTCTGGGTGGCGCGCATGATCTTCTCCGGCATGGAGCAGATGAAGAAAGAGCCGTTCAAGACGGTGTTCATCCACGGTCTGGTGCGCGACGACAAGGGGCGCAAGATGTCCAAGTCGCTCGGCAACGGCATTGACCCGCTGGAAATGGCGGACACCTACGGCGCGGACGCGCTGCGCTTTAATCTCATCACCGGCAACTCGCCCGGCAACGATATGCGCTTTTATGTGGAAAAGTGCGAGGCGATGCGCAACTTTGCCAACAAGATCTGGAACGCCAGCCGCTATGTGCTCATGAACCTGAGCGTGGACGAGCCGGGTCTGCCCGACGTGTCAAAGCTGGAGCTGGAGGACAAGTGGGTGCTGTCGAAGCTCAACACGCTCATCCGCGAGGTCACGGAGAATATGGACGCCTACGAGCTGGGTGTTGCTTCCGCCAAGGTGTATGACTTTATCTGGGACACCTACTGCGACTGGTATATCGAGCTGACGAAGGCGCGGCTGTATGACGCGGACGATGAGAGCAAGCGCATCGCGCAGCAGGTGCTCGTGTATGTGCTCGATCAGCTTCTGCGGCTGCTGCATCCGTTCATGCCGTTCATCACCGAAGAAATTTGGCAGGCGATCCCGCACGAGGGCGATTTCCTCATCCGCGCCGAATGGCCCACGCCGAACGACGCGCTGGACTTTGCAGCGGAGGCGGACGCGCTGGAAATGATGAAAAACGCGGTCTCGGCGATCCGCGCCCGCCGCGCGGAGATGAACGTGCCGCCGTCGCGCAAGGCGGCGCTGTACGTCGTGTCGGCACATAACGACTATTTCCGGCAGGGCGAGGGCTTTATCCGCCGCCTTGCGTATGCCGATCAGGTCGTCCTGTGTGACGCCGATCCCGCCGGTCACGAGGATATGCTCTGCGTCGTCACAGCGGACGCGAAGCTCTATATCCCGCTCGATCAGCTCATCGACACCGAAAAGGAGCTGGCGCGCATCGCGAAGGAAAAGGAGAACTGCCTGAAGCAGATCGCCATGTTTGAGAGCAAGCTGTCTAATGAGAGCTTTGTTGCCCGCGCGCCGGAAAAGGTCGTAAACGATCAGCGCGACAAGCTCGCCAAGGCAAAGGCGCTGCTCGAGCAGCTCGAGGGCAGTGAAAAGCGCCTGAAAAAATAGGTCCCGCGCTTGTTCGACGGGAAAATCGCGGCAGAAAAACTATACTGGACACGCACACAGCGGTGTGCGTGTCCATTTTTTGTTTCCGGGAGGATGTACCGATGAATCTGACCAGTTTTTTGCAGGAAAAGCAGCTCACCATCGCGCTGCGCGGCGAGATCGACCACCACACCGCGCGCGACATTCTGCGGGTGGTGAGCAACAAGATCGACCTCTATCTGCCGCTTGCGTGCGTGCTGGACTTCCGGGAGGTCACGTTTATGGATTCCAGCGGCATTGCCATCGTCATCTCGGCGCTGCGCAAAATGCGTGAGCTGAGCGGGCGGCTGGTGCTGCGGGACGTGCCGCCGCAGCCGATGAAGGTGCTGCGCGCGTCCGGCATGGAGCAGATCGTGGAAATTGAAGAGAGGAGCGTTTCCGTATGAAGCCTGAAAACAGCATGAGCGTGGAGTTTCCCAGCCGGTCGGCAAACGAGGCGCTGGCGCGCGCGGTCGTTGCGTGCTTTGCCGCGCAGCTCGATCCGACGCTCGATGAGCTGGGCGATATTAAGACAGCCGTATCGGAGGCGGTGACGAACTGCATCGTCCACGCCTACCGCGACACTATCGGACCGATCACCGTCCGCTGCCGCGTGCTGCCGGACAATGTATTGGACATTGTGGTGAAGGACAAGGGCTGCGGCATCGCGGATGTCGCCGCGGCGCGAAAGCCGATGTTCACCACCGGCGGCGAGGAGCGCAGCGGCATGGGCTTTACGATCATGGAGAGCTTTATGACGAGCCTGCGCGTGACCTCCCGCCCCGGCAAGGGCACGAGCGTACATATGAAGCGCCGGATCGTCCGGCGGGGGCAGGCGGATTGAGCGCATCGCAGGAGCAGCTTATCCAGAGAAGTCAGGCGGGCGACCGCACGGCGACCGAGCAGCTCGTGGTGGATAATTCGGGACTCATCTGGTCGGTCGCGCGGCGGTATTTCGGGCGCGGCATTGACCCGGACGATCTCTATCAGCTCGGCTGCGTCGGCTTTCTCAAGGCGATCGCCGGGTTTGACACCGCCTACGGCACACAGTTTTCTACCTACGCCGTGCCGAAGATCGCAGGCGAAATTCGCCGTTTTCTGCGCGACGACGGCAGCGTGAAGGTCAGCCGCAGCATCAAGGAGCGCGCGGCGGGCATCAAAATGGCACGCCAGCGGCTCACGGCGCGGCTCGGGCGCGAGCCGGGCGTTTCGGAGCTGGCGGCGGAGCTGGGGCTGACGCCGGAGGAGATCGCCTCTGCCGAGACAGCGACGGCAAGCGCAGAGTCCATCCAGCGGCAGACGGGCGAGGAGGGCTTTTCACTCGAGGACGTGCTGTGCACCGACGGCATGGAGGAGCGCATCGTGGAGTCGCTGTCGCTGCGCGCGGCGCTTGCGCAGCTCTCCGGGCGCGAGCGGCTGGTGATCGACCTGCGGTATTTTCACGCGCTGACGCAGGAAAAGGTAGCGAAGATCATCGGCGTGTCGCAGGTGCAGGTCAGCCGCATCGAGAAAAAGGCGCTGGCGAATCTGAGAAATTATATTTGACTATCGACAAAAAACGCTGTTTGTATTAAAATAGCTATATCTATATAAGTAACGGAAATACGGGAGTACGCATGGATATTAGCTATGAACAGCGATTTCTGACCGTGCGGCGGGCGATCATTGCCGCGCGGTTTTCAAAACTGAATGATATGCAGCAAAAAGCGGTCCTGACGACGGAAGGACCGCTGCTTTTGCTTGCCGGCGCGGGCAGCGGCAAAACGACCGTGCTCATCCATCGCATCGCGAACCTCATCGACTTCGGCTGCGCGTCGGACTCGAACGAAGTGCCGGACTATGTGACGGAGCAGGACGTGGAGTTTCTGGAATCGTACCTGCGCACGCAGCGTGCGGAGGATATGCCCCGCGCGCACGCGCTGTGCGCCCTGCGCCCCGCCGCGCCGTGGAGCATCATCGCCATCACGTTTACGAACAAGGCGGCGAACGAGCTGAAGGATCGCTTGCAGGCAATGCTGGGCGACGAGGCGCTGGATGTGTGGGCGATGACGTTCCACTCCGCGTGCTGCCGCATCCTGCGGCGCGATATTGACCGGCTTGGCGGCTACACGGGCAGATTCACCATCTACGACACGAGCGATTCTGAGCGTGTGGTCAAGGACATCGTGCGCGATCTGAGTTTAGATGAAAAGGCGTTTCCGCCGCGGCTGGTGCTCTCGCTCATCGGCAAGGCGAAGGATAAGCGCCAGAGCCCGGAGGAATTTGAAAAGACCGCCGCCTTTTCCGGCGACTGGCGCATCGAGCGCACGGCGCAGATCTACGCCGAGTACCAGCGGCGTCTGCTGGATGCGAACGCGCTGGATTTTGACGACATTATCCTCAAGACCGTGGAGCTTTTGGAGCAGTTCGAGGACGTACGCGCGTATTATCAGCGCAAGTTCCGCTATGTGCTCATCGACGAGTATCAGGACACGAATATGCTGCAATACCAGCTCTCGTCGCTGCTGGCGGGCGGGTATGAGAACATCTGCGTTGTGGGCGACGACGACCAGTCCATCTACAAATTCCGCGGCGCGACGATCGAGAATATCCTCTCATTCGAGCAGCAGTACAAGGGCGCGCAGGTCATCCGGCTGGAGCAGAATTACCGCTCCACGCAGTCGATCCTGAACGCTGCTAACGCCGTCATCGCCCACAACCGCGGGCGAAAGGGCAAAAATCTGTGGACGAAAAACCCTATAGGCGATAGAATTACAATTTATGAAGCAATTGATGGCAAAGAGGAAGCAAACTATGTCGTAAACCGCATAATTGCACGCTCGCACGGAATAGACCTTAAGAATTATGCTGTGCTCTATCGTACAAATGCACAGTCAAACGCAATTGAAGATGCTTTTAGAGACAAAAAAATCCCATACCGCATCATCGGCGGCACGCGCTTCTTTGACCGCGCGGAGGTCAAGGATATGCTGGCGTATCTGTGCGTCATCAACAACCGCGCCGACGATCTGCGCCTGCGCCGGATCGTCAACAACCCGCCGCGCGGCATCGGCGCGAAAACGCTGGAAATGGCGGACCGGCAGGCAGCAGCGGCTGGGCTGCCGCTGTATGATGTGCTGTCGCACGCCCGCGACTATCCGAGTTTAGAGAAGGCAGGGGCGAAGCTCGCGGCATTCTGCGCGCTCATCGAGGAATGCGCGGAGCTGCTGAACACGCTGAGCCTGCCGGATTTTTATGAAGAGGTCATGCTCCGCACGGGCTATGTCGCCATGCTGGAGGCAAAGGACGACGTGGAATCGCGCACGCGCGCGGAGAACGTCCGAGAGCTCAAATCCACCATCGTGCAGTACGCCGAGAGCGTGGAAGCGCCCACACTGGCAGAATTTCTGGAGCAGATCGCGCTGTATACTGACATCGAGCAGTACGACGCCGACGCGGACGCCGTGGTGATGATGACCATGCACAGCGCAAAGGGTCTGGAATTTGAAAATGTTTTCCTTGTCGGCATGGAGGAGGGCTTGTTCCCCGGCACGCGCTGCCTTGGCGAGCCGGACGAGCTGGAAGAGGAGCGGCGGCTGTGCTACGTCGCAATCACGCGGGCGAAAAAGACGCTCTGTCTGTGCCACGCGCGGCAGCGTATGCTCTACGGACGCACGAGTGTGAACCTGCCGTCGCGTTTTCTCGACGAGCTGCCGCCCGATTGCGTGGAGCGCCGCAGCGCAGGAGGAATGCCCGCCGAGCGGCGCACCGGCTCGTATGAGCGCCCGCGCCCGTCGCTCTACGGCGACGATGCGCGCTATTTTGACCAGAGCTACACGCCGCGCCCCGCGCGTGACCACTCGGTGCTCACCGCGCCGCGCAGCGCAAAGCCCGCCGCGTGCCCGTTCTCGAAGGGCGACATGGTGATGCACAAGGCGTTTGGGCGCGGCATGGTGCTCACGGTGCTTCCCATGGGCGGCGACGCACTGCTGGAGGTGGCGTTTGACGGCGTGGGCACAAAGCGCCTGATGGCAAACACCGCGGGCGTACACATGAAAAAAATATGATGAAGCCCCGCCGCCCCGCATACGATGGCAGGGGGAGGGGACGGCATGAACCGCAGACGAAGAGCCCGGCGGCGCGCGCTTCTCATTGTGCTGCCGCTGCTGCTGATCCTGGCGTTTGTGATCTACTTCCGATACACACCCTATGTGCGCGAGGCGGCGCGCATGCGCGTTGTGAACGCGGCGTCTGACTGGCTGGTGGGCGCGATCAACGCGGAGCTTCGCAGCGGACGGATCGACTTTTCACATATGACGTATCTGGAAAAGGACGTAAACGGCAGCATCACCGCCGTGCGCACGAACACGGCGGAGTTGAACTGCCTGAAAAGCGAGATCATGGAGCTGCTCGGCAATGAAATGCCGGAGCTTTGCGCGCAGGAGCTGGGCGTGCCGATCGGGAGCATTCTGCTGCCGGACTATTTTGCCGGGCGCGGCGTGTGCCTGCCGGTACGCGTGGTGGCGCTCAGCTCGTCAGACGCGGCGTTTTTTACGACCTTTGAAGCTGCCGGCATCAACCAGACTATGCAGCGCGTGCGGCTGAACGTGAGCGTGACGCTCACGGTGCTCTCGCCCGCCGGAACGCAGCAGGTCACCGCAGATTCGGACGTGATCGTTGCGGAAACGGTCGTGGTCGGCACTGTGCCGAATAGTTATGTAAGCGTCAGCTGACAAGGGCACGCACGCTTGCGGGCGCGGCTGGAACGCCGCCTGCGGCGTTATCGTCCTTGACTTGCGCCGGCAAGCCTGCGCCCTCTGCCTTGCAGGCAACGCCCCAGCCGTGCCGGCAAGTCCTTCGGAGTTTTTCGCGGCGGATAAACGGCGGCTGGCAAGGCAGACGAGGCAGGTGGGCTGACGCCCACCAACGAGGATAACGCAGCCAGGCGTTGTTTTGCCCCGCGAAAAACCGCGTATGCCCTTGTCAACTGACGCAAACCTTTCATAAACACAAAAGAGGTAAGACGATGGATGTAAAAGCACGCATGGAGCAGCTCGCGCGCGAGCTGGAGGGGCACAATTACGCCTATTATGTGCTCGATGACCCCACCATCCCGGACTTTGAATATGACCATATGCTGCGGGAGCTGGAGGAGCTTGAGCAGGCGCACCCGGAATATGCCTCGCCCCTGAGCCCCACGCGCCGCGTGGGCGGCGAGGCGATCAGCGAATTTCAGAAGGTGCGCCACGCCGTGCCGCTGGAGAGCTTGCAGGACGTGTTTTCGTTTGACGAGCTGCGCGAGTTTGCGCAGCACGTTGCGGAGGCAGAGCCGGATACGGTGTGGTCGGTCGAGCCGAAGGTCGATGGGCTTTCTGTGGCGCTGGAATATGAAAACGGGCAGTTTGTGCGCGGCGCAACGCGCGGCGATGGGCTGGTCGGCGAGGATGTGACGGAAAATCTCAAGACCATCCCGTCCATTCCCATGCGGCTGGAAGGTGCACCCGAGCGGCTCATCGTGCGCGGCGAGGTGTTCATGCCCCGTGCGCGCTTTCATCAGCTCAACGACGCGCGCGAACAGGCGGGCAAACCCCTGTTTGCCAATCCGCGCAACGCCGCCGCCGGGTCGCTGCGGCAGCTCGATCCGAAGATCGCCGCCGCGCGCGGGCTGGACATTCTGGTGTTCAATTTGCAGCTTGCGGACGGCGCGGAATTTCAAACGCACACGCAGACGCTGGACTATCTGCGCGAGCTGCGCTTCAAGGTCATCCCGTACACGCTTTGCAAAACGGCGGACGACGTTGTGCGCGCGGTGCAGGCGATCGGCGACGGGCGCTATGACCTCGCCTATGACATCGACGGCGCGGTGATGAAGCTCAACAGCCTCGCCGGGCGCGCGCGCCTTGGCAGCACCGCGAAATTCCCGCGCTGGGCGGCGGCGTTCAAGTACCCGCCGGAGATCAAGGAGACGGTCGTGCAGGACATCGTGGTGCAGGTCGGCAGGACCGGCGTGCTTACGCCCAAGGCGGTCGTCGCGCCGGTATATCTCGCAGGCACGACGGTGACGAACGCGACGCTCCACAATCAGGATTTCATCACCGACAAGGACATCCGCGTCGGCGATACGGTCAAGATCCGCAAGGCAGGGGAGATCATCCCAGAAATTCTGGAGGTCGAGCTGGACAAGCGGCCGGCGGGGACTGTGCCATACCGTCTGCCGCAGACGTGCCCCGTGTGCGGCGCGCCGGTCGTGCGCGATGAGGACGGCGCGGCACTGCGCTGCACCGGCGCGGAATGCCCCGCGCAGCTCGCTCGGAATCTGGCGCATTTCGTCTCGCGTGAGGCGATGGATATTGACGGGCTGGGCAGCGCCATCGTGGAAACGCTCATCGAGCACAAGATGCTCACGAACCCCGCCGACCTCTACCAGCTTGACTACGACGCCATCGCCGAGCTGCCCGGGCAGGGCAAAAAGTCGGCGGAAAATCTCAAAAACTCCATCGAGGCGAGCAAGCAGAACGACCTTTCGCGCCTTTTGTGCGCGTTTGGCATCCGGCAGGTCGGCACAAAGGCAGCGAAAACGCTGGCGGCGGCGTTCGGCTCGCTGGACGCGATCATGAACGCGAGTGAGGAGGAGCTGACGGCTGTGCCGGATGTGGGCGCGATCACGGCAAAGAGCATCCGCGACTGGTTTTCCAGCCCACAGTCGCGCGACCTCATCGAGCGCCTGCGCGCGGCGGGCGTGAACTTTACAGCACAGCAGCAGGTGACGGACCGCCGCTTTGCGGGTCTCACGTTCGTGCTGACAGGCGCGCTGAGCCTGTTTACGCGTGAGGAGGCGACGGAAAAGATCGAGCAGTGCGGCGGCAAGGCTGCCTCGTCGGTGTCGAAAAAGACGAGCTTCGTCGTGGCGGGCGAGAATGCGGGCAGCAAACTCAAAAAGGCAAATGAGCTGGGTGTGCCCGTGCTCTCGGAGCAGGAATTTCTGGAGATGCTGCAATGAAGATTACGCTGGTATGCAACTGCGGGCTGCTGATCGAAGCCGGGGGCGCGGCGCTGCTGATCGACGCGCCGAACGGAAAGCTCCCGCCCTTTGGACAGTTCGCGCCGCAGGCGCTGCAAGCGCTTTTGGCGGCGCAGCCGCCGTATGACCATCTTGCGGGCGTTTGCTTTACGCACCGTCACGCCGATCACTATGACGCGGCGGCGGTGGAGCGCCTGCGCGCGGCGCGCCCGGATGTGCCGGTGCTGCTGCCGGAAGGGGAGTACGGCGCGTTTGCGGCTGGTGCGTTTACGATCGAGTATGCGCAGACGCCGCACGTCCCCGTGCCGCCGGAGCTGATGCTGCCGCACTGGTCGCTGCTCGTGCGCGGCGGCGGAAGGACGATCTACGTCACGGCGGACAGCGTGCCGGACGCGGCGCTGCACCGCGCGGTGCTCGCGGGGCGCACGGCGGACGCGGCGTTCTGGAACAGTCAGGTGCTCGCGCACCCGGAGACGCGCGAGCTGCTGAATACCTGTGCGCGGCGCAATTTCATCTATCACATCCCCACCGACACCCCCGATCCCAGCGGCATCCGACGCAAATGCGAACGCGACTGGTCGCGCTATGGCGGTGAACTGCCGACGACGCAGCTTTTGTATTGCGGCGGTGAAATAGAACTGTAAAAAACAGACGATGCACCGGCATCGTCTGTTTTCTTACACCTCTCGACAACTCTCTGCATACAGTGTGAATGGGCGGTGCGCCGCCCGCTACATGATTTGGAGGGAGTTTTTCGATTGAACAATTGCACGCAGAATGCGCAGGCGCGCGCGGCGGCGCAGGCAGACACGTCGTCCGCCGCGCAGATGCCCGACACGCTCTATGTCTGCGCCGACCACGACGGCAAGCTGCCGAGCTGTGCGCCGCTCGCCGTTCCGTTCGTCCCATTCCAGCAGACAGGCGCGAGCAAATATGCGCTCGATCTCGCGCTGGCGCGCGGGACGCTGTTTGAGGGGCTGGATCTGCCGTATCTCAAAATGCAGAACGAGGCATTCACTGACCTCAGCGCGGCGCGGCAGCTTCAGGCGCTCGGCTTTGCCATCAACGAGCTGGGACTGTATCTCGACACACACGCAAACGACACCGAGGCGATTACGCTTTACAACCAGTACGCGGAGCTGTATGAGGAAGCCGTGGAGCAGTACCAGCGCAGCGGCGTGAGCCTGACGCAGCTTGCCTCGACCATGGGCGGGCGCTACGGCTGGCTGAACGATCCGTGGCCGTGGGACTATCGGGAGGAGGGCTGAGTATGTTTGTATATGAAAAACGGCTGCAATACCCGGTCAGGATCAAAAACACGAACCCGCGCCTGGCGTCGCTCATCATCAGTCAGTACGGCGGTCCTGACGGCGAGCTCGGCGCGTCGCTGCGCTACCTCAGTCAGCGCTATTCCATGCCCTTCCCGGAGCTAAAAGGTCTGCTGACCGACATCGGTACAGAGGAGCTGGGGCACTTGGAGATGGTGGGGACGATCGTACATCAGCTGACGCGGACGCTGACGGACGATCAGATCCGGCAGGCAGGGTTTGACGCGTATTTCGTCGATCACACGGCGGGCGTGTATCCCACGGCGGCGGCGGGCTTTCCGTGGTCGGCGGCGTCGATCGGCGTCAAGGGCGACCCCATCTGCGACCTCACGGAGGATCTCGCCGCCGATGGTACGACTGCGTAAGAACAACATATCATCAAAAAACGATAGGACAAGCTATTTCCAAAACATAAGCGTACCGCACAGGCGGCGTTTCTCAATCCCACACAGGGAGAACAGAAACGCCGCTTTTTTCATGCCCTCATGTTACGCAGTAGAGCAGGAAAAAGCCTTGCAGCAAGCGGCTTTTGGGGCGCGGTTTTGGCAAGGCAAGGTGTTTATGCCTTTTCCCTTAAAAACGTGCTTCTACTGCGTAACAAAACCACAGCAAAGGAGTGATGAACAATGGCAGTTTTCCGTGTGGAACGAAACCGCGGCTATACCGTAATGAGCAACCACCATCTACGCAACAGGGGCTTGACCTTGAAAGCAAAGGGGCTGCTTTCGCAAATGCTGTCCTTGCCGGAAACGTGGGATTACACCCTTGCGGGACTATCCCACATCAACCGGGAAAAAATCGACGCAATACGCGAAGCGGTACGAGAGCTTGAAAAAGCCGGGTATATCGTCCGCAGCCGCGAACGCGACGAGAAAGGGCGCTTGCGGGGCGCAGACTATATCATTTACGAGCAGCCGCAGCCACCTGTATCGGATTTACCTACATTGGAAAATCCAACATTGGATAATCCAACGTTGGAAAACCCTATGTTGGAAAATCCTACGTTGGAAAATCCAACGCAATTAAATAAAGATATATCAAGAACTGATTTATCAAAAAAAGAGAAATCAAATACCCATTCCATTCCTATCCTTTCCCCTTACCCCTCACCTTTCACAGAGGACGCGGCAGAGCCGGAACGGAAAGGAATGGAAGCGAAAACGCAGAGCGCAATAGAGATTTACAGGGACATCATCAAGGACAATATCGAGTATGACATTCTCATACAGGACCCGCACATGGATAAAGACCGACTGGACGAAATCGTTGACCTCATACTGGAAACGGTATGCACAGCGAGAAAGACGCTCCGCATCGCCGGGGACGACTATCCGACAGAGCTTGTCAAAAGCAAGTTTTTGAAGCTGACGAGCAGCCATATTGAATTTGTCCTTGACTGTATGCGGGAGAACACCACGAAGATCCGCAATATCAAGCAGTATCTACGGGCGGTGCTGTTCAACGCCCCGTCTACCATCGACAGCTACTATACCGCCCTTGTCGCCCACGACATGGCAAGCGGCGCATGGGCAAAGCCGAAAGGCGGCATACCCGATTACACCTGCAACGAGGGCGAAAGCCTGTAAAACCAAAGGAGGACAAGACTATGAAGCAGGGCGCATTGTTTTTTGACGAAACCGCTGACCGCTACGACATCCGCTTTGATCTTGCCGATTACTACGGCGGGCTGCATTGCGGCGATTGCTTGGAGGTATTCACAGGCGGCAGGTGGAAGCCGACCCGCATGGAGTACGGCGACAACTGGTATCTTGCTGGTGTCCGCGCCGAGGACTTGAACGGCTTACTGGTGCGGATTTAAGCGGGGCGGCGTAGGCAGCGGACGCCCATTTTTTTGCGCCAAAAAGCGGCGCAGCATATATCACCGCGAAAGGAGGACGGTAAATGCAAGATGAAATCAACGAAAAAGTCATTGCCTTATCTATAAGGACGACCAAGCTCACCGCCGAAATGCTGCAAAAATCCATTCGCTTCATGCTTTCACAAATCAAAAAGCAGTTGGATAAGCCAGTGCAGCACCACGGCAAGCAGACCCTAAAACAGCTTATGAAGCAGAACGCAGGCGTAAGCAGCATCGAAATCACTGACAGCAATATCAAAGCCTTTGAGAGTACAGCAAAGAAATACGGCGTTGACTTTGCGCTGAAAAAGGACGCGACGGAAAGCCCGCCTCGCTACCTTGTATTTTTCAAGGGTCGCGACGCGGACGTTTTGACCGCAGCCTTTCAGGAGTTTTCCGCAAAGAAGCTGACACAGGAACAAAAGCCCTCGATCCGCAAGGCGTTAGCTGCCTTTAAGGACAAGGCGAAGCAGCTTAACGCTGACCGCCAAAAGGTGAAAAATCAGACAAGAGGGGGCATTGAGCGATGAAAAGCATAAATCTGAAAAAGCTGATACTTCCCAATCTGCCTTATCTGCTCTTTATCTTTCTCTTTGATAAAGTGGGACAGGCGGCGCGGCTTGCGCCGGGGGCTGACCTCTCCGGCAAGCTCTTATCCATTGGGGACGGCTTTGCCGCCGCCTTTTCCTCATTCGCGCCGAGCCTGCACCCCGCAGATTTACTTGTGGGCGTTTTGGGCGCGGCACTGATCCGGCTTGTTGTCTACGTCAAAGGCAAAAATGCGAAGAAATATCGCCGTGGCGTGGAGTACGGCAGCGCGAGATGGGGCAGCGCCGACGATATACGCCCGTACATCGACCCGGTGTTTGAAAACAATGTGCTGCTCACACAGACGGAACGGCTGATGATGAACAGCCGCCCGAAGCAGCCGAAGTACGCACGGAACAAAAACGTGCTGGTGGTGGGCGGCAGCGGAAGCGGCAAAACCCGCTTTTTCGTCAAACCCAACCTGATGCAGATGCACAGCAGCTATCTCGTGTCTGACCCGAAAGGTACTCTCCTGCTTGAGTGCGGCAAGCTCTTGGAGCGCGGCAGTCCGAAGCTGGGCGAGGACGGAAAGCCCGTTAGAAAAAACGGAAAGCTCGTCTATGAGCCGTACCGTATTAAGGTGCTGAATACCATTAACTTCAAAAAGAGCATGAAATACAACCCTTTCGCCTATCTCCGCGACGAAAAGGATATTTTGAAGCTGGTAAACACGCTGATTGCCAACACCAAGGGCAGCGGCGAAAAGTCCGGCGAGGATTTTTGGGTGAAAGCCGAGCGGCTGCTGTACTGTGCGTTAATCGGCTACATTCACTACGAAGCCCCGGACGCAGAGCGAAACTTTACGACGCTGCTTGAAATGATCAACGCAAGCGAAGCCCGCGAGGATGACAGCGAGTTTCAAAGCCCCGTTGATCTCATGTTTGAACGCTTGGAGGAAAAAGACCCGGAGCATTTTGCGGTCAAACAGTACAAAAAGTTTCTCCTGTCTGCGGGCAAGACCCGTTCCTCGATCCTCATTTCCTGCGGCGCGAGGCTTGCACCCTTTGACATCAAGGAGCTGCGGGAGCTGATGGAGAGCGACGAATTGGAGCTTGACACCTTGGGCGACAGAAAGACCGCGCTGTTCATCATCACAAGCGACACCGACCCCACCTTTGACTTTGTAACAGCGATGATCGTATCGCAGCTTTTCAATCTGCTCTGCACCAAAGCCGACGACGAATACGGCGGCAGACTTCCTATCCACGTTCGCTGTCTGCTGGACGAGGTAGCCAACATCACGATCCCCAATTTGGAACGGCTGATCAGCGTCCTGCGAAGCCGGGAAATCTCCGCTTGCCTTGTGGTGCAGGCGCAGAGCCAGCTAAAAGCCATCTACAAGGAACACGCCGACACCATCATCGGGAATTGCGACACAACCCTTTTCCTCGGCGGCAAGGAGAAAACGACGCTGAAAGAAATCTCCGAGGTTTTGGGGAAAGAAACGATTGACAGCTTCAACACTTCCGAAAACCGGGGGCGGGACGTTTCTCATGGGCTGAACTATCAAAAGCTCGGAAAGGAGCTTATGAGCCAGGACGAAATTGCCGTGATGGACGGCGGGAAATGTATCTTGCAGCTACGGGGCGTTCGCCCGTTCTTCTCCGACAAGTACGACATCACGAAGCACCCGAAATACAAATACCTTTCGGACTATGACAAGAAAAACACCTTTGACATCGAGAAGTTTTTGAAGCGGCAGCGACGCCCGGTAATCATCAAGCCGGATACCGTCTTTGACTATTACGAAATTGACGCAGCGGATTTACAGGAGGTTACGGAATGAACAGACGCATCAGAAAGAAGCGGGAAAAACAGCAGCTTGCGCGGGCGATCCGGGAGCTGGTCGCCCTTGCGGAGAAACGGCAGCAAAAGCGGCAGGAAGCCATCGACCGCTTTCTGACCGCATACAGCGCCTACCTTGCCAAGCAGGGCGGCGCGGAAAGGAGGACGCCGTGACGAACGCCTGCAAAACGCCGGAAGCAGTCATGCAGACGCTTATCACCGCTCTTGCCGCAGGGCTTGCGGTATGGGGTGCCGTGCAGCTTTTGGAGAGCTTTCAAAGCGGCGGCGAACGCCAGCGGGCGCAAGCTCTCGATCTCATTAAAGCGGGCGGCGAAATTGTCCGCACCGCCACTTGGGAGGTGATACCGCCATCAAGACCGTAAGCATCGGCTACATGGTACGCGCCCCCACCTTTGCACTTCCTGTTCCCTTACGGGCATTGCCCGCGCAGCCGCCTTTTTTGATGAGGGCGGCTTTTTTCATGCACAAAAATACAAACACAAAAATTCAAGAGCCGCAAAGCGGCAGAAAGTGAGGTCAATCTATGACATTTTTTAATTCGGCAGTAGACGTATTGCAGACTCTTGTGATTGCACTGGGCGCAGGTCTTGGCATCTGGGGCGTTATCAACCTCTTGGAGGGCTATGGCAATGACAATCCGGGGGCAAAATCGCAGGGCATGAAGCAGCTTATGGCGGGCGGCGGCGTTGCCTTGATTGGCGGCGTTCTCGTTCCCCTGCTCAAAGGGCTGTTCGGTTAAGCGGCGGTAATGTCCTATGCAGAGCATACTTGACGCGATTAACGAATGGATCAAGGAAATCCTGATCGGAGCGATCAACGGAAATCTGTCAACTATGTTCGGGGACGTAAACGAAAAGGTCGGTACGATTGCCGCCGAGGTAGGCAAGACCCCGCAGGGGTGGAACGCAAGCATATTTTCCATGATACAGACGCTATCGGAAAATGTGATCGTCCCCATTGCGGGGCTTGTTATTACCTACGTTCTATGCGTGGAGCTAATCAGCATGGTAACGGAAAAGAACAATATGCACGACATTGACACGTTCATGTTCTTTAAGTGGTTTTTCAAAGCGTTCGTTGCGGTGTTTATCGTCACGCATACCTTTGACATCACTATGGCGGTATTCGACATGGCGCAGCACATTGTTTCCGGCGCGGCGGGCGTGATCGGCGGCAGCACCAGCATTGATGTTGCCGCCGCGCTCTCGTCCATGCAAGCCGGACTTGACGCAATGGAAATCCCCGAACTGCTCTTGCTTATGCTCGAAACAAGCCTTGTCAGCCTTTGCATGAAAATCATGTCGGTGCTGATAACGGTTGTTTTGTACGGGCGTATGATTGAGATTTACCTGTACTGCTCCGTATCGCCTATCCCATTCGCCACCATGACAAACCGGGAATGGGGGCAAATCGGAAACAACTACTTAAAAGGCCTGTTTGCCCTCGGCTTTCAAGGCTTCCTCATTATGATATGCGTCGGCATTTATGCGGTTTTGGTAAACAACATGGTTATAGCGGACAATCTGCACACCGCGATATTCTCCATCGCAGCCTATACGGTGCTGCTTTGCTTTAACCTTTTGAAATCCGGCGCACTGGCAAAATCATTATTCCATGCACATTAAAAGGAGGTTTTCCATCACCAAGAAATACAGCGTTATTTACGCAGATCCCCCGTGGCGGTATGAACGGAGCAAGGTGCAGGGCGCAGCGGAAAAGCACTATCCCACCATGAGCATTGACGAGCTGTGCGCCCTGCCCGTGCCGGAGCTGGCGGCGAAGGACTGCGCCCTGTTTTTGTGGGCGACCTTTCCGCAGCTTCCCGAAGCTCTGCGGCTGATCCGCGCATGGGGCTTTCGGTATCGGACGGTGGCGTTCGTTTGGCTCAAACGTAACCGCAAAAGCCCGTCCTGGTTTTACGGTATGGGCTATTGGACGCGCAGCAACGCGGAAATCTGTCTGCTGGCGACCAAGGGCAAACCCAAGCGGCAGTCGGCAGGCGTACATCAGTTTCTTATCAGCCCCATAGAGCAGCACAGCAAAAAGCCGGATGCAGCGCGGGAAAAAATCGTTGCCCTTATGGGGGATTTGCCCCGTATTGAGCTGTTTGCCCGACAGAAAACGCCGGGGTGGGATATATGGGGCAACGAACTCCCAAACAGTATTGAAATGTAACGAAAGGAGATTTTTCTATGGCGTATGTACCCGTTCCCAAAGACCTATCACGCATAAAGACAAAGGTTGCCTTTAACCTTACCAAAAGGCAGCTCATATTCTTTGCGGCGGCGCTCCTTGTTGGACTGCCGCTTTTCTTTTTGCTCAAAGGCAGCACTGGCACAAGCCTTGCGGCGTTCGTGATGATCCTCGTTATGCTGCCCTGCTTTCTGTTTGCCATGTACGAAAAGCACGGGCAGCCCCTTGAAACGCTGATTAAGAACATCATACAGACAAAATTTATCCGTCCGAAAGAAAGACCCTATCAGACGGAAAACTTCTATGCCGTCCTCGAACGGCAAAGACAACTTGAAAAGGAGGTATCGGCTATTGTCAACGGCAAATGCAAAACACGCAGGAAACAGGCGTAAGCTCACCCGCGCCGAGAAAAAGAAAATCGCCGCCCTGATCCGAGCGGCAAAGGGCGACGGAAAGGCGCACACCGCGCAGCAGACCATACCGTATCTTGCCATGTACCCGGACGGTATCTGCAAGGTTACGGAAAAGAAATACTCCAAGAGCATCGCTTATGACGACATCAACTATCAGCTTGCGCAGGCAGACGATAAGACCGCCATTTTTGAAAACTGGTGCGACTTTCTCAACTATTTTGACGCGACCGTTAGTGTGCAGCTTTCCTTTGTCAACCGGGGAACGCGCAGCGGCGGCGCAAAGGAGGTCGTTGCGATCCCCGCGCAAAATGACGCTTTCAATTCCATCCGCACCGAATACGCGGATATGCTGAAACATCAGCTTGCAAAGGGCAACAACGGCTTTGTAAAGTCAAAGTACATTACCTTTTCCGTGGAAGCGGACAATCTGAACGCGGCAAAGGCGCGGCTTGCCCGTATTGAAACCGACATACTGAATAATTTTAAGGTGCTGGGCGCAGCCGCCCGCCCCATGACGGGCTATGAACGGCTGGAAGCCCTGCACAGCGTATTCCACCCGGAGGGAGAACCATTCCGTTTCTCTTGGGACTGGCTCACCCCGTCGGGACTTACCACAAAGGACTTTATCGCCCCGTCCTCGTTCCGTTTCGGCGAGGGCAGATATTTCCGTATGGGACGCAAAATCGGCGCGGTCAGTTTCCTTGAAATCCTTGCGCCGGAGCTGAATGACCGTATGCTTGCGGATATTCTCGACCTTGAAACGGGGATCGTCGTCAATCTCCACATCAAGAGCATCGACCAGACCGAAGCCATCAAGACCATCAAGCGCAAGATAACCGACCTTGACAAAATGAAAATCGAGGAACAAAAGAAAGCGGTACGCAGCGGCTACGATATGGACATCATCCCCTCTGACCTTGCCATGTTCGGCGGCGAAGCGAAAAATCTCTTGCAGGATTTACAGAGCCGCAATGAGCGAATGTTTCTCTTGACGTTCCTTGTGGTAAATCTTGCCGACACGAAGCGGAAACTGGAAAATGACATATTCGCAGCGGCGGGCATCGCGCAGAAATACAACTGCGCTCTTACCCGCCTTGACTACCAGCAGGAGGCGGGGCTGATGTCCTCTGTTCCGCTGGGCGAGAACCTTATCCCCATCCAGCGGGGGCTTACCACATCAAGCACTGCGATTTTTATTCCCTTTATCACGCAGGAGCTTTTTCAGCAGGGCGCGGCACTCTATTACGGGCTGAACGCCCTGTCAAGCAATATGATCCTCTGTGACCGCAAGCGGCTTAAAAACCCCAACGGGCTGATCCTCGGCACCCCCGGAAGCGGCAAGAGCTTTGCGGCGAAGCGGGAAATCACAAACGCTTTTCTCATTACCGACGACGACATCATCATCTGCGACCCGGAAGCGGAGTATTACCCCCTTGTGCGCCGCCTGCACGGACAGGTAATCCGCATTTCCCCCACAAGCACACAGTATGTCAACCCTATGGATATTAACCTCAATTACAGCGAGGACGACAACCCCCTTGCGCTGAAAAGCGACTTTCTCCTTTCCCTCTGTGAGCTTGTCATCGGCGGCAAGGAGGGGCTGATGCCCGTGGAAAAGACCGTCATTGACCGCAGCGTAAGAAACGTGTACCGCCCGTTCCTTGCAAACCCCGACCCGGCGAAAATGCCGATCCTCGGCGACCTTTACGACGAGCTTTTAAGACAGCCGGAGCCGGAAGCGGCGCGGGTGGCGGCGGCATTGGAGCTTTACGTTTCGGGCAGTCTGAATGTCTTTAACCACCGTACCAATGTGGAGCTTTCAAACCGCCTTGTCTGCTTTGACATCAAGCAGCTTGGGAAGCAGCTTAAAAAGCTGGGGATGCTCATTGTGCAGGATCAGGTGTGGAACAGAGTAACCATAAACCGGGCTGAAAAGAAATCCACCCGCTACTACATGGACGAGTTTCATTTGCTCCTCAAAGAGGAACAAACCGCCGCCTATTCCGTGGAGATTTGGAAGCGTTTCAGAAAATGGGGCGGTATTCCAACCGCTATCACGCAGAATGTCAAAGACCTTTTGAGCAGCCGCGAAGTTGAGAATATCTTTGAGAACAGCGATTTTGTCCTCATGCTCAATCAGGCGCAGGGCGACCGGGAAATCCTTGCAAGGCAGCTCAATATCTCCCCGCAGCAGATGAAATACGTTACCCATACCGAAGCGGGCGAGGGGCTGATCTTCTACGGAAACGTGGTGCTGCCTTTCCTTGACCGTTTTCCGCAGAATACCGAGCTATACCGGGTAATGACGACCCGCCCGGAGGAAGTGGGCGGCACATGAGATTAGACACCATCATCAACCGCGACGCGCTGTGCGCCCTGCGGGAGCTGCCCGCCGAGAGCGTCCATTGCTGCGTCACAAGCCCGCCCTACTACGCCCTGCGGGATTACGGTATGGACGCGCAGATCGGGCGGGAGGACACGCCGGATCAGTACATTGCAAGGCTTGTCGAGGTTTTCCGTGAGCTGAAACGGGTGCTGCGCCCGGACGGTACGTTTTGGCTGAACATTGCCGATACCTACTGCGGCACAGGCAGCAAGGGCGCCTACACCGACCCGAAAAACCCGAAAGGCAGAAACGGGCAGAGCCTGTCCCTTGCAAGACGGGCGGCAGGCTGCAAGCAAAAGGATTTAATCGGTATTCCGTGGCTTTTAGCCTTTGCCCTGCGCTCTGACGGGTGGTATCTGCGCAGCGCGATTATTTGGCAGAAGGACAACCCCATGCCCGAAAGCGTGCGGGACAGACCGAGCCGCTGCTATGAGAACGTCTTTTTGCTTACGAAGTCCAAGAACTATTACTATGACGCCGCCGCCATTGCGGAACCCATAGCCCCCACCACGGCGGCGCGATACCGGGGCGGGCGCAGCGCGGGACACAAATACGACGGCGAGGTACCCGGACAGGGCAAGGTGCAGGGCATCAACCGGGCGCGGACAGGCGGCTACTACGATGAAGCCCTCATGCCGACCACGCGGAACAAGCGGGACGTGTGGCATATCAACACCGTACCCTACAAGGGCGGGCATTTCGCCGCGTTCCCGCCGAAGCTGGCGGAAACCTGCATTTTGGCGGGCTGTCCCAAGGGCGGCGTTGTCCTTGACCCGTTTTTCGGCAGCGGCACGACGGGGCTTGCGGCAAAAAGCCTTGACCGCCATTACATCGGCATTGAACTGAACTATGACTATTGCACCCTTGCAAGGGCGCGGATCGGAGGTGAAACGAATTGAGCAAAAAGCTGAAACCCCGCGATAAAATTACGCAGAAAATGAGCCGGGACGGGCTTATCGAGGTCAACGAAACCGCAGGCACCGCCGAGCTGGTCAGCGGGCGCGAGCAGGACGCGGATTTTTCCAAGAAGCCCGAACAGGCGGCGCAGGAAGCAGCGCAGCAGCTTCCGCATCCCTCCGGCGGCGCGGCAGCTCGTCCCCATACCCCGGAGCTTTCCCCGAAGCGGGACGACGCCGCAGCCGAGCGTGTTTTGGAGCATATCGACGCTGCCCATACCCGCGCAGCATCCAAAAAGGCGATAAAGCGGGTGCAGCGGGAAGCGGCGGCAAAAACAAAGACCTCGCGCCTGCAATTCACCGAGGAAGAACGGGCGACGCCGGAGCTTCAAAAGGCGATCCGCAAATCGGAAAGAGCCGCCGACCGCTTGGACGAAGCGCGGGCGGCTATTCCGAAAAAGAAAGTCTTGACAAAAGAGCGCACCTTTGACGAAGCCGCAGGCAAGGGCAAAACCCGCCTGCGCTTTGAGGAAAAGGAAAAACCCATACCGGGCGGCAGGCAGCAGCATAACCCCCTCTCCCGCCCTATGCAGGAGGTCGGCGTTTTCGTCCACAATAAGATACATTCCGTTGAAAAGGACAACTCCGGCGTGGAGGGAGCGCACAAGAGCGAGGAATTAGCCGAGCGCGGCATCCGGGCGGGGGCGCGGCAGGTGCGAAAGAGCCGCCGCAGCCGCAAGCTGAAACCCTACCGGGCGGCGGCAAAAGCGGAAAAAGCCGCGTTCAAGGCTAACGCCGATTTTCAGTATCAAAAGGTGCTGCACGACAACCCGCAGCTTGCCGCGTCTAACCCCGTTTCCCGCTTTTGGCAGAAGCAGCAGATCAAGCGGCAGTATGCAAAGGCGGTACGAACGGGCGGCGCAAAATCCGCAAGGAAAGCCGCAGAAAACACCCGCAAGGCGGCGAAGAAAACCGCCGAAGCGACGAAAAAGGCTGTCGCCTTTGTAGGGCGGCATTGGAAAGCCTTTCTGATTGCCGGGTGTGCGCTGTTGCTGTTCATAATGATTTCAGCCGGGATCTCTTCATGTTCCAGCCTGTTTTCCGGCGGCATTACCTCCGTTATCAGCACGTCCTACGTTTCAGAGGATGCGGATATGCTTGGTGCGGAAGCTGACTATGCAGCCCTTGAAGCGGAGTTGCAAAGCAGGATAGACAATATCGAGCGCGACCATCCGGGCTATGACGAATACCGCTACGACTTGGACGACATTGAACATGACCCGTATGTGCTGACATCTATCCTTACCGCGCTGCACCTTGAATACACCCGCGCCGAGGTACAAAGCACCCTTGCCATGCTCTTTGAGCGGCAATACACGCTGACGCTCACCGAGGAAACAGAGGTGCGCTACCGGACGGAAAGGCGAACGGGCAGCTACACCGATGCAGAGGGCAACACCCAAACCTACACATATACCGTCGAAGTTCCCTATAATTATTACATTCTCAACGTCAAGCTGGAAAACTTCAATCTGTCGCATCTGCCTGTCTACATTATGACCGAGGAACAACTATCCATGTACGCTGTGTATATGTCCACCCTTGGCAACCGCCCCGACCTGTTCCCGCACAGTGCATATCCGAACGCTTCCACCCTGCGGGAGCCAACCTATTACGAAATACCGCCCGAAGCATTGGAGGACGAAACCTTTGCGGCGATCATCGCCGAAGCGGAAAAGTATTTAGGCTACCCCTACGTCTGGGGCGGCAGCAATCCAAACACTTCCTTTGACTGTTCGGGTTATGTGTCTTGGGTTATTAACCATTCCGGGTGGAATGTGGGGCGGCTTGGAGCGCAGGGACTTTGCAATATCTGCACTCCCGTAACAGGCGCACAGGCAAGACCGGGCGACCTTATCTTTTTCAAAGGCACTTACGACACCCCCGGTGTTTCGCACGTTGGTATTTATGTGGGCAACGGTATGATGATACATTGCGGAAACCCCATATCTTACGCCAATGTCAACACCACCTATTGGAAGAACCACTTTTACGCCTACGGGCGGCTGCCGTAAAAAATGAAAGGAGTATTACGAAATGACAAACAGTAAAATTGACCGCATTGAAAAGGAAATGCAGAAAACACGGGAGAAAATCACCGAGTATCAAAACAGGCTGAAAGAGCTTGCAATGCAGAAAACCGAAGCGGAAAACCTGCAAATCATCTCTCTTGTGCGCTCCATGCGCCTGACCCCCGCAGAGCTTACCGCCCTGCTTTCCGGCGAGCCGATCCCCGGCATTGCCGCCGCAGGGACAGACTACATGGAACAGGAGGAAATCGAAAATGAAGAATAAAGGCTTTTTCAAAACAGCCGCCACCCTGCTTGCCGCCCTTGTCCTCTTGGGCGGCTTTTCCGTTACCGCCTATGCGGATGGCGGCGATTACTACGACTATGAGGACGAATATAGCGAGGAAGTCACGGGCGGCATGGAGCCGCAGCCCCTTACGCCTGACGGTAATCTGTCGCTGATTGACGACATTGAGGGAGAAGCCGCCGAGGACAAGCAGTTTATCATTGTGCAGAGCAAAAACGGCAACTACTTTTACATCATCGTTGACCGCGCCGCCGAGGGCGAAAACACCGTACATTTTCTCAATCAGGTGGACGAAGCCGATCTGATGGCGCTCATGGAGGACGGCAGCGACAAGGCGCAGGCTCCCGCCGTTTGCACCTGTAAGGACAAATGCAAGGCGGGCGCAGTCAATACCGTTTGCCCGGTATGCTCTGTCAATATGACCGAATGTGCAGGCAAGGAAGCCGTGCCGGAGCCGGACGATGCGCCGCCGGAGAAAGAAAAAAGCAATGCGGGCGGGCTTGTGATCTTCCTTGTCGTTACCCTGCTTGCCGGTGGCGGCGCGTTCTACTACTTTAAGATTATGAAGCCGAAGCAGGGTATCAAGGGCGACACCGACCTTGACGATTTCGATTTTGACGATTACGGCGAGGACGAGCCGGAAGCAGGCAGCGAGGAACAGGAGGACGAGGAATGAGGTTAGTCATTGCAGAGAAGCCGAGTGTAGCGGCGGCACTTGCCGCCGCCCTTGGCGTAAAGAACAAAAAGGACGGATATATGGAGGGCGGCGGCTACCTCATTTCATGGTGCGTGGGGCATTTGGTGGAGCTTGCGGAAGCCGCCGCCTATGGGGAGCAGTACAAAAAGTGGAGCTATGACAGCCTACCGATCCTGCCGCAGCCGTGGCAATATACCGTATTCAAAGACAGGCAAAAGCAGTTCAAAATCCTAAAAGACCTCATGCGCCGCAGCGACGTTTCCGAGGTTGTCAACGCCTGCGACGCAGGGCGCGAGGGCGAGCTGATTTTCCGCCTTGTCTACCATGCGGCGGGGTGCGATAAGCCCTTTTCCCGCCTTTGGATTTCCTCTATGGAGAAAAGCGCGATCAAAAAGGGCTTTGCGGAGCTGAAACCCGGCAAAGCGTATGACGCCCTCTATGCGTCCGCATTATGCCGCGCAAAAGCGGACTGGATCATCGGCATCAACGCCACCCGCCTTTTTTCTGTATTGCATGGCAAGACCCTAAACGTGGGGCGCGTTCAGACGCCGACCTTAAAGATGCTTGCAGACCGGGACGCGGCGATCACCTCTTTCAAGAAAGAAACCTACCATATCGTCCGTCTTGATGTGGGCGGCGCGGAAGCGGTAAGCGCGAGGATCTCCGACAGCGCAGATGCGGAAGCCCTCAAAACGGCTTGCGAAGCGTCGCAGGCCGTATGCGTTTCGGTGAAGCGTGAGAGGAAAACCGAGCAGCCGCCCCGCTTGTTTGACCTTACGGGCTTGCAGCGGGAAGCCAACCGCATTTACGGTTACACCGCAAAGCAGACCCTTGACCTTGCACAAGCCCTTTACGAAAAGCGGCTGCTTACCTACCCGCGAACGGACAGCAATTATCTGACCGACGACATGGGCGATACGGCGGCACATATCGTCGCGCTGCTTGTCGGCAAGCTGCCCTTTATGAAAGGCGCGGCGTTTACGCCGGACATAGCCCGGACGCTTGACAGCAAAAAGGTGTCCGACCACCACGCCATTATCCCGACAATGGAGCTTGCGAAAGCAGACCTTGCCGCGCTGCCGGAAAGCGAAAGAAATATCCTCACCCTTGCCGGGGCGCGTCTGCTGTTCGCCGCCGCCGAGCCGCACATTTTTGATGCGGTAACGGCGGTGTTTTCCTGTGCCGATACCGAGTTTACGGCAAAGGGAAAGACGGTTCTTTGCGACGGGTGGAAAGAGCTTGAACGACGCTACCGGGCGACGCTGAAAGGAAAGCCCGACGCCGAGGGCGACGAGGAAAACGAGCGTATTTTAGATGTGCTGTCCTTTACCGAAGGACAGAGCTTTGATAGCCCAGCCGCAAGAGTTACGGCGCACGACACGCAGCCCCCGAAGCCGCACACGGAAGCAAGCCTGCTTTCGGCTATGGAACGCGCCGGAAGCGCGGACACCGACCCGGACGCAGAACGCAAGGGGCTTGGCACTCCCGCTACCCGTGCCGCTGTGATTGAAAAGCTGGTCAAATCCGGCTTTGTGCAGCGCAAGGGCAAACAGCTTATCCCAACCAAAAACGGCAGCAACCTTGTTTGCGTTCTGCCCGATACGCTGACCTCACCGCAGCTTACCGCCGAATGGGAAAACGCTCTGACGCAGATTGCAAGGGGCGCAGCCGAGCCGGAGGACTTCATGCGGGGCATTGAAGAAATGGCGCGGGAGCTGGTGAAAGCCTATCCGTTTCTTTCCGAAAATCAAAAAGGCCTGTTCAAAGAGGAAAAGGCGGTGATCGGCAAATGCCCCCGCTGCGGCGGGAACGTCTGCGAGGGCAGAAAAAACTATTACTGCGAAAAGAAGGACTGCGCCTTTGTCATGTGGAAAAATGACCGCTTTTTCGAGGAACGCAAAACCGCCTTTAGCCCGAAAATCGCCGCCGCGCTGCTTGCGGGCGGCAGGGCGAAGGTCAAAAAGCTGTATTCCCCGAAAACGGGTAAAACCTATGACGGAAGCATTGTATTAGCCGATACGGGCGGGAAATACGTCAACTACCGTATTGAGCTTGCGAGGGACAAAGAACTTACGCAGCAAGCATAGGAAAGGGGTACCCTTTCCGTAAAATCCCCGTTCTGACGCTACGCGCAGAATGGGGATTTTGCTTGTTGGGAAGTTTCCCAAACCCTCTGTAAAAAACGAACTGAAAGGAGCGAATGAATGAGCGAACAATTTTCTATCTTGATTGACAGCCGCAGCCGTTTTGAAACGGGCGCACCGGGCGGCTCATGGCTTTCCATGCCCGCTACACAGGAGCAGCTACACGCGGCTATGCGTAGCGTCGGTATTACCGCCGACAACCCGCAGGATTTTTTTGTGGGCGGCTTTGCAAACACCGAGGATTGCCCGTTTGACGTGCCGCTTGCCGTTATCCAAAGCGGCAGCATGGACGAACTGAACTATTTAGGCAAGCTGCTTGAAATGCAGCGTGACGAGGACAAAGCAAAGTTTGCGGCGGCGGTAACACTTGGCGAGTATGCCGGAAATCTGAAAGACCTTATCAATCTTGCACAAAACCTTGATTGCTACTGGCTTTATCCCACCGTCCAAAGCGAGGAAGATTACGGCTATTACCTTATCGACGAGCTGGACGAATTGGAACTGCCCGAAGAAGCAAAAAAGTATTTCATGTATGAGGAATACGGGCGCGACGCCGCTATCAATGACGGGGGACGCTTCACCGAGCAGGGCTATGTTTACAACAATAAAAACACCTTTTCGGAGTGGTACAACGGGCGCGATATTCCCAAAGAATACCGTATTATGAGCTACCCGCAGCCGACGCGCCTTGACCCGGAAAAGGTTGAAATGGACGCTATCGGCACAAGGCAAGCGGCGACGCTTACCACAGAGCCGCCGCAGCCGCAGCCCGTTATCCCTATCAACCTTACCGCAGAAAAGCCCGCCGAAAAGCTCAAGGAGATTACCGACCGTTTGGAGCAAGGCATTACGGAGCTGTTCGACAGCGAACGCTACAAAGAGTATCTGCGCGTCATGTCAAAGTTTCATAATTACAGCTTCAACAACACCCTCCTGATTGCCATGCAGAAGCCCGACGCTTCCCTTATCGCGGGCTTTACCGCTTGGAAAAACCAGTTTCAGCGCAACGTCAAAAAAGGCGAAAAAGGCATTAAGATTATCGCCCCGTCGCCGTTCAAAATCAAACAGGAAACGGAGAAAATCGACCCGCAGACCCAAAAGCCCGTGATCGGCAGGGACGGAAAGCCTGTCACCGAGGAAAAGGAGATCACTATACCCGCCTACAAGGTGGTGTCCGTCTTTGACGTGTCCCAAACCGAGGGAAAGGAATTGCCGGATATTGCCGTGGACGCGCTGACAGGCGATGTGGAGCAGTACAGTGATTTTTTCGCAGCCCTTGAAAAGACCTCTCCCGTCCCCATCGGCTTTGAGAAAATCGAGGGCGGCGCACACGGCTATTATCACTTGGAGGACAAGCGCATCGCGCTTGACGAGGGCATGAGCGAGCTGCAAACGCTCAAAACCGCCATTCACGAAATCGCCCACGCAAAGCTGCACGATATTGACCTGAACGCTCCCAAAGACGAGCAGCAGCCCCGCGTAGACCGCCGCACCCGCGAGGTGGAAGCGGAAAGCGTCGCCTACACTGTTTGCCAGCATTACGGGCTTGATACGTCGGACTACTCTTTCGGCTATGTTGCCGGGTGGAGCGGCGGGCGGGAGCTTGCGGAGCTGAAAAGCTCCCTTGAAACGATCCGCTCTGCCGCCGCAGACATCATCAACAGCATTGACGGGCATATCGCAGAGCTGCAAAAGCAGCACGAAGCCGAGAAAGCCGCGCCCGATCTTGTCGCCGCGCAGGAGCAGCAGAGCGAAAAAGCCACCCCGCCCCTTACGGACTTGCAGAAGAAAGCCGCCGCAATCGCAGAGAAATATGAGGCGCTTTCCACACAGGAGAAAATCGGAGTGATTGCGCAGGCGTTCGGCGGTACTGCGGGCAGGATTGAAACGTCGCCCTGCACGGGAAAATGGCGCGGTACAAGCGATATATCCATCCGCTTTGATAACGGCGCGTCCCTGTTTCTCGGCAACCGCCTTACGCCGAAAGCAAAGACCGCAGCGGTACAGCGGGAGCTTGTCAACGATACCCTGCTGCGGTACAACCCGGAGATCGTCAGCGCAACAAAGGAAGCAGCTCTCGCTTCCCTCATGGAGCGCGAAGCAAAGGACAATGCCATTGCCGCGCAGAAGGGCTTGAAGCCCTACACCCTGCTCAACGTCGAGTTCAACGACGGTGCGGACGGTCAAAGCAGCGGATATATGGGCTGGTACTATGTGACATTGGCGGTAGACGGAAACATCTGCTCCCATATCGAAACCGGGCTGAATTACGACATCGCGGATGGCAAGGTGAGTGCAGAACCCACGCGGGAGAAATATTTTGCGGCAGGCGCGTTGAAAGATAGTGAAGTGAACTATGTTTTCAACAACGTCGGCTTTTCCTCTGCTTCCGGGCTGTATGCGCTACCCGTCAGCGATGCCGTTTTGCAACGTGCCGAAAAGACGCTTGCGGAGCGCACACAGGCGCAGGCGGCGCAGCGTACAGAAAAAGACGTGATTTATACCATGCACACCAATCCCCGCAGCGAAAGTCTTGCCGACCGCTCTTTCCTTCAAGCCTATGAACAGCAGCCGGACGGGAAAGCAATACCGGGCGACTTGCTGTTTGTCGGGACGCCGGAGAAATGCCGGGAGCTGTTACAGAGCTTGAACGCCGGGGAGCTGACGCAGGGCGAGGTCAAGGCACTTTATGCAAAGGCGCAGGAGCCGGACAGGGACACCTTTTCCATTTACCAGCTCAAACGCGGCGACGAAACGCGGGATTTGCGCTTTGAGCCTTACGACCGTCTGACCGCAACGGGACACGCGGTTGATCCGGCGAACTATGACCTGATCTATTCCGCGCCCCTTGCACCGGGTACGAGCCTTGAAGCTATTTTTACCCGCTTTAATCTCGACCACCCGAAAGACTTTAAGGGACACAGCCTTTCCGTTTCCGACGTGGTGGTGCTGCATCAGAACGGGCAGGACACGGCGCATTACGTTGACAGCATCGGCTATCGACAGACGCCGGAGTTTTTGCAGCCGCAGAATTATCTAAAGCACGTTGAGGATATTGTAGAGCAGAACGACAACAATTTTGACGGTATCATCAACAACACGCCGCAGATGCCCACCGTCGGGGAATTGGAGCAGAAAGCAAAGGCGGGTGAGCCGATTTCCCTGATCGACCTTGCGAACGCCATCCATGCCGATAAGGAGCGCGGCAAAGAGGAAAAGCCCTCGATCCGGGCGCAGCTTCGGGCGGCAAAGGAGCAGACCGCCCAAAGAAAGGCGCAAAGGAGCAAAACGCAGGATTTGGAAAGGATCTGATTGTATGCAGAAGTTTGAGAACGTGGATATATTGGCTTGCCTTGATGCGGTGATGAAGCAGAACACCGGCTTTTACCAAAGCGATTTTGAGATTGACAAGAAGATCATTCACGAGGCTGCTGCAAGCCCCGACCGTGAGGACAAAAACCTTTTGTGGCTTTCCCGCCCGTCCGGGACGCATTGCTTCCGGGAGCGCGATGTTTTTCTTAAAGACACCCGCCCATACAACACATGGAAGTTCCACGGGGAGCAGACACGCGACCGTATTCTTGCCTATGCCGTGGAGCTGACAGGCAGGGAGCGCGGCAAAATCCGGGGAAACCTCTATGAGCTGGACTATGCCGCCCATTTCCGGCACGTTCGGGAGCAGGCGCTTCCCGCAGACATCGTAACGCTTTTCTATGAGCGCGGCGAGCGCAGCCAGCCGACAAATAGATACTTTAGCGGTTCACCCGATCCGCAGTATGGCGCGTTTCTCCGCTTTGAGGTGCAGCCAAACACCCCCGAAGCCTTGCGCGATCTTCTGCAAGAGGAACGGCGCAGCCGTGAGCAGCTTTCGCCGGGGGACTTCAAGACGCATATCGCCGCCCTGCGCGACGGGCTGATTGAAGCCGAAGCGCGGCGCATTGTTGCCGAAATGAAACGTCAGTACAGCCCCAACAGCCCGAACAAAACCCACTACATGACAGAGCTTGCCCCGGCGTTTATGATGCTTGCGTCGAGCCGGGACGTTGACCGCCTTTTCTCGCTGCTTCCCTACAAGACGCTGACCTTTTCCAAAATTGAGGGCAGGCATGGCATCTATGCGCTGATCGACAAGAACGAAAACCGCGACCGGGATATTCGCAAGCCCCGCCCCTCTATCCGGGCGCAGCTTGCCGCCGACAAGAAGAAAGCCGCTCCGAAGCGGGCGGCGAAAACAAAAAATCACGAAATGGAGGTATGAGCATGAACCGATTTACCGTTGAGGAAACAAATCTTATCAGCATCTACATCGCCGATACGCGCAGGGAGCTTATCGGGGAAATGTCGGGTGCGCTGCCCTATATGGACGGCGAAATGCGCGAGCTTGCCTTGCGTACCCTTGCAAAGCTCCGCGCCATGAGCGACGCCGACTTTGCCGCTCTCGCCGTATCTGCCGCCGACGAAGTATGAGCGGGCTGAAACGGCTGACGCCGCAGCAGAGCCGCAAAGCGAACGCCCTTATCAAGAAAACCTGCTGCAACTGTATGGGCGGGAACTGCATTTTGCTGGACGATGGGGACGAGTGCGTTTGTCCGCAGCTCATTTCCTATTCGCTTCTTTGCAAATGGTTTCAAAACGCTGTACTTCCCGCCGACAAGCTGCTTTACGCGGAGCTTTACCAAGCCGAGGACAGGCGGCGGTGCGCCGAGTGCGGCGCGGCGTTTGCGTCCACCTCAAACAGCGTCAAATACTGCCCGGACTGCCGCAAGCGGATCACCCGCAGGCAAGCCGCCGAGCGGATGCGGAAACGACGCGCTCGCGTTACGCAGTAGGCGCGAAAAAGCCCTTGCGCCATGCCGCTTTTCAGACGCGATTTGAGCATGACAGGGGATTTATGCCTAAACCCGAAAAAACAGTGTTCTACTGCGTAACAGACACTTAAAGCAGCACCCACGAACAGACGGGGCGAGGTGGCCATCATCGGCTGCCGCGCCCCGTTCTCTTTTTTTGCTTATTCCTCGCCGATTTCTGCTACGCCGACCCTGCCGACGTTTAGAAGCCGATATATCGTCAGAGGGATATACCATGCTGCGACCGCAAGCCGCCATATCAGAATGACGCCGCCGATCAAGCCGCCCACAATGAAATTGAGCGCAACGACGCCCACCGTGCCGGAAAGGTCGAAGCCGCGTGGGATAAGCCATACAAACATACGGCGTATGCCAAAGGGGATGCCGCAGCACAGCCACACATAAAAGTAGTTCGTTGCCCCGTCCTTTGTGAATACCAGTGCAGCCCAATAAAACAGCACCCCGGCAATCAGAACGGTCAAAACCGTTTTCTTAAAAAAGTCTTTCCAAATCTCACCTCGCGTCATAACCTCACCTCTGTTTCGTAAAAATATGGATAGCGTTCAGCAGTCCTACATTGGGATAGTTTCATCATACCATGCTTTTTCGGGGATTTCCACACAATCCGCATTTATCCGCGCACATTTTCCTTACCCCGCTCCGGCTCACTTTCACGCCGTAAAATACTGTCGATGTTCCGCTTGATAACGTCGTACTCCTTGACCTGCTTTTTCAGCTTGCCATAGTCGCCGTACAGCGTTTCTTTTTGTTCTTGGAGCTTTGCATATTCCGCTTGCAGCGCGGCGACGTTGGGGAGCTTGCCGCCGACCAACGCGGGCTTGACCGCTTTTACGGCGGCTTCAAACAATATGATACTGCTCTCATGGGCGGCGCGGTATGCCGCCTTATCCTTTGCTCTGCGGTATGCGTCATACACGGGCTTTGTCTTTTGATACGTCGTAACATTCTTGATTAAGACCGCCATATCCGCAAGCCGCCGTTCGACGCCCTTTAATGCGCCTGCCGCCTGCTCGCTTGCCGCGTTCACTTCCGCGATTTTTGCGGAAAGCTCTGCATA
The DNA here is from genome assembly GCA_022779365.1 of Clostridiales bacterium. Classification (GTDB taxonomy): domain Bacteria; phylum Bacillota; class Clostridia; order Oscillospirales; family Oscillospiraceae; genus CAG-170. The sequence continues at coordinate 84,049 of JALFSI010000010.1, forward strand.
GCTGTCAATCCTGTTTTCCGTGAGGAAGTTCAGCGTCCTCGCCGCCTGTTTGAGATTGTGGATTTTCGCCCAATGCTCATAGCCCCGGCTTTCCTGCGCCTTGATGCTGTTCTGAATGTCAATAACAAGGGAGATACCGCCGCGCTCCTGCTTCGGGGCTTTGGCAGCGCGGGTGCGCCTGCCCTTGATACGCTCCGTTATGGCTTCCTCTGTATAATCCGCGCCGAGAGTTTTCAAACGGGTAAAGCGTTCCTGCCCCGGTGCGCGGCAAGATATGTATTTACCGGGCTTTATCTCATAGCCCGCAGCTTGCAGCAGCCGCAGAAAATCGGCAAAGTCTGACGCTTGCGGGATAAGCGTATCAACGGCAATTTTCAGCTTGCCTTTCCAGCTTGTACCCGTCTTTTCCGCTTGGTACTCCGCATAGCTCTTTCCCTTGCTGCCCCTGCCGGGGACAACGACTGACAAGCCGTTTTCCCGGCACAGCCTGTCGCTGATGTTGCGTATGCCGTAATAGCTCCGCTTGTTGGAATTGTATTTGCGGTGGTCTATGAAATTGACCGCACAAAAAATCACATGGTTATGGATATGCCCCTTGTCTATGTGGGTAGTCAAAACATATTCGTGCTGCCCCTTTGTTACCGCGTCGGCAAGCTGACGACCTATCTCATGCGCCTTTTCATAGCTGACTTCCCCCGGCTCAAAGGATTGCATAAGGTGGTGGGCTAAATTGTTGCCTTTCTCCAACGCTTGCGACAGGGTATATGCAAACTCAATATCTGCCGTTTCATAGGAACAGCCGAACGAGGACACAAGCATTTTTTCTTCTGTCTTGGCGGGATTTTGGATATAGGCGAGGGCTTTGCTCAACGTGCTTTTAATAGGTTTAATCTTTGTAACCGCCATATCTCATTCAGCACCCCCTTTATCTCGTCTATATCCTCTTGATAGACGCTGCCCGTACTGTTCACGCGCCGCACGATCTGATTGACGTTGACCCCGATCTTCTGTATTTCGGCGGTCATTGCCTTTATGTCGCTATGGTCTATCTGAATGATATATCCGTCGATTGCGATTTTCCGCAGATACGCCGCCATGTTCCGTGTTGGTATCAGCTTCATTTTTTCAAGGATCAAATCGCGCTCGGCTTCCGTCACGCGAAACTTTAGCTGCACCGTCCTTTTTCGTCCGTCCATGCTCTAACGCTCCTTTCCGTTCATAGAGGGTTTGGGACACTTCCCAACAAGCCATTTTGCGGGGCAAAATACGGAAGTGGGTACCCGCTTCCTATGCTTGCTATTCTTCTGTTTGCTTTCTTCCACGCTAAAAACGAGGAAATGCCAAAACCTAACGCAGAAAAGAAAAAACACCGCAATTGGGGTTTTTGTCAAGAGGAACTTTTTAGGGGCAGGGAAAAGCTATATGATTAAGGGGAAGCAGGCAGAGAAAAAGGCTGAAAATGCACTCTGTGGACGGCTAAAATGCGTTTTGGTGGCAGGGAATATAATAAAACCCCTGCCCACCTCGTAAAAGAGGCTGCGGCAGGGGTAAATACTCCATATTCACACGCTTTCCTGCGCTGTAAGGGCTGCATTCTGTTCCCCGTTTTCGGCGGCGAAAAGGCAGCGGCAAAAATCCGGACGGTCAAGGGTTTAAGAGTGGAGATTTTTTCGCGCTGTGCGCGGAAAAATACGACTCGTCCCTTGACGGTTCGGATAGTCGGAGCGGATGAGATTTTTCGTCTGCGAGGTGAGAAAGCGGTAGAAAAATTCAAAAAGCTATGCTAAAATTGGAATGGTTGGTCATAAAGCGTTTTGTCAAGCGCTTTTTTTAACGTTTTTCTTTTGCTGAACGGTAGAATCGTTCACATTTTTTTGCTATAATATTTTTGCTTACAAGCGCCTAAAGAAAACCAGTATGAAGGAGATGAGAATGGGAATGTCTGAAAACGGATCAAAAGATCAGGCACTGGGCCACTTAAAAGTTGAATTTGCTGTTAAGCAAAAGAAAGGGCTGCCCTTCATTATGGCGTCCACTGTTTTATGGACAATTATGCTGATTGCGTTTCTCACGGATTTGAATGTTTCCGCAAAGAACATGATTGCTATGTGCTGCTCTGCATTACTTATGCCAGTCGGAATGCTTTTCGGAAAAATACTAAAAGTAGATATGTTCTGTAAAGATAATCCATTTAGCAGTCTTTCCGTTGTGGCTGCCCTCAATCAGCTAATGTATCTTCCGATTGTTCTGTGGACAATGTACGCTGTTCCGGATAAAATGATTATGGTGTACGCCATTGTTGTTGGCGCACATTTTTTACCCTATTATTGGATTTATTTTTCGCCAACATATTTTTATGC